>DATAEH010000220.1:0-2656 GCA_036258115.1 Streptosporangiaceae bacterium
GAGCTGGTCGGCCGTCCGCGCGCGGGAAGTCGTCGGCGAAGGTCATGATGTTGCTCGCCGCCGCACCCCGCCAGCCATAAATCGCCTGGAAAGGATCACCGACGGCGGTGACGGGGTGTCCGCGACCGTCGGTCGCAGTCGGTCCCGAGAACAGCCCCCGCAACATGATCGCCTGCGCTGCCGAGGTGTCCTGATACTCATCGAGCAGCACGACTCGGAAGGCGGCCCGCAGCGCACTGGACACCTGAGGCACCTCAGTGGCCAGCCGAGCCGCTATGCCCATCTGATCGGCGAACTCCACCAGCCCGAGGCGGCGCTTCAAGTCCTGGTAGTCGCGTACCAGGCTGGCCAGTTCGAGACGCTCCTGGCAGGCAATGACCGCCTTCTTGACGTCGACATAGGGGTTGCCTCGGTTGTTGCGCGGCGCCGCCGCGAGCCCGAGCAGCAGGTCGCGAGCATGCCCGTCCAGATCGCCCACATTCACCAGATGTTGCTGAAGATCCGCGTCGAGTCTGAGCACTCTCTCGGTCACGGTCGCGGGCCGGAGCCGGGAAATGAATTCGAATGGCCCGGCCGCAGCCTTCACCACCCGCGATGCCAGTCGATATCGGGTTGCTCCGCTGATCAAAGTCGGATCTGCTTCGAAACCCAGCCGCAGCCCATGTTCGGCTACCAGCCGAGCAGCGAAGGCGTCGTAAGTCATGATCAACTGTTCGCCAGATTCATCCACGCCGCGATCGGCGATCACCCCGGCACGCAGCAGCGCATTGCGTACGCGTTGGGAGAGCTCAGCAGCCGCCTTCCGGGTAAAGGTCAGACCGAGCACCTCTTCGGGTCGCACGGCGCCGGTGCCGACGAGCCAGACCACGCGGGCCGCCATCACGGTGGTCTTGCCCGATCCTGCGCCCGCGATGATCACGCCGGGCTGGAGCGGAGCGGTGATGGCCTGCAGCTGCTGCGCGGAGAAGGAGATGCCTAGCGCGTTGATCAGCTCCGTGGGGCTGTCGAGTCGAATCCGCGGCGCCGGCGGTAACAGGGTGTGGACTGTCATTTCAGCACCTGCTGCCCAACCGGCTGTGCCGGACAGCTGGTGCGAAAGGCGCAGTAGCGACAGCCAGGTCCGATACGAGCGTCGTGATGTTCGCTACGAATGATCTGCGCAGCCTCGGCCAAGCGACGATGCACCCAGGTTGGCTGTTCCCGGGGCGACGATTCCGCGCCGTCCAACGGCTTGATTGGGAATGGGACGTCATCCAGCGAGGCTTGCAGAAAGATCCTCGGGTGGCCGCTATCCCCATCGGCGAGCCTCAAATACACCAGTTCGGCTCCGGCCGGCCGCGCACTTTCCCCCGCTACCGCGGCGAAAGCGCCTTGCTGGACGGCCAGCTGATACACCCCGAGTTGATCATGCAAGGCGATATCAGCAGCCGTCGGCGGCGCTTTTGAGGTCTTGAAGTCCACGATTCGAATACGCCCGTCAGGATCGCGCTCGACTCGATCAGCACTGCCGGTGAGATGAATTCGATCAGTGCCTAAATCGACCTCGCAGGAGAATTCCACCTCGGTGCCGAGCACGATCTGATCCGATCTTGCCTCTTGCCACGTCAGGAAGCGTTCGAGTGCGGACTCTGCCTCCACCCGCTCCACCGCGGACAACCAGTGGGCGTCGAAGGCGAGCTGGTGCCATACCGACTCCAGATGGTAGGAGAGCTCGTCGTGATCCATCTGAGTATGAGCGCCATATTCAGCGAGCACATGGACCACCGAGCCAAAACTCGCGGCAGCCGAGCGTGCCGGCTCTCCTTGGGCCTTCCTTGCCAGAAACCACTGACGCGGGCAGGCCAGCACGCTCGCCAGCTGACTGCCGGAGAGGTGCACCGGTTCCTCGGAGGCCACGAGGGGCCGGTCGGATCGAGTCAGCGCGCGCATCCCCCACCAGTGCTGCGGTCGGGCAGCCGACACGAATGGCTGGCCCTGAGCATCGGTCGCATCCGCCAGCCGCGCAAGCCGCAGGGCCGCTTCTTCCCGTAGCCGCGGCGGGACTTCAGGGTTGACCGTGATGCTGCGCAGCTCAGCGACCAGAGCCGCCAGTGTCAGCGGTCTTTGCGGCCGACCAGGCAGCTCGCGTGGCATCACGCCGAGCTCGGTGATGAAACGCGACGGCTGGTCAGCCTCGCCCTCCGTGCCGGCGACAGCGGTCACCACCAGCCGCGAACGAGCGCGAGTGCATGCGACGTAAAAGAGCCGCCGCTCCTCGGCGATCCGGGTGGCCGTCGGAACCGGGGCCGACACCTCATGCCGACCTAGGCGGTCCGGCTCCAACAGGGAGTCCCGCCGGCGTACGTCTGGCCAGCGACCTTCCTGGACGCCCGCAACGACGACCAGATCCCACTCCAGCCCCTTTGCCCGGTGGGCAGTGAGCACGCGGACCGCCGCACCGCGTAGCTCCGACTCGCGCAACGGATCCGCCGGAATCTGCTGACCCTCCACCTCGGCCAAGAAGCCGGTCACCCCTCGAAGCCCCGAGACTTCTTCTGAGCGTGCTGCAATGTCGAACAAGGCGCAGATCGCATCAAGATCACGGTTGGCCCGGCGACCAGCTTCGCCGCCGCGACTCGCCTGCTGTTGCAACCTTTCCGGCCAGGGCGTCTCCGAC
>DATAEH010000221.1:0-40124 GCA_036258115.1 Streptosporangiaceae bacterium
GATCGAGCGGAACAAGGCCGCCGCCCGCGAACTCCTGCTCCGCCACGCCATCGCCCTGCTCTCCGGCCCCACCGGCCTCGCCTCCTGGCTGCGGACCGGGACGCTGCCGCCGCCGGCCGGGTCGGTCAGCCTGCCGCTGGACGTGGGGAAGGTGACCGAGCTGGTGCCGCCGCACCTGCGCCGCGCCATCATCACCCGCGACAAGCACTGCGCCGCCCCCGGCTGCGACACACCCCCCGCCGGATGCCAGGTGCATCACATCATCCCCCGCAGCAAAGGCGGCACCACCAGCCTGGGGAACTGCATCTTGTTGTGTTCGTTTACCACCTGATCCTGATCCACCGGTGGGGCTGGACCATCACGCTGAACGCCGACGGCACCACCACCGCGCGGAGCCCCGACGGCCGCACCCTGCACAGCCACAGCCCACCAGCCGCCGCGTGACCTGGGTACCGGGCTCGATGGAGGCGGAATTCCCCAGAGCCCGGCAAGGATGATCTGTCATCGCCGGGAATCTGGCAGGCCGAGATCGTTTGGGTGGGCAATCGAGGGGAAGCGCGTTGTGTCACAGTGCCGCGCCGGCCTGGGGTGCGCCGGCGCGGCACTGAGGCCATGCTCCTAAGCACATCGCTGCCGCGCTCCGTCGCCGAACGCTATCGCCACTGCCGGCAAATTGCGGCGCGATCTTGGCTGAACTTCGTCGGACTCCTGAATGCACGCAGGCTGGGTGCAATCATGCTGGCACAGACGACTTACCGAACGCCAAAACGAGTCGTAGGATTCGGTTGGCGTAAACGGAGCCGTAACGAGGCAGGCATGCAGACAGGTGCAGTAAAGCGCGTCGGCGGGGTCCTGCGCTGGGCGCGAACATATCGAGTGGACATCGCCTGGGTGATCTTCATCCTGCTAAATCTGCTCGCAATGCGTTTGGTTCCCGCCTGGCAAACGGTTCCATTCCTCATCATCTGGCTGAGCCTGACGGCACTGTACGGTTACCGGCTCTGGCATCTCGGATCGGCGCTGGTGACCGTCATTACCATCACCCTCGCAACTGGTGGGCTAATTGGCTGGCAGGTGCTACGCGGAAAGCAGGACGCCGACTACCTTGCTGAGGTTCCGCTCCTGGCCCTGATGTTTGTAGTCATGGTGTGGCATTCGCGCAGGCGCATCTCGGCGATGGAACAGATGAAGCAGGTGTCTGAACACAACCTGATACTGCTTGACCGGCAACGTCAGTTCTTGCAGGACGCATCGCATGAGCTCGGCACGCCAATCGCAATCGCGCTCGGGCACGTTGAGCTGATCGAGCAGTCCGCGGCCAACACGGAGATCGCGGCCGACGCGCGAGTTGCCGCCGCCGAGCTCAACAGGGTCAGGCGGCTCACCAGCCGGCTGCTCTTGCTCGCTTCAACAGATGCGCCGGACTTCCTCTATCTCGCTCCGGTCGACGTTAATGAGCTTCTGGTCGAGACGCTGCAGCGGTGGCGGCATGTGCCCAGGCAATGGTCGCTCGGATCATTGACCGACGGCAGAGTGCAAGGCGATGCCGACCGGCTAACCATGGCACTAGACGCCCTGATCGAGAACGCCGTAGACCATACCGAGGCCTCCGATCAGATCGAGCTGAGCGCGCGGCACGAGGACGACACGATCGTGATCACTGTGAGCGACTCAGGTCCGGGCATTCAGGCAGCAGACGTCGAGCGGATCTTCGGTCGGTTCTCGCGGGTTGATGTCGGCCGCAGCCGGACGGCTGGTGGCTTCGGCCTGGGCCTGGCGATCGTCAAAGCGATCGCCGAGGCACATCAGGGGGAGATCAGGGTTCGTAGCGCGGTCGGCCATGGCGCCACGTTCGAACTCCATCTGCCGGTCACCGAGTCTGCTCCGCAGGCGGGTGGCCAGCGCGTGCTGCAGTCATAACTCAGGGCCCAGGGTAAAGAGCTACGCGCTCTCGCGGCCTTGCGCGCAAACACCTCTGGAGGTGGGCTCGGCGAGGCCTCAGCCGATGCATCTGTGATCGGCTTCGCTCCCGCGATGAACCGGTCCAGGTCGTACATGACCCGGCCAGGAAACGGATCGGCCGCGGCACGCCTGACCAGCTCGGTAACCGGGAGATCTCCACTTGAACCGGCGGCGACTAGGTTGCCGAACCGGCGGCCGCGCAGCACGCCAGGATCGGCTATAACGCACACGTGCGAGAACACAGAACGAACCGTCGCGACCCTCGCCCTGGCGTGCGCAAGCGGTGGGCCGTCGGCAATGTTGACCGCGAACAAGCCGCCAGGTGCGAGGGCGTTCGCCGCGGCGGAGGTGAATTCGGCAGAGGTCAGGTGAGCTGGCGTGCGGCCCCCCGCGAAGATGTCGGCGATCACGACATCGAATGATCCCGGCCTGGTTTGCTCGACAACCTTCCTGGCATCGGCCACTCGGATCCTGATCCGGCCGCTTGCCCCGGCTCGGCGGCGCGGGAGCGGCAGGCGCTCCCTGACAATCGCGACTAGCTCAGCGTCATTGTCAACCGCAAGTTGCGCGGAACCCGGCCTCGTAGCGGCCACATACCGCGCCAGCGTCAGTGCGCCGCCGCCCAGGTGCAAGACCCGGATCGGCTGGCCGGCAGGTGCGGCCAGGTCCACCAGGTGCCCCAGCCGCCGCACGTACTCGAATCCCAGGTATCTGGGGTCATCAAGGTCGACGTGGGACTGTGGGACACCGTCGGCCAGCAGCATCCAGCTGGCCCGCCGGTCAAGGTCTCCAAGTACCTCGATAGACCGGTCCGGCATGTGTCTCATCGTCTAGCTCCCAGGTCACGCTTGCAAGAATGAGCCGATGACCGTCACCCGGCTCCTCACGATCGACGACGCCTCGGCCATAGCCCAGCTCTACCGTGCTAACCGCGACTTCCTCGCTCCGTGGGAACCGGTCCGCCCTGATGCCTTCTACACCATCGACGGGCAGCGCGCTGTCGTGCAGAGCGCACTTGACCGTCTCAGGGCGGGGACAATTCATCCGAGAGTGATCCTGAACGAGTCTGGCGAGGTCGCGGGGCGGATTAACCTCAACGACATCGTGCGCGGAGCCTTTCATTCGGCAAACCTTGGCTACTGGGTCAGCGAAAAGGACAACGGACGCGGACTGGCCACAGCGGCGGTCCGGGAGACCGTCGCAGTGGCCTTCGGCGAACTGGGCTTGCACCGCGTTCAGGCGGGCACCTTGCTGCACAACGTGGCGTCGCAGCGGGTCCTCGAGCGGAACGGATTCACCAGAATCGGCGTCGCGCCGACCTACCTCAACATCGCCGGCCGCTGGCAGGATCACGTCCTGTTCCAGGTCGTCGCTTAGACGTGCTCCAAGATCCGGTCAGGCGCCGCTTCGGGGGCTTGGCCCGGCGGCTGAGCAGGCAGGAAGAGCGCGGCGAGGATCGCCCCGCCAGCTGCGACCCCGCCCGCGACCAGGCAGCCGATGGACAGGCCATGCAGGAACGAGGCCGTTGCGGCGTCCCTGAGCGCGTTGGCGACAGCGGGCTGGCCCAGGCTCGCGATCCTGCCCGAGGCCTCGATCGCGGCGCCGACCGATTGGTGCGCTATGGCCGATACCCGGGCGGGCAGGCCCGCAGGCATACTCGCGGTGAGGCGGGACGCATACAGCGAGGCGTACACGCTGCCGATCACCGCGACACCAAGGGTGCCGCCGAGCAGCCGGGTCGCGTCGTTGATCGCGGAACCCACGCCCGCGTGCCGCTTGGACACCGCGCCCATGATCGATTCGGTGGCGGGCGCCGAGGTGAGACCCATGCCGAGCCCGTACAGGACCATCTGCACCGCGATGGTTCCGTAGCTGATCGTGCCCGTGGTCACCGCAGCAACCCAGCCGTAGAAGCCGGCCATCGCGACCAGTCCGGCGGTGACGACGAGCTTGGTACCTGCCCGGACGGCGAGCTGCGTTCCAGCGACCGACCCGATTCCGACGGAAAGCGCGACCGGCAGCAGGTGCACGCCAGTAGAAAGCGGGCCGTAGCCGCGGATGAACTGGAAGTACTGCGTCATCAGGAAGATGAACCCGAAAAGCGTGAAGAACGAAACGGTGACGGCACCGCTAGCCGCGCTGAACCTCAGATTGCGGAACAAGCGGACATCCAGCATCGGATGCGCGCTCCGCTGCTCCCAGAAGAGGAACCCGGCGAGCAGGGCGGCAGATACCGCGAAGCCCGCCACGCTTCGGGCGCTGCCCCATCCGTAGGCCGGCGCCTCGATGATCGTGAAGACGAGAAGTGCCATCACGGCGGTCGAGAGCACCAGCCCAGGCAGGTCGACTGGGGCAGCCTGGGTGTCCTTCGACGCCGGAACGCTGAGCAGCGCGGCAATGATGCCTACGGCGGCGACCGGGCCCATGGCGAAGAAGATGCTTCCCCAGCTGAAGTGCTCGAGCAGCCAACCGCCGACGATGGGCCCGAGCGCGATCGCGACGCCCGCGGACGCACCCCAGAGGCCAATCGCCCGTGCGCGCTCAGTTCTGCCGGTGAACACGTTCGAGATGAGCGACAGCGTGGCCGGGAAGGTCATCGCGGCGCCTAGCCCCATGACCGCCCTGGCTGCGATGAGCTCGGCCGGCGTCGACGTGAAAGCACCGACGACGCTGGCGGTTCCGAACACCGCCAGACCGGCTAGCAGCATTCCCTTCCTGCCGAGGCGGTCTGACAGGCTGCCGAACGTCAGCAGCAGGGCCGCGAATACCAGGTTGTATGCGTCAACGACCCACTGAAGCTGAGTCGTGGTCGCGTGTAGTTCCCTGACCAGGCTGGGCAAAGCAACGTTGACCAGCGTCGTGTCGAGGTTGATGACAAATGCCGCGAGCAGCAGCGCGGCGAGGATGACTGGCTTAGTACGCATAGTTGAAATCCTGAACTGAGAACTTGAGAAAGTCAAGTTAAAAGTGTTGGATCTCAAGCAGATCTGCGGTACGCTCGAGTTATGCGGAGTTACGGTCAGTACTGCTCGGTCGCGAAGGCACTGGATGTCGTTGGCGATCGGTGGACGCTGCTCATCGTCCGCGAGCTACTCCTGCAGGGGCCGAGCCGCTACACCGACCTTCGGGGCGCGCTGCCTGGCATCGCCACCAACATGCTGGCTGATCGCCTCCGCGAACTCGAGGCTGCCGGGCTGGTCCTGCGCGAGGAAGCCGAGCCGCCCGTCGCGACGACCCTGTTCTGCCTCACGGACACGGGCGCGGAACTCTCGCCGATTGTCAACGCGCTTGGCGCCTGGGGCGTGAGGTACATGGCCGAGCCCGCCGAGAGCGACGAATTCCGTAATCACTGGTTCGCGTTTCCCGCGTCGCTGTTTCTGCATGACCGCGAGCCGGAAGGCCCGCCGATCGCGATCGAGCTGCGAACGACGGGCCGTCCCGCGGTCATCGAGGTCGCCGACGGCGCGGTCAGCACCAGGCTGGGCACGACGCCGTCCCCCGACTTGGTGCTAGATGGCAGCCCGAAACTGATTCTTGGGCTGCTGTCTGCGCACCTGTCTCCCGATGAGGCCCGCGAGGCGGGCCTGGAGATTAAGGGTGACGCTGGCGTCCTCGAGCGGCTAGCCGGCTAGCGCACACGGTAGAAAGCGGTCGGCCTCCAGCCGTATCCGTAGTGAATCAGACCCACTCTGGTGCCTGAGTCGTGCGCTCCAAACGTGTAACCCCACCGCCGGAACAGTTCCACATGCCCAGTTCCGTAAAAGGCGAGGTCACCCATCCGCGGGTGAATCACCCTGACCAGCTTGCGGCTGCCCAGCATTCCAGATGTTGTCCGCGGCAGCCGGATCCCAGCGTGCCTGTACGCCTCCATGACCAGTCCCGAGCAGTCGAAGCCTGGACCGGTACCGCCGTAGACGTACGGATGACCTTTCTGCGTGACCGCCCAGCGGTAGGCACGCATTCTCGGTGAATTCCAGTACCGGTGCCGCCTGTTGGCCATCACTTGCGCCCGGCTGGCTGCTGCCAGCTTGGCGATAGCTGCTTGGTGAGAGCTCGCTGCCGGTGCTGCGTGCGCAACTGGCGCCTGCAATGCGAAAGCCGCGGCTACCCCGACTGGGACTGCCGCGACCGCCGTCACGCTGCGTGCTCTCCTGAGCAGTTGAACCATTCACGTCCTATCACGCGAAGTTCGCGCAGGACGAGCGGGGAAAGGCGCTAACAGAGCGCCTGACGCGGCTGACCTGCGCCTGACAACGCTCCACGCTAACTGCGCAGTGCGTTTAATGCCTGGCAAAACGTCAGTCAGGTACCCGTTATGAAGCCCATGAATACCCTTCTCGACGCACATTTTGCCTGGTAATAGCCTTGCCACTGCAAATCCAAATTTGCCCAGAACGCAATCCTCGCAAATAGTAAATGCCTTACATTACCTAACGTTGCGGTACGCCAATCGTTCAATATAGGCCGTAAAACCAGCTGTTTCAGTTGGGATCGAAAGTGATAGACACGGCCGAAACGGACACTCTTCAGCGCAACCGGACGAGCACGCTACGGAGCGCCACGCTTGGGCGCCAAGCCACTGCTAGAGGGCACGCAGACCCTCGAGCACGCTCTTGAGCACGCTCTGGTCAACGGGACTGCCCTTGGTCGGCTTGATGACGCCGACCAGCCCTTGCCGGTTCAGGTCGCTGAGCAGTACCTGGACGATGCCAAGCGGAAGGCCAGTTTCAGACGCCAGATCGGCGACTGTGATGGGCGAGCCGCACAAGTCAAGCAGCAAGCGGTGCTCGGGCGGCAGCCATTGCAGCTGCGACTCGCTGAGGTTTTCGGCCATGACGACCTCGACGACGTCGAGCACCGGACCGGCCGGCCGGACCCGGCCTCTCGTCAGCGCGTAGAGCCTGACGACCGGGCCCGCATCCTGGTCAAACCATCTTTCTCCGCGGGGACTCATCGCCGGATCCCTGCTCAGTCATCTTGTTCGGTGGGGTATTTTCGGTCGCCAAGCCAGTCATGCTGCAGCGACGCGACGAGCGCGCCAATCTCGCCTGGCGTACTAAGCGCCTCACCGGCTGCGGCGTCCGAGGCCGCCTCGTGATCGTCGTAGCGGACCCGCTTCGGCAACCCCAGCGTGTCCTCCGCAGCCGCCGCAGGCGCCGCCGCAAACCTGGCTGGCGGCGGCACGGTGCCTGGCTGCCAGCCGGCTGGAGGCAGTCCGAGCGGATTGGGATAGGCGCTGATCATGTCCGGATCGGTCGGGTCCGGCGTCACGGTGATCTCGTGCGGTAGCAAGACAATGGCCGCGACGCCGCCATACGGCGACGCGCGCAGCGTGATCTTGATGTTGTGTCTGCCGGCCAGCCTCGCTACGACGAAGAATCCGAGTTTCTCGCTGTCGGCGAGGTCGAACTCGGGCGGGTTCGCGAACCGTTCGTTCGCCAGGGCCAAGTCTTGCTCGGTCATGCCGAGGCCGCGGTCTTCGACCTCAACGACGATGCCGTGCGCGACACGCTCGGCCCGCACCGTGACCTCGGTGTTGGCTGGCGAATTCGTGGTCGCATTCTCGATCAGCTCGGCGAGCAGGTGAATCACATCGGCGACGGCCCCGCCGGCCACAGCGTCGGTGCTCCTGGTAAGGACGCCGACCCTGGTGTAGTCCTCCACCTCGGCGATGGCGGCGCGCAGGACGTCGACCACAGGCACGGGTTCTCGCCAACCGCGGCCTGGCGACTCGCCGGAGAGAATGATCAGTCCTTCCGCATGGCGCCGCATGCGTGTCGTCAGGTGGTCGAGATGGAAGAGTTCCTCGAGCGTTCCCGCGTCGGTCGAGTTGCGTTCCATCCGGTCAAGGAGGGCAAGCTGCCTGTGCAGCAGGGACTGGCTACGCCAGGCCAGGTTGCGGAAGACCTGGCTGACGCCGCGGCGCAACCGTGCCTGCCCCGCGGCCGCCTCGACCGCGGTGCTCTGCACCGCAGCAAATGCCTCAGCGACCTTGGCGATCTCGGCGATGCGGCCCGCAGCGGGCGGCGTGGCTGTCGCGTCGACATCCTCGCCGTGGCTGAGCTGCTCGACCACGTCTGGCAGGCGCTCCGTGGCCAGCTCATGCGCGGAGCGCTGCAACCCGGTCAGTTCGCGGGTGATCCGGCGGCCGAACCTGACCATCAGGACGACCGACAGCACGACGGCGATCAGGCCTAGCCCGCCTGCGAGCAGGACTTGCAGGAGCAGCCGGTTGCCGACCGAAGTGCCGTTCGCGGCCAGGACCACCCGGTCCTGATGCTCAGCCCCCTGGAAGCCGCCGAGCAGCGAGAACGACGTCGTACTCCACTTCGCCTGCGTTACGGGGATCCGCTTGCCGGTTCCGATGCTGTTGACGATCCAATCCTCGACGGCCGAGAACTGCTTGTAGGCCGGAGAGGTGTAGACGCGGTGATATCCAGCCGCGAGCGACGGGTTCAGCTGCTGGAGCGCGTCTCCGATCAGCAGCCGCTGCTCGGCCACCGTGGTGGCGAAGGCCAGGCGCTCACCCCTGCTCATGTAGCCACCGTTGGCGAGCGCGCCGTTCACCAGCGTCACCTCGCGAACCGCCATCTCGAGCGCGCGGCCAGCCGTCAGGCTTGCCGACGCCTGCCGGTAGATCGAGGAGTTGTCGACCACGATCAGACTGCTGAAGACGCGGAACTGGTCGTCCACGATCGTGTTGTAAGCCTCGAAGGCGCCAAGCGGGCTAATCCGCCGTGCGATTACTTTCGCGCGAATCATGTCAAGTCGGCCAAGCGCCTTGTCGAAGTTCGCCAGGGCGGGCGCGGCCAGCCGCACGCTCATGTTGTTCCCGGTATGCATGCCGTGCTGGAAGCCGGCAATGGCTCTATCGGTCATCTTTAGCTGCCCGGTCAGCTTCGATGCTGGCTCTTGGTGCTTGCTGCTCAGCCAGACGAAGACCGCCGAGCGCTCCTGGGCGAGTTGCAGGCCGAGCACCTGGGCCTGGAGGCCATAGCGCTGATTCTCGGTGTTGAAGTCATGCTCGCGGAGCGCGTTCAGGAGCGTGACGCTGGCGGCGAATCCCCACAGTGCGAACAGGGAGACGAGGGGCACGACGAACAGCGGGGTGAGCATCGTCCTGATCGACCTGCGCCGGACGGGCCGCTGTGGGGAAGCCGTTGCCACGTCTCGCGTTGCGGATTGGCCCACGCTGCCTATCTGCATTGCTCTCACCCCGGGTTACTGGTTGCCTTGCTGTCCACACTTGTAGAATTGCTGGCCACGCTGGAGAAGACGAGCGGAAGATGGTCGAGGCCGATGAGCCCGGCCGGCCAGCCGGCGCTCACGCTTGCGCCGGGTGCGATGTGATAGTTCGGGATCTTGCGGTGCCATTCCTCGAGCGCCACCCGCATTTCCATCCGGGCGAGGTGGGCGCCGAGGCAGCCGTGCGGGCCGCCTCCGAACGCGAGATTGCGCGAATCGCGCTTGAAGTCGACGGTGTCGGGATCGGTGTACTCGGCTGTGTCGTGGTTCGCCGCACCAATGGCGACCGCCACGTAGGAGTCAGCGGGGATCAGGTGGCCAGCGACCTCGACGTCGCGCGTAGCAACGCGGGGCACGGTGACGACGGGGCCGTCGGCGCGCAGCAACTCCTCGACCGCGGCAGGGATGATTTCCGGGTCTGCGACGATCTGCTGCCTGAGCTCCGGGCGCGCCGCCAGCGTCGCGAAGGCCGTGCTGAGCGCGGAAGTTACGGTGTCAAGGCCGGCCAGGACGAACAGGAACGACAGTCCGAGAACCTCGTCGTCGGTCATCCGCTCGTCACTGGAGTCGGCGAGCACCTGGCTCAGGATGTCAGTTCCGCCCTGCTCCCGCCGTTGCCTTATGTGGCCGACGAGATACTCGTACAGTTCGGCGGCCAGCGCGATGTTGGCGTCCGAGGCAGGTTCGGCACCGCTGATCCCGACCGCACCGAGCACGGCGTCTTTCCAGGCGATGAGGCGATCGCGATCCTGGAGCGGCAGCCCGAACAAGCTCAGGAACACCTGAGCCGGCAGCGGCAGCGCGAAGTCGGTAACAAGATCACAGTGCCCGCGGTCGGCGATGTCGTCGATGAGCTCGGTCGCGAGTTCGCGGACGATCGGCAGCCAGCGCGCCAGGCTCCTGGCGCTGAAGAACGGGTGCAGCAGCTTCCGGTACCTGGTGTGCTCGGGCGGGTCAGTGGCGACCGGAACGATCGGGATTGGGCTGCCGAGCGAATCGAATGCTCGCTTGGACGAGAACAGCTCGGGATGCCGGAGCGCGAAAGTCGCGGCCGCCGCATCGGTAATCACGAACGCGCCATGCGCGTCGCGCACGACGGGCCCGGCCTCGAGCATCATCTGGTAGGCAAGGCCGCGGCACTCGGCCATGGGCAGCTCTTCAACGTGCAGCATCCCGCCGCGCAGCTGGTTCGCGTCCCTGCTCACTAGCGGTCTCTGTTCGTTGGGCGGCTATTACGACATAAATCGGCAAGTTCAATGCCACAACAACGCCAGCAGATTAACACTGGATCGAACGTTCTGTAGTGATCTATCCGAAGGAGGCCACACTGTTACAACCTGCCCGCCATGATGGAGTCCGCTGCTGAACGACAGTCGCTGCATTGACCGGTTATATATGTAAATTGCACGCGCGGAGGACGGTTCAAATGCCGAGTCACCGGGCCAGGAGCCGCGGTCTCCCGCGTTTCCTCCTGGTGTTCGCGGCAACCTGCGTCGCCGTCGGTCTCGTCGTCGCCGGCCGCTTGATCGCGTCGTCGTCCACCCCGCAGGCCGGCTCCCCGATCGGGGACCGCGAGACCGCCGCAGGGGTGCACTGGACCGCCGCCGGTGAGAACATCGGCGAAGGCGGCCCGGTCGCGGTCGGCTCGATCACGGCCATGGCGCAAACCTTGACCAGGGACATGCTGAACGAGAAGCCACCGGATGACGGTCACCGGCTGAACCTGCTGAGCAAGACGTTCACTCAGATCGGCATCGTCATCGACCGCGACAGCCACGGCGTCGTGTGGATGACACAGGACTTCTCGAACTGATCACGCCAGCTCCGGAATCACCTTGCTGGCGAACAGCTCGATGCTGCTGCTGTCGTAGGCCGCGTCGACGAAGTACGAGATCGCGTAGTCCATCCCCAGGCTGCTCAGCTCGGTGAGGTGCTCAACGACCTTCTCCGGAGTGCCGACCAGCGGGCCCGTCGACAACATGGTGTAGTTCCGCTCCAGCACGTCTGCCGGGATCAGCGGCTCGTAATGAGCGCGCACCCAGGCGAGCTTGTCCGCAACGTCCTTGTCGGTTTCGCCGATGATGACGTTGAAATTGGACGACCGAACGATCGCATCGAAATCCGTACCGACGTCCTTACAGTGCTCAGCCAGGATTTCCGACTTTCGCGTAAATACGTCCGGCGTCGCGTCGAAATTCGTGTACTGCCCGTACTTCGCCGCGATCCGCAGCGTCTTGCGCTCTCCGCCGCCGGCAATCCACAGCGGTATGCCGCCGTCCTGAAGCGGCAGCGGGCGGCCGATCGCGCCGTCGACCTGATAGTGCTTGCCGGCCAGCGTGGCCTCGCCAGTCGTCCAGAGCTGCCGCATGATCTGCACACCCTCGTCGAGCATGCCAAGCCGATCGCCCGCGCCGGGGAACCCGTATCCGTACGCCCGCCATTCATTCTCATACCAGCCGCCGCCGATGCCCATCTCGACGCGGCCGCCCGAGATGAGGTCGATGGTGGCCGCGACCTTCGCGAGGTATGCCGGGTTCCGGTAACCCATGCACGTGCACATCTGGCCGAGCCGGACCCGCGTGGTCGCGGCGGCGAACGCCGACATCAGCGTCCAGGCCTCGTGGGTGGCTTCCTTTGTCGGCACAGGAATGGTGTGGAAATGGTCATAAACCCAGATTGATTCGAATGGCAGATTGTCGGCAGCCTGAGCCAGGCCACGCATCGTGGACCACTGGTCGGCGGGGGCGATGCCGGCGAGATCGAGTCGCCAGCCTTGCGGTACGAACATCCCGAATCGCATGCGACCATCGTATTCGGGGCGCCGCCTGGCGCCTTCGAGCGGCCCGACAAGCCCTCGTCAGGGGTCGACTTCAACGCGCAACGGACCGCACTCGCCGGCGTTCAACGGTGGGTAATCGACCGAACAGGCAGTGAGGACGACGACCACGTCACGCTCGGCGGCAAATGAGATCGCGTCGCCGGGCATGGACGCGGCTTTCCCGATGGCCAGCCGGCCGTCGGATTGCGGGGCGGAGTTCTGGAACAGATTCACCGGGTCGGGCACTACCGGCAGCGAAAGTCCGGCGGTCGCGGCCGCGGCGAGAAAGTTGTCGCGGCAATTAGCATGACCCGGCATGCCGCGGCTCTCATACAGGGCCGGGTCGCATGGCGGGAACAACATGTCGTGGAATCCCGGGGAAGTGTCGGCTGCCAGCTTGAGTATCGGGTCACCGTTCTGGTCACGGAAGTGCTCGCCAACGTCGGGAAACAGCCGCTCGCACCGGTCCCTGGTATGGCTGACCGACAGCCACCGGCGGTGGTCTGCCGCGTCGATCGCCCACAGGTCACCGACCTGATGACCGCCCACGTCGACCACGGAGATGAGAGCACCGGCCCGAACGCTGATCGCGCGACCCGACTGAGCCGGCACGATCACCACTGTGTCGCACATGTCACTGTCTCGCCCATGGCAGCAGTGTCCCTGTGCCCGCAGCATGAGAGCGTGACGCGGGTGGCGGTATTCGCCACCCGGTTATGAGGTTTGGTTGAACCCAATGGCATATTGAACTCGTTTCTTTGTAGGAAGCCGACGTACGGCGCGCCGGGTTTCCGGTTCGTTGGACGTACACGTCGGTAATGGTGGAGACTAGGGCGAACAGCGGACATACTTACCGATCAATCCGCTGCCCTTGGGTGGTTATGGCGCCTGGTAGCAGAGGGAAAGGCGAACTTCCATGGCTCAGAAGACTGTTGTGACCGTGCTGTGTGACCTGCCCCACGATTCCGAGGTCGAAGGAACTGAGTCGATCTCATTTGCCGTCGATGGAAACGCGTATCTGATTGATCTATGCCCTCCGCACAGCGAGGAATTCGGCAACAAGATCGGCGCCTTCGCCGCGCACGCCCGGCGGGCACTGTCCGGCACTCGCCGCCGACGGGGCAAGCCAGGTCAGGGCCGTCGAAGGGGCGCCGACATCAGGGAATGGGCCCGCGCTCGCGGGCACGCGATTAGCGACCGCGGCCGTATCCCCGACAGCGTGATCGCGGCGTACGAAGCGGCGCACTGACCTACGCGTCTCTCCGCTCCGCGAAGTGCGCGGCGGGGACATCTAGCTACTGGCTCGCCTGGCGCCATCGCCTCGGACGGGGCTTCACCGTCTGCTTATGTGGGAACTGCACGATGTTCTCCGGGTTGGAGAGCGCGGGGCGGTAGTCGGCCAGCTGGCTCCATAGATCATCGGCCAGCCGAGGCACGCTGTCGGCAGAGGCGCAGGACCGCCGCTGGCAGAGCGCGACCGCCATCGCGGCCCATCCGTATATCACGGCGTCCGGTTTACCGGATGGCTGCATACTGCCAAATGGCAGGACAGCAAACCTCCCGCATCGTATAGCACTTTCGGATCAGAGCATGGCCGACGTGCTGGTGGTGTTCTCGACCTGAATCTCCCTGTCGCGCGGGGAGAAACGGCTGAGAGGCCTAGTCGCGAGCCGCCAAGGGAACGTGCTCGCCAAATGCCGCCGCCACGTCATCGATCGTGGTCGCATACATGCGTGCGCCGATGCTGAACGAAATCCTGCGGTCCGTGAATTTGCAGCGGCCCTCGTCCTGATGCGCCGGATCGGGACAGCTGATAACGCCGGTCAACGTCCATGCCGTGCGCTATGCGACCGTGTTCCTGCACAGCGGCGATCAACTCGGCTTCCTCGCCCTCGGCGGACCAGCCGCACTCACAACTCACTCGCCTGCGCACGTCGGCCTCCTTGCGCCAGCCTTGCCGCCCAGAGGATTTTCGCTGTTCTCAGCGTAGTCCGCCGAGGCCGATCCTGGTTCGTTACGCCCGCGAGGCGCCGACGTTGTGCTCCAGCCAGTCGCACAGCGGAGCGAGCTGCGTCCAGGTCTGCCGGATCAGGCCGATCGCTGACGGCACAGAAAGCTCAGGTCCGGCCGGCCAGTCCCGGCCGGCGGTCAGCGACCGGTAGCGCAGCAGACCAACCCTTGGGTGGTCCGAAGGAATCCCGCGCGGTCTGGTCTTGAGCTGTTCGCCGCCGACGGTCAGGCCGTCGCGTTCGAGCCCGGCGACGATCGCCGCCAGCGCCGCTCCGGTGCTCTCGACGTCGACAGCCTGGCGGAAACGCTCGACCTGGTCTGGCCCGTGGCTGTGGAATCCGCCGCCGGCATGCACGCCATCGGCCGACATCTGTACGTAGAAGCCCGTGCCAGGAACTCGGGAAACGAACATGCCCTGATAAGTCTTGTACGGCGACTTGTCGGCGGAGAAACGGGTATCCCGGTTCGGCCGGAACAGGTGCGCCGAGCCGAACTCGTCCTCTAGCTCGTCCGCGAGCGCCAGCATCGGCTCGCGCACATACCGGAGATACTCGTCCTTGTGCGTGTTCCAGAAGCTCCTGGAATTGTCCGCCTCGAGCCGCTCGTAGAAGTCAAACGACTCGGCAGGGAACCCCTTGAATGCCATGCCGGACAGCTTAAGGACTGACGGCTCCCTGGCGGCGCTGTCCGCCCGCCGTGCTGGCACGATCGATGCTAGGCACCTCAAGGGAGGGGATTTGGCATGAGCACGGAACGGATCAGTGCGCTACTGCACGAGGCCGGCGAGACGCACCACCGGGTTTACCGGATTGTCGACGGAGCCGACGACGACTGGGCGAGCTGGTATGCCTGGTGGCTGATCAACCTGTCCGAGTTGCCTGACATTCTCGGCGCAAAGCCGGTCCGCAGCGAACTGGTCTACCTGCTCGTCGGCCTCGACAAGCAATACTCCGCCGACGGCGTGAGCGAGCCGTGGGAGTCGTATTACGCCAACCGGATTCTCAGCCACTTCGGCTCGCCCGCACCGCGGAGCTAGCCTGGCACACGCTAACGGCCGGTCCTGCTCTCTAGCCTCGCCTTGAGCGAATCGAGCTGTGCGACCTCACGGCGCATCTGCTTGGTGATCATCGGCGACATGAGCCTCATGACCCCGGTCGGCTCGAGATCGAGCGCGAACCTGACCACGGTGCTGCCCTGCTCGGGTCCTTCGGTGAGCTCGAACGTACCGCTCGGCCTCGCGGGCCCGGCGGTGACCACGAACTCAAGTCGCCGCGGCGGTTCGAACACGGTGACTCGGTAGTCGCCGTCCATCGGGCGGCCGCCGGGCCCGCTCAGCACCTGCCGGTACGTCGCGGCCTGACCGTCGGCAGCGCTGGTCCGCTGGATCTCGATGACTCCGGAGCGCCACTCGGGGTTATGGGTGCCGTCGGCCAGGTAATCGAAGACATCCTCGGTCGGCCGCCGGATTGTGACGGTGCGCTCAGCGTGCGGCATGATCGCCCTCCTGTCTCTCCCGGGAGTCCCCGGCCAGACGGCGCCTGGCTGCTGCCAGGTGACGTCGTTCGGCATCGTTGGTAACGCGAAGCATCGCTTGGTCGTAGTCCGCTATTGCTGCACAGGTGTTGCCCATCCGGCCATGCAAGTCGGCCCTGATCGACCAGACCCGGTGCGAATCGCAGAGCGTTTCGTCGCCCGTGAGATCGTCCAGAAGGGCTATGCCGGCGGCCGGGCCGTCCCGCATCGCTATCGCGACGGCACGATTCAGCGCGACCACGGGCGTGTCCTGTATCGCGGCCAGATCGTCGTAGAGGCCAACGATCGTGGACCAATCGGTGGCTCCGAAATCTGGAGCCATGGCATGACAGGCGGCGAGCTCGGCTTGAAGCAGCAGCGATCCGCGTTCGCCGCCTGTGCGCGCCCGTTCCAGGGCCAGGACGCCGTCGCCGATCAGCTGTGTGTTCCACTTGCTGCGGTCCTGCGCGTCGAGCGGGAGGAGCTCGCCGTCATCGTCCGGCCTGGTGGCCCACCTGCTGAGCTGGAACGAGATCAGCGCACGCAGCGCCCATGGCTCCGCTTCCGCGGGCGTCAGCTCCGTGAGCAGGCAGGCCAGGCAGTAGGCCTCGAAGGCCAGCTCGCCGCGCAACAGGCTGTCGCCGGCGGTTGCGAGGTAGCCCTCGTTGAAGATGAGATAGATGACGTCGAGGACGGACGGCAGCCGACCGCGCGGGTCGAGATCGTCGTCCGCGAAGTTGACGCCATGTTCCTTCAGCATCCGTTTGGCTCGCACGATGCGCTGCGCGATCGTCGCGGGGGGTAGGTGGAAGCCTCGGCCGATCTCGGCCGTCGTGAGCCCACCGATCATCCTCAGCGTGAGCGCGACCTGCGCGTCCAGTGAAAGCAGCCGATGGCAGCACAGGACGATCAGCCGCAACCTGTCATCGGGGATCGGCTCGGTCATCACCCCGTGATCGGCGAGCGCTGCCGACGTGGACTCCTGCGCCCGGCGGGCGCGGGTGTTGTCGCGGAGCACATTGAGGGCGCGGTTCCGGCACACGGTCATCAGCCAGGCCCTCGGCCGGTCGGGCAGCCCGGTCAGCGGCCACCTATCCAGCGCCGCGACGAGAGTTTCGGCCGCCACATCCTCGGCGGCCTGCAGGTCGCCGGTGATCCGCAGTGCGGCGCCGATCAGCCGCGGCCACTCTTCCCGGAAGAGCGAGCCGAGCACGGCTTGAGTGGCTTCCTTGGGCTCGGTCCGCTCGCTCGGACCGCTTGTCTCACTCGGCCCGTCAACTCGCGCGCCTCTCGGCGGCGGAGCCGCCCTCGTCGGCAACCTCGCGCAACGCCAACACGGTGACCGAGTAGCCGCCGAGGCCCTCCCACCGTGCCGCCAGCCGCCGGGCCGCATCCGCCCCGCTGAGTTGCACGACGAGACAGAGTCGCGGGGCGGTTTCGTCGCCATGACCGTCCTCATCGGGCACCGCGTACGAGCGCAGCAGGCCCCATCGCCTGAGCCCCCGGTGCCAGGTCGTCAGTGCCGCGGCGTCGCGCGCGGCCATGGCAGGTGACCGCTCGGGTTCTCCCAGCGGCCGGCTCCCAACAAGCAGGAACGCAGTCATCCCATCGGCACGATCTCGCGGACCTCGACCGATCCGAACTCCGCGTTCGGGCATCGTTCGGCGAGCGCCGCGGCGGTGCCGACGTCCGGCGCCTCGATCAGGAAGTACCCGGCGATGACTTCCTTGCTCTCCGCGAACGGGCCGTCCAGCACGCGCCGAACGCCGTCGCGGGTCCTGATCTTCTTCGCCTCCTCGATCGGATGCAGCGGCGAACCGCCGGTCAGCACGCCGTCCCCGAGCAGGCCCATCGCGTACTCGCCAACCCGCTGCACAGCGAGCTTGCGATCCTCGTCGGTCGCGATCAGTTCGGGGTCCTCGGTCAAGATGAGCATGAATTGCATCGACAACTCCTCTGCGGGAGGTTCCGGAGCCGGGCCAGAGTCCGCACCGCGTGGCAAGTTCGGGTCACTGTGTACGACACCGCAGGGTGCCAGATGTCGACATGTGGGCGGCGAATCTTGACCGACAGCCGTTGCTGCGGGCCACACTAATCGGCAAGAGCGGCGGGACTGCACGCCGCGGCGGAGCGGATGGGCGGTGAAATGGTCAACTTCCGGGGGCGGATCCGGCGTTGGAAAGAGGACAAACCCGGTGGGCTTGCCGTCATCGACATCCCAGCCGAACTGGTCGCAGATCTCGGCGGGAGGCGCCAGATGCGGATAGCCGGAGCTCTTAACCAGGCCGGCCGTACGGCGCGCCCTTCACCGCCAGCACGATGTTGGTCGGCGGAGGCGGCTTCTGCGTTGGAGTAAGCAGGGCCGCGATGCAGGCGGCCGAGGTGACAGTAGGTGAAGAGGTAGACGTGCAGTTGGAGCGCGTTACGAATCCACCAGCGTGACTGCCCTCGGCAGCAGCCGGACGCTCGCCGAATCTCGGCGTCATATTGTCATACCGGCCGGTCCGCCGTTCGTGGTGTAGATATGAGGGCGCTGAAAGGCGTCCCGTCCGACAAGCGGAGGCGTGCGATGAAATACCTGATGCTGGGTCTAATCACCGAGTCAGGCCAGCAGCTGCTCGGTCCCGATCTGGAGGCGTGGATGCAAGAAATCGGCGCCTGGTATGAGAAGTGGGGCAGCTCGGGCAAGCTAGCCGACCCCGGCCACCAGCTCGACTCGATCGACAAGGTCAAGACGATCCGAGCCGGCGGCGTGTTCGACGGCCCGTTCATGGAGACAAAGGAGGTCCTGGGCGGCTATTCGGTGCTCGAGACCGAAACCGTCGACGAGGCCGTCGAGATCTCCAAGACTTGGCCGGGGGTGGACCGCGGCCTGATCGTCATGGAGGTCAGGCCCGTCATAGCGATGTAGCTCCCGTGACGCGGCGGGCGAGCAGCTCGCGTTCGGCCGGGTTGCCGGCCAGCGCGAGAGCTCGCTCGTTCGCCTCCTTGGCCTCGCCCTGGCGGCCGAGCTCGGTGAGCAGCTCGGCCCGCACCGCATGGAACAACCGGTAGCCGGCGAGCTCACCGGCCAGCGGCTCAACTTCGGCCAGGGCTTCCTGCGCTCCGACCGCGAACCTGGTCGCGACCGCGCGGTTGAGTTGAACGACCGGTGACGGGGCGAACAGGCCGAGCCGGTCATAGAGCACGCGAATCTGTCCCCAGTCGGTATTCTCATAGCTGTTTGCCTGTGCGTGCACCAGGGCGATCGCGCCCTGGATCTGGTACTGCCCGGGATGGCGCATCGCGATGGCGCGGCTGAGCAGCTGCGAGGCCTCAGAAGCGAGTCCTAGGTCCCAGCGCCTGCGGTCTTGGTCCCGCAGGCGGACCAGCCGTCCCCAGCCGTCGAACCTGGTCGCCGCCCGCGACTCGTGCAGTAGCAGCAGCGCCAGCAGCCCGAGCACCTCAGGTTCGCGCGGCATCAGCCGGTGCAGCAGCCGGTTCAGCGCGACGGCCTGCGCAGCCAGATCCCGCCGGGCGGGCGTCCGCCCCGCACTTGCCAGGTAGCCCTCGTTGAACACCAGGTAGATCACGGCGAGCACCTCATCGCGGCGATCGCCGAGATGATCGGGATCCGGAACGCGGACATCTGCGCCAGTGTCACGCAGGGCCTTGCGAGCCCGCGCCAGCCGCTGCGCCATCGCCTGCTCGCTGACCAGGAACGCAGCGGCGATCTCGCCCGTGCTCAGACCGCAAACGACTCGGAGCGTCAGCGCGATCTGCGACTCGCGTGGCAGCGACGGATGGCAGCACGCGAACACCAGCCCAAGCAGAGCGTCATCGCCATCGCGGTCATCGGCCCCGTGGAGCAGGTCGCCGGGATCGTCACCTCCGGCGGTGACCGGCTGCCGGGACTCAGTGACCGCGAGCAGCGCCAGCTTGGCCCGGCCGACCCGGGCCCTCCTCAGCCGGTCGATGGCCTTGCGCCGGGCCGTGGTCGCCAGCCAGCCGCCGGGATTGGGCGGCACGCCATCGGCGCGCCAGTGCTCGAGCGCTTCGATGAAGGCGTCCTGCACGAGCTCCTCGGCGAGGCCGACGTCACCGAGGCGTGCAGCGAGTGAGGCCCTGATCCTGGTGGCCTCCTCCCGGTACACCCGTTCGAGCTCTTCGGCGCCGTCCACTCCGACAGTGTGTCAATTCGGGTCCGGCCCAGGATCGACCCCCTGGATCCGCAGCTGCAGACGGCTGGCCAGACGCCCCTGGACTGTCCACTCGGAATCTCAGGATTAGTGATGCCGGATGTTGCCGGCAGCGTCACTGAACACGCCGATCCTGACCCGCTCCAGCACAGCCCGCAGCGCCTGCCCATCGGTACTGCCGGCCTGGTCGGCGCTGTCAGCTCTTTGCAGCAACGCCGCGCCGAGCTGGTCCGCGAGTGTGCTTGCCGCACCCTGCATCAGCAGTAGCCGGCCGCGTTGCAGCATAGGGGCGAGCTCTTCGGGTGGCTGCCCTGACCGCAGCGGCGGAAGGATGAGCCGGTCCGCGAGGATGTCGGCGACAGCGGATGCAGCCGATGAGATCTCACGGCGCAGCGTGGCAGCCAGCTCGAGCGTCTCGGTGATGAGCGCGCCGCTCCCGGCGGCTGCCAGTGCAAGCAGCGCCGGGCTGCGCACGAGGAACTCGTCTCCGCTTGGCTGGATCAGCCCGGCCGCGCACACCTCGTCGAGATGCTCGGCCAAAGCGGGGAACCGGTCTGTGAGCTCAGCTCTCGTGAGGCGGAGCGGCGTCTCGTCGAGCACCCCATCGCCGGCCTCAACGCCGAGTACCGCAGTCAGCCCGGCGCCCGCGTCCCAGGCCTTGAGCAGGTCGCGGATTCCTGCCAGCGAATAGCCGCGGCGCTGGAGGCGGCCGATCAGGTTCAGCCGCTGGACGTGTTCGGCGCCGTAGATGCCGACCCGGCCCCGTTTATTCGGTGGCGGCAGCAGGCGCATCGTGTGGTACTCGCGGATTGTCCTGACCGGCAGCTCGGCGCTCCGCGCGAGGTCGTCGATGGTCATCGTCTCCACGGCTAGACAATATCAGCATTGACCGTTACGGTAAATACCGTGACGGTGGATGCAGCTCTCGATTCGCGAGTGCTTGACGAACTTCGCGCCGCCACCGGGCGGCCGGACCTAGAGTTCGCGGCCGAGCCCGAGCGCCTGACCGGCGGGTTCTGGGCCGAGCTCCTGGCTTTCAGGCTCCAAGAACCGCCACCGGGGTGGCCGCGAGACCTGGTTGCGCGGGTCATGCCCGAGCCACAGACCGCCCGCAAGGAATCGGTTGTCCAGCGCGTCGTTGCAGCGAGCGGCTTTCCCACGCCGGCCGTCCGCCTCACCGGCGGACCGGATAGCCGCGTCGGCCAGGCCTTCATGATCATGGACCGCGCCACTGGCGCGCCGTTGATGTCAGGTCTGAACGGTCTTGGTCCCGTCGTCTCCGGCCTGCGTGAGACCGGCAAGATCCCTAACGTGCTCGCCTCGACAATGGCAGCGCTGCACGCCGTGGATCCGCGGCCTGTCCGCGATGAACTCGCCGGTCTCACCGGGATCTCGGCCACTGTGCCAGGCATGCTCAGCTTTCTCACCCAAGCGGCCGGGGACTGCGGCCGCGCCGATCTCGTCGACGCGGCCCGCTTCCTCACCCATGACTCGCGACCGCCCGGTCGCCAGGTCATTTGCCACGGTGATCTGCACCCCTTCAACGTCCTCACTGACGGCGACGGGGTCACCGTGCTGGACTGGAGCGCCTCACTTCTTGGTTCCCCCGTGTATGACGTGGCCTTCACCACGACCATGCTCGCCGAGCCGCCGCTTGTCGTGCCGGCCGCGCTGCGGCAGCCGTTGCGTGGAATCGGGCGTTTGCTGGCGGGCCAGTTTCTGCGGCGCTACCAGGCACATGCCGGCCTAAAGATTGGCCGCGACGACCTCCGCTGGCATCAGGCAATCGTCTGCCTGCGCATACTCGTGGAGGTGGCCGGATGGGTCCAGGACGGGAGCATTGAAGGGCGGTCCGGTCACCCGTTCTTGATCTGCGGCAGGGCACACGCGGTGCGCCTCGCGTCAGTGACCGGCATCCACGTGCGCCCGCGCTGACGGACACCCGGTTGGCGCTCGGTGATCCGAGGCCGGCAGACTAGCCATGTCCGACGCCTCGAGAGGATGTGCACCAATGAGCCGCACGGAGCAAGCCGATGACCAGCTTGCGGACTTGGGTGTGCGCCGGGCTACGACCGAGGACTTGGGCGGCCTGACCGAGACGCTGGCCGCCGCTTTCGCGGACGATCCGGTTTGGAGCTGGGCCTTTCCCGACCAGCATGGGCTGGCCGCCTGGTGGCGCCTGCTCATCGGGAGCGCGCTCCGGTATCGCTGGGTGTGGACGATCGACGATTACGCGGCGGCGTCCGTCTGGATACCGCCCGGCGCTGTGGAGCTAACCGAAGATGAAGCGGCACAGGTCGAGCCCATGCTGAATGATCTCGCTGGTGCCAGGGCCGACAAGATCATCGAGCTGGTGGAGCGCTTCGACGTGACCCATCCCGCAGAGCCGGCGCACTACTATCTCAGCCTCCTGGGCACGCATCCCAGCCATCGCGGCAAGGGACTTGGCACGGCGCTGCTCGCCCACAACCTGGTGACGATCGACGCTGAAGGCATGCCGGCCTACCTAGAGTCGACCAACGGAACGAACGACAAGCGCTACGAAAGCCAGGGTTTCCGCCGGGTCGGCTCTTTCTTGCGCCCCGACAAGCAGGTCACGATCTCGACCATGTGGCGGGACCCTCGGAAGCCTTAGCCGCGCTGCGAGGGGCCGCGCATCCTGCGTAGCGATGCGATCAACGGCCTGAGGACCACCGCGACGAACGCCATCTGCAGGACGATGAGCGCGCTGAAGATCGCCGTCGCCGTCAGCGCCGATCGCTAAAGACCCTGTGCGCGTTGCTGCACTTCAGAGTTCAGCCGAAGCTCGACGGCTCGCACCTTGCTGAGCGTTTGCGTCACGTTGCCGACCCATTCATCAGGGCTGATGCCAACCCCGGTCAGAGTCTTATGACCTTGCACGTACCGGAGCACCGTATGCTCGAGCGCACCAACCCGATCGGCATCCGAGCCCGAAACTAGGGCGACCTGGTAGTACTGCATCTGCTGGGTGGACGCGAAGTTCTGGAACTGGCTGCCGGCAGAGGATTGGTCTGCGAGCGATGCCTCAAGCTCCCTGAGCATGTTCGGCGCGAATGCGCCCGCGGTCAGCCCATACGCGATCAGGCTGCGTTGGACCGAGTACTCCTGCTCGACTCGCGAGACCTGGCTCATCGCGCTGACCGTGGCGAACACCTGCGAATCGCTGCCATTCCGCCCCACCTCGTTCTCAAAGGCAAGCAGAACGTTGATCACCGTCGAGTACCGATTGGGCACATCAAGCGCCGGCGCTTGAGGCGACAACGCCGCTCTCCGCACGCTTTCCGACGAAGCTGGCCTCGGCGACGAATGAACGGGCGCCCAGTAGCACGCCGCGTGGATATCCGGCTCCGATCGCTGATAGGCCGGCTGAGACTGTCCCAATCCATTTGTCCGTGACGGCGTATTGCTGGCGCACCGACTTCAGCTCGCTCTTGGCGGCCGGCGACAAGCTCCTGGCCCGGACGCCGTGAGGGCCGGTGGTCAGCGCGATGAACAGAATGGTGCTGTCGCGCTCTGAATCAAGCTCGTAGGCCAGGGTGCCGACCTTGGCGGTCAAGCCAGCTAGACTCCCGGTCCGGCCGTCTGCCTGCGCGGCTCGAACGTAGGAGGTGAGCTGAACAGCGCACACCAGCAGGACAGCCAGCGCCAGCACAGATGCCAGCCATCGGGCCGGTGGAGGCGCGGCCCAGCCCTTGGCGGCAGTCCGTTCTGCTTGCCCGCCGATCGGATAAGAGGATTGGCTCATCCGGTTCCCTTGCGCAGCCTATGAATAACGCAAGCCTAGGAGAGCATTTACTACGAAATCTGCAAATGCCGAATTTGCGGACTTCCTCGAAAGGCAATGCCATCACGATGACGGATCCTTTACGGCGACTTCTTGTCCCCTAGCCGACGAGCCAGCGGGCGCTGAGGCCGAGCGCAGCGACCGCGAACACGCCGAAGATCACAACCCACGCTCCGCCAGGCAGGTGCGTCAGCCGCGCGAGCTGGTCGGCGTCGGTCCGCCAGCTCCTGTGTCTGCGTCGTTCGCGGTACAGCTCGGCGACCGGCCGGACTCCGCCGAGCAACAGGAACCACGTCATCGTGTAGCCGAACGCGGCCTGAACCACCGGCGAGGCGTACAGGCAGACCGCTGCCACCGTGCCCGCCGTGACGATGACGGCCAGCATTCCGTAGAGGTTCCTGACGGCAATCGCGAGCGCGATCAGCAGGACGAGCCCGAGCAGCAGCATCCCGGTTAGGTGCCCGATGGTGAGCAGCACGGCCGCGCCGAGGCCGACCAGCGATGGCGCCGGATAGCCGGCCGCAGCAGTCAGTGCGACGCCAATCCCGCCCCCGGTGCCGGTCGATAGGGTCTCGCCTCCGGTGTCGCGGTAGAGCCGTACCCTGATCCGGCGCTGGCCGGTGAGCAGCGCCACGATCACGTGCCCGCCCTCGTGGACGATCGTCACCACGGTCCGAGCCCGCGGCCAGGTCCAGGCGGACACGACAACGATGAGGGCCAACCCGCCGCTGACGAACACGAGCCACTGCGGCGGGTGCGGCTGCGCCGTGAACGCGTGCTGCCACGCGCCGCCGGCGCGGCGCCACAGGTCAGCGAAGACGCCAGACACACTGTGCCGGAGGCCGAGAATCTGGGGCGCTGTCATACCTTCCCTGGCCTGCCGTGGACGGATACCTCAGGGTAGATGAGCCCGTACACCGTCCTGGGCGCGAACGTGACATCGGTCATATTCGCGCGTCGGCTGGAAGCGTGGCCGCGGTGGGCGGAGTTGTACATCACGGCGCTCACGACATCCCCCGATTCGGCCGTGGCCCTACCCTCGTGAGCCATCGCGTGGTCATGGCGCTGATGTCACGCCCAATACCTGTTAGTCGCGGCACGCCGCGAAGCGCTGAGGGCGGACGAGGCAGGTAAACCCCCGATGAAGATCACCAAGAAGATCGCTGCGGCGACCCTCGTTCCAGCGGCCGTAGCTGGCATTACGGTCTCGAGCCTGGCGGTCGCGTCAGCAGCGGACACGCCAAGGGCCCAGCAGGCAGGTCAAGCCGACACGCGTCATCCGGCTGATGAGGCAGCGCACACGGCTAGGGGTCAGGCCAGCCCGGTCATTGCCACGTCGCTGCATCGCGCCCAGGCCGTCAGGGCAAAGGCACACCACGTCGCTCAGGCCAAGGCGCACCGGCATGCGGTACCCACTCCGGCTCAGGCCGCGCCGTCATCGACATCGATCTTCACCGGCATGTCGGCGTTTGAGCGGTGCGTGGCCTGGCGTGAGAGCGGCAACAACCCCACCGCCTCGTCGGCCGGAATGTTCGGGATTTTGCCCTCGACCTGGGCGTCCCTCGGTTACCCGGGAACGGCCGGTACCTCGTCGGTCGCACTCCAGAAGCAGGCGTTCGACCGCCTATACGCGCAGTACGGCACGTCACCCTGGGCGCCCTACGACGGCTGCTGACAACGCCGAGCCGTGGCGCCTACTTGAGAGCGCCTGCCGTCGGGCTGGAGATGATGCGGCGTTGCGCGAAATGACGAGCAGCGCGGCGGGACGTCGAGAGGCAGCCGTGACGAGCTTGTGCTTGCATGTGCAGTTCATGACTCCTCAGCGTCGTCCTTCGCTCCCAATGGACGGGGGGATGCGGTTTCCAGGTCTGCCGACGCGGCGATCATGATCTCAGCCACAAGATTGTAGGCGCGGCGCCATGCGCCCTCGGTCGCAGGCGTCCAGCCGGATCCAAGCCGCTCGGTTAGCGCCTGCATCAGCGCCTCACCGACTGATCTGTAGTGGCGCGATCGCACCCCCGCCGCGTGATGACGAACGGCCAGGTGACTTAGCCGCGCGGCGAACGCATCGAAGGTGATGATCGCCTGGACGATCGCACTAAGCTCAGCGGCGAACTTCTCGGCCATCACGGCCGGATCCTGACTGAACAGGCTGCGAGCGGACGGGTCGATGGCGAACAAGCGGCGATAGAAGTCCGATGCCATCGCGCTCGGGTTATCGATCGATGCGTAAGAACTGCGGACCAGTTCGATCTGCTCGGGCGTCATGGCGGATCCACATCGAGAGCGTCGGCGAGGCCGGACCGGCCCGGTATCCCGAGCTTTTCGTAGATCCGTCGCAGATGGTTGTCAACGGTACGGACAGAGACGAAGAGGCTCTCCGCGATCTCCCGGCTCGGCTGACCTGCCGCCGCGAGCCCTGCTATCTCACGTTCTCTGGTCGTGAGCGGGGTCGGCCGGCCGGCTGTGCGAAGCGCCGGGGTGATCGCGCTCTCACAGCGCGCAGCGAGTTCGCTCGAACGCAGGCCGAGGGCTGTTGCCCGCCGCTGGTCCTGACGCCGCCGCGCGCTATCGGCCGCGGCCACACAGGCCTCGGCGGCCAGCAGGGTCGCGCCGATTGCCTCGAATAGATCGGCCGCCTCAGATAGACGTTCCGGATCATCGCTGAGCAGCGCCATGGCGTGGGCCGCCCTGGCAGCGATGAGCCGGCTATCGGTGGCAGCTGAGAGGGCGCCCAGACGGGCAGCAACATCGTCGCCGGGGCCCAGGCGCAGCGCGTCGTGCAGCAGCCAGGCCGCGGCAGGAAGATGGTCGGCCTGCTCAGCTGACGTGCCTGCGGTGACGAGAGCGGCCCGAGCGGCGCGCCAGTCCCCGGCCACTGCGGTCGCCCACGCACGCCCAAGCGCCAGCTCGGCGTCGAAGAAGCCGAAACCGCGTGCTCCGGCATCGATCTGACGCGCGTGCGAGGCGCTGGCGGTTGCGTTGCCGAGGAGTCCGTGCGCAATCGCGAGCAGCGAATGGGCGATCGGCTTAAGCCCGTCGTGAGCGCCGGCATCTGCGGCGCCGCGGGCACGGTCGGCGAGGTCGCGCGCTGTGGCCGGGCGGCCCTGGGTGATCGCGCAGCGGGCTAGATGGATGCCGAACCATGCGACTCCCAGTGGCCGGCGTTCGCGGACCGCCCGGTCGAGCCAGGTCCTGCCCAGCTCGTCCGCTTCGGCTAGCATCCCTGCCTCGACGAGGGCCCATGCCTGGTTCACGATGTGCGTACCGGCCGGCGCGATCGCTTGCTCGTCGCCGAGCGCGAGGTGGTCAGTGAATCCTCGCTGGCTCGTGGACACGGCCTCGGCGGTGCGGCCGATCGTCGCCAGAGCGGCGGCGCGAGGGATCGCTGCCAGGACGTTGATCCGCGGCGGGCTCGCATCAATGCGGCCAAGCAAGGCAAGTGCCTTTTGCGGATGCCCGCCGAAGGCGAGGACTTCGGCTTCGCCGATCATCAGTTCGTCACGCGCCGCCGCTGATGCGAGCCGCGAGGGGACGGCACGACCGGCGGCCATCGCGTCTTCGTCTAGCCGGCAGCCCCAGAACAGGTTGCGCCTGCGCACGGTTGAGATCCGGACGAGCTCGTCATCGCCCACGGCTGGATCGCTCGCGGCGAGCTGCACCGCCTCGGCCAGTACCTGCTCCGCCTGGTCGAAGGCGGACAGGTCATACAGCGACTCGCCCAGCACAAGCCCGGCGGCAGCGCTCGGCTGCCCGGCCCGCGATGCTCTGGCAAGGCTCGCGGCCCGGCGATGGTCGCCGCCGAAGCGGGCAAGCCTCGCGGCTCGCAGCAGCAGCGCCGGGTCTGCCCGGCCGGTCGCTTCGAGCCGCCAGGTCGCGATCCGGATCGGGTCGTCGCGACGGCGCCCGCCACATGCCTCGACCGCGTTCGCATGAGCGAGCAGGATCGAGCGGGAGCGCAACGCCGACAGTCCCTCCTTGAGGACCTCGCCGTGCATCGGATGGGCGAGGCGGACTATTTCGCGGCGGCAGTCGGCCTGCACCGCGATCAACCCGTCGCGTTCGAGCTCTTCGAGCGTCGCGAGTCCGAAGGCGGCCTCGAGCTCACTGAGCCCGAGCGGGCCGCAGATAGCGAGCGGCTCGAGCGCAGAGCGGGCAGTGTCACTCAGCTCACCGATGCGGGCCCTGACCAGCTCGTGCATGCGTGTGGTCGCGCCGATCGGCCCGATCAGCCGCCACGGGCCGTCGGTGCGGACAAGGGTGTCGCGGGACAGGGCGCCGAGCACCAGCTCTCGAAGCGCGAGCGCGTTTCCGTGACTGGCGTCCCAGAGTTCGGCCGACGCGCTCGCTTCGAGCGGGCCCTCAAGTACGACGTGCAGGAGCGTATCGACGCCGAGCTGGTCAAGTTCGCTGAGCTCGAGCCGCACGGCCCGCTCGTCGCGCCACCAGCGCGTTACCGTCTCCGGCGCAAGCTCTCCGCTGACGATCGTTGCGACTCCGAAGACCGCGCCGAGCGCGAGCAGGTGGTCGACGATCGTCAGCGACGAGGCGTCCAGGCGGTGCACGTCGTCGAGTACCAGCACGGGTACGCCCGCCGCCGCGGTGTGCTCGCTCAGCAGGCCCAGCGCGGCATGCAGCAGCCGGGCCCGCACGACCGCGTCCCTGACGTCGCCCTCGCCCAGTTCGGCCAGCGAGTCGGCCGGCAGCAGATGGGCAATGGCAACGAGGGGGACCGCCTCGGTCGACCGGTCCGCGGTGACCCGCAGCACGCGGCGGCCAACTGATTCGGCACGCGCCGCGCATTCGTCGGCGAGGCGGGTCTTGCCGACGCCGGGCGCGCCGTAGATGCAGAACGCCTCGCAGCCTTCATCCGCCAACGCCGCGGCGAACGCCTCGAGTTCGTCGTGTCGCCCTACGAACGGCCAGCGAGTCGCGACCGCCATGACATGGATCGTAGCCGCGGCCACGGGTTCGGACCATCGGCGAACACCGCCGGAATACTCACCAGCTGTGCCCCGCCCGGGCCGCGCAATTAGGTAGTGCTTACTCATCCGGCCGGCGCGGTCATTAGCGGATCGTGGTGGCGGTGAACAGCACTAAGGAAAGGCATTTGGATGTTCAACACGACCCGCCACGACTCACCCTCGCACCGCAACCTCAGGTATCCAGCGTTCCGGCGCTTGCTCCGATCCCGCTTGGCTAGGGCTGCCTCGCTCGCCGTGCCCGTCGCCGCGTCGGCGCTGATCGTGTCGATCGGCAGTACTCCAGCGCATGCCGCCGGATCTCAGGCGGACCCGTCAGCCACCGTCGCCGGCGTCACATGGCACAAGCTGACGCTGATCAACGGCTGGAAGTCGAGTCAGAGCACATGGATCACCGGCAACCCGTCATACGCGATCAAGGGCGGCGTGGTCTACCTGTCTGGTTCCTTGCACGGTGGCACTCCAAGCAGCAACTTCGCGATCCTGCCGAAGGCCGCCCGGCCGGCACACTGGCTGTACCTGGCCATCGCGACGCAGAACGGCACCCTCGGCACGCTGCGGATCAAGTCCGACGGCGAGATGTCGGTGTACAGCACTCCGGCTACCGACGCGACCACCTTCTCATCGCTGGCTGCGGTGTCGTACCCGACAGCTGCGATAACAGAGCACAACTTCACGCTGACTAACGGGTGGACCTCCGCCCAGGCGCCGTTCGGTACCGGCGATCCGGCCTACGTAGTGAAGAACGGCATCGTGTACCTGTCGGGCTCCCTGAAGGACGGCACGGCCAGCGACTTCGGCCTTCTTCCCACCGGCGCGCGACCCGCGAGCATCGTCTACCGCGGCACCTACACGCTTCAGGGCGCCTTTGGCGAGGCATATTTCGAGCCGACCGGGTTCGCGGCCGCGGGTCTCACAAGCGCATCAAAGGTGTACACGTCCCTGGCGGGAATCTCCTTCCCCGTGGCCGCCGTCACTCAGCACAAGCTGCGACTGCTCAACGGCTGGAGGTCCGGTCAGAAGCCATTCGGAGCGGGCGCGTTCAGCTACGCGATCAAGAACGGCATCGTGTACCTGTCTGGCGGAATCAAGCAGCCCACCGGCACAAACGGCTTGGTCGCGGTCCTGCCGAAGGCTGCCCGCCCGACACATAACCTCTGGATCACCGTCTACACGTCGTCCAGCACCGTGGGCACACTGCACATCAGGCCCAACGGGCAGGTGCTAGTCAGCAGCGCCCTAGACCCGACCGCGCCGCGCACGCTCACCTCGCTCGCGGCGATCTCTTACCCGCACAACTCCTGAGTGCGTCACGTGCCCGTGCCCGGCCTACTGACCGGGCACGGGCATCCGCCGTATCAGGATCTAACCTTTCGCACTGTCGCCGCCCCCTCGAGCATGGTCTCGGCGACCAGGTTGTAACCGACGGCCCAGGCCTCGCGGGTGACGGCGTCGAAGCGGTCGCCGAGGACAGCTCCTAGGGCTGCCAGCAGCGCGTCACCGACAACCGGGTAATACGACACCCGGACGCCGTATCCCACATGCCGGGCGCCAAGCTCGCGGGTGAGCTCCAGCAGCTCACCTAGGCGTGGCATGGCACGCACAATTTCGGTCAGCTTCTCGGCGAACCTGGCCTTCTGCACGGCCTGCTCAGTGGTGAACAACGCGCGCAGGGACGGATCCCGGCTGAACAGCTCCTGGTAGAACCGGGTCGTCATGGCCGGCAGCTGCGGGCCGACGCGCCGGAACGACGACTGGACCAGCGCGATCTGTTCAGGGGTCATGACTGATTCTCCAGAGCCCTGGCCAGTTCGGCTCGGCCGGAGACGCCGAGCTTGGCATAAATGTGCTGCAGGTGGTTATCGACCGTCCGCGCCGACACCCTGAGGCGCTCGGCGATGTCCTTGCTCGCGTTGCCCTCGCCGGCGAGCCTGGCGATCTCGCGCTCACGCCCCGTGAGCTGGGCAGCCGCGGGGGAGCGCAGGAGGCCGGGCGTGGCGGCGCCTTCGCAGGCGGCGGCGAGCGACCCAGATCTGTCCAGGGCGGTCTTAGCCCGGCGCCGGTCGCCTGAGCGGCTGAGCGCCTCTGCGCAGCCTGAGGCCGCCTCGGCGGCCAGCAGCATCGCGCCCATGGCCTCGAAATCGTCGGCCGAGCGAGCCAATTCGACGGGGTCGCGGGCGCGGACGGCTGCAGCGTGCCTGGCGCGAGCCAAGACAAGGGGTGAGTCGCACGCGGCTGCCAGCTCGTGGATCCGGCCGCGCACGTCCGCGCGTGTACTTCTGATCAGGTCGTGCAAGAGCCATGATTCGGCGGTCCGGTGACCTGATGCGCGTGCCTGATCCGCGGCCGCGAAGAAGCGCTCCGTCGCCGCGTCCTGCTGTCCTGCGGCCAGTGCGGTCCACGCGTCCGCAAGCGCCTGCTCGGGTTCCAGGAAGCCGAAGCGCGGCACGGTCTCGCGCTCGCGCAGCATGCCGCGAGCAGCCTGGGCGTCGCCGAGCATGGCATGCGCCAGCGCCAGGCCGGACAAGGCCATGCGGCGCGGCCCGGCGAAGTGATGCGCTTGCGCAAGCCCGGCGGCCTCGGCGTAGTACCGCCTGGCGGTCGCGATCCGGCCCTGCAGCGTGGCCACCCTGCCAAGGTTGGCGGCGAACCAGATCTGCGCGATCGGAACGCGATGAGACACGGCAACCTCAGCGCCGGCGCGAGCGAGCTGCTCAGCCTCGGCTAGCCGGCCAGCCTCGGTCAGCGCGAAGACCTGATTGATGACGTGGGTGGCCGGGTGAGCGATCGCCAGTTCGTCGCCGAGCGCCGTATGGTCGGCGAATCCCGCCTCCGCTACCGCGACGGCTTCGGTCGTCCGGCCGTTCACTGCCAGGGCGACCGCCTCGACGATGGCGCGGACGACGCTGGTGCGCCGGTCGTTCCCGGCGACCTGGCTGAGCGCGTGCATGGCTCGGTCTGGGTGCCCGGAGAACATCAGGATGGACGCCCGGTCTGCCGCGAGCTCATCGACGAACGGCTGGGCCTTGATGACCCTCCGCGCGTCCGCGTTGATTGCAAGGGCTGTTTCCGGCTGGCACAAGCCCCAGTGCGCGTTCTTCGCCCTGGTTACCGCGAGCCGAAGGGCGATGTGCTCCCCGGCGGTAAGCGCCTGACCGGACTCGAGGACCCGATCGGCGGCCTCGAAGTCTCCGAGTTCATAGAGCGCCTCACCAAGCAGCAGAGCCGCCACTGCGTCCTGTTCAACCTGTGGAATGGCCACGATCAGGCGCCGCACCAGGCGGAAGTCATGGGTGTAACGCGCCAGGTGTGCGCCGTGCATCAAAATGGCCGGCTCTAGCCTGCCGCCGGCATCCAGGCGCCAGACCGCGGTGCGCAGCGCGACAGGACCAGGGACCTGGCTGAGCGCCTCGAGCCGCTCGGCCTGGGCGAGCCGGATCGCCCTGGCCCGCAGCCTCGGCATCGCCGCGCGGACGACCTCACCGTGCATCGGATGGGCCAGGCTCACCTCGCCGGAGTCGGTTGCCACGAGCCCGGACTGTTCCAGCGGCTCAAGCACGCCAGGTGCGAGCGCGGCCAGGTAGTCCTGCTCGAGCGGCTCGCAGAGCGCGAGCAACTCGACGATCGAGCGAGCTTGCGGCGAGAGGTGAGCGATGCGCTGCTCGACCAGATCGAGCAGTCGGCTTGTGCTCGGTAGCCGGTCATCGAGGTGCCACACCCCTGACCGGTCGACGAGCGCGCCCGACTCGATGGCGCCAAGCACGAGCTCGCGCACGTACAGCGGGTTGCCCCTGGTGATCCGCCAGAACTCCTGAGCGGCGCCCGCCTCCATGGGACCGCCGAGTGCCAGGTGCAGGAGCGTGTCGAGGCCTGCGGCGCTGAGATCTGCGAGATCGACCCGCGCCAGCGGGCGTTCAGTGGCCATATCGGGGATCGGCTCGCCCGCCCGCGCCGTCGCGATCAGGAAGATCGCCCCGTGCCTTGACAGATAGTCGAGCAGGGCGAGGGACGCCGAGTCGAGCTGCGGCAGGTCGTCGGCGACCGTAACCACCCGGTTGTCATTGTGACGCCGCATCAGCGCCAGGCGCGCGCGTTCGAACAGCGACTCCGGATTGACCTGCCCTGCGTCACGGCCTAGCCCGGCCGCGAGGAGGCTGGCGACCGCGCCGAGCGGGAGCGACGCGGCGGTACTGCTGCCCACTATCCGCTCGGTCGGGTGGCCATCCCTCGATGCCATCTCGCGGCACTCGTCAGCCAGCCTGGTCTTTCCGACTCCGGGCGGGCCGACGATCATCATGCCGGCGTGGCGCCCTGAGTACAGGGCCTGCTCGAACACCTCGATGTCGGGCCGCCGGCCGACGATCGGCCAGCGCCGCACGGCAACTGCCACGCGTCCAGCATGGCAGCTGGACGCCGAAAAGCCACGAGGCGAAGCGATTCCGGCAGGCGGCCCAGCCCGTGAGGAATCAGGCGGCCACGATGTGCGGCCGCAGCGTGGCCACGATCCCGATGATCTGATCGGTCAGCTCGCGCGGCACGCCGAGCCCGTCCAGTACGGCATCCAGATGAGCCGCGGTCTTGTCGAAGTGCGCGTTGCTGATGCGCAGGTGCCGGTGAGCTGCGGCAAGGTCAGGTCCCCGGTAACGCTCAGGACCGCCGAGTGCCTCGCCGATCAAGGTCACGACGTACGCGCGGTGCCGGTCGCTGATGCCGGCCGGGAAGTACCGGCTGAGCTCGGGGTCTGCGAACAACCGCAGGTAGAGCCCGTCAACGGCGGCCTTCACCGATGCTCGCCCGCCGATGGCGTCGTAAATGCTCGGTGCCTGCGGTTCGGTCGCGACGGCTTCCGTGGTCATGGTCATGACTGTCTCCTCGTCGAGTGCTTTCCTCGACGATCCCCGTTCTGACAGGCCAGGCCATGAGCAATGACTACTCATTCCCCGGGGTCGCCATTGCTCTTTTACTTAGGCCGTAATGGCACCCGGATCGCCGACGGCCGATATCCGGCGCCGTTTCGTGCTCGCGACGCTCTTTAGGCGTGCCCGACGACCTCGCAAACGTCCACGCTGAGGAAGGTCGCTGGTGCGTCCGGTATGTCGCGGAGTTGGTTGAAGGTCGCGTCGGCCTTCCTGGCGTCCTGTTCTGTATCGAAAATCCAGAAAGAATGCTGGACGATGTCACTGGCAATGTTCCGCGCCCAGTAGCCGCCCGCTGAGCCGGCCATGCCGCGCACCATGGCGATGCCTCCGTTCTTGATCATCGCCAGCGCCTCGTCCGCCCGATCTGGGTCAATCCTGACCCGTCCGATGATTGCGTGCATTGGACTGTCCTCCGTGTTCCTCTTCGCGCGACGTCCTCGGACCGGCGACCGGCATGAGATAGCTTCCGCGCGTGGTTATGAGTCACAGTGACAGTGGCCCTTCGGTCTGAGCATCGGTGAACTCACCTAAATCGCGGTTGGTCAAGTTGCGCTCCGCGCCACGAGCGCGGCAGCCTCGGCTCGTCCGCGCAGACCGAGCTTCGACAGGATCCGCGCGACGTGATGCTCGACCGTCTTGCGCGATAGGAAGAGGCGCTCTGCAATTTCCGGATTCGACTGACCGTCGCCGAGCATGGTGAGTACCTCCTGCTCACGCTTGGTCAGCCGGCCGATGTTCTTCGGTCCGATCCGTGCTGCACGCATGCCGAGCTGCAGCAACAGCGCAGCGGCGGCATCGGCTTCTCGGCTGGCCCCCAGATCCTCAAAGGCCGCCAAAGCCGCTCGGGCTTCTGGCCCGGCCAGATCACGATCGTGCGTGTACGCGGGCCAGATCGAGCCGGGTTTGTGCGCTGCGATACGGGATCCCTGCCCGGGCGAATGCCGTGAGCGCCGTTTCGAGGTGAGCGCACGCGGCCTCCGGATCCGTCGCCGCGAGCGCGTGCCCCAGCAGTCGCTGACCGTGCGCGACAATGAGGTGGCAATCGTTCACCACTCCGAGGGCCACCAGAGCTCGCCCGCGCTCGATGGCCGGGGAACTGTCGAGCATGGCGATTTCAGCCTCTCCGAGCAACTCGATGACGGCCGCGGCGCCCAGGCGGTCCTCGCTAGTCGCAGCGAGCCGCCGACGCAGGACGGCCGCCGCCGCTGCCGGTTCACCGCGTCGCAGATGCAGCGATGCGACGGCGGTCGCCGTTTCCTCTCGTCCCTCGGCACCGCGCAGCAACGAGGCGGCATCCTCTAGGCGGCCCTGCGCAAGTCTGAGCTCAGCGAGCGTTCCCGCCGCGAACGCATGAGGTGCCGCGAATACACCCTCGGACAAGGCGATGGCCTCGGTGAGCAGCGTCTCGGCCGCGTCCCAGTCGCCGTTTTCGAATACGACCCTGCCGTAGTAGGCACGGCACTCGGCATAGAGAAAAGGGCAGCCGTACTGGTCGATGAACGCCTGCAGCGATCGCACCCACTGGGTCGCGCGCTCGATGTCGAGACAGCTACCGCAGACGACCATCGTCATGCAGCTCATCTGCGCGACGGTCAGCGGGTCACCAGCCTCGCCGCCAATTACCGCGGCCATCGCCTCATCGAGCAGCGACATACCGTCCTCAATCCGCCCCTGCTGCACGAGTGCCTGGCCGACTGCGTGCAGGGCCATCAGCTCGAGGCCGGGGTTGCCGTTCGCGCGCCCGATGTCAGCGGCCTGGCGCGCCAGCTGCTCGCTCCGGACCGCATCGTCGGTCACGTAGGCGGTGGCGCCGAGAAGCTCTCCACGCAGCTCAGGCGCGTCGGTGTCGATGATCCGTCCCGCGCGCGACAGCCAACCGCGAGCGGCAGCCGTATTGCCGAGGTACCCCTTGTTGTAGCCGACCAGTGCCAGCGCGGCGCCGGCTGCCGACATCGAGTCGCCCTTGCGACGAAAGGCGACGTAGGCCTTCTCGCAGCTGGCGATCGTGCCTGCGAGGTCTCCCAGCCAGAACAAAGCGTTCGACAGGCCGAAGTACGCCTCGGGCACCTCGGCCAGATCAAGAACTGCGGAAAAGGCATCACGCGCGCCAGCCCAGTCCCCGGCCGCCATGGACTGATATCCAGCGCCGAGCCTGCTGTCAGCGTTGTGCGCGTCCGGACCCTCATTCACAGCAGCATCGTCGCAGACGACATGTTCGCCAGGTCGCGCGATCAGATCCTGGAGCTTGCCAACCGGGCTAGCTGGCGGATGTCCAAAACTGGCGGCCTCGTTCGTCGTCTTCATGCAACCCGAGAAATCTCATGGAGGCAGCAATGAACAGCGATCCGAGGAACGCCCGGGCGGCCGATCAGCTTGGCGCAGCCGCGCTACCCGAGATCGTGGACAGGGTTAGCTGGCAGGCCAGGCTCGATGACCTGCTGGTCAGGGAAAAGGCGCACACCCGGGAGGGCGACGCGATCGCGGCGGCTCGTCGCCGGCTTCCCATGGTCGAGGTCGACCCGACCACCCCGCTGATTGGCGAGAACGGGCCGGTCCCGCTGGTGGATGTTTTCGAAGGCCGTCGTCAGCTGCTGGTCTACTTCCACATGTGGCACGACGGAAAGCCGGCCGAGGACCAGTGCGAGGGCTGCACCTTCTTCAACGGGCAGGTTCGCGAGCTGTCCTATCTGCACTCACGCGACGTCACCTACGCGACGTTCTGCGAGGGCCCCTACGAGAAAAGCGTTGCCTACCGCGATTTCATGGGGTGGGATGTCCCCTGGTACTCGGCGCGAGATTCCCTGGACGCCCTGCTCGCCGGTCGCTGGTTCGGCCTGCTGGTCAGCTACCTGCGTGACGGTGACCGGGTCTTCGAGACGTACTGGACGACCGGTCGCGCCGCCGAAGCGCTTTCGCCGACCTATCCCATCCTGGATATGACGGTTTACGGTCGGCAGGAGATCTGGGAGGACTCGCCCGCCGGCTGGCCGCAGCGCTTCCGGACCGACGGCGATCAGTTCGTCTCCAACGGGCGGCCCACCGCCCAATGGTCCAGGCTGGCCGCTGAGCATTCCGATGCTCTAGTGGCCGCAGGTCAAACCAAGCAATGAGGCGGATGAGGTTGCGGCAGCGGTCCTGCGCGTCAGCCATTGGCTGCGAGCAGGACCGCGCCATCGAGGGGATCGCGCATAGATCTGACGATCGTGACCGAGCGAACGGCCGTTTGAGTCAGGGCGCGGGAAAGCGATGCCCGAGCGGCGTGGCTCGCCCAGACACCGCCGCTCAGAGCTACCTGGACCTGCGCCGCCGAGGTCAGGTACTGCTCGATGTGCAGGATCGCGCTGGCCGCGAGCGCTCCCATCTCCTCGTCAAGCAGACGAACCGCCCACGGGAGATGGCGTTCGGCGGCCGCAGTGAGCAGGGGGGCGGCGCGTGCTAGCACCGGCGCAGGGTTCGGCGCTGCGTGGACGGCGTTCACCACGGCATGCCGCTCGCTGCTGCCGAACAGCTGAGAAATCGCATCGGCGAACGAGCTTGGTTCCTGCTTGGACACGTAATGCTCCAGGGCGGCCCTGCCCAGCCGAGCCGCGGAGCCGTGATCGCCGAGGATCCACCCGCGCCCGCCTGTAACGAAGAAAGTGCCGTCGGCCGCCTGGCTGCAGACGACGGATCCGGTGCCGGCGACGATGCAGATGTCCGTGCCTGCAGGCGCCGCCATGAGACATGCGGTGTAGTCGGGTAGTACTCGCACGTCCGCATCGGGGAAGTGCCCGGCGAGCACTCGCTCGATCTGTGCCCGCCGGGCTGGGTCGCTGGTTCCCGACACGCAGGCGGCCACCCGGTTCGGCGGGGGACAACGGGCGAGAGCTGCGTGATAGCTCGACCGGACTGTCTCCTCATCGGCCATGACCGGGTTGCCGGGCCCGCCTGTGCCTTGATGGACGGTGTTGCCCTGGCTGACGGCGCGTGCTCGAGTACTCGACCCGCCGGCGTCGATCCCGAGGACCACGTCCGGCTGCCGGCTTGGACCGGCACGGGCAGTCACGGGCAAGCTCGGGGGCGCTGCAGCGCCGCGGGCCAAGACTGGTCGGTCCGGTGGCTGTTGTCGGCGGGCGACTGGTTAATTCGCGTTCTCCTTTCCATCCGCCTGCTGAGCAAGCGGCGCGCTGATCCAGTGCGCGCTCTGCGCCATCGGGGTGAATGTAACAATGCGGTGTGACCGCGATCTCCGCCGTGGCTTCGTTTGCGTTGGTTGCCGGGCTGATGACGATCATTCCCGGTCTTGACACCGTGCTCGTCGTGCGCACTGCCTTGGCGCAGGGTCGTCGCCGCGGCTTTGCCGTTGCCCTGGGGATCAATACGGGCGTGCTGATCTGGGGCGCCGCCGCGGCGGTCGGGGTGTCTGCGTTGCTTGTCGCATCGCACATCGCCTACGACGTCGTTCGACTCGCGGGAGCGGTGTACCTGGTCTGGCTCGGAAGTTCGATGGTGTGGCACACCTGGAGCCCGCGCGCGGCTGGTGGTGCCCAGGCTGCGGGCAGGCAGCGGGAATCTGCGGTCGCACCCGGCACCGCGCTGCGCTCGTGGGCTCGCGGCGTCACGACGAACCTGCTGAACCCTAAGATCGGCGCCTTTTACGTTGCGATACTGCCGCAGTTCATCCCGGCCCACTCCCCGCACTTGCTGATGGGGCTGACGCTCGCAGGCGTGCACGACGCCGAGGGCATCATCTGGTTCACGATGCTGATCAGCGCCGCGCACCTTGCCCGCAAGTTCCTTGAGAGTGACAGGGCGCAGAGGATCATGGATCGGATCGCCGGCACCGTGCTCATCGGGTTCGGGGTGAAGCTCGCGCTGTCGAACGGTTGAAGATGTGACCGGCGGCATAGGCCCCAGTGCGCTTTCAGCCGCGACGGCCGCTATCATCACACCTCTGGTAGGGATCGCCGGAACAGTACTCGGGTTCTATTTCGGCACTCACGGGGCCGGTCGCAACGGCGCCTGGCAAGCACGGCTCATGCGGCAGGGATGAGCCAGACGTAGTCAATGGGCTGGCCGGTGTTCCAGGCGGCCGCCTGATCCAGTCCGACAGGATCGAAGCCTGCCGCGGCATAACAGCGAAGGGCGGCGGTATTGCCGGGATGGACCCGCAGGAGCACGCGCGGACGCCGGAAACGGGCCAGGCGGGCTAAGCGGGTTGCCAGATATTTCCCCAGGCCCTGGCCTCGCTCACCGGGATCGACGATGAGCCGGGCCAGCTCTACTTCGGCCTCGCCATCGTCTACCCAGAGCTCGCCATAGGCCACGAGCCGCTTGCCGCGGTACAACCCGAACGGCTGGACCCGCCTTCGCGCGCCCACGCGCTGATCTGCTCGGCCGTCACCGGTGCGGTTCCAGCGCCGCACCACATAAGCACTTCCTCGGCGGTCCGAGCCCAGCCTGAGACCACGCCGGCCGACTCGGGAGGGAAGGAACGCAATGCAGCGGCATGGCGGCGATCTCCTCCGGTTGGATCACGTGCGGACCATAACAGCGCTCTGAGGGCGCAATCGCGATCCAGCCTTGCCGCGAACCGACCCTGAACCGGTTTCCCCGTCCGGCCGTTATGCAAGTACTTCCCTTAATGACGGTGCTGGGCGTGACGGTGCTGGGGCGAGTCCGATAACACGGACCAACCGCCCGGCGGGCACAGCGAATGCTGAGAAAGAGCATGGGTTCATGTCTAGAACGAAGGCCAGCATGCCGCCGCCACCGCCCCCAGCCGCGATCGGGGCGGCCGGCGCGGCAAATCTCGGGACGCTGCGGAACACGATCCCCGTCACGAAGCAGCAGGCGCTGGTCCGAACGCGCATCGTGGGATACATCTACGAGTTCGAGTACGGTTTCGTCTGGCAGCCCGATGACGGCGGGCCGCAAGTCTTCCGCTGGAATCTGGTGGGGACGGTCAACTGGTTCGCCAGCCAGCACTATGTCAACGGCGTCTACACGGGCACCCAGTACTGGCTTACCCTGGCGAGCACGGACGGGCAGAACGTGAAGTTCTCCGGCACGTGCAAGGATCCCGCAGCCAAAGGGGGACGCAACTCCGATCCGCTAGCGCCCGCCTACCTGCTCTATCAGTTCCTGATCCGCGCCCGCGAGACAATCTCCGCCGCCCAGCTTCCCGGCGCGATCTCCGCCCTCAGCCGCGGGGAAGAGCTAGCCTTCGGCGATCTGCGGATCAACGCCACCGGGATCCATGCGCCTAAGGGCTTCGTTCCATGGGAATCGGTCAAGGCCGTCAGCATCTACCAGGGCCGCGTGTCAGTCCGGCAAGAAGGCAAGTTCTTCTCCCTGTCGTCTCAGGCGGCGGAGAAGATCCCGAACTGCCCGCTGTTCTTGACCCTCGCCCAGCTGCTGACCAGCCATGCGGCCGGTCGCGGCCCTGCGTCGGGTCAGGTGGCTGCTAATTAGTTCGGCAACGAGGGCAACTACCGGGCCGCACCAGCAGCGCTGACCGGGTCGGGCTCCGGCTTCTTCTGGCCAACGGCCCAGGCGCTCTGGACGCCTAGAGCGGGGCTGTCCTGTTCAAGGGACCGCTGCAGCTCGCATTCGCCGGGTCCTGCGGGCTATTTCGCGCCTGCCCTTTGGGCCGCACAGGGGGCAATGGCTTGAACGTTGGCCGGAAATTTCCCTGCCTGGCCCGGACTTGTA
>DATAEH010000222.1:0-26091 GCA_036258115.1 Streptosporangiaceae bacterium
CCCCAGCGGTCATCAGCTTTCACGGGACGGCCGTCGTGCACCCGGCCGGATCGCCCCAGGCGCGCTCGCTGCTGGACAACCTGGGGTCCCTCGTCCCCGCGAAGCGGCGGGCCTCGGCCTGCGTCATCGAGATCATCCCTGTTGGCGCGTTCCGCACCTACGGGCTGGGCGTCTCGCTGCGGACGATGCTCGATCCGGCCGTCGCCCAGGCACGGGTGCCGGTCACGCCGGATGGGGTCACCTGATGACCGCACCGCCCGAAGAGTCGGTGGCCGGCCGCCCGGACCAAGAGCTCGCCGCGATCGCCAGCCATCACCCCGCCGTCGGCCTGGCGGTGGGCCTGATCCGCGATGGACGCTTGAGCTCCTTCTACAGGCACGGGGTCGCCGACATCGCCTCGCGCACGCCGGTGGCCGAGGACACAGTGTTCCGGATCGGGTCGATCACGAAGACGTTCACTGCGATCGCCGTGGTGCAACTCGTTCGAGCAGGGGTTGGTCGGCCTTGACGCACCCGCGGGCGACTACCTGCGCACCTACCGCCTGATTCCGGCCAAGCCCGGGCACCGGCCGCCCACCGTCCGGCAGTTGCTGACCCACACGGCCGGGCTTTCGCAGCTCGTCTACCCCGCGCGCGCGTTCCAGCCGGTCCTGGGCGAGACCGTGCCTTACGGCCAGCGCGTGCCGATGCTCGCCGACTTCTACCGGGGCAGGCTGCGCCTGATCGCGGAGCCGGGCACCAGGCACACCTATAGCAACCACGGGTTCGCGACGCTCGGCCAGATCGTCGAGGATCTCACCGGGCAGCCGCTCAGCGCTTATTTCCGCGACCGAATCTTCGGGCCGCTCGGCATGACCGACACCGATCTCGCCCGGTCCGACCAGGTCAGAGCCCGGATGGCGACCGGGTACGCGCTGCGGGCGCCCGGTCCGCGCCCGGTCCGCGACCGCGATCTGGTGACCATCGGCGCCGGAGCGATCTACTCGACAACCAGGGATATGGCCCGCTACGTGGCGGCGCTGGTGTCCGGCGGCTCGGGCGAGCACGGCCAGATACTCCAACCAGAGACTCTTGCCAGCATGTTCGCGCCGCACTACCAGCAGGATCCTCGCCTGCCCGGGGTCGGGCTGGCGTTCTTCCGCCACGACCTCGGCGGGCATCTCGTCGCGGGGCACGACGGGCTGGTGCCCGGCTTCAGCTCGCAGATGTCGCTCGCACCGTACGACGGCGTCGGCGTGGTGGCGTTCACCAACGGGGCACGAAGCGCGATGGCATGGCTCGGCTCCGAGGTCAGCGGGATCCTCGGGCGCGTCCTCGGCGTCCCGGACCCGGTGATCCGGGCCGATGTCTCGCATCACCCGGAGATCTGGAGCGACGTCTGCGGCTGGTACTCGTTCCGCGGGTCGCTCCGCGACGCGCAGAAGTGGCTCGTTGCCGGTGCGGAGGTCTTCGTCCGGCGCGGCCAGCTCACGCTCCGGCCGGTCACGCCGGTGCCCGCGCTGGCCCGCGCACTGCCGCTCCACCCCGACGACCCCGACGATCCCTGCGCGTTCCGGATCGACCTGTCCAGCTTCGGCATCGGCACCAGCCGGGTAGTGTTCAGCCGGTCACCGCACGCCGGGGTGACGGCGTTCCACCTCGACCTCGACGTCGCGCTGCTGTCTTTCGACAAGCAGCCAGCCACCAGGGACCCGCGGTACTGGCTCAGCGGAGCGCTCGGCACGGTCGCCGCAACCACTACCGCGAACGCCGTCCGGCGGCACAGGCAGTACGCCCCGCTGCGAGCCCGCGGGCGCGCCTTTGCGGCAACGGCCGCCGCGACGCCCGCCCGCTTGCGACATGACGTACCCCACCAAGGGGGCATGCGTGAGCATCACGACCGTCACCGAACTCTGGAGGATGAGCGCCACCGAGCTGGCCGAAGCGATCCGGTCCGGGCAGGCGTCGAGCCGCGAGGTCGTCGAGGCGCACCTGCGGCGGATCGAGCAAGTGAACCCCGCTGTCAACGCTATCCCGGCCGTCCTGGCCGAGCAGGCGCTGGAAGCGGCGCAGGAAACCGATCGCGCGGTCGCCGGTGGCGGAGACCTGCCGCCGCTGCACGGCGTTCCCTTCACGGTCATGGGAAATATCGACCTTGCCGGTACGCCGATAACCCACCGGATCAAGGCACTCGCGACCGCGTATCCGGCGATCGATGCGCCGGCCGTCGAGCGGATGCGGGCCGCCGGGGCGATCCCGATCGGCCAGACCAACCTGCCCGATTTCGCGATCGGCTGGCACACCGACAGCGAGCTGTGGGGAGCGACCGTCAACCCGTGGGCCAGGTCCGGCACGCCCGGTGCGTCAAGCGGCGGCGATGCCGCGGCGCTGGCCACCGGCATGACCCCGGTGGGACTAGGCAACTACACGCTCGGATCGCTGCGCTGGCCAGCCCAGTGTTGCGGGGTCACCACGCTGAAACCGACCCTGGGCCGGATCCCCCACGCGACCACGGCCGGGCCGGTCGACATGCCGATCAGCAACCAGCTGCTGGGCGTCAACGGCCCGCTAGCGCGCCGGGTCGCTGACCTGCGCGCCGCTTTCGCCGCTACGGCCGGTCCGACCTGGCGGGACCCGTGGACCGTACCGGGGCCCCGGCGCGGACCCGCACGGCCCTCGCCCATCCGGGTCGCCCGCGTCACCGACCCGCCCGGGCACGGCACCGCCAAGCAGGTCCGGGACGGTGTCCGCAAGCCGGCCGAGGCGCTGGCCGATGCTCGTTACGCGGTCGAGGAGGCCGAGCCGCCGTCGGTCGCCCTGGCGGCGAAGACCTGCCTGGACATCTTCATCGTCCCGGTCCGGGCCATGTGGCCCGCCACGGATACTATGTTCCGCGCCCGCACCCGGCAGTTCGTGTCGGCGCTGCTCGCCGTAGCCGGCGAGCACGACCCGGCGGCCGTCATCCAGAGCTTCATGACCCGGCAGTCGCTGCAACGGGCCCGGGGCGAGTTCCAGCAGACGCACCCGCTGATCCTCGCGCCAGCCTGCACCGGCCTGCCCTTCGCGGTCGGCGCGGACCTGACCACACCCGAGGTGGCCGGGATCATCGCCACGATGCCCATGGTGCTTGCCGTCAGCCTTCTTGGCCTGCCCGCCGTCGCCCTTCCCGTCGGCATCGCCGCCGGACTCCCGCAGTCCGTACAAGTGATCGGCCCGCGCTACCGCGAGGACCTGTGCCTCGACGCCGCCGCCGCGATCGAAAACAGAGTCGGCATCCTCACCCCGATCGACCCCAGGTAACCGTGGACAACCACCGATGACAACGCCCGCCGCTCACCAGAACAGGCCAGGCCGGACACCGATCCGGGATGCGTCGCTCTACGTGGACGTGATCGGCCGTGGCTACCCGCTGCTGCTCATGCACGGCGGCCCGGGCGCCGATCACTGGACATTGCTGCCGTTCCGGCAGCTAGCGGACCAGTTCACCCTGATCTTCTACGATCACCGCTGCAACGGGCGCTCACAAGGCGCTCCCATCGAGTCGATGACCTTCGACAACCTGACCGCCGACGCTGACGCGCTGCGGCGCAGGCTCGGCTACGACCGGTGGGCGGTGCTCGGGCACTCGTTCGGCGGGCACGTGGCACTGGAGTACGCGCTGCGCTACCCCGGCAGCCTGTCGCGCCTGGTGCTCCTCGACACCGGCGGCGACAGCCGCTGGTCCCAGCACAACGCGGCCCAGCTGCTTGGCAGCCGCGGCTACAGCCCGCAGAAAGTGGAACTGGTCCGGCGCTGGTTCAACGGGGAGTTCCAGCCCCGCCAGATGCCGTTGATCCTCATGCGGATCGGCAGTGCCTACTACTCCCGCGCCAGCCTGTCGCTGGTTGCCCGCGGGCTGACCAGCGGCCAGTGGCGGTCGAAGATGCGGCCGGAGGCGCTGATCTTCGCCGGTCGCCACCTGCTCAGGGACTGGACGGTCATGGACCGGCTCGGGGAGATCACCATGCCGACGCTGATCGTGGCAGGGCGGGACGACTTCATCTTCCCGCCCGAGCACCAGCGCGAACTGGCCGCCGGGATCTCCCGCGCACGCCTGCAGTTCATCGAGCATGCTGGCCATAACCCGCACGCCGAACAGCCCGCCGAGGTCATGCAGGCCGTCAGGGACTTCATCTCCGACCAGCTGACTTGACCCGGGTTCCCACCGCGACAGAGACTCGCCTGACGAGGATCGCGCATTCCCGCGCGACAGCGACGCCTCGCCCTTACGGACCATGGCGATCACATCACGCCGGAACTCCAGCGGGAACGGCTTGGGCATAGCCAGGATCCTTCCAGCGAGGACCAGATCCTCGCAGGCAAGGAGTCAACCGAACCCGGGGCAGTCCCGTAGGTCTGAGCGGTCACTTGGAGCTGCTCGAAGACAATCATCACGTCCGCCACCAGACCGACCGAGCATGCGTGGCCTTCCGGTTCGGCTGTGCCGTGAACCGGCGGCAGCCGTTACGGGTCGGGTAGCGCCGTGAAGATGTCGATGCTGATGGTGGCTTTGCCGGTACAGCGTCGCAGCAATGCGCTCCCGCTACCCGACCCCGCCCGCCTTCTTGAGCGGCTCCGGCGTTGGGTTCGCCTTTCGAGCGTAGCTGCTTGGCAGCTGATCACCAGATTTCACCGAGTGGCTGCGTGCCGTTCGCTCCGCCGCGAGCACGCTTTCCCCCAGCAATTCCGCAGCCGCGAAGAGAGCGCCCGGCCAAAAACCTCACCCAAGCCTGCGTCGGCCAGGCGGTTTTGGAAGACAAAGTAGCCGTCTCATCGGCGCTCCCAGGTGAGCGGTTGGGGACGGAGTGGTCGGAGCTTCAAATCCTCTCGTCCCCGCCAGTCCTTTGCGGGATTTGGGCGGCGACCTCGACCGGCAGATACGGATACTTCCGCTCGATCAATGCGTTCAAGCGGTCCCGGTCCGGGGCGAGCAGGGCCTTGACACCCTCCGCGCTCACGTCCGCGACGATGACGTCGCCAACCTCGTCGTGGACGTCGCTGAACAGGCCGTGCGTCCTCATCTTCTGGGCCTGGTAACGATTGTCGTCGGTCGGGCTGACGTAGTGGACCGACCGGATCTTGTAACGGTAGACCAGGAACAGGTGATTCAGCGTCATCAGGCGCTTCTTGCGCAGGGCGCTGTCGAAGGTGTTCTGGTCCCGAACTGAGAGGATGTTGCGCCCCCGGCGATCCACGATCACGTCGAAGATGATGTCGGCGACCTGTTCCCCGCTTGTCTTGGACAGGGTGAGCTCAAGCAACTCTGAGCCCGCCGTGTGCGGCCGCAGTCCGACACTCAGCGAGCCCGGGACCTGGTGGTGCTTCGTCCACATCGCGAGCCATTCCTCGAGCAGCTTGCTCGGCACTTCGGTCTGGACAAGGTGCTGGTGCTGCGTCGAGCCCTTGCCCATCGCTTTGGTGGCCGCCGTGCCGCCCGAAGAAGCCATCAGCGCCGCATCCAACCGCGGCCCGCCCACGAGCGTCTGAGGCGTCCGGTAGGGTGACTCGACCAGCCGGAATTTTCGCTGCAGACGGGCCAGGGAGAGCATGCCGTCCTGCTTGAGCGCGGCGGCGAACTCCTCCGCCGCTAGGCCGTCGATTTGATGTCCGCCGTAGGTGATGAAGTTGAAGACAAACCCCAGCTTGCCGAGCTCCTCCGGGAATTGCCTCATCTCCTTGTCGCTCATCCCGGTCGTGTCCCAGTTAAACGATGGTGACAGGTTGTACGCGAGCATCTTGGCGGGAAACTCGGCGTGGATGGCCTCGGCGAAGCGCCGCGCGTCCGCCAGGTTCGCGGTCTTGGTCTCCATCCACAAGACGTCGGCGAACGGGGCGACAGCCAGAGACCTGGCGACCGCGTACTCGATTCCGCCCTGTACTTGGTAGTAGCCCTCGGTCGTCTTGGAGACCTCGCAGTCCCAGATGATGTCGATGCCCATCGATTTGGCCTTGGCTCGGGCGGCGTGGAACGACGTTCGGTTCGCAAAGGCCAGCCACTCGTCGGCGCTCACGTCGAAGCGCTCACCCTCGCTGGCGCGGAACTCGATCACGTCCGCGACCGCCTCGGGATAGCTCTTCAGGTTGGCCTCGGCTAGCCACGCCTGCAGATACTCCGTCTCGACCCTCTCCAGCAGCTCCTCGACCGATGACCCGTCGGCCTGCTGGAATGCCTTCGCGCTCTCTTGGAGCACGCGCATCACGCCCACGCGGGCGAGCCAGGCGCTGGCCTCGTCGTACTCCGCGGCGGAGATCTTGAACAGCAGATGACCGCGCGCGTCGTCCACGCCCAGCTCGCGGAGCTGGCTCAAGATGGCGAGGTAGCCGACCTTGTAGGTCGGCAGTTCAACGTTGGTCGCGCCCAGGATGAACGGATGATCGCGCTCGTCCCCGCGCCCTTCGAGGAACGTGGCCGCCTCGGCGTCGGTTCGGGCCACGATGATGCCGGGCACGTTCATGAGGTCGAGCTGGAAGCGCGCCGCGCTTAGCCGCTTGATCTGCTCGTCCACGCCGACGAGCACCTTGCCCCCTTGGTGCCCGCATTTCTTGGCGCCGGGCTTCTGATCCTCGATGTGGTAGCCCGGGACCCCGACCTCCACGAAACGACGGACCAGATTCCGGACGTGCGCGTCGCCGCCGTGTCCCGTGTCGGCGTCGGCGATTATGAATGGCCGATAGTCGATCTCGGGGGAGGAAGCACGCTGCGCCGCGCTCAGGCGCAAGCGGGCGAAACGCTGGTTCCGGTCCGCCGTGAGCAGGGCGCGCACGATCGGTGCGGCCTCGTCCGGCACCTGGGAGAGCGGATAGCTGGCCAGGTCGGGCCCCGGGTCCTCCGTGACGGATCCCCTGGCCGACGTGGCCCAGCCGCCCAGGTAGATGCCCTCTATGCCCATCCGCTTCAGGGCCACCGCCTGACCGGGTGAATAGGGACCGAAGGTGGTGATCTGCCTGCGCTCGGTAAAGAGCTGCCGGAGCCGATCATAGAACTGCTCGGCCGCCATTCGCGCCACGGTGTAGTCGGTGGGGATGGTGCCCCGTTGCTCCACCACCTGACGCGCAGAATACAAACGCGTGATGCCCTCGAACCGAGGACTGGCAAACCATCTTGCAGTCTCGCCGATTTCCGACTCGAACGAGCTCATGGCTGGCTTCTCGGCGACTTCCGGATCGTATGACCTCATGACTGGCTCCTGCCGCTCCTACGCTGCGGTACTTCTCGCGACCTGGAAGCCAGGTACTGTGCGATACGGTTCCCGCCCACGCCGCCCGTATCATGCGCAGGCTGTACCGCGGCTCGCTCCTCTGGTCAGCGACGTTGTCAAACACCACATCCACAGGGCGGCCGATGACGATCTCGCCTTCAATCCTGGTCATGCCGTCTCGCGCTCCAGATCTGTTCCCATCAGATCCGGCCATGGGCACAACAGGTAGAGGCAAAGGTCCCACGCCCACCTCGCCCAGAGACGCCAGAGCCAGAACGGGAACCGGCGTTCAGTTTCTTGCCCAGACGCTCGCCGCCGAGCTCCATCTCGATTCCGGAATCCGCGGAATGGGGCGAGAGATCGTCTTCGCAGGCCGCGTGGGCGGGCCAGGCCGGACGCTGGTCGACGAACAGGCGCACATGCGGCATGGTTGCTCATCCAGCGCGCTGGCCAGGATCCCGTCCTCCAACGAGCGTTCCTTGATGCCCTGCGCAGCGCGCTGGCCCAAGAGGGCCCTCCCAACCGCACCTGGCCTACCTGGAGGCAGGATGCGGGGCCGCATTTAGAACGGCCACGGCCGATCCAACCCTAGGCTTGACGATCGCATACGTCGCTGACCGGCGCCCGGGTACAACTTGATCCCGGAGTCGACTTCTTCTAGGACGATCGCTGGACGGTGCGGCGCCCTCGCATTCGTCTGCGGAGGTCTAGGGTGAGCCCGAGCGCGGACGGCCTCGGTGGCACGCCCGCGGCTCTGATCGAAGCTCTGCAGCGCAGCACCGACGGATTCTGGCCGAGACCAGTGCATCCGCGGCATACAGTGATCAGGGCGCGGGCTAGCAGAAATCAGCTGGTAACCCTGTGTCGCCTGGGCGGCGGCCAGGGTGGACCTCGGCGTGGAGCCGATGTGCCTGCGGGGCAGTTGCGGTGGCGTCCAGCCGCGCCTGGAGGGCTGCAAGAGCGTGCTCGCGGCTCATTAGCCGTCCGCCGAGCAGCCATAGGTCCGCATCGGCGTCGTGATCGGCCACGGCGACAACGGGCCCGTCATCCGTGTGGAGGGCCGTCAGCCGGTGACCATCCGAGCTGACCCGGATCATGACGCCAGACTACGCCGCTGCAGCCCACCGAGAAGCCCGCCGTGATCGACATCGACCGGCAACCGCGGCGCTACCCCGGGCAATTCCGCAGAGAGCGCGGCTTCGCCGGACGCTGGACCCTGACCGATTGCTCGTGTCGCTCTTTCCCGCTGGGCACTCGTGCCGCTGGGCACGCCAGCGAAAGCCGCCACGGCGACACGAGCCTCCGCGAGCAGCGGACCGAATTATTGGCAGTCCCGTTGGCACGAACCCGGAGCGCCAACGCCAGCTCCCGAAGCCGGAGCGGATCGCCAACCTCGAGTTCTTCCTCACCCACGACGCGCCGGCCGTGCGCGGTTACCGTCTGGATCGGCCCGCCGCTCTTCCTCGCCGCTACGCCCAGGCCCCGGCCGATGAGCTGGGCCACACGGTGTTCTTGCTCGGGCTGGACGACGACCGGTGGTGGGCTTACCGACACGACGCCGATGAAGCGACCTCCGCATTCTTCGTCGGCCTGTCCCGCGCAGCGCAACGGCTCATCTTTACCCGGCGCTTCGGCGGCCCCGCCGGTCGCGCTGGCCCTGTCCACCACGGCGGCGGTGCTGGCCGGCGCCGGGCCTGCGATGCTGAGCGAACTGGCTGTCAGCGAGGATCTCGCGTCGCGCCGGCTGACCCGGGTGCCCGTGGCCGACCTGGACCTGCACCGGGCGCTGCTGGCGATCTGGACCGGCGGCGCTGTTAAGCCCAGCGGCGCGGCCCGCCACTTGCTGGCGCACGTCAGCCGGCCACGCGGTTAACCGCGCGCCGGCGCTGGCCGCCCGGCGCGGTGGGTCAGCCGAAGGCTCCTAGTCGCCCAGGAGCCGCAGGCCCCGTCCGGCGTAGATCTGCCGGGGCCGGGAGATCTTCTGCTCCGGGTCGCGAAGGCCCTCCTCCCATTGGGCCAGCCATCCCGGCATTCGGCCGATCGCGAACAGCACCGGGAACATCTCCACGGGGAATCCCATCGCCTGGTAGATGATGCCCGAGTAGAAATCCACGTTGGGGTACAGCTGGTGGCTGATGAAGTACTCGTCGGCGAGGGCGATCCGCTCAAGTTCCAGCGCTATGTCGAGCAGCGGGTTGCGCCCGGTGACGCCGAACACCTGCTCGGCGACCGACTTGATGATCGTCGCCCGCGGGTCGAAGTTCTTGTAGACGCGATGGCCGAACCCCATCAGCCGCACCTCGCCGCTCTTCACCCGCGCGATGTAGCCGGGGATGTAATCTGTCGAGCCGATGCTGCGCAGCATCTTCAGCACCTGCTCGTTGGCGCCGCCGTGTAGCGGGCCGTACAGCGCCGCCGCAGCGGCGGCTGCGGCCGAGTAGGGGTCGGTCAGTGAGCTGCCGACCACCCGCATTGCGCTGGCAGAGCAGTTCTGCTCGTGGTCGGCGTGCAGGGTGAAGAGCACGTCCAGAGCGTGGGACAGAACCGGGTCGGGGTGGTAGCGGGGCTCGGTCATCCTCCACATCATGTTGAGGAAGTTGCCTGTATAGGACAGCTCGTCATCAGGGTAGGCATACGGCAGGCCCATCGCGTGCCGGTAGGCGAACGCCGCCAGTGTGGGCATTTTCGCGATCAGCCGCACTAGTTGCTGGTGGCGCAGGTCGGTGTCGTTGATCGTCTTGGCGCCCAAGTAGAACGTGGACAGCGCCGCGATCGTGCTGACCAGGATGCCCATCGGGTGGGCATCGTGGTGGAACCCGTCGATGAACTTCTTGATGTTCTCGTGCACGAAGGTGTGCTGGGTGACCTCATCGGCCCAGGCGGCGGAGTCTTCCTTGCCCGGCAGCTCACCGCGGAGCAGCAGGTAGGCCACGTCGAGGAAGGAGGTCCGCCCCGCGAGCTCCTCGATCGGGTAGCCGCGGTAGCGAAGTACCCCCCGGTCTCCGTCGATGAAGGTGATCGCGCTGCGGCAACTCGCCGTGTTCATGAAGGCCGGGTCGTAGGAGAGCAGCCCGATGTCGTCATCGCTGACCTTGATCTGGCGCAGGTCCGCCGCCCGGATCGCGCCGTCGGTGATCGGAAGGTCATAGCTGCGCCCGGTACGGCTGTCGGTCACCTGCAGCACGCCCCCAGGTTCGTGTGTGTTCGTCATGGCGTCGCTCCTACCCCCGCGGTGCCCGCATCACAGCGCCCACCGCGTCCTCATCCAACATCGGCGCGAGACGCGAGAATGTCCGCGCCGCTGATATGCCCACGGTAGATCGCCTCGGCCCGCGCGAATGGAGCCGTTAGCCCCGGCCTGCCGGGACCTTCGGGCTGTACCAGGGCTCGTCGGGCCTCCGGGGAATGATCGGCATCGTGGCCGATGCGGTCGCGTTGGGCGTCGCCCTCGGCATCACCGACTCGTGACTAGCTCCGCGGCTCCGCGATCCCGAGACCGCGCGGCGGACCCTGTTACTCCCGATGATGCCGATCGCCTTCACCAGCTCGGCGTTCGCCCCGATCGACCGCCTCGCTGGGTGGTTGCAGCCCCTCGCCCGAGCGAACCGCGCGACCGCGTCGTGCAGCCGGTCGAGTCCGGCGCCCACCCGCGCTGGCGGCCAGCGCTGCCTAACCCGACCGGCGCCGGCCGTCGCGGGTACGGGCCTGGTCCTGCCGTCCTGGCCAGGCTGCGGACGAGCAGAGCGTGTTGGCGCTCCTAGCGCACCTTGCCTGTGGCGTTGCGGAGGATTGACCAGGATGGAATTCCAGCGGCACACCGGATTATGTCCTGGGGCTCCTTCGCCCGCCCCCGGGACGGCCGTTGCCGCATCCGGTGAGGAAGATTGGCGAAATGCGATAGCGCGGAGGTCGTCGGCTATGTCATTTGAAGATGGCAGATAGGAAGTTCTCGGCCAGCATGTCAGGCGTATCGCAGTTGTTGATCCAGGATACGGTGGTGCGGTTTAGGAGTCTCCGGTAGTGCTCCTCCTCGCGCCGGCCGTCACCTGCCGTTCTTAGGATCAGGGATCCGTTAAAGAACATCTCGTGCTGGTGAAGGTTCTCCGAGAACCCGCCGTTTCTGAGGAACCTGACGGCCTCGTCGTTCTGACCCGGCGGCACCCAATTTGGCGGTTCCCGGACGAGGACCGCCACGTGCTCGATCGCAACAGTCCTGGAGGTCCAACTCGGCCCGTAAACACGCTCCGGCGACGCCAAAAGGCGGGCTGTCCTATCGGGCTCTGAAGAATCATACGAATACGAACCTGCCGGCGCGCTCGCGAAGAAATCCGGGCGCAGGGCCAGCACGCTCCCGCGCTTCATGTGCAGCTTCCTCTCCCCCGTGCTGCATGCCGACCCCGAACGGAGCGAAACCGCGCCCCAGTCGTCATTGATGACCCGTAGCTGAAACTCAGGGTGGTCCAGGAGCCTCGAAACCAGCGTCGTCTTTCCCGCCCCGGAGTTGCCCGTGATTACCACGCCCCGACTTGCGTTCTCCCTGCCGACAGACAACGCGCATCCATGCAGAAACAAGATGTCGTCCGCGCTGACGGCGGAACAGATGCCGCGGACGCACACCTTGGCAAGCCTGTATGCCCCGAATCCGAACGCGATCATGGTCTTGTCAGCTGGCGACCACCAACGTGCCTCGTCCCACGTCTCATCAAGCCCGTAGGCTCGCGCCGGCCGAGCCAGGGCGTACAGCGTCGCATCCGGCTCCTGACCCATGCCAGCCTCAGCCCAGTTATCAGCGAACATGGCGACGAGCCCGGCGTTATCGGAAATGAATTCCACGACTATCCGCCCCCCCGGCACCAAGACCGCCCCGGCAACCCGGAGCGGAAGATGCAGACCCACGACGATGCCTGCCTGGTCACCGCGGAGTTCGCGCACAGGCAGCAGCGCATCGTAGTAACTACCGCTCATCTCGTGCACCCCAGCGTTGGCACTCTGCCACTGCAGCGGGGTGCAGCAGGCCGCCCGAACTCAGCGTCCCCAGAACAGCACGACTGACCGCATCTCGCGTGCGGCCGCGGGCGAGCCCCTGGAACAGATAGGCACCGAGACACCGCCAAGCCGCGTCTTGCACCCTGAGACTGGGCAGGCGACGCCGCGGCATCCGTCGGATACACCGACGGCTCGGAATTGAGGGCCTGCATTCGCCGCATCCTCTGTACCACATTCCAACTGGTAGGCCATCGCTAGCCTTATGTTATGGACGCTTATGCCTATGCGGGACGCTTCGCTGTCAGCCGGGCGCTGCCGGAGCGGGGGCGGCCGCGCGAAGACGTGCTGGCCGAGCTGGCCGCCATCGCTGCCGAGGAGGACGCTTTCTGGGAGACAGGCAAGTGCTCGGGGACGATGTACTGCGGCGACCACGAGCATTACCAGTTCATGACCGAGGCGTTCGGGCGGTTCGCACATGTGAACCCCCTCCAACGGGACATGTGCCCGAGCATGACGAAGTTCGAGGGCGAGATCATCGCCATGACCCTCGATGTGCTCAATGCTGGTGCCGCCACAGACGGGGGACCGGTCGGGACGGTCACCACAGGGGGTACGGGGAGCATCCTCCACGCCGTGCTCGCCTACCGCGAGTGGGCTCGCCGCGAGCGGGGCGTGACGGCTCCCAACCTGATCAAGCCGGAGACGGCCCATCCTGCTTTCGATAAAGCCTGCCATCTGTTTGGCATAGATCTGCGCAAGGCGCCGGTCGATCCGGTCACCACCCTGGTGGACGTCGACTGGGTGGCCGACCATATCGACGATGCCACCATCGCCCTGGTCGGGTCGGCCTGCAACCATGGTTACGGCACCATCGACCCCATCGAGCAGCTATCGGAGCTGGCGCTGCGGCGGGGGGTCGGGCTGCACGTGGATGGATGCCTTGGCGGGCTGATTCTCCCCTTCGGCCAGAGGCTCGGTTATGACATTCCGGTCTACGACTTCCGGCTACCTGGGGTTACCAGCATCTCAGCAGACACCCACAAGTACGGTTACGCGTTCAAGGGATCGTCAGTTGTCGCGTTCCGACACAAGGCCTTGCGTGACGCCCAGTACTTCTACCTGACCGATTGGAGCGGAGGCAAGTACTGCTCACCCGGCATTGAAGGATCGCGCTCCGGCGGACTCCTCGCTGCCACCTGGGCAGCCATGGTGAGCCTCGGGTGGGAGGGCTATCTTCGCTACGCCCGCCAAATCTTCGAGGCGTCCTTCGCGATGCAGGAGGCCGTTCGGTCCCATCCCGAGCTGCGCATCTTGGGTCGGCCGACCTTCCTGTTCAGCTTTACTTCCGATGACTTCGACGTATATCACGTCAATGATTTCATGCGGTCCCGCGGGTGGCGTTTCAACGGACAGCAGTACCCCAATGCCCTGCACATGGCCGTCACCCGGCCTCAGACCGAGCGGAGCGTCGTCGAGACGTTCGCCGACGACCTGGCCGACGCGGTCGCCTACGCACGGAGGCACGGCGGCGAGCCAGCCAAGAGCAGCGCCATTTACGGCGGCGTCGCGGGCGGCATGACGACCGAGGCCGACGACTTCATCCGGGCCGTCATGGCCGACATGATGGACGAGCAACAGGCCGTCCCCGCCGAGCGTTGAGGCCGGCTCGCAGGAGGCCCGAATGAAACACACTGGCACAGGGCATCGGGACCGGTGGGTCCTGGCAATCGACCTAGGAACAACCAGGCTTAAGGTCGGGATCGTATCCTTCACGGGCTCGGTCGCCTGGACGACCGGCGCGGAGCTGAACACTCGGTTCACCAATGATGGGGGCGCCGAGCAGGACGCCACCGAGTGGTGGCGCCTAGTCCGCGACGCCGCCCGCGCCGCGGTCCTCAGTGGAACCGTCCGACCGGACGAGATCGTTGCTGTCAGCGCCACGGGACAATGGGCGAGCACCGTCCCGGTCGCCGAGGACGGCACTGCGGTGGGACCGTGCATCCTATGGATGGACACCCGCGGTGGCCGCCACGCCCGCAGGCGTTTCGGCGGACCCGTGTCCGGCTATTCGCCCCGCGCCCTGGCCACCTGGATCCGAAAGAGCGGAGGCGCTCCTTCGACTAGCGGCGCCGATCCCATAGGGCACATGCTCTACCTGGAGATGAATCGGCCAGCCGTCGCTCGCGACGCTCGCTGGTACCTTGAGCCAGTCGACTACCTGTCGATGCGGCTTACCGGGACCGCTGCGGCGTCGCCGGCGTCGATGACGGCGGCGTGGCTCACCGACAACCGGCACGTCGGCAGGGTCGCTTACGACGCCGACCTAATCCGCATGGCAGGAATCACCGGCTCTAAGCTGCCGCCGCTGCGGCCGACCGGGTCGGTTGTGGGTACCGTCCGCGACGATGTCGCCGCCGACCTAGGGTTGGGCCCGGGTGTCGCCGTCGTAGCCGGCACGCCGGACCTGCATTCCGCCGCGGCTGGCACCGGTACCCTCGAGAGCTTCCAATGCCACATGGCGATCAGCACGACGTCATGGATCAGTTGCCCGGTTCCTTTCAAGAAGACGAACCCAATCCGCCAGGTCGCCTCTGTACCTGGTATTCTCCCCGACCAATATCTCGTGGCCAACAATCACGAGACGGCTGGCGCCTGCCTGCAATGGCTTCGCGACCAGGTCATCGCCCCCGATGACGTCCTCAGCTGCCTGACTCGACCTGGGTTCGCCGAGCTCATCGAGCTGGCCGCCACCGCCTCGCCAGGATGCGGCGGCGTCTTGTTCACCCCGTGGCTGGCGGGCGAACGTTCCCCCATCGATGACCGGAACGCACGGGCCGGGTTTCACAACCTGTCTCTCGAGACCAGCCGCGCCGTCATCGTGCGAGCGGTGCTCGAAGGTGTCGCCTGCAACAACCGGTGGCTGCACCAGGCCGTCGAGCATTTCGTCAAGCGTCGACTCGAGCCGATCCGCCTCTTCGGCGGCGGCGCCCAGTCTGACCTCTGGTGCCAGATCCACGCCGACGTCATGGACCGCACTATCGAGCGGCTGGCTGACCCGATTCACGCCAATCTCCGGGGCGCCGCGATCCTGGCCGGCATGACCTTGGGCGACATCGGCCGATCCGCGGCAGGCGCTCTCGCGCAGATCGACGCGATCTTCCAGCCCGACCCATCCAACAGGGCACTCTACGACCGGCTATACGCCGAGTTCCCCAAGTTGTACAAATCGCAGAAGGCGATGTTCAGGCGCCTCAACCGCGGTCCTGCCAGCCGAGTTCGCGATCCGGCACCGTCATCAGCGAGCGACCTCCACGCATGATTTGCGCTAGTCAGCAGGCTGCCTGGCCGGGCGTCACTCCGGCGGCGCCGGGCAGCAGTGCAGGTAAAGGCCTCCGCCTGCCATATCACCGGTAACGCGACCCGGGAGCCGGATGCTCTCCGGTCGCCCGTCCTGGAGATTGAGCTTCCAGTTACCCCCGCCCGGGGTCAGCAGCACCGCGCCGTCGCGGACGTAGCTGACCGGCTGCGGTAGGACTTGCCGGTCCTACGCCCGGTGATGAACACGAGCATGAGCCGGCCGCTGAGCGGTGTGGCGAACGGTAGGCCGAGAACGGCGCGCATCGGAAACGTTGAGCGCGCGGCACACGCGTTGCTGGATGCGCCGGCTGAGCGGGCGCTTTGGTTCGTGCGGACATGGACTGTCCTGACGTCAGTCGCGCTGGACGCTCGGCGTGCCGACTGCGGCGAGCCGCATACAGCATAATGGATAGTTATCTAAATGTTAGATGGTAAAGTTTCAATCCCATGCTGCTGCGGGGGCGGGCGAGTACGGACAGTGACCTGGCGTTGCACTGTGATGTCACTGTCCGTAGTTGGCAGTAGCGAGCCGACAGGCACCGGCCAGGGATCAGGCGCAGCGCTTGGTCCTTGCTCAGTACTGGCGCGTCTGCGACAGCGAGCTCGGGCAATATCTAGCGGATGTCGCCTTGGGCCGAACTGCCCGACCAAGCGGTACCTCCGGCCGCAGCGGCCGCTGATGCCGCGAGACAGGCTGAAGAGGCTCAAGCAACGAACAGCCGGCGAACGACGGAGGTGACTTATATGACAACCGGGAGAGGACAGGCGAACAGTCGAGACGCGCTAAGGGCCTTGCCCAACCGGGAGTCCCCAGGCCCCGAGCCCGCTGCCCACGAGCGCGCCCTGCGGACGCTCAGCCCAGCCGAGTGCTTCGACCTGCTGGAACCGGGCGGCATCGGCCGCGTCGGGTTCACATCCGCAGACGGGATGATGATGCTGCCGGTCAACTTCGCCGTAACGGGGAAGACCATCATCTTCCGCACCGCACCGGACACGCTGCTGGCTCTGTACGCCGATGGCCAGGTCAGCTTCGAAGTCGATCACCTCGACGAGGCGCTCCATGAAGGCTGGAGCGTCCTAGTGCATGGCCACGCGCACAAGGTCACTGACGAGCGTGAAGTGAAGCACCTTGAGGACGGAACACACCTCGAGCCGTGGGCAGGCGGCGCCCGCGACGTGTACGTGCGCATCACGCCGACCCGGATCAGCGGGCGACGCATCCAGCCTGGCTGGGCCAGCCCTCCAGCGCCAGGCACGGAATCTTAGACTCTCTGCCGTGAACCAGCTGCGCCCTACTAGCGAGTAACCGCAACCGCGATAGGCATGACCGCGGCGGTCCCGTAAGGTCCTGCCGAGGACATCGACCGAGTGGGGCGGGTGTAGTGGGGCGGGTGGGGATCGAACCCACGACCGGCGGATTATGAGACGGCTGGACCCCGTACCCCGACATTCCGCCTCGTGCCCCCTGGGCCCGTTTTAGCAGGTCAGAAGGCGAAGCGGCTGCCTCTGAGGTCCTCCTCATCCCGCTCTCTCCCCCGCGTCGTGTTCCCCGGCTGTTCCCCTTGGGACGTTTGCTACCGCGACCGTCCGGTGACGGGCCGCTGATCGTACGTTGCCTGATCGCGAGCTACACATGCGGTTCAGCGCACGCCGGTATGACACCGTGATGCCGCCTGTTACCCTCGCGTGTGCCCGGAGGCATTCATCATTCCGTGGCGGCGGTCCGCGATCTCGAAGCCAGCCTGCGCCTCTACCGGGACGGGATCGGCCTGGACCTGTTGCAGGAGCGGCACGTTGAGGGCGACTGGCCGGATCTGTACGACGCGCCCAGCCGCCGGGTGCGCGCGGTCTTCCTCGGCGACGCCGGCCAGTGCTGGCCAGCTTCCCGAGGTGACTTCGGCGGGCGCAGTGCGATACCGCCGGAAAGGATGAGCAGCTCCTACTCGTCCGCGCCGGGGAGTACACCCAACTGCTGCAGCACGCGCGCGAGATCGGTCACTGACCAGTATTCGACGATCTTCCCGTCGCGAAGGCGGTGGATAACGATGCCTTCCGTTCCGATTTCCTTGTTCGTCGCGGGGATTCCGAGCAGCTCTCCTGTATGCAGCCCCCGGCCCAGGAGATGACTGACAACGAGATCGCCTTCCGCGACCTGCATGCTGATCTCGTGCCGGGCATCCGGAGCCGCGGCACGAAAAATCTCTGCCCCCTGCTTCATTCCCTGACGGTCGAGGTTGACGCCGGGACACAGAGGATTGTGCGCGACGAAATCCTCCGCGATGTACTCGTCGAGGATGCTCCAGTCGCTCGTCTGGTTCTCGTCAATCGCTTGGACGTAGCGGCGGATCAGGTTCTTGTTCTCCTCCAAGGACACCCGCATTGCCTCCTCGTCTCGCGCCAGAGGGGAGATCATTCGACGATGAATGCCGATGGCCCGATAGGCTTTCCCGCAATTGCTCGTGTCAGGCCTTGGACCTGGAGGAACGAGGTGGCCACCCCGCCGACTGCGACAACGGTCTTGTCGAGTCACCAGAGCACCATCCTGCCCGGTGACCGAGGCCGCTGTCCAGGTTTGACAATGCTGCCGGAGCGGAGAGCGGCGCATCCAACTAAGACTTCATGTCACTGACGTGAGGTTGGTCATTCCTGGGCGCGCCGTGCGTGGCGGCATCCAGCCAGTCGACGATCGCCTTGGTCAGCGTCGCCCGCTCCGCGAGGGCCAAATCGTACAGCGAGGCGAATAGCGGCACACAGCCGTCCCACGGCTCGCTCGGGACGATCTGCTGCCATCCTTCGCGCGGTCCCTTGCGCTGGTTGCATGTGGTGCACGAGCAGATCAGGTTGTCGTCGGCTGTCGCGTGTCCGCCGACGGCCAGTGCCTTGATGTGGTCAATGTTGGGGGTGAGCCGCTCTGCGGCGGGATGTGTGGATTCCTTGGCCATATTGTCGTTCAGGCACCAGCGCACCTCTGGGCAGAGCCGGTCGAGCAACTGGAGCACGCCGGCGATCACGACCCGCCGCCCGCAATACTGGCATCGCCAGCCGTAGCGTTCGTACGCCGCGAACTTCTAAGCGGGGGACAGCCGTCGGCGGTCGCGCTCTCGCACCACGTTCTCCTGGGTAACCATCTGCGGCGCACGCGGAGCGACGCGGTCTTCCTTGGGATCTTGGCGAGCAGCGCCGAGGCCTTGCCCCGCTGGCCGGCAAGGATCAACTCGGCGACTCGGCGCACCATCAGCGCATCATCCATCTCCGGCCAGACGGTCTCGCCGATGCGGTCGGCCGGGCTGATCAGAATGACGGCCATCTCAGCGAGTCGCTGGGCGGACTCGGCGCGAGCGGCTCGGAGCCAGCGGTTGATCGCGTCGGCGGGGTCGATGCCGACTGGCTCGCGCAGACTGCGGCCCATCATGTCGACGCGGCGTCCGGTGTACCTCCGCGGGTCGTCGTCAGGGTGTCGCCCAAACTTCGACGGACCGAAATCTCGGCTGACGTGCCCGCGGTACGGGAACGGTTTGCCGCCAGGGATCTCGGCGTAGAACGACCAGACATCGAAATCCTTGACTCCGGTGCGGCCGTCCAGGTAGTGCAGCGCGCCACCCTGGCACAGCGCCCGACCGAGGAGCCGGCCCTCGAACCGGCCTGCACCGTTCGGGCGGCGGGCGAACAGATCGCGTTCGTAGTCGCGGGCGATCGCAGCGAGCCGCGATAGGTCACTGTGATCCAGCGGGGCATAATTCGCCGCTCTTCACGTCCGCCGACATAGTCAGAGGCAGTAGCCGGTCCGGCTCGACATCGGGTAGGTCATCCTGCCTTATTACGTACACAGAGTCGGCTCCGGTCGCCACCCCGATACCGATTTTTGTCCCGGTCGACAGGTCCTCTAGGACCGGGAACCTCTCAGCGAGATCCTCGAGCCAGGCGAGCGTCTGGGGCGAGCCTTCGGGCCACGATGCATCGTCTGCGTGCCAACCAGGCAGCCTGGCAGCCTTCACGGAGGACCGGTCCAGCGATTCGTTCTGTTCGCTGGCAGCCCAGGCCGCGAACAGCCTGGCGTCCTGAGGGCCGAAGGCCTCGCTGGCCAGTCCCGTGACTGCTGCGCCCTGGCTGCGGCGGCTGATGACGGTGATGGCCGGATAGGCGCTCACCTCGGAGTCGAAGGCCGGCGTGTCATGCATCGTCAGCGCGACGTCGACCGAGTACGGCCCGTCCAAGATTTTGCGGCGCAGATGCCTGCCGTAAGCGTTGCGCATCCACCGGTCGGCGCAGATGAACCCGAGCCGACCATCCGGCGCTAGGAGGTCCAGACCGTGCTCGTAGAAGCCGACGAAGATGTCCGCCCGGCCGCCCATCGTGGGGCACGCCGAGCGGTACGCCGCGAGCAACTCGGGCGGAAGATCCTCGATGCGGATGTACGGAGGATTGCCAACCACCAGATCCGCGCCCGCCGAGTGCTCGGCGAGCACGAAGTCTCCGACCCGCAACCAGGCATCGGCGAGGCTCTCAGCTTCGGCACTGGGGCATTCGGCCTGGGCAAGCCGTCCCAGGACCAGCTGTCTGCAGGTTTCCACATGCTCTGGCTGCAGGTCCCAGGCTCGGATGCACCCGCGGAGGACCTGCCACGGCTCATGGGGCGCATGCTTGGCCCGCGCAGCAATGAGACGGTCCAAGATCGGGCCAAGGAACGCCCCGGATCCGGCAGCTGGTTCCACCAGCTGCATCTTGGTCAAATCCGCGTCCGGGTCGTATCCGCACAGGTCGAGGATCAGGTCGACGACCCACCGCCTGGTGAAGACCTCGCCGTACTCGATTCGCGCTGTTGCCAGGCCTTCGTCCGGCAGCGAACTGGTAGCGACCACGGCCTCAGCGTAAGGCCGATGAACGCGGGCAGATGACGTAAGCGATAACAGCGGCGTTACAAGCGCCATCGGCCGACCTGCCCCGGAGATGTCGGGGTCTCTGGATGGAGATCCGCTCTGATGATGAGAGGAGACGCGAGACCAGGACCGGGCATCGTGAGAGTCACCGCGGCGGGAACTGCAACAGTGTCAGCAGCAGGAGGAACTGTTTCGTTTCCGATCATCAACATTGTCTCGATGATTCCTGGCCCGTCAATGATGATGTAGTCGCCGACGTAGCGGACATCCGGCGAGCCATCAGAACTGGCGAGTTCGCGAGCGTCCCGGAAGAAGGCGTTCACCGGAGCCGAAAACCCTACGTCCAGGAATTCCACCACGAGGCTCATGCTGCGAACCGGCAGTGTAAGACGCTTGGGGACCAGACTCTCCACGGACCAGACCATGCTGCCGTTCCACCAGGTTGCCAGTTGACCGTCTGTGCCCTCCTTCCGGAACAGGTCCAAGGACGCACTGTGAACCAATATGTCAGGAAGCACCACTCGTGGCATAAGGAGCGCCTTCAGCTCCTGCTTGCGGATAGTACGGACGCTGGTACCGTCGCGCCAGGGGACCTCACTGGCTATGACATGGCCGCTGCTTCCGTACTGCGGGTTCTTCACTACATACGGAGCGCCGGTCGTGCCGAAACACAGGGCCACAAGCGTGCAGCCGTCTACCGTGACGACTACATCGGCTAGGTCCGGCGGGTCTCCGTCGAAGCAACTCCCCACCGCCGCCCACCACGATGCCGTCTCGACGGAATCGGCACCAATGATCTGCCGAGCGCGTTCATCGATCCCAACTATCCACAGCACGTGCTCTGGATAGTTGGCATTCGCAAGTCCAGCGAGCTGACGCGCGGTCCTGACAACTTGGGCGGAGTCGGCCTTCGGCCATTCCCGCTTGAGTTCGACCCGTCGGTCCTCGAGCTGCCCGCCTGAGCGCAGCCGTTCCACGACCTGCTGCGTCCACGTGTCGATCTCGCTGGTATCCATCAGCATGACGATAGTGGCAGGCCAGCGCACGCCGCCTGGCAAGATGGGGCCGTGCCCCGGCATAGCGACAAAGCATGGGCACGGCCCTCCCTGCGGCGCAGGTCGAACCAGCGAGCCGAGACCTGACGATCGGTCAGCGTCCGACCCAGTTGCCAGCCCGGAACGACCAGCGCAGGTGACTCACTCCGGGGAACTCCCGGAACGTCACGTCCTGCCAGTTGAAGAAATAGCCGTAGCCTCTCGGCCGCAGCTTCGCATGAGACAGGATCACGGTCGCATGGCACGGCTGGCACGACATGTGGATCAGCAGGCCCGTCCCGTGCGCCCCGGCAGCCCGGCTCCAGGACTGCCAGGTCAGGTTCTGCAACGGCTCGCCGAAGCTGTTGCCGAACACGGACGGCCGGATGGAACCGAAGTAGTGGCTGGCAAGGCGGGTGCCGTGCCACCAGTTGAAAGCGACGGTCGTCGGCCCGCTGGCCTGCGCTGCGGGTGCTGCCGCTGTCGTTGCGGCCAGGCCCCCGCCTAGCGCGACCACGGCGGCTGCCGGCGCCATAAGTTTCGTCATCGTATGTTTCGTCATCCTCTAAGTCCCCCTGCTACCACGTCTAGCACAGAAGCAGGGAGGCCAGGAGGGCAGAATAGGAGGGCCGCGCCCGCTGCCAAAGCCCGGCACAACCGAAACGTCGAGTTCGGTCACCGCTTACTCGTTGGCGGATCTCGACAAGTGTCCCCGCGGAGGTGCCGGGCAGCCCGCACGTTACGGCGGGCACCGCGCCCTGGATAGAAGGGATTAGATCCTAGGACGCGACCCCCGGCTTGTTGAAGGACCGCCGCCCCTGGGCTGACTACAAGCAGGGGCGCGGTCCTTCGCTGCACGCAGGTCGGGTCTCGGGTCGCGGAATATGAAGACGACCTACCCGGCCTTAGCTCCGGGCGACCGGCTGCCGGGGGTCATACCCGAGCCCATTGGCGCCGTATCCAGGCCGGCGCCGCGGCGGGCGATCCAGCCATCACGCGGCCGCACGACTCAGGCGCAGCACAGGAAGTACGTCTGCAGCGCGCCTGGGTCACCCGGCAGTGCACAGAACTCCAGGCCGCTGTCCGGTAGGCAACCGGCCGAACCGCTCGGCGGCAGAGGAGGGCATTCCATTGATGCATGCCGCCGCCGGGCTGCCTGTGCTGGAGCCGATGAGCCGTCGGCCTGTTTCTGGTGGTGGCGGCGGGCAGTATCAAGGGATGGGCAGGTACGCGTTTTCGAAGTCTAGGCAACTGCGATGGCTATCCGGAGCCGCTCGAGATTGATCACGTCCGCAGTGCCGTCGAACCCGAGCTGCCAGTCGCAAGACCGCCAGCTCGAGCCCCGCGCCCCGCGCCTCGCTGCAACTTGCTCGTGCCGAGTCAGCCGGTTACGGGGACGAGCGACCAGTGGCAGCCTTCGGTGTTGACCGAGAGGTAGTGGTTTCCGGCGTCACCGTACGCGTAGGTGGCAACCGGTCCTCGCCCGGTTCCCAGCTCGTTGATCGAGATCCCGTTGAAGTCCAGGCTGCCGTCCGCGTTGTACTCGTCCACGATGAAGTTGGACTTGCCGCCGGGGCAGTCCCGATACTTCCAGGACAGATGCCAGCGGCTGGGGGTGGTGAACGCCGCCGTGTTCTGGGTGCCGGTGCCGCTGAACCGGACGATGATCTGGTTCGCGCCCGACGCGGGCCCGGGCGAGCCACTCGACGGCGGCTCGGGAGGCGGTCGGTGGATGGTCCTGGTGACCGTCGGACCTGGCATGGTGACAGTCGGACCTGGCGTGGTGATGGTGCGCGCCTGCGGGTTGATGACCGTGCGCGTGACCGTCGGGGCCGCCGCTGGGCGCCCGCCGGAGCCCGCGCATCCGGCCAGGGCCGCAGCGGCAACCACTGCCGCACTGATCATGGCAATGGTGATCTTCATAGCTGACTGATTCCCCCGCCACCCTCAGGTGATCGCCAGCGGCCTGCCGGATAGCAGGGCCAGCCGTCGGCGTTGCCGGCGGATTCGACGACCTTTCCGCAGGCGTGCCCTGGAACCCTGTTGAGCTTCTGCAGTCGGCCGGTCGCTGGGGCCAGGCAGGAGTTCCGCACTCGGACTGGCCCGCATCACGGCCCGAACCAGCTCGACGTGCATCAGGGCTCGGCCCAGGGGCAATCACCGGACTTGGCGCTGTTGCGGATATGGTCGCGCCATAAAGCAGCCTGTACGAGCCGTCCGGCCGGAAAGCCTGGGCGGCCGCCCGCTTTACCGAGAGCCGGGCTGGACGTGCGCACAGTGCAACGAGGACGGCCGCCATGGCTGATCGGCACAATGAAACGGCGATCGTCGAGATGCCGGACGAGATCGACGTGATGAACGCCCAGGAGATTGCTGAGCAACTCCGGACGGCCTGCAAGCCGGGGATGGTCGTCGTGGCCGACATGACCCGCACAACGTTCTGCGACTCCTTGTGCACGCAGGAGCTGCTGAACGCTCATTACCGGGCCGGGCAGATGGGCTGCGAGCTGCGCCTGGCGGTGCGGTACGAGCACGTGCTGCGGATGTGGGCGGCGATGGGCGCGGACAAGGTGCTCGCGATTTACCCGAGTGTGGCCGCTGCGACGGCCGCTCGATGAGGCGGGCGCCTGTCGTCATGCCGTCCCGTGTTTCGGCCTGAATCAGGCGGATGTGCAGCCAGCGGTAGCGCACGTGACCACCTGGTGACCTCGGCCAGGCTGGGTCAATGCTCTGCATGTTTCAACAGGCCGAGGACGGGTAACCGCTGGCGAGGCCAGGTGCGGGCCGAGTTACCGCCTTGCCGAAGTCGGTCAAAGCGGCTCGCATCTGGTCCAGTCGGCTGCGGACGCAACGCGCACGTGCGAGTTGCCCGGTCAAGTCTCAACCGGTCACTAATCGCCTGCCCCATGACGTCGGCCAATCGAGGCCGGCACAGGCTTTGAGAGCGTAGGCTGGCAGGTCCGGGGATGGACGAGTGGCTTCTGAGTTGGCTGAAGGCTCGCATCGCGTAGGCTGCGGGCCTTTGGTCATTCTCCGGTCAGGCATAGCGACTGCGCCTGGTCATAATTCTCGGCCAGTCGAGGCCAGGATTAGGCGGGCCCACCACCTCCTTCGTCGCCTGTAGATCGCTCGAAGTCGCGCAGGTTCTCCGTACGTGGCACTATGCGGCTCTCCGCAAGTAGATGCGCCGCTGGGCGCTCGCTGTCGCCAGCGCTGGATGACGGCCTTGAGCTTCCCCATTGCTCCGCCTTCCCTAACGGTACGTACCACCTTCATCCGACGCCATTGTCTCCCGCGCCGGCCCTTACCCTGCAACAGCGCGCGATCGCGGCGCTCGCCGCAACGGGCCGGAGGAAACGATCGCGGCTATGCCTATCCGCACCGCGGTCTGGCTTACCGTCACCTTGTGATCGGTAATGCTCAAGGTCACATTCGCGGGTCCGCCGACCAGGCCGTAACTATCATCGGGCGCCATGGCCGCGGCCTCTACGGCGGCGTGATGTCGCCAGGCCCGGGCGACGTAGTGCCGCTCGGGCAGGGCCGGCATGCGTCAGGACCTAACGTGGGCGATCCGCAGGAATTGATCGCTGGCGTGGAGAACCCCGGCAGGAGGCGGCCCGCCGAGGTTCCGAGAAATGACCTACCCGCTGGTCACGGAGTCGTTGACCACGAAGTTACCTTCGTCTCGCCAGAATCGCGCAATAGGCATGAACGCCGAAAGTCAAGCGGGCTGCGTCCACAGCATGTGCATGACTCTGCTGGCGTGGGACCGCTGGTCACGAGCAGGGTCTTGTCCAAGGTCGCGTCCTGCAACGTGGGTGTAAGTGGCTGCGCGAGATCACGACAGGCCAGGCCGACGCCGCACCAGATCGCTTAGCGCGTAGAGCCCTGCCTCCCGGTGTCGTCTGTGACCCGGTCCGTCCGTTTTTCGACGGGCTAGATGACTCGTTCTATATCCGGCGAGACCCTTGCTGGATCTCTGGCTGGCGAACCATGCGCGAACCTTACGACGGCGCCTTGATGAACCCCGCCCGCAGCTTCGGACCCGACGTCGCCATCGCCAACCTGTCCACCTGGTGGGTGTACCTGATCGGGCCGACAGCCGGCGCGATCATCGCAGTCGGCGTGGCATACGTGCTGCGCGGCCCGGCCAAGGTCGAGGAATCCATAGCCGCCGAGGGAACACCCTTGAACAAGGACGCCTGAGCAGCGCCGGCAAGCAACAAGGCCGCCAGAGCCTCCAGTATCTCGCGACCCACGACCTCTGACAGGCGACAAGGCGATGGCCCATCGTTCTGGCCCGGACCCTGCGCAGCCAGGTCGCGTTCGTCGATTGGGGTGCCGACGCCGCACGGGTTGCAGGATCCCAGCGCGGGCGTACTTCCCGCGCTCATGAGGAAGCAGAAAAATGCCGTAATCCATGAGCATCAGCAGCGCGTCACTCTAGTACATCCCGCAACGTCGGTCGCGCTAAGGGGCACAGCCATGCCGATACAACTCGCCATAGTTGACGGGCACACACTCGTCCGCTACGGCCTGCGCGAACTGGTCGCGCACGACGGCGACATTGAAATTGTCGCCGAATGCCAGGCCGCGGTCGATGCGCCCGCTATGATCGCC
>DATAEH010000223.1:0-2052 GCA_036258115.1 Streptosporangiaceae bacterium
CCCCAGCGGTCATCAGCTTTCACGGGACGGCCGTCGTGCACCCGGCCGGATCGCCCCAGGCGCGCTCGCTGCTGGACAACCTGGGGTCCCTCGTCCCCGCGAAGCGGCGGGCCTCGGCCTGCGTCATCGAGATCATCCCTGCTGGCGCGTTCCGCACCTACGGGCTGGGCGTCTCGCTGCGGACGATGCTCGATCCGGCCGTCGCCCAGGCACGCGTGCCGGTCACGCCGGATGGGGTCACCTGATGACCGCACCGCCCGAAGAGTCGGTGACCGGCCGCCCGGACCAAGAGCTCGCCGCGATCGCCAGCCATCACCCCGCCGTCGGCCTGGCCGTGGGCCTGATCCGCGACGGACGCTTGAGCTCCTTCTACGGGCACGGGTCGCCGTAGAAACAGGCACTAATGTCCGCTCGGCCAGTGCACTCCGCCGGTTCGCTCATTGCCCGTCCGATCCTGCTGACTCGGGCCCCGCCGCTGCTGCTGATGCAGCTTCCAGATGTCTTTTCAGGCTCGTCCATATCCGCTGCTCCTGGCGTCTCCCCATCCAGGTGATCACCGGGCCTAGCAGGCTGACGGCGCCCTTGGGCCGCACCCGCCCTGACCACCGCATCCGGGTGCCCGCGGCGGCCGACTCGAATGTCAGCGTGTAGCTAATGTCCGCCCTCTCCATCGTCGTGGTCGTGGCGAACAGCGCCGGCCTGTCGTAGCCGGTGCACTCGATCAGCATCTCGGCTGTGCGCCCCATCGATGCCACCGCCGAACGGAACCGGGTTCCCTGCCCGACGGGCCCCGCAGTGATCTTCTCCGCCCGCACCATCTGCGGGTTGTACTGCGGCTCGTTGCTCTGGTCGGCGACGTAATCGAACACCACATCTACAGGCCGGCCGATGACGATCTCGCCCTCAATCTTGGCCATGTTGTTCCCTCGCTCCGGATCTGCTCCCATCAGACCCGGGCGCGGGCGCGACAGGTAGAGGCAAACGTCACAGGCCGGCCCGCTGTGCTTCTGGTTCCGGAGACGGCAGCGCCTGACCTGCATCCGCGAGGCGGACCGATCGAGCGCCGGCCCAGTGCTCCTGACGGGTCTTGAGCCGTTCAAGGCGGTCAAAGTGCCGGTGGACGTCCACGGCGAGTCCGCTGGCAGCACGGCCGCGATCCGGCACGCGCTATCCAGACGGCACGATGAGGCCTGGCAGGCCCCGGGGCGAACCGCGCGAAGCCGAGCAGGCAGCACGCTCGCCAGAGCGACAGCGCAGCAGCCCGAAGACCAGGGCGAGGTCAGCCCCCCGGGTTACTCGCCTGGCTCCGCGATGCGCCGGTAATAGGGCAGCCGGGGGCAGAGTGACCGGCCCGGCCGTTGCAGGAGTAGCCCGCCGACAGTGCCGCGCTGCTAGTGGCGCGCGGCCCCATTCAAATGATCGGCTCAGCTTGTGGCGGCATCGTACTGCTGCTGTCATTTGCGAATGCCGTTGCCGCCTCGGTGTGCTGACGTTGGCAGCCGCGCCTGGCTTGACTACCCTGCCCTTCCGCGCCCGCGCAACGGTTCGCTCCACGACTGGATCGCTGTGCTCCAGCTGGTGTTCGCCTGGGTCGCCGGAGCTGGTGCCCTGGTCGCGCTAGTAGTCGCAGACCGTCGCTGAAACCGATTCCGCGAGAGATCGGATTCGCGCTTTCAACGAACATTCATCGCAATTGCGGCCCAGCTCGGCGACAACCAAGCCGCCGCGCCGAGGGGCCCGCTCCGGGATCTGAGCTTTCAGCGCTCGACCGCGGCAAGCTCCCGCGCCCCCAGACACCGCCGGTCGCCCGCGAGCGCCAAGCTCGTGGCCGATCCAGTCCGAAGGACGCTCTGCTCGTAGTCGATCAGGCCACGTCAGCGCGTCGCTGAAACCGATTCCGCGAGAGATCGGATTCGCGCTTTCAACGAACGGTTCATCGCAATTGCGGCCCAGCTCGGCGACAGCCAGGGCGCCGCGGCGTAGGGCCCGCTCCGGGGTCTCAGCTTTCAGCGCTGGACAACGGCAAGCTCCGGCGCCGCCAGACACCGCCGG
>DATAEH010000224.1:0-2988 GCA_036258115.1 Streptosporangiaceae bacterium
ACCGCGATGGATGACAGCCCGGAGGAGGGCCCAGAGCACAAGGCCTGGGCGAGCGGCCTGGCGACGGCGCTCTCGGATGGCACCGCCGCGGCCTATGTCGGCTTCCTCGGCGATGAGGGGGAGCAGGGCGCTCGACGCGCCTACCCGCCCGCGACCCTCGACCGGCTCGCCCAGGTGAAGCGTCAGTATGACCCGCACGACCTCTTCCGGCTCAACGAGAACATCCGCCCGGCCGAGGCGTGACCGACGAGGATCCGGACGAGGTCTGGCGGTCGCTCTCTGGTGACGTCCTCACCGAAAGCGACCAACCCCGCGGGCCATTGCGTGGCCGGCATTCTTGCTGGAGAGGTGTTGAGTATGCGGGCGGTCCGGCTACACCCGCCTGGCGGGATCGAGGAGCTCCGGCTGGACGAGGTCGCGCCGCCCCAGCCCCGTCCCAGACAGGTACTGGTGCGAGTCCACGCTGCGGCGATCACCCTCACGAACTGGAGTGGCCAACCGGCCGGCTACCCGCGATCCCCTCCCATGAGCTGTCGGGCGTCGTCGTCGAGGACAGCGACGGGTTCTCGTCCGGTGAAGACGTGTTCGCGCTCACGCCGTTTGACCGCGACGGGGTAGCAGCCGACTACGCGCTCGTCCCGGTGGAGGTGCTCGCGCCCAAGCCGGGTTCGCTCAGCCACATCCAGGCGGCGGCGCTGCCCATGCCCGGCCTCAGCGCCTGGCAGGCGCTGATTGTCCATGGCCGGCTGCAGGCCGGTGAGCGCGTCGGCGTCACGGGCGCGCACGGTGGTGTCGGGCATGTGGCCGTGCAGCTCGCCCGCAGCCGGGGCGCGGCTCTGGTGGAGGAGGGAGAGCCGTGCGACCTGCTGCTCGACACCGTGGGAGGCCAAGCACTGGCGCGCTCCGCCGGCCAGGCAGGCCGGATCGTGACGATCGCCGCCGAGGCACCTGGCGCCCACTACATCGTCGTCGAGCCCAACCATGAACAGCTGCTCGAGTTGGCCCGGCTCGCCGACACCGGCGACCTGTGGCCCGAGATCGATTCGGTCTTCCCGCTTGCCCAGGCCCAGGCGGCATTCATGCGCAGCGCAGCCCGGGGCAAACATGGCAAGGTCGTCCTTGGTGTCATCGAGTAGCCAGGGCGCAAGGCGACGGCCTCAGCCGCGCTGCCCGGCGCCGCGGTCCCCCGACGACCAGTTCGTGGAGGTACACCTGTGAACAGCGACGACATCAAGGGCATCGCCCAGACCTACTTTGACGCCTGGCGCAGCCAAGGCTTCGACCGGCTTGAGTCCATCCTGGCCGACGACATCAGCTCCGGGCCCGCTCGGTGCCACCGACGGGGCGACGCCACCATCGCCGGGCTGCGCGGGATGGCCGACGAGGACTACGCCGCCACGCCTGCCGACGACACCGCCGCCGCGCTCGGCATCATCCCCGGCTCAGCGGTTCTAGTGGCACATACCCGGCACTACTCCGGTGACGGCAAGCTCATAGAGTACGCGGAAACCACCATCCCCGCTGGACATCACTACAGCCGCACCTATGTCATCACCGGCAACTGACCAACCCGTGTTACGCGGGGTTCACCTGGAAATGCCAGGCGCCACTCTCGGCAGACCCGCGGTTGCTGGCATGCTCCGGCAATGAGCGTCTCCGCCATGTTCACCTTGTCGCTGGGATGCTCACCGTGGCGGCTCCGTCCAGCAATGGCGGCACTCCAGCTGCCGGCACGGACAGTGGCGGCGGAGCGACATACGGCGCGCAAGCATCCGCCGATCCGCGCGGGTGTTTGTCCGCAGGCTGGCTGCCTGGCGTGGCGGCAGATCTGCTGATCTGGACCGTCTCCGGCATCGCCTCTGTCAGCTGTCACGATCGCCCGCGCAGGTGGCGGTCAGATGCCATGGCCTGCTGCCGGGCGGCGCGGCGGGGGCGCCACGTAGATCGATCGGGCCAGCGCCCAGGCCAGCAGCACGGCAACAGCCGGCCAGCCGAGCAGGATCACCAATCCCGAGCCCACCCTCGTCCTGATCACCGCGGCGGTCAGCGCCCGCAAACCTGCCCCGGCGATGAACCCCGCCGCCAGCAGCGGAACGGCGACCGGCCTGAGAACCCAGCCCTGAGCGGACAACGCCGACCGTAGCTGATCGGCGCAGTGTCCGCACAGGTACAGCTGGCCGCCCCGGGATGCGTGGTAGACCGCCCGGACCGCAGGTCCGCACCGGTCACAGGCCTCATTCATGTCCGGTCTCCGGCGCATGGCGGCAGGCATCCCGGGCGATGAGTCGGCGCACCCAGCGCATCCGCCTGTAGGCCGTGTCGGGGTGATCGCCGAATTCCTGCGCCATCCGACCGGCGCAGCCGCGGATGCCGAACTGCTGCACGGCGTGGCTGATCGCGGTGGTTGCCATCTCAGCGGTCGGGGCGTCTGACGGCTGCAGCCCGGAGGAGAACAAGGCCTGGCAGCGCACGCCGTTCATGTCCAGCTCCGTCACGGTAATCTGTGTGGTGGTAGGCATCTCACACCATCCGGTTCTTCTTGTATCCAGGGTTAGGCTTTAGGCCGAAGGTCGCCGGGGCCGGGACCAGTAGGGAGGCCAGCGGGAGGGGATTCAGCCGGCGGATCGAGGCTTACTAATTAGCGCTGATGTCGCGCAGCATTTTCGGTGACTCCAGCTCCCGTCCCACCAGGTCCGCAACTGATTCCAGTGCCGCGAAAACCCCGGGTTGCTTTTGCTTGAGCAGCCTGCGCACGTATTCCATGTTTTCCGCGCTCTGCTCGGAGTTAACTGTCGCCATCGTCATTCCTTCTGATTGTCAACCTTGAGGCGAGGCGCCGGATGGCGTGCCGCTCGTCCGCTGTGGTACCTCCCCATACACCATCGGTAACTCCGTGGTCCAGCGCCCAGGCCAGGCACTGGGTCTGCGCCGGGCAGGCCCGGCAGATCCGTTTCGCCTCGTCAATGTGGCGCAGCGCGGGCCCGGTCG
>DATAEH010000225.1:0-3099 GCA_036258115.1 Streptosporangiaceae bacterium
ACGGCCTGCGGCTCGGGCCGCACGGCCTGCCACTGATGGGCACCGGCGACTGGAACGACGGCATGAACCGGGTCGGGGCCGCTGGTCAGGGCGAAAGCGTCTGGAACGGGTGGTTCATGCTCGCGACCCTGCTCGAGTTCGCCGCCCTGGCCGAGCAGCGCAGCGACGCCGCGCGCGCGGCCTGGTGCCGGGAGCGAGCCGAGGCGCTGCGAAGGGCACTGGAGGAGCAGGCCTGGGACGGCAGCTGGTACCGGCGGGCCTACTTCGACGATGGCACGCCCCTCGGCTCAGCGCAGAACGACGAGTGCCAGATCGATTCGATCGCCCAGTCGTGGGCGGTGATCTCCGGCGTTGGCGACCCGGAGCGGGCCCGGCAGGCGATGGCGGCCGTCGAGGATCATCTGGTCCGCGATGCAGACCAGATGATCCTGCTGTTCACGCCACCGTTCGATCGCGGCCCGCTCGAGCCCGGCTACATCAAGGGCTACGTGCCCGGGATTCGCGAAAACGGCGGGCAGTACACGCACGCCGCCACCTGGGTGGTGCTGGCGACAGCCCTGCTGGGCCAGGGCGAGCGGGCGCTGGAGCTGTTCGCCCTGCTCAACCCGGTCTGCCATGCCGCCAGCCCCGAAGGGGTCGCGCGCTACAAGGTGGAGCCCTACGTGGTGGCGGCGGACGTCTACGGGGCGCCGCCCCACACCGGCCGGGGCGGCTGGACTTGGTACACGGGCTCGGCCAGCTGGCTCTACCGCGTTGGCCTGGAGGCGATCCTCGGATTCCGCCGGCGGGGCGAGCGGCTGAAGATCGAGCCCTGCGTTGCGCCGGATTGGCCACGTTACGAGCTCACCTACCGCCACCGCTCGGCGACGTACCACGTCGTCGTAGAGAACGCGGCCGGCACCGGCCGTGGGGTCCGGGCCGTCACGGTGGACGGGCAGACGGTGCCCGATGGCGAGATCCCGCTGGTGGACGACGGGAAAACCCACGCGGTGCGGGTCGAGCTGGGCTGAGCCGGGCGACCGGGGCAGGGGGAAGGAGGAAGCGATGGGCGACCAGCAGCCGGCAGACGAGGACCTGGACCGGCTGCCGACGGATCAAGAACTCGGCCGCCTCCAGTGGACCACGGTGCTGTACGACCTGCACGAGACTAACCCGGACAACTGGCTGGTCCGTGACAAGACCGACCCGGCCGCCCCGTCCAGCATCGCTGCGGTTGGCATGGCCCTGGCGACGATCCCGGTGATCGTCAAGCGCGGCGTGATCATCCGCAAGTTCGCGGCGAAGATCGCCCGCCGCCGACTCCGCAGCCTCCTGGACCTCCTGCAGGGGCCGGGGCCGGATCCCGCCGGGCACAAGGGCTTCTTCTACCACTTCCTCGACATCGACACGGGCCGCCGCGTCTGGAACTGCGAGCTGTCCACGCTCGACTCGGCGTTCCTGTTTGCGGGCGCGCTCACCTGCGCGACGTATTTCGACGCCGACACGGAGGACGAGGCCGAGATCCGCCGCCTGGCCGACGCGCTCTACTGCCGTGCCGACTGGGACTGGGCGCGCGACGGCGGCCCGACGCTCACCCACGGCTGGAAGCCCGAGACTGGCTTCCTGCCTCACCGTTACCAGGGCTATGACGAGGGGCTCTTGCTGTACATCTTGGGTCTCGGCTCACCGACTCACCCGCTGCCGGCGGAGAGCTACGCCGCCTACTGCGGCAGCTACCAATGGAAGGAGATATACGGCCGCGAGCTGCTCTACTCCGGGCCCCTGTTCACACACCAGCTCTCGCACCTGTGGGTCGATTTCCGCGGTATCCGAGACGCCTTCATGCGCCAGCGCGGCAGCGACTACTTCGAGAACAGCCGGCAGGCGACGTTCGTCCAGCAGGAGTACGCCGTCCGGAACCCGCTGGAGTTCGAGGGCTACGGTGAGCACTGCTGGGGGTTTACGGCCTGTGATGGCCCGGGCTGGATCAAGCGCGTGGTGAACGGGGTCGAGCGGCAGTTTTACGACTACATCGCTCGCGGCGCCCCGTTCGGCCCCGACGACGGCACGGTCGCTCCGTGGGTCGTGGTCGCGTCGCTCCCGTTCGCGCCGGAAATCGTCATCCCGACTGTTCGCCAGTTCGCCAGGCTGAACCTGGGAATGACCGACCCCTACGGGTTCAAGCCGTCATTCAACCAGACCTTCGCCGTGGAGGACAGCCCGACCGGCTGGTGGGTGACCCCCTTTCACTTCGGCATCGATCAGGGGCCGGTGGTGTTGATGGTCGAGAACTATCGCTCAGGCCTGATCTGGGACATCATGCGCCGCTGCCCCTACGTCGTCGAGGGGCTGCGCCGGGCGGGGTTCCAGGGCGGCTGGCTTTGAAACGATGGCGAGAGCGGAGCAGCCGCGATCCTAGGCGGTGCAAAGTCTGTTTCCCGCCCCCTCCCCGATCCCGCCGTCAGGCACAGCCACGCTGGTCCGCGTGCTCGTGCTGATCGCTGTGGCCAGCGTGATCTGGGTGCCGATCGGAGTCTGGGTGGGCCTGCGCCCGGGGCTGGCGCGAATCGTCCAGCCGGTCGCGCAGTTTCTGGCCGCCTTTCCCGCGAACCTGCTCTTTCCCGTGGCGGTCTCGGCGATCGTCGCCTTCGCGTTGAACCCCGACATCTGGCTGAGCCCGCTGATGATCCTCGGCACCCAGTGGTACATCCTGTTCAACGTGATCGCGGGCGCCTCGGCCCTGCCGTCCGAGCTCCGTGACGTCGGCACGAACCTTCGCGTCCGTGGCTGGCTGTGGTGGCGGAGAACCGCGCTCCCGGGGGTGTTGCCCTTCTACGTGACGGGCGTGATCACCTGTCCCGGTCAAAAATTATGGGTTGCGTCGGCAGGCGCGACTGCGATCGGGATCGCTACGCACGGCCTCTGCCGTACCAAGGAGTGCGACGCGTCATACCCCCACGCACTGCGTGCTGAGTGGTGATGCAAATGAGTGAGCGTGGGCCGGGTGACCGACCGCGATCAGGCCGCCCGCTGGTAGAGGTGATGGAGTCCACCGACCTGCGGGATGGACACCAAGCTCGGGCGGATGCACCTCGCGTGGCGGAGATAGGTCTCTGGACG
>DATAEH010000226.1:0-60827 GCA_036258115.1 Streptosporangiaceae bacterium
ACGCATCGCTCGAGCCTGTATAGGTCAGCTCTGGCCAGGCTCGCCGAGGTGGATGATGCCGAGCCCGAGGCGTTCGACAACGCCGTTCCCGATCCAGACACCGAACCTGACGGTGAGCCTGGCCCGATCGTCGCGGCGGTGACGGGGCAGGGTCACGACGGGACTGACGCGGACGACGCACCTGTGCCGCTCGCCAGGCAACGTGCGGGAGCAGTGCTCGCCGTGCTGCGAGCGGCCAACGCGCACCGGGTCGCGGATGTGGGCTGCGGTGAGGGCGCCCTGACGGCCGACTTGCTCGCCGATGACGCTTTTACCGAGGTCATCGCCGCCGACGTGTCGTCGCGTGCGCTCGAGATCGCCGAACGGCGGCTCCGCGTAGATCGGATGCCGCCGCGGCGGCGCGAGCGCCTCAGCGTCATCCAGTCGTCGGTGACCTACCGGGACCGGCGGTTGGCCGGGCTCGACGCGCTGGTCCTGATGGAGGTCATCGAGCACATTGACCAGCCTCGGCTGGCCGCACTCGAGCGGACTGTCTTCGCCGAGGCGCGACCTGAGCATGTCGTGGTTACGACTCCGAATAGCGAGTACAACATCCGGTTCGAATTCCTCCCGTCAGGGGCGTTGCGGCATCGCGATCATCGCTTTGAATGGACGCGTCCGGAGTTCGCCAGCTGGGCTCAGCGGGTCGCTGCCGAGAATGGCTACAACGTCCGGTTCCTGCCGGTCGGCCAGGAGGATCCGCAGGTCGGGTCGCCCACCCAGATGGCCGTCTTTACCCGCGCCGAGCCGCTCGCGGCGGGCTCGATCTCCGCGGCGGCTGACCCGCCCCCGGCAGGTGCACCGTGAGCGAGCAGGACCCCGAGGCACCCGCTGGCGGACGAGTCATCGATGTGCCGGAGCTGAGCCTCGTGGTGCTCATCGGTGCGAGCGGTGCCGGCAAGTCGACATTCGCTCGCGCCCGCTTCCTTCCGACCGAGGTCATCTCCAGCGACTTTTGCCGCGGCTTGGTCGCCGACAACGAGAACGATCAATCGGCAAGCAAAGACGCCTTCGACGTCCTGCACTACATCGCTGGCAAGCGGCTCGCCGCAGGACGCCTCACCGTCATTGATGCGACCAACGTCCAGCAGGAGAGCCGCAAGCATCTGCTCCACCTGGCCAGGGAGCACGACGTCCTGCCCGTCGCGATCGTTCTCGATGTGCCTGAGCAGGTCTGCGTCCGAAGGAATGCAGACCGGCCGGACCGGCCGTTCGGCGCGCATGTGATCCGGCGGCAGCGCGATCAGCTGCGCCGCGGGTTGCGCGAACTGGAGCGCGAGGGCTTCAGGCGAGTGCACATCCTCCGGTCGGAGCCGGAGATCAGCACCGCCGTGGTGTCCAGGACGAAGCTGTTCAACGATCTGCGCGACCACTGCGGCCCGTTCGACGTCATCGGCGACGTGCACGGCTGCCGGGACGAACTCGAGGCGCTGCTCGCCGACCTCGGCTACGAGCTGCGCACGGACGAGAGCGGGCGCGTGGCCGGCGCCCGGCACCAGACCGGCCGTCGCGCCGTGTTCGTCGGTGACCTCGTCGATCGTGGTCCCGACACACCCGGCGTGCTTCGGCTGGTCATGGGCATGGTCGCGGCCGGCGACGCCTTGTGCGTTGCTGGCAACCATGAGAACAAGCTGTTTCGGGCATTGAGCGGCCGTAAGGTTCAGGTGACCCATGGCCTAGCCGAATCGCTCGCCCAGCTTGAGGGGGAACAGCCGACTTTCGTGTCGGAGGTGGAGACCTTCCTGGACGGGCTGATCTCGCACTATGTCCTGGACGGCGGCAAGCTGGTGGTCAGCCACGCCGGCCTGCCCGAGCGGTTCCAGGGCCGGGCATCTGGCCGGGTGCGCACCTTCTGCCTGTACGGCGAGACGACCGGAGAAACCGACGAGTTCGGACTCCCCGTTCGGTATCCGTGGGCGAACGATTACCGGGGCAGCGCGATGGTGCTGTACGGCCACACACCGGTGCCTGCAGCGGAGTGGGTGAACGGCACCATGTGCCTGGACACCGGCTGCGTGTTCGGCGGCAGGCTCACCGCGCTGCGCTATCCCGAGCGTGAACTGGTCTCGGTGCCGGCTGCCAGGATCTATTACGAGCCCGCCCGTCCCTTCCCGGTGAACGAAGCGGCCGGAGCCGCCGTGCAGACCGCCGGATCCGAGGCTGGCGGGTCCGCGGCCAGGCGCGACCCCGACGTGCTGGACATTGCCGACGTGACGGGACGCCGCACCGTAGAGACGTCACGCTACGGGCGGATCACCGTCAGGGAAGAGAACGCGGCGGCCGCGCTCGAGGTGATGAGCAGGTTCGCGGTCGACCCGCGCTGGCTCCTCTACCTGCCGCCCACCATGAGCCCGGTCGCGACGTCCACCAGGCCAGGCCTGCTTGAACATCCCCAACAGGCTTTCGACGCCTACCGCGCCGAGGGCGTGGACGCGGTCGTGTGCGAAGAGAAGCACATGGGCTCGCGAGCGATCGCTCTGATCTGCCGCCATCCAGGCGTCGCCGGCCAGCGCTTCGGCGCGCCGGACGAGGCGACCGGCGCCGTGTGGACCAGAACAGGACGGCCGTTTTTCCGCCGTGACCTGACCGAGGACTTGCTGGCGGGGCTGCGTGCCGCGGCTGAGGCCGCGCACCTGTTCGACGAGCTCGGCACCGGATGGCTGCTCTTCGATGCTGAGCTGATGCCGTGGAGCGCCAAGGCGGAGGACCTGCTGAAGGCCCAGTACGGTGCGGTGGGAGCCGCGGCCAGGCACGCGCTGCCGGCCGCCGTCAGCGCGCTCGACCAAGCCGCGGCCGCTGGCCTGGATGTCGCCGAACTGGCTGAGCGGACCATGGCGAGAGCCGCGAACGCCGAGGCGTTCACGGCGGCGTACCGCCGGTACTGCTGGCCGACCAAGGGACTCGACGGGATCAGGGTCGCGCCGTTCCAGCTGCTCGCGACCGAGGGGGCGTGCTACTCCGACCGAGCGCACCCCTGGCACCTGGCGATCGCGGACCGAATGGCCTACGCAGAACCGGGGCTGATCACCGCGACCCGCAGCATCGCCGCCGACACCACCGACCCGGTCTCGATGGCCGCGGCCACCGCCTGGTGGGAGCGGCTGACCGCCGACGGCGGTGAGGGCATGGTGGTTAAGCCAGCCGCGAACCTGGTCCGCGGCCGCCGCGGCCTGGTCCAGCCAGGCCTGAAGGTACGCGGGCGTGAGTACTTGCGGATCATCTACGGCCCGGACTATGCCGAGACCGCCAACCTGGACCGGCTGCGGAGCCGCGGCCTCGGGCATAAGCGCTCCCTCGCGTCGCGCGAGTACGCGCTGGGACTTGAGGCGCTCGACCGGGTGGCACGCGGCGAACCGCTCTGGCGGGTGCATGAGTGCGTCTTCGCTGTACTGGCTCTTGAATCCGAACCGGTCGACCCACGCCTATAACCGGCAGCTGAGGGTCAAGACGAACGCCGAGCGATTGTGTTGAAATAAGGCTTAGTGCACCTGAATTAACGACCCGTACCGGAGTGGGACATGAGTAACGATCTGCCGGCCAAAGAGGGTCATCTGTCCTTCGCCGGGCACCGGACCTGGTACCGGGTCACTGGCGAGTCTGAGGAGCCGGGGAAGTACCCGCTGCTCTGCCTGCACGGCGGGCCGGGCGCGACCTGGCACCACATGGAGCCATACCAGGAACTGGCGGCGGAAGGCCGCCGTGTCATCTGCTATGACCAGCTCGGCTGCGGCAACTCGGCGATCGCCGAGCCCCACGACCCGGCGATGTGGACCACCGAGCTGTATCTGGCCGAGGTCGCCGCCGTCCGCGACGAACTCGGGCTCGACCGCTGTCACGTGCTCGGCCATTCCTGGGGCGGGATGCTCGGCATGACGTATGCGATCACGAGGCCTGCCGGACTGGTGAGCCTGCTCGCGGAGTCCTCGCCGCCGAGCGTGCCGTTCTGGCTCACCGAGCTGGACAAGCTTCGCGCGGACCTGCCGCCGGGCGTTGACGACGTGCTCCGGCGGCACGAGGCGGCCGGCACGACCGACAGCGAGGACTACCAGACCGCCATGATCTCGTTCTACGACCGGCACCTGTGCCGGGTCCGGCCGTACCCGGACTGGCTCGACCGCTGCTTCGACGGCCTGAACGGGAACCCGGAGGTCTATCACACCATGAACGGGCCGAGCGAGTTCCACGTGATCGGTCCGCTCAAGAACTACGACGTCACGGCTGACCTCGGGGCGATTGACGTGCCAACGCTATTGTTCTGCGGCGAGTTCGACGAGGTAACGCCGGCTACCGTCGCCCTGGCACACGAGCGGATACCCGGCTCGCATTTCGTCGTGCTGCCCGGATGCTCGCACATGGGCCAGGCGGAGCGGCCGGACCTCACGCTTGGACTCGTGCGCGGCTGGCTCGCAGGAGTCGAGTCGGGATTGCGTGACGGCACGATCGTCGGATAACGCAGCGTTCTGGATCGAGGACCGCTGCTTCGCTCGGCGAGAACCGGGCCCGCATGGGCATAACCGGGTCACGGCGACTGTTATCGGCTTTGCCCAGGTAGTCGCCGATTCGTGGTGTCCGTGCTGTTCCGTCGTCGACTCTTAGCCGACTTCGCGGCGGATCCGCGGCTGAGGTGAACCGTGAGGCCCGAGTGAACGTGCCTACAGTGTGAATTCAGGAGCGCCAACGTGACCGTGCACGATATCGATCTTCAGACCCTAAGCGGAGATGCCGCGACGCTCGGCGACTTCGCCGGCTCGACGATCCTCGTCGTTAACGTGGCATCCCAGTGCGGGCTGACGCCGCAGTACGCGGGCCTGCAGCGCCTCTACGAGCGGTTCGCGGACCGCGGCCTTGTGGTCGCCGGCTTCCCGTGTAACCAATTCGGCGAGCAGGAGCCGGGCACGCCGGGCGAGATCGGCGAGTTCTGCTCGGTGAATTACGGCGTCACCTTCCCGATGTTCGCCAAGATCGACGTCAACGGGCCGGGTCGGCATCCGCTGTACGCGGAACTGACCGACGTCGCCGATGCCGAGGGCAAGGCCGGCGACATTCAGTGGAACTTCGAGAAATTCCTGGTGGGGCCGGACGGCAAGGTGCTGGCCAGGTTCAGGCCTTTGACCGAGCCTGAGGCGCCAGAGGTGGTCAGTGCGATCGAGGCGAGCCTGGCCGGATAACGGGCCTGGCGATGCCTGCCGAGGGGCGGGCATCGCCATGTAGCCGGGGTTGACTGCCGGGGGGCGGGCGGCCAGGGCGGGCGGGTGGCACGCCGCTGCGGGGGCAAGGCGGCCACCTGCCGCCTTGGCACTGTTACCGGTGCGGGTCAGGCGAGCCGGCCAGGCCCTCGCTTGATCATCTGATCGGCGATGATGGAGCGCTGCACCTCGCTGGTGCCCTCCCAGATCCTTTCCACCCGCAGTTCGCGGAAGAACCGCTCCGCTGCGTACTCGCGCATGTAACCGCGGCCGCCGAAGACCTGGACGGCGCGGTCGGCGACCCGGCCGGCCATCTCGGCCGCGTAGAGCTTGGCCATCGAGCACTGCGCATGTTGCACCTTGACATCGAGGCCCGCATCGATGCCCCGCGCCGTCTCATAGGTCAGCGCCCTGGCCGCGAACAGCTCGGTCAGGCTGTCGGCAAGCATTGCCTGAACCGCGCCGAACTCAGCGATCGGCCGCCCGGAGACGATGCGTTCGCCCGCGAACGACGTCATCTCTGCGATCAGCCGCTCGGCCGCGCCCAAGCAGCGGGCGGCGACCATCACCCGCTCGAACCTGAACCACTCATAGGCAAAGGTCATCCCGTCGCCCTCGGCGCCGACGAGTTGCGCAGCCGGGACCCGCACGTCCTCGAACGCCACGATCGGGTGCTGATGCGCGTGCCCGAGCGTGTGCATGTAGGCAGGCGTACGGACGATGCGCACGCCTGGACTCGGCAGGTCGACCAGGAACATGGCGTGCTCGCCGACATGCTCGCCATTAGTCAGCTTGGCCTGGAAGAACGCATAGTCGGCGGCGTTGAAAGAGGTCACGTGCCATTTCACGCCGTTCAGCACGTAATCGTCGCCGTCTCGGCTCGCGGTAGCCTCGATCGCGTCGACGTCCGAGCCGGCGCCCTCCTCGGTGATGGCGTAGCACTCCGAGCGCTCGCCGCGCGCCGATGGCTTCACGTAACGCTCGAGCTGATCTGGCGTCGCGACCGCAGGAAGCCAGGATGGCGGCGTTGCGACGACCCAGGCAAGCGCGTTGGTAACGCGGCCGACCTGCTCCTGGATCAGCACCTGCTGCAGCGAGGTGCAGCCGCCGCCGCCCAGGTCCTTCGGCAGGTTCGCGGCGAACAGGCCCAGCTCGATAGACCGCGCCGTGTGCTGGGCTTCCTGATCCGCCGGCACCTCGCCGTTGGCCAGCTCAACCCCGGCTTCGAGGGGAATCAGCTCGTCGGCGAACCTCCGTGCCCGAGCCTGGATATTCAGATCTTGTTCTGACAGGCTGTACATCTGTCCCCTTGAGCCCCAGGGCGGCGCGCGAGCATCTTGACTGAACGTTCAGTCTATGTCAGCATCGGCGGCATGCCAATGGTGGACTCGGCCGACGCAGTCGTCGTCGGCGGAGGGACAGTTGGCGCCTGGTGCGCCTATTTCCTGCGCGCGTCCGGCGTCAGCCGGGTCGTGCTCCTGGATAAGGACAGACTCGGTCAGGGAGCGAGCAGCAGGGCCGCGGGCATTGTGCGAACGCAGGGCGGTACCGCATGGGCGGTTCAGCTCGGCGAGTGGTCGCGCCGGTTCTACCTCGGGCAGGCCGATCTGCTCGGAATCGACTCCGGGTTCACCCCGCAGGGATACGTGCTGCCGTGCTTCACGCAGCCCGAGGTCGAGGCCGCGCACGAGCGAATGGCGATGCAGAACTCGCTCGGCCTGAACGTCCGATGGCTGGAGCCCGACGAGTTCGACCTGATGAACCCGGCCATGGCCTCCGGCCTGACGCTCGGCGCGACCTATCGCGCGGAAGACGGCTATCTGCATCCGCCCCGCAATGTGACCGCCTACGCGCACGCGCTCGCGGCAAGCGGCGTCAGGGTGCTCGAGCACACCACGTTCACCGGGCTGGATGTGACGGCGGGCGCGGTCACCGGCGTTCAGACCAGCGCGGGCCAGATCGCGGCGCCGTTGGTCGTGCTGACCGGCGGACCCGAACTGGCGGCCGTCGGCAGGCTGGCGGGCATGACGATCCCGGCCGGGGCGGTCCGGCATCAGGTGGCCGTCACCGAGCAACACCCTGACCTGGCTCCCGACAGGCTGCCGATGCTCTTCGACCTCGCGGTCGGCCTGTACTGGCGGCCGGAGGACGGCGGCATGCTGTTCGGCATGTCGAACCCGGAGGAGCAGCCTGGCGAGGCCCGATCTGTCGACACCGAGTACCTGGAGCTGATCTTGCGGCGCCTCCACACGCTGGTGCCGCTGACGGCCGGGCTCGGTTTGCGGCGCATCTGGGCGGCCACGATCGACTACACACCCGACCACTTGCCGATCATCGGCCCGGCGATTGCCTCTGGCCAGAGGATTAACGGGGCCACCGTAGCTAGTGCCGGCGGTCACGGGATGATGTGGGGGCCGGCCGTGGCCAGGGCCGCGGCCGATGTCGCGCTGCACGGCCGCTCGACCGTCACTGACGTCAGCGACCTCGGCCTTGACCGGTTCGACGAGAACGGCAACAGCCGGCTGGCGACCGATCCGATCGCATTGCCGTTCCCGGAAAAGACAGCCGAGCCGCAGGCAATCCCTGAGCAGACGACATCGCACACCTGAATGCTGCAGCAGGAAGGAACGTCATGACCGACATCAACCCGGCAACGCCATACCTTGCGGCCGCCGCGACAGCAGAGCTCGAGGACTGGGGCCCGCTGGAGGAGGCCACCGGCGAGGAAATGACCACAAGCGGGCTGACCTTCTGGAAAGAGGGCGACCAGGAAGCCGGGGTCTGGGAGTGCACGCCCGGTCCCTCGTACTGGAAGCTCGAAACCCACGAGTTCGTGCAGATCCTGGCCGGCCGCATGACGGTCACGCCGGACGGAGGATCGCCCACCGACATCGGGCCTGGCGACATCGCCGTGTTCCCCCGCGGCTGGGCAGGGACGTGGCAGATCCACGAGACGATCCGCAAGGTCTACGTCCTCTTCGAGTAGGACAACCACAACGGGGGCGCACCGTCGCTGCGCTATCGACAACGGTGCGCCCCCGTTCCGCTCTAATGGGTCAGTGCGGCGTCAATCCCGGGGACGGGCGTGCCGGGGTTGACCGTGATGATGGTGGCCTTTGCGGCGGAGGATGGCACGAGAACGCCCTTCCTGCTGAGTAACCGGTGTGCGCCGCCGGTCCGCCGGCGGCGCACGTTGGCTCTCGCTATCAGCTGCGGGGCAGGGTCTGGTTGATGTCGCTCGTGACCGAGGCGGCTGAGACGCGCACGAATTTCCCGCCGACCTGAGTCCGCGCGTTCTTGTACCACCGAGTGGCGAAGCCGTTGGCCCCGCAGCCGTCGGTGAACTTGACCTTGTAGGAGCCTGGCTGCAGGTCGGCGATGCGGTAGCTGCCGCCTGCAGCGCGGGTGGTTGCGGCCGGGATGCCAATGCCGCCCCGCGTCGGCACGGCTTCGACGCAGATGCCTGTGATCGGCTTGCCGCCCGGCCCGCGGACGACCCCAGTAATCGTTCCGCTCAATCGCATGCTGACGTTCGCGCCCTTGGTCGTCTTAGCCGATGTGACCGAGACCGGCCCAGTCAGCTGCGCGGTGGTGGTTGGCGCGTTGCTGGTGCACGCTGGGTCTCCGGCCAGGATCTGGTACTTCCCTGCCGCGAGGTTGGGGACCAGGTAGCTGCCGCCGCCCAAAGAGATGACAATCGCCGCCGACGCTGTCGTGCTAAGTGGCAGAAGCTCGACGCAGGTACCCGGCGCACGCTTGGTACGACCGCCGGGCAAGCGCACCGATGTTACGCCTGACACCGATCCGCCGACCTTGATCTGCTCGTTGACGTTGTGCACCACCTGGCCCGCCATCACTTGCAGTCGGCCCGGCCTGATCTGACCAGCTAGACCCGACCCGGCGCACGGATCGAACTCGAGTATGTATCGGCCGCTACTGAGTCCGTCGACGAGATAGCGGCCGCGCCGGTCCGTCACACTGAAGCTGAGCGTGCTGAAGTCCGGGGTGTAGGCGAAGACGCAGGTGAAGTAGATCGGTCGTTTGGTCGGCTGGTAGACGACCTGGCCGGTGATGGTGCCGCCCTTGGTCAGCGACGCATTGATGTTGGCCGTCGTCTTGGTCGGCCGCACGATCACAGTGTCGGCGGCCGCTTGCGACGAGTGACCCTTGTACCACTGGTTCGCCCAGTTCAGGCCCCTGAGACCGAAGATGATGAGGTCACCGCCGCAGCTGGAGAACTCGACCTGGTACCGGCCCGGGGTCAGGGAACCGACTGAGTACTGACCATGGCGATTGCTGAACTGGGTGCTGGTCGCGCCGGTACGGGTGTTGGTGGCTGTCACGCAGATACCGCCGATGGGCTGGCCCGCCTTGCTTCGCACGACACCGGTGATCTTGCCGGACAGCGTGAGCCTGGCGTTGACTCCGGCGGTGACCTTGCCCCCCGGTACCGAGACCAGGTCGAGCGGCGCACCGTTGCCTTGTCTGAAGAACTGCTGAATCGCGTATGGCGAAGGACCGCAGAATCTGTGGTTGGCAGATAGGCCGAAGAACACCAGCGCGTACTGACCCGGCGCGAGGTTCGTCAGGGAGAACCGGCCGCCACGCTCGACCAGGAAGTAGAAGAAGCCGACGCCGCCGCCCGTAAAGGGCTCGGCCAGTATGCAAACCCCGCTGACAGCCTTGCCAGCCTGGTCGGTTACGCGACCGGTGATGGTGCCGCCCGGGCGAAGCCTGACGTTGATTCCGCTCGTGACCTTGCCTTGAATGACGGAGATGTTGTTCGGGCCGTAGAAGGTTGGATCCGCCTTGTAGGCCAGCGGGGCCACGCTGCTGCGGTTCCCGCATCCGCCCTCAAAGCCGACGAAGTAGTCCCCGGTGGTGAGCTGCCGAAGCTGATACGAGCCATTGCTCGCGGTCACAGCCTGGCCGCCGAACTCCGACGTGGAGAAAACGCAGATCCCGGCGACCGGCTTGCCGTGCGGGTCACGCACTACGCCCTTGATGACGCCGCCGGTGGGCAGCTGGGCATCAAGGGTCGTATTGACGTTGCTGGCGACCGTGGCGTTGAGATCCACGGGCAGGTAGTTGCCCTTGTTGCCGCAGTCAGAGATCTGGCCGCCGGGGATGAACTCGACGTCGTAGTTGCCTGGGGGCACCCGCTTGGCCTGATACGTGCCGTCGGCATGCGTACGCGCGAACGCGAAGCCAAAGCTGCTGCTCTCCGCCAGCACGCAGATGCCGCCCTGTGGCTGGCCTTTGGAGTTCGTGACCGTGCCGGATAGCGATCCATCGAGTTGCATGACCGCGTCGATATGCGCAGTCACCTTGCCCTGGCGGACGTTGACGGCGCTGGGATAGGTGAACGGAGCGAAGGGCCGGCGGTTGCCGCAGCCGGGCCGGAAGTCGACCTCGTAGCTTCCCTTGCGGAGCCCGAGCAGCCGGTACGTCCCGTTCTTCCCTGTGGTGGCTTCCGCGAAGGAGCCACCCCGCTCCGAGAACGTGTCCACGCAGATGCCAGCCAGCCTGGAGCCGCCGGCGTCCTTGACAGTTCCCGAGATCGTGCCGCCGAGCTTGACGACTGCGGTGACTCCTGAGGTGACCTTGCCATTGGTCACGGAGATGAGCCTGTGCAACTCGACCGGCAGATAGGGCGAGGACTTGCGGCTGCAGCCGGGGAATATCGCGACGTGATACCGGCCGGTGGCGAGGCTGGGCAGCCGGAACGTCCCGTCCTTGCGGGTCACGCCCTCACCCAGGAAGAGCTGCTGCCCGCCGGTGCCGAAAGCCTCCGCGCATAGCCCGGCCAGCGATGGATGCGGGTTCTTGAGCGTATGCACGCTGCCAGTGATCACCGCGCCCGTGCCGAGGGCGGCATCGACGTGCGTGATCTTCTGACGCGCCTTGACGTGCAAGACCATCGCCTTGTTTTGCGAGCCCGCTGCCTTAAAAAACTGCGGGGCGAAGTTCCCCTTGCGCGCGCAGAGCGGCAGGAAGTCGACGATGTAGCGGCCAGGCCCGACCTTGACCTGGTATCTGCCCGTCTTTGACGTCACTGCCACTCGCCCGAAGGTGAACCTGGCATGCGGCGACGTGACCAGGACACAGATCCTGGCGAGCGGGCGGCCAGACTTGGTCGTCACCTGGCCGGAAATGTGGGCGATCTTGGACGTGCTGGCAGGGGCCTGGACTTGTGCGCCCGACATCAGCTTGCGGATCATCTGATCCGTGCGCTGCGCCATGCTCAGCTGGTGCTTGGCGGCGGCCGGGCGTAGGAATCGCGGCGAGATCATCGCGAGCTTGACCGGGGCAAGTATCACGGGAGCGGACGAACCCGTGATCATCACCTGCTTGGCCGAGTTGCGGGTCAGGCCGCCGTACCACTGGCCGGTGAAACGGCCGACCGGCGAGCAGCCGCGGTACTCGACGCGATATGCGCCTTTGGGCAGCCCATTGATGACGAATTGCCCGTCAGGCTTGGTATACGCCTTACGGGTGGCAAGCGGGTTGCTCGCCGCGACGCAGACGTTGGCCTCAGGGGCGCCGTCCGGACCCCGTACGAGCCCGACGATGGAGCCATGTTGATGCCGCAGCGCCATCAGGTGCCTGGCCCGCTGCAACGCTGCGCGCTGAGCTGGCGTCGGCCCGGGCCCGGAACGCCCTGAGTGCGCCTTCGCGAAGGCCGCGCCGTGGGTTTGCGCCGTTGCCGGCAGCGCGGTCAGCCCCATCCCGATGACGACGGCTGCGACGGCCAGAGCCTGAGCGGTTCGACGCATCGTAGTCCTGCTTTCCGGCCAGTCCCTGCATCGGTCAGCGAGAGCATAGACCGAACGAGCATGGAGATGTACGTCAGCATCGCTATATTTGGGAATTCATGCGCTTCGCCGGCTAGCCAGATGCCCCGATGACCTGGTAACTATCGGCGTAAGAAGGCTCTTATCGTGACAACATGACAAGAACGACTAGGATGCGCAGGTGAGCCAGCCCGGTCATGATCTAGAGCATGTCGACGCAGGACGTGTCGTCGCGCACAGGCCCGAACCTGGCGATGACGACAACTGGGCGGACCTGCGCCCCGCATTCAGGTGGCTGAATCGCGGGCGTGCCGTCCTTCTCGTCGCGCTCTTGCTGATAGCCGGTCAAGTCGCTTGGCGGGCTCAGTTTCTGAGCCGGATGTACTTTTATCGCGCCGACTTCTCTAATCTCGACTTGGCAATCAACTCGCCATTCAACTGGCATTACTTGACCTATGTGGGTACAGGTCACGTCATGCTTGGTGAGCGCGCGATCATCTGGGTGCTCGCACGGATCTCGCTCTACAACTGGACGCTGGCCTCGGCTGTGACGCTGGCGTTCCTCGCCGCGGCGGGCTTGGCGGCGTTCGGTGTCCTCCGCGCGCTTTTCGGCGAGCGTCCCGCGATCCTGGCTCCGCTCGCCATCTACCTGCTGGCGCCGCTGGGTGTCGCTGCCCTGGGCTGGTGGACGGTCGCATTGGAGTCGGTGCCGCTGCAACTGGCGATCTTCATGGCGCTGAACTCGCACATTCATTACGTGCGGACCCGTAGCAGGCGTCATCTCATCGCTGCGAGCGCGTGGGTTGTCTTCGGAATGCTGGCCGACGAGAAGGGCCTCGTCGTACCTGTACTGCTGTTCGCGGTCACGTCCGCGTTCGGTTCCGGCGGCGGATCGTGGCTGGCAGGGGTGAAGCGAGCCCTGCAGTCGTGCTGGCGCGCGTGGGCCAGCTACGCGGTCGCATTCATCGGCTACCTGATCGTGCTCATGATGTCGTTGCGTGCCCCGTCAAGCCAGCCGCAAGTACCAAATGCCTCGGCGGTGCTGACCTTCGGCTGGGGCTTGCTGAAGAATTCGCTGTTGCCAGGCGTGATCGGAGGGCCGTGGGGATGGTTGCCGCTGCCGGGGCACGGTTACGCGCTTGCGGCTGCGCCTGATCCGCTGATCTGGATAGCGCTGATCGTCGCCGTGACGGTTGTTATCGGGACCATCCTGCGCCGCAAGATTGCCTGGCGAGCCTGGATGACCTTCGCTGCCTGGGTCCTCCTCGCCGACATGCTCCCCATCATTTTCGCCAGGCTGAACTGGTATCCGGTACTGCTCGCCCTCGACACCCGCTACGTCGCGGATGCAATGCCTGTGCTGGTCATCTGCCTCGGACTGGCCTTCCTGCCGGTCGCCGACCGGCGACCGGCAGCGACGCGGCGAGACCCGGTAGCGGCATCCGCGCGACCGCTCGGGCTATCGCATCGAGCCGACCTTGAGCGGGTGTGGAGAACGGGTATGAGCGGGGTCCTCGGCGTGATTATCGTCGGGTCCATCTGGTCAGCGGGTTCCTATCAGTCTGTTACCACCGGGCGGCCGGCGGCTGAGTACATAGCTAGTGTTCAGCAAGCTATCTCTGACGCGCCGCCGGGCGCTGTCGTGCTCAACAGTCCAGTGCCCGATCAGGTCAAAGATGTTGACAACGGAGCACGCGCCGTAGCCGGTGCAATCAGGCCCGGCAAGCTGCACTGGATTAGCCAGCCGCGCGGGACCATCGACGGGCTGCAAATGTTCGGGCTCGACGGCAGGCTGTATCCGGTCTGGGTCTACGGTGCGTCAACCGGACGGCAGGCCGCGCCCGATTCCTGCTGGCCACAAAAGAACGGCAGGATTGTCATGAGCTTCTGGCACAAACCGCCGTACCTGACGACGGTGCTGCGGATCGGATACCTCTGGGCCCCGAAGGTTCCCGGCATGATCTCCGTCGCCTACGGCGGGGTGAAGCAGGAACTCGCAGTCCGGCCCGGTCTGCATACGGCATTCCTGCCCGTCAGCGGATCAGCGCCCAGGATCACCGTGAGTGGGCTGGTCGGCAAGCAGATCTGCATCGGTGACGCCGAAGCGGGCTCGCCGCGCCCACTGCGGTCGCCCCGGGAACAACCGTGAGAGCGAGAGTTCACCCGTGAGCCACGCTGGCGAGGAGATAGATCGATCCGTCTCGGCCAACGAGATCGCGCTCTACGACGACGCCGAGCGCGAATTTGAATGGGCGGACCTTCGATCAGCGCTGGACTGGCTGAGGAAGAACCGCGTGCTCGTCGCGGCGGTCATTCTCATTGCGCTAGAGCTGGCCTGGAAGGCGCAGTTCCTCAGCCACCTCTACTTCCGGCAGGACGACTTCCATGACCTCGATCTTGCCATCGAGTCGCCGTTCAGCTGGCGGTACGTCACCTATATCGGTGCTGGTCACCTGATCATCGGGCTCCGGGTCGTTGCCTGGTTGATGGTGCGCACGTCGCTATACAACTGGGACCTGGCTTCGGCGATCAGTCTCGCGTTCGTTGCCGCGGCGAACGTAGCCGCGTTGCGGCTCCTGCGCATGTTGTTCGGCGACCGGCCTGCGATCTTGGTTCCGCTGCTGGTGTACGCGTTCTGCCCGCTGACCATGCCAGACCTTGGCGAGTGGTCGTCTGCGCTTGAGTCTGTGCCGCTGCAGCTCGCGTTGCTGATGGCCGTGCACGCGCACGTTTACTACGTCCGCACCCAGCGTCTCAGGCACCTAGCCGTTGCTGCGTCGTGGGTCGCGTTCGGGCTCGCCTTCTTTGAGAAGGCATTGATTGTGCCCCCGCTTCTCTTCGCCCTCACCGGCGGATTCCTGATGGTGCCCCGTCGGCGCTGGCTTGCGGACATGATGAGGGCACTGATCAAGTACTGGCGCGCCTGGCTTGTCTATGCCGCGCTGATGGCGGTCTATCTGGTAGTTCTTGCACGGTCCTTGCACACGTCGACGTCGCATCCGGGCGCGCCAGACTCGGCAAGCGCGGTTGCAAGTTTCGCGCAGGCAATAATGAAGGATTCCCTTGTGCCGGGCGCCCTCGGTGGCCCGTGGAAATGGACGGCAGTAACGGGCGGGTCCTTTGCGTACGCGTCACCGCCCTTCTCGCTCATCTGGATCGGGCTGATCGTCGCAATCGTCGTCATCGCCATCAGCATCTGGAGACGCCCGATCGCCTGGCGGGCATGGGTGATTGTGATCGGCTGGGTGGCGTTCGCTGACATGCTCCCTGTGATCATCAGCAGAGTCGGAACGTTCTCGCCGGTCGTCCTCGGCGACGAAACCCGGTATGTCGCCGATGCTGTGCCGGTTCTGGCGCTCAGCCTGGGCCTGGCGTTCTGGCCGCTGGCTGCGGATCAATCGCGGCGGCAGCGAGAAGGGGCTGGCGCTCACGCCCATCGGGTGCGTTCCACGCCACTCTCGCTCGAAGTCGCGGCGGGCTTGGTCGCCGTCATCCTGTTCGGATCGATCTGGTCGGTGCAGGCGTACAAGAACGTAACCACAGGCAAGCCCATCGCTGACTTCGTCGCGAATGCCTCGGCCGCGATCAAGCAGGCGCCGCGCGGCACGACCGTGGCGGATGCAACTGTCTCTCCGGAGATGGTTGAAGGAGCGTTTGGCTCGTACGCCCTGGAGTCCAGGGTTATCGGCGATCTCGCGCCCGGGAAATTGCGATGGATTCCGCGTGCCGCGGGGACCATCGATGGCCTATACATGTTCGGGCCTGATGGCAGGCTCTATCAGGCGAAAGTGCAAGGTGTCTCGAGCGAACCGCTGCTACCCGGGCAGAATTGCCTGCCGAGCAACCACGGCAAGACGGTGGTGCGCTTTCAAGCTCCGTCTCCGGGCCATACACGAATTCTCCGGCTCGGCTACGTCTGGTTCTCCTCGTCGCCAGGCATGGTGTCCGTGAGCTACCCGGGCGGAACGATGGACGTGGCGGTCAAGCCCGGTCTTCACACGGCCTTCGCTTCCGTCAAGGGCAGCGTCAGTCAGGTCACCGTGCGGTCTCTCGGTGGCGGCGCGATATGCGTCGGCGATGCGCAAGCAGGAAACCTTCAAGCGAACCAGACCGCTCCAGTCATTCCGGCAGCATCGTCGTAACCGCTCTGGCCCGAGCGACATCGCGGGCTGGGGAACTAGCGACCGATGACGAGGGCGTCGACGGCGGTTGCGCCGTCGGGGCCGCAGATCAGCGGGTTGATGTCGAGGGCGTCGATGTCCTGGCCGAGCTCGCTTGCGAGCTCGGCCAGGCAGGTGATGGCACTGGCGATGGCGGCGACATTCGCTTGGGCGGCGCCGCGGGCACCGGCCAGCAGCGGGGCGATCTTCAGCTCGGAGAGCAGCCCGCCAGCCTGATCGCCTGAGACCGGCGGGAGCGCGACCGCTCGGTCTGAGATCAGCTCGACCAGGGTTCCTCCCGCCCCGACCACGATCAGCTGGCCGAGGTCGGGATCGCGGATCAAGCCAAGCGCGAGCTCGGTACCTCCCGAGACGGTTTCGCAGATGAGTGCGGCCGGGCCGAGCCGGGCGGCGAGATCGGTGTAGGCGGCGGTGAGTTCGGCGGGGGAGCCGATGCCGAGGATCACGCCGCCCGCGTCGGACTTGTGGGCGATGCCAGGCTGGTCCGTCTTGAGCACGACCGGATATCCGATCCTGGCCGCGGCCGCCAGCGCTTCGTCTGCGTCGTTGACGCGTTCGGCGCGGGCCGCAGGGATGCCGTACTCACGGAGCAGGGCGAGTTGCGCGGCACCGGTCTCGCGGCCCTGGCCGAGCAAACTCCTGGCGCGATCCCGCCGTTCGTGATCGAGCTTCGGCTGCGCCGGCTCGCGCCACGCTGGCCTGCCGGTGTGCTCGCGCAGGTGCCGGAGCGATCGCAGGCCCGAATGCAGGCCTTCGAGAACCGGGATGCCTCTGGAGCGCAACAGGACGGCCGTCTCCGGGTCGATCGCGCCCGGCAGGTTGCTGAGCACCACGACCGGCTTGTCGGTCTGAGCGGCCGTGTCGAGCGCGGCGAACTGATAAGCGGTATCGCCGTCGAGCTCTGTGATCAGGTCCACGGCGAGGGCGACCGCGTCGACGCACTCGTCTTCTGCGAGCGCGGTGAGCGACCCGGCGAAGACCTCGCGCGTATCCGCCCCTGTTCCCCACACGTCGAGCGGGTTCGTGGCGAGCAGGCCGGGATCGAGCAGCTGTTCGAGCTTGGCCTTGGTCGCGTCACTGATTGACGCGAACGGGACGCCTACCTCATCGGCGACATCGGCTGTGTGGGCGCGTTCAAGGCCCGAGTCGTGCACGGTAGCGATCCCGTGGCCATCGCCGCCGAAGCTGGCCGGGCGGCTTGTCCGGCGGGTGGCGCGGAGCGCGAACAGCTCGAGCGTGTCTGCCATCTCGGCGAGATCGCTGACCCGGTGAATGCCGTAGTAGCGGACGAGCGCTTCCCAGCCGCCGTCCGACCCGGCAAGTGCGCCTGAGTGGGCGGCCACCATGGCCCGGCCACTCGCCGACCTCCCGGCGGTCAGAAGTACGACGGGCACGTCGCGTTCGGCGGCGCGGGTGAGTACCTTCCGCAGCTCGTCTGGCTGCCGCATGGCCTCGAGGATCAGCCCGATCACCTTCGTGTCCGGCACGTCCAGCGCGTAGGACAGGTAAGACGGCGTCGCGGTCACCAGCTCCTGCCCCGAGGAAACAGCGAGCGTGAAGCCGAACGCGCGCCGGGAGCGCAGCATCGTCGAGAACACAGATCCCGAATGCGTCACCAGCGCGATTGGCCCGGCGGGGAGCGGGTCGGGTTCGACGTATCCCATTGCGCGCAGGCCATGACTTACGTTCGCGAAACCCATACATCCCGCGCCGCACAGCTCCATGCCGGCCGATCTGGCGATCGATGCGAGTCGCTGGCGCAGGTTGGGACGGGGCGCGTTCGCCGGCCCGGCAGCCTCTGCCGCTGTGTTCTCTGGGGGGACGATCCCCCGAGACCCTCCTGCCGGATCCTCGTGCGCGTTGCCGAAGATGACGGCTGCGCGGCTGCCGTGAGCGGCCGCCAGCGTCAGCTGCTCCTCCAGGACGGAGTCGGGCACTCCGAGCAGGGTCAGGTCGACGGGCTCTGGCAGATCGGCAAGCGACGGGTAGCAGCCGAGCCCGGCGATCTCGGTGTACCGCGGGTTCACCGGGTAGATGACCGGCCCGGCGGGCGACTTCGCCGCCTCGGCCAGCATTCGTTCTCCGAAGCTCCCCGCCCGCTTCGAAGCGCCGACGATCGCCAGGGAGCGGGCTTCCAGCATTGCCAGCAGCGAGCTGCGCTCGGCTGGGTGATGCTGGTGAGCGGGCTGTTCTGAATGTATGTCAGTCGTCATGCCCGCGGCTGTCCCCGTCGATCCCTAACCAGCCGCACCCTGGCCCTTCGCCGACTTGGTGACCTTCCGGTCGGCTAGTGCGGCGCGGGCAGCCTGCCAGCCAGGGATGCCGCAGACGCCGCCGCCCGCGTGCGTCGCCGAGCTGCCGTAGTACAAGCCGGAGATCGGAGTCCGGTAGTCGGCGTAGCCCGGCGCCGGACGCATGTGGAAAAGCTGCTCGAGGGAGAGTTCGCCGTGGAAGATGTTCCCGCCGATAAGGCCGTATTCCTGCTCCATCTGGTACGGGCCGACGACGTCGCGGTGCAGGATCGAGGCCTTGAAGTTGGGCGCCACCTCGTCGTAGAGCTCGATCATGCGGTCCGCGTAGGCCTCGAGCTCTGAGGTATGCGGCTCGAGGTTCCAGTCAGCCGGCACCCACTGGGTGAACAGCGACATGACGTGCGTTCCCTCGGGGCACAGGGTCTTGTCGAACGCTGTGGGGATCACGCCATCGCTGAACGGGCGCACCGCGGGCTTGCCCTCTCTGGCGTCCAGGAAAGCGCGCTCGGTGAACTCCATTGACGGGGCCATCTCGACCGATCCGGTGTGGTGCTCGCCGAGCTCGGTGCCGGGATCCGCGGTGAAGTTCGGCAGCTCGGAAAGCGCCAGGTTGATCTTGACGACGCCGCTGCGGGTCTTCCAGGTCTTGATGTCCTTGGCGAAGTCGGATGGCAGGTTCTTTTCGCCGACATGGTCGAGGAACGCGGTGCGCGGGTGCAGCGTGGACACCACGGTCCTGGCCTTGATCTCATCACCGTTCTCGAGGGCGACTCCGACCGCGTGGCCGCTCTCCACCAGAACCTGGCTGACCGGCGCGTTCACCCTGACCTCCACGCCGTACCCGCGTGCGGCCGCCTCGATCGCGTTGGACACCGCGCCCATGCCGCCCTCCTGGAAGCCCCAGTTCCCCAGGTGGCCGTCACCGACGTCACCGATCGAGTGATGCGCCATGACGTATGCGGTGCCCGGTTCGTATGGTCCTGCCCAGGTTCCGATCACGCCGTTGACCGCGAGTGCGCCCTTGACCTGCGAGGACTCGAACCAGTCGTCGAGCAGATCGGCGATCGACATGGTCATCAGCCGGGTGGCGTCGGCAATTGTCCTGACCTTGAGACCGCGATGCCGCCAGGCCAGCTTGAGGGTGCCGGCCAGATCCCGTGGCTTGCGCGAGCCAAAGTTCGGCGGAGCCGTGAGTAGCATCGGACCCAGAACGTCGGCGAGGCCTTCGAGCCAGGCATCCCAGGCCGGCATGGTCTCGGCATCTTTCTTCGACCACTTCGACACCGACTCATAGTTCCGCTTGGCGTCATCCGCGTATAGCTTGATCGAGCCGCCCTCAGGAAATGCCTGGTAATACGGGCCCATTGGGTAGACCTTGTAGCCATGGCTCGCTAGCTTGAGATCGTTAATAATGGTCGGCGGCATCAGGCTCATTACGTATGACAGCCTCGTCACCTTGAACTCAGGAGCTTCTGGCCATGGGGATTCTGTGGTCGCGGCGCCGCCAGTCTTATGCCGGCCTTCGAGCACAACCGTCCGCGCGCCTGCGCGTGCGAGATAGGCAGCGGCCACGAGGCCGTTGTGCCCTCCGCCGATGACAATGGCGTCGTATGTTGCGGCCATGTCTGTCGTGTCCCTCCTGGCCATCAGTCCCGCCCACGGGTGGTTCGCCGGTACCGGCAGACAGACGCTCCTTGTGCGACTGACTGAATGTTCAGTCTAGAAATTTGCTACGGTTACGACAAGAGGTGCGGAGGATTTGCAGATGACTGACCAGGTCCAGGACGTGCACGCCGAACCCGGCATAGCGGACCAGCGGCGCGGCCAGATGCTGCAGGCCGCGCTGGAAGTTATCTCCGAGCGCGGCTTCGCTGACACGAGGATCGCCGACGTCGCCGAGCGGATCGGGATCAGCCCTGCCCTGGTCATCTACTACTTCAAAACGAAGGAAAAGCTGCTCACGGAGGCGATCAGGCACTACGAGGACAGCTGGTACGCGGACGGCAAGCGGCGGATGGATAAGCTCGCGACGGCGGCGGAACGGCTCGAAGAGTTTGTGGCCATGAACCTGCTGCCTGATCAGGAACCCGAGCCAGAAAGCACCTGGAGGTTGTGGCTGGATTTCTGGGCTCAGGCCGCCAGGAACCCCGAAGTCGCGAACGTGCGCCAGGAATTTGATCTCCGCTGGCGAGAGCTGGTTATTTCGGTCGTGGTGGCCGGCCAGGAAGCTGGCGAATTTGCCGATATCGACCCACATCCGTTCTCGATCTTCATTAACGCGCTGGTAGACGGTCTCGCCATCCAGATTGCGCTAGAAGATCCGGTTGTGGATCCTATAAGCGCATATGAACTTTGCATGCTCTATATAGCTGATCGTCTGGGCTTCCAGTGGACTCCGAGCGACCGTGAGCGGCTTGCCGCTGTGGTGGGCCGGGCCGCGGTGCAACTCTGATTTGCGGGCAGATTCAAGAGTTCAGGTAGGCCTGGACGGCCAGGACGCGGCGGTTGTTGTCGTCGGACGGCTCCAAGCCCAGCTTGATGAAGATGCTCGTGCTGTGCTTGCTGACGGCCTTCTCCGAGATGTACAGGCCCTGAGCGATGGCGGCGTTGGACCGGCCCTGGGCCATCAATTCGAGGACCTCTCGCTCCCTGGGCGACAGGGTGGTGATCGGCTCCTCGGTGGCCCGGCGGCGGAGCAGCTTGGCGATGACCTCTGAGTCCAGGACGGTCCCGCCGCCCGCGACCGTGCGGAGCGCCTCGACGAACGCCTCATCGCTGAAGACGCGGTCCTTGAGCAAGTAACCGACGCCGCCACCTTGGTCGGAGAGCAGCTCCCTGGCATAGAGCTGCTCGACATACTGGGACAGGACGAGAACCGGCAGGCCGGGCAACTGCCGCCTGGCCTCCAGTGCGACCCTGAGGCCTTCGTCGGTGAACATCGGCGGCAGCCTGACGTCGATCACCGCCACGTCCGGCCGCTGGGCCAGGAGCTGTTCGAGCAGTTCGGTACCGGAGCCGACCGCTGCGACGACATCGATGCCGTGAGCCTGGAGCAGCCTTGTCAGCCCGTCCCTGAGTAGGTAGAGATCTTCTGCGAGGACAACGCGCATGGCACCTCGATGGCGACGATCGTCGGTCCGCCCAGCGGGCTGTTCACCGCCAGGACTCCGTCGAATGTACCGAGCCGGCGCTCCAGCCCTGCCAGGCCAGAGCCCATTCGCGGTCCGCCCCGCCCACGCCGTCATCGATAACCGTGATGCGCAGCAATCTGTCGCGGTGCTCGATCCTGATCGTGACGCTGCGGGCGCTGGCGTGCTTCACAGCATTGGTCAGTGCCTCGGCCACCGCGAAGTAGCACGCCGTCTCGACCGGGAGGGCAGGTCGGCCAGGGAGGTCGACCTGGACGTCGGTGCGCAGCGGGGTGTCTAGCGCGAGCGCCCGCACCGCGTCGGCAAGTCCGCGGTCGGCCAGTACAGGCGGGCAGATTCCGCGGACGAGCGAGCGCAGCTCATCGAGCACTTTCAGCGACGCTTCCCGCGCCTCGGCGACGAGCGCCGCCGCGGCGTCTGGACGGCTCGGAATGAGCCGCTCAGCGGCGCGCAGGCTCATCCCCAGGGCGACCAGCCTGGCCTGGGCGCCATCGTGCAGGTCGCGCACGAGTCTGCGGAGCTGCGCCGAGGCTGTGTCGACGGCATCGGCCCTGCTGCGGGTCAGGCGGGCCACTCTCGCCGTCAGGTCCAGGTCCGCTGCCGACCTGAGCAGCAGTCGCGTGCGGTCGTCAATGCCGCGCGGAATTAGCCATAGTCCGAAGCCGATAAGCGCCAGGCCCTGCGCGCCAGCTAGCAGTGCCATGCCGCGGGAGTTGACGATGACCGCAACGAACCGTACGTCGGTGTAAGGCGATGGCAGCGGGATGTGCGCGGGCCACCACGCGGCCAGCGCTACCCCGTACAGGCCAAGCAAGATTACCCCGACTATGGCCAGGTCGGCTGCGACCTCCGGGGCGCGGATCACCAGCACCACGGTGGCGACCGTGACGAAGAGCGTCACGCTCGCCGTCCACCAGGAAAGGCCAAGCCAGGACGTCCTGCCGAGCAGTTCAACGAGAGCACCGACCAGCGGCAGCAGAACCAGTCCCCATCGTGGCCTGGCGTGCTCTCCCGCGCGCCAGGCAGTGCATAGGACACGCTGGTACAGCCAGGATTGCCGGTCCAGCCGCCGCCAGCCAAGCCAGAGGCCTCCGGCAATAAAGGCACATGCCTGAGGCAGCACGGAATGGGTGAACCGCGACCCGTAGGCGGGGATGGTCAGGCCGTAGGCCGAGACCCACAATTCGCCTCTGGAGTACGCGCGGAGCAGGAGGAACCCGTTGAAGCCCACGCCGAGCAACGTCGCTGGGATGACCAGCGATGCGATCCAGCGCGGCGCGAAGGTCCACAGCGTCAAAGCGATCCCGACCGCGAGCATTGGCACCCACGCGCCGGTCAGGCCGGCGTTCAGGAGGAGCACTGGAAGCGCGACGCCGTCGATGACCAGATCGCTGATGCGTTCCCACCGCGATTTTGAGTTCTTCTGTGGAGATCTGGCACGCCGAATCACCAGCAGAACGAACCAGATCAGAGCGGCAGACCAGGCCGCGATCCAGGCAACCGCGAGAACCGTCCAGTTCACAGCACCGCTCCTGTCGGCTATACCGCCTGATCGGCGGCCGCTACAGCCAATAGTCGCGGATGGAATCGGCTGGCGTAATGGCCTGCGGCCTACATCTGGGGTGGGCCTAGACCCACCCCAAGCGGCCTGCCGACTCCGATGGGCCTGGGTTAACCGGCCGCTGGCGCCGTTGACTCTGCGTGGTCGAGCACCACGTAGATCTTCCGCACGTCTGGCGAGTTCGCCCAGGTCAGGGCGGTGCCCTTGCGAATGGCGAACGAGTCGCCAGCCTTGAACACGCTCACCTGCCCGTCGGCGGCCGTCAGCGTGATGGTTCCGGCCAGGACCACGCAGACCTCGTCCACCGGGTAAGAGTCGATGACCGTCTCCTGCTCGTCTGCCGACCAGACGCCCGCGGACAGGCCTGCATGCGCCCCGGTGAAGTTGTTCACGTAATACTCGCCTGGATTCGCCGGATCTGGCTGTAGCGCCGCCTGCGGATCGATCGAGAAGATGCCGCTCATCTGCGTAGCTGACCTCGTTTCATTCGAGCCTGTCACCCCGCAAACACCTCGTTCGGGACTATACGCGGCACCGGCGCTGTCGCGACTATCGCCCACCTCTTGCGCCCGAAGGGGTTCATCGGTGGGCCGGTTGGCGGGGTTCGCGGGGCGGTCAGCTACTCGCTCCAGCCGAGGTCCTTCAGGGCCCAGCCGCTATTCCACACCTTGGTCATGTGGCGGATCTTGCCGTCTTTGAAGTCCATCAGGTACGTGTAATCGGTGCTGGTGCTCTTGCCTGTTGGGGGTACCGGGCCGCCTTGACCGGTGTTGGTGCCTGAGAACACCGCGCAGGCGCAGACGTTGTTGCGTTCACCATCGGTGGCGAAGGACTTGACCTCGTAGCTCGCGTCCGGCATGACCGCGAACATGGCCTTCATCCACTCGGTGTACTGCTCGAGCGTGCGCATGTCAGCGAGCGGCTCCGCCTGGGCGTCGAAGCTGGCGTTCGGCTGGCAGTAGGCACTGCACGCCGCCCAGCCCTTTCCCGTCTCGCAGGCGTCGAAGAAGGATCTTGCCGTCTCTGTGATGGATCCGGTGTTAGTGGACATGACGTGACGCCCCTCCCGTCGCGCGCACTCTTGGCTCCCGGTGCGGAGCAAGAAGGTTCAGGCAGGCAGACTCGCTCCCCCGGCGAAGGTTCGACTCTACGCTCCGGCCAGCGCGCCGCTGATAGCCGAGTCATCGCCGCCAGCGCAAATCCCTGACGGGCAGCACGGGCTCCTCAGCCTTCTCAGGCCTCGTCGAGAATGCGCAGGCGCTTGGGGTCGTAGAAGGGGGCGATCTGCAGGCGGGCTGGCCAGTCTCGTTCGTCGCTCCGCACTGTGAAGTCCCCGGACTTCAGCCACTCGGCGGTCACGCCGTCTTCGCAGGCAACCTGGGCGAGCGCGATGGGGCCTCCGACCGTGTAGCCGTACGCCGCCGCGCGGATGTAACCGACCCACCGTCCGTCCAGCAAGAGCGGCTCGTTGCCGAACAGGTCAGCGGCAGGGTCGGCCACCATCAACCCGACCACGCGCTGCCTCGGCGGGCCTTCGGCTCGCGCCGCGAGCAGGGCGTCCCTGCCGATGAAGCCGCCGGGTTTGTCCCAGGCGACAGCGAAGCCGAGGCCAGCCTCGATCGGGTTATCGGTGTTGTCGATATCGACGCCCATGTCGCGGTAGCCTTTTTCCAGCCGCAGGCTCGACATCGCGGCCAGGCCGACCGGGCGGATGCCGAGGTCAGCTCCGGCCGATATGAGGTCGTCATAGACGCCTGCGCCGTACTCGGCCGGCACGTGCAGTTCCCAGCCGAGCTCGCCGACATAGGTGACCCGCATCGCGAGCACTGGCGCGTACCCGACATGCACCTGACGCGCTGACAGGTAGGGGAACGCCCGGTTCGACAAGTCAGCGTCGGTAAGCCTGGAGATGAGCTCGCGAGAGGCCGGGCCCTGCACCGTCAGCAGCGTCGTGGCGGATGTGATGTCTGTGACCGTGACGAACTCGCCTGGCTTGGTCGCGCGGCGGATCAGCGGCTCGACCCGGCGGTGGATGATGTCGCTGGCCACGACCAGAAACTTCTCGTCGCCTAGGCGGGTCACGGTGAGGTCCGCGGCGATGCCGCCGGCGGTGTTCAGCCACTGCGTGTAGACGAGCCGCCCAGTCTCGCGCGCGACGTCGTTGGCCGACAGCCGGCTCAGCACCGCTGCCGCGTCGGGACCCTGCACGATGAGCTTGGCCATCAGGGTCATGTCGATCACGCCGACGGCTTCGCGGATCGCGTTGTGCTCATGCTCGACGATGTCGTGGCTGGGCTGACGGCGGTAGTCCATCGTTGCGTGGGGATGCTCGCCCGATGTCGCGAACCACTCCGGGTATTCCCAGCCTGCGGAGACCCCGAAGTGCGCGCCGGCGCCGGCGAGGCGGTCATGCAGCACCGAACGGCGCACGTTCCGCGCCGAGCTGGGTTTCCAGGAAGGCCAGACGGCGTCGCCGAAGAGGACGCCGAGTTGCTCGACTGTGCGTTGCGCGCGGAACTTGCGCGACGTTTCGTAGGTCGCCGTCCTGTCGATGGCAACCGCGGTCGCGTCGAGCGGCGGCACCCCGTCGACGATCCAGTGCGCGACCATGTTGCCTACCCCGCCACCCGACAGGATGCCGAGGGAGTTCAGGCCGGCCGCCACGAAGTAACCGTCCAGCTCGGGAGCGGGACCGAGTAGCGGCCGAACGTCACTTGTGAAGGACTCGGGACCGCAGAAGAACGTCCGCACTCCGGTTTCGGCCAGGGACGGGATCCGGTCCATGGCCTTGGCCAGGTACGGCTCCATTCGCTCCCAGTCCGGCGGGAGCTTGCCGAACGCGAACTCGCGCGGCACCCCGTCCAATGACCACGGCGCGCCGACCGGCTCGAACAGGCCGACCAGCATGCCGTCACCTTCTGGCCGGTAATAGCCGTAGCTGTCCGGATCCTCGATCACCGGGAGGTCAGGGGTCATTCCGGCGACGGTGTCGGTGAGCAGGTAATAATGCTCGGCGGCCTGCAGTGGCACGTGGACGCCCGCGAGTGCCCCGAACTGGCGGGCCCACATGCCGGCCGCGTTGACAACGACTTCGGTCTCGATCTCTCCCTGCTCGGTCTGCAGGGCGGTGACCCGGCCCCGATGCGTGCGGACGCCCGTCGCGGCGACGCCCTCGATCACGGTCGCGCCGAGTTGGCGGGCACCTTTGGCCAGTGATGTCGCGACACCGACCGGGTCGGCGCGGCCCTCGTCGGCCACGAAGAACGCGGACAGCACGTCGTCGGTCCTGGCCAGCGGCCACATGTCGGCGACCTCGCGGGGCGAGATCTCGGTGTCCTCGACGCCGAAGCCGTGCATCCAGGCGGCCTCGCGGCGCAGTGCGGCCTGCCGCTCTTTCGACGTGGCGAGCGACAGGTGGCCCACCTGTCGGTAGCCGGTCGAGTGGCCGGTTTCGGCTTCCAGCCGCGCGTACAGATCGCGCGAGTACCGGCTGAAGAACAGCGCGGTCTCGTCGGTCATGCCCGCTGAGGTGATCAGGCCGGCGGCATGCCAGGTGGTGCCGGCGGTGAGATTGTTCTGCTCCAGCAGGACGATGTCGGTCCAGCCCAGATGAGCCAGGTGGTAGGCGATGCTGCAGCCGGTGACGCCACCGCCGACGATGACGACCTGAGTGCGGGTCGGTAGATGCACAGATGCCATGGTGCCATCGATCATGGAAAACGTCGGCCCGGGTCGAGGTCAAACGATCACAAATAGGCTGAGATGTCCATCGTTACGGCCAAGCTATCAGCATGGTCGCGCTCCGGTCACGCTCACGAGCTTGGGGTTGCGTAACAGCGAAAGTAGGACGAAAATTTCCGGTTGACTCACCAGTCAGTCCGACCTCAAGCGGTCGAGACATCGGTGAAAGGGCGTGACCGGCCATGGCAAGGCATCCGAAAGAGCGACCGACTTGGCCCGCGGGGATGACGAGGAGGGAGATCCTCAGGCGATCCGCGGCTGCCGGTGCACTGGCGCTGCCGGGCGCGGCAATCCTCGATGCGTGTACCAAACCGGGCACGAGTTCCGGCAGCGGGTCGCACGCACAAGGCCCCGGCGTGGGCAGCTACTGGCCGGCCAGCTCGCCATACCCGCTGGCCCGGCAGGACTCACCTGTCCGATGGAAGCTGTGGCGTGAGCCCATCAAGTCCGGCCTCGCCCCGGAGAAGGGGGCGACCCTCCAGATCTACAACTGGGCCGAGTACATCTTCCCGAAGGTCGTCAAGGAGTTCTGCGCAGCCCACAACTGCGACTATCAGATCACCACGTTCAACAACATGGACGAGGCGCTCAACAAGATGCGCACGGGGCAGTTGCAGTTCGACATCTTCTTCCCGACTCCTGACATAGTTGGCAAACTCGTCACTGGCAAGTTGCTCCAGCCGGTCAACCACAGCTACGTCCCTCACCTGGCCTCCGACGTCTGGGCGACCTACCAGAACCCGTTCTACGACCAGGGTTGGCATTACACGGTGCCGTACACCGTGTACACGACAGGGATCGGGTACAACCGCGCCCTCATCCCCGACGATCAGATTCGCGGCATGTCGAACCCATACGACATCCTCTGGGACACGAAATTCAAGGGCAAAGTCGGTATCTACGACGACTATCGCGAAGCCATCGGGATGGCACTGCTGAAGAACGGTGTCACCGACCTGAACACCGGGAACAGCAAGTACATCGACCAGGCGCAGAAGGCGCTGGTGTCAATGATCAGCACGGTTGACGTGCGCGCCGACATCAACGGCGCCTACATCGGCATTCCCAAGGGGAATTACGACGTCCATCAGGCATGGTCGGGCGATATGGTGGCTGCCTGGTCCTACACGCCGAAGCAGAACATGAAGGCGTGGCAGACGCTCGGCTACTGGTTCCCGTCGGACCGCAAGGGCACCGTCTTCAACGACCTGATCACCATTCCCGCCAGCGCGAAGAACCCGGTGCTGGCACACCGCTTCCTCGACTGGATGATGACCTTCAAGAACGCGATGCTCAATTTCTCGTGGAATGGTTATCAGCCACCGCAGCGAAAGGCGAATCCAGCAGAACTGACAACGACCAACAGCTACTACGGAGAGCCGTATGTGTTCCCGTGGATGTCCGACGCGGTGGTGCACGAAGAAGACTTCCATGTCGGGTATTTCGAGGAGGAGCTCACTCCTGCGGTAGACCAGCTCTGGCACAACGCCTGGCAGGCTTTCAACAGCGGTGTCAGCTGACCAGCCGGCCTCGCGGCCGCGTCTCCCAATGAGGCTCATCAGGCGGAGGCGGTCGGCCGATGAGGCCGCAGGAGCCTGGTATCCACGCTGGTACTGGCCGTCGTTCGCGACGCCGGGCACGATCTGGCTGCTCTTGCTCTTCCTGCTGCCGTTCTACGTGGTCGTCTCGGTCGCGTTTGGCACGGTTGATCCGGTGTTCCGGAGTCCGCTGCCCGTCTACCAGCCGTGGTTCTGGACGACGAGGTATCTGTTGGACGAGTGGAACCTCATCACCGGCGAGTTCCGGGCCGTCGAGCTGCGGACCCTCCTCTACGTCGTCCTGGCCTCGGCCATCTGCCTCGTGATCGCCTACGCGGTCGCCTATTACGTGGCCAGATTCGGAGGCAAACGAAAAGGGCTCTTCCTGGTGCTCCTTATCGCGCCGTTCTTCATCAGCTACCTGATGAGGATGCTGTCCTGGGTCGAGCTCTTGCAGCCCAGCGGGTACGTGAACAACGTGCTGACATTCCTGAACATCACGCCGCATCCGATCAACTGGCTGGCCGGAGTGCCGTTCACCGTCGTGATCGGCCTCGTGTATGGCTACATCCCTTACATGATCTTGCCGCTGTACGGGTTTCTTGACCGCATCGACCAGAGCCAGCTCGAGGCTGGACGCGATCTTGGAGCAAGCCCGTTCTCGACGTTCGTCCGGGTGACTCTGCCGCTCTCGAAGCCGGCGATACTTGCCAGCCTGGTCATCGTCACGCTGCCGATGTTCGGCGACTACTACACGAACAATCTGCTCTCGGGCTCCCCGAAGACCACGATGTTCGGGAATCTGCTCGACAACTCCATGTCCGCTACCGGGCAGGGCCCGCAGGCTGCCATCCTGGTTCTCTTCCTCGCAGCCTTCCTGCTGATACCGATGCTGTACTACCTGCGCGAGACAGCGAAGGCGCAGAGGGAACAATGAGCGAAAAGCTGAGCGAGCGGCAACAGGTCGATCGCCGGGGGGAGCGAGAAGCCCCCACCGCCGCGTCCAAGAGGCCGAGGACGCCCCTGGCATGGTGGCGGAACCCCTGGCGTCGGCCGCGCATCCTCGCCACCGCTACGTGGGTGTACATCGCGTGGTCGTTGCTGCCGGTACTCATCGCCATCGCGATCGCGTTCAACTCCGGCCGATCGAACTCCGTGTGGCAGGGGTTCTCACTGCAGTGGTGGTGGGGACACCCTAAGTACGACCCATCCGGGGCGCTGTTCGTCAGTCCTGAGCTACGCGCCGCTTTGATCCAGAGCCTGCGCCTGTCGTTTATCACCATGTTCGTTGCAGTGCCGCTCGGCGTGCTATTCGCGATCGGCATATCCCGTTGGCGTGGACCGGCCCCCGCCGGCGCCAACTTCCTGATGCTGTTCTCCTTCGTGATACCGGAAATCATCATCGGGATATCCATGTTCATTTTCTTCACGTACACGCTGAAGTTCGTTCATCTCGGAACCAGCGCTCAGCTATTGTCCCTGGTGACCTACCAGATCTCCTACCCGGTGATCATCGTTAGAGCCCGCTTGCTGTCGATCGGCAAGGAATACGAGGAAGCGGCAACCGATCTTGGCGCTTCTCCGACGCAGGCCGTCCGCAGGGTCTTGCTGCCCATGTTGTACCCCGCGATCCTGGTCAGCTTTGCCATTGTATTTGCAGATACGATCGACGACTTCATCACCGTTCGCTACCTGTCAGGCGGTGCCAGCACCGAGCCGCTGTCGGTGAAGATCTACAACTTCTCACGAGGGTCACTCACGCCGGCGGTCAATGCAGCCGCCACGTTCCTTCTGTTGTCGACGCTCGCGGTCGCTCTCATAGGAGTGTTCTTGTACCGTCGGTTCTCGAAGGGCCAGCGCGGCCAGACTCAGGAGATGACCGGGTACTTGAGCTGAGGTCCCTGGAGGCGCCTGGGTGAGCACAGGATGGAGCCGCCTGTGCGCCTCGGGCGCTCTGGTCCTGACGACGTTTTTGCTGCCATCGTGTACTGGCGCTGGGCGCGCCGAGGCCTGCCGAGACGGATGGCACGTGCTGATGGGTCGGGCCAGCGCTCATGAGTCCAGCGAACTCTTCGGGGTTTCCGTCGTGTCTCCATCTGATATATGGGCGGTTGGGGTTGCGCGGCGGGCCGCAGGTCCTGCCAGAACTTTGGTGCAGCGCTGGCAAGGGGCGCGCTGGCGAGTGGTCCCGAGCCCGGATCGATCGTCAGGAAGCAGCTTCCTGAACGCCGTCGTGGGCTTGTCGCCCTCGGACGCGTGGGCCGTCGGGTTGTCCCGTTCACCTCGCGGGCCAGCCCGGACGCTGATCCTGCACTGGGACGGACGGCGGTGGGGCATCATTGCCAGCCCCAATGCGGGAGCTGGGAATAATGCCCTGGTGGCCATCGCGGCGGCTTCCTCACGGGATATATGGGCGGTTGGCTACCACGACGCGGGGTCGTTCTATCGCTCGCTGGTCGAGCACTGGGATGGCGACCGCTGGACTGTCGTAACCCTGCCGCTGCTCGGTGGCGGTGGCGATGGCCTGAACGCGGTCGACGTCGCCGCTCCCGGCGTCGCGTGGGCCGTGGGAGGATCGGCCAGAGTTCGCGGTTCGTCTCAGCCGCTGGTGCTCAGGCTCAATGGACAACGCTGGTCTTCCGTCCACGCTCCAGCGAGCCTGCACAGCGCGACGCTAAACGGCGTGGTCGCCTGGGGCGGCGGGGGGGCATTGATTGTCGGCGCCACGACGAGCGGTGGGGGAGACCGAGCTTTCGGTCTTCAGGCAGATGGTCGGAACTGGCGCACGGTTCCCGTTGACCTCGCGACGGCGCTGAGCGTGGATCTCAACGGCGTCTGGGCAGCCGCCCCTGACCACGCGTGGGCGGTCGGAAGCTCCTTCGATGGGCGCTGGTACCAGCCGCTGGTCGAGCACGGCGTTCGCGGCGGGTGGTCGAGAATGCCGATCCCTGTCATCCACGGCTACGACGCTCGCCTATTCGCCGTGGCCGGGTCCGCCGACGGCGAGCTATGGGCGGTCGGGAGCGCGGCACGAAGCGCCTGGCCCCAGCGCGTCCTGATCCTGCATCGCTGCGCCACGCAGCCCTCCTGATGACCGGAGGCCATCAGCGGGAGGCGACCGGCGCCTGCGTCTCCTGGTGGTCGGCGCTGGCCTCGTCGGCGAGCACCCGAATCGCCTCGCTAGGCAGATGAACGGTCACGGCCGTTCCCTGCTGCCAGGGCGGATCTCCGCCGCGATTCTGCATCCATGCCTGCAGGGTCTCGCCATGCGCGAGGTGAACGAAAACCTGGATGATCGAACCCACGTACAGCACGCGCTCAACCATGCCGGGGATCCGGTTCTCGCCGGACCTCCCATGATCCTCGAGCTGGACCCGCTCGGGACGGATGACAAGCCTGATCCTTCCCTGGGCCGCGAGGTCACCGCCGACGGCCGTCAGCTGGAAATCGCCCAGCCGCGCCCTTCCCGCGCCGTGCCCCACCGCCGACATCATGTTTGATACGCCGAGGAAATCGGCGACATACGCGGTCGCAGGCTCTTCGTAGACGTCCACCGGGCTGCCGATCTGCTCGATTCTGCCGTGTGACATCACGGCGAGGCGGTCGGACATGGTGAGCGCCTCCTCCTGGTCGTGGGTCACGTAGATGAACGTGACGCCCACTTCCTCCTGAAGTGCCTTCAGCTCGATCTGAAGCTCCTTGCGCAGCTTGGCGTCGAGAGCGCCGAGCGGCTCGTCCAGCAAAAGCACGGCTGGGTTCAGCACCAGGGCCCTGGCCAGCGCAACCCGCTGCTGCTGGCCACCTGACATCTGGTTTGGGCGGCGCTTCTGGTAGCCCTCAAGCCGTACCAGCGCGAGGGCCTCCGCAGTCCTCTTCCTCGACTCCTCCTTGGTCACGTTCTGGTAGCGAAGCCCGAACGAGACGTTCTCCTCAACGGTGAGGAACGGAAAGAGTGCGTAAGACTGGAAGACCGTGTTCACGTTGCGCTTGTGCGGCGGCGTCTGGGCGACGTCGCGACCGTCAAGCAGGATCTGTCCTTCTGACGGCTGTTCGAACCCGGCGATGAGGCGCAGACTGGTGGTCTTCCCGCAGCCCGAAGGTCCGAGCAGCGAGAAGAATTCGCCTCCTTCGATGCTCAGGTTGATGCCATCGACGGCGGTGACCTCGGGAAAGCGCTTGACGAGGTCGACGAGCTGAACCTGGCCTCCAGTCATGCGTCAGGATCCTAATCGATTCGCGCCGGTATTCAAATGGCCGTTCAACGTCCGGTGTCGGCCTCGCGACGTACAGACCGCCAGGCTTGCCTCCAGAGCAGGTCAGCCGCGGGCGTGATCTCGAGCTCCTTGAGGCCGCGATCGAAGAACGTGGCCGCCACCGCCGCCGACATGAGGCTGGAGGGCAGGATGCCCAGGTACAACAGCCGCGACGGTGTGGCATAGGTCAGCGGCTGCGTGAAGCCTGTTGCCGCGATGTTCTTCAAGGCGTTGTGCCGGTTGAGCATGAAGTTCAGGAACCGATGCGAAAGGACCGGATTCGCTGCGCCGCGCAGGATCGTCATGGTGTCGTTCGCCACGGGGCCGGTGCCGTCGGGCGGGAACCAGTAACCGAGCACGTCGACGCTCACGCCGGGCGGCAGTTTCTTGGCGGCCGCGACGACCTGCCCTGACCAGGCGTGATGAACCCATGACTCGCCGCTGGCGAGATGGGCAGTGGTCCGGTTGTCGATCTTCAGGTCAACGAGGCCGTCGAGCTCGATCAGCGCGTCCCTGGCCTGATTGACCAGATAAGGGTCGGTTGAGTTGATCGTCGCGTCATTATCCTTGAGCAGCGCGAGGCCGATCGACTCCCGGTAGTCATCCAGGACGGCGGTCTTGTCCCTGCTGGCTGCCCGCCACGGGAACTCCCACCCGTTCTGGAGCGCGTAAGGATCTAGGTCCACGTGGTCCTTGCGCCAGGCGATGCCGGTCGTGAATACCGAGTAGGGAACGGTGTACTGCCAGTGGCTGTCGTAGTAGGGGTCGGCGTAGGCGGGCCAGGCCTCGCGGATGTTCGGGATATAGCTGTGGTTAAGCGGCTGGATGAGAGCCCGGCCGACCAGCGGGCCGACCAGGTCGGTTGGCGCGCCGACAAAGACATCGAACTGGTGCCGGCGACGCCGCAGGATCGTGAGCGCCTCCGCCATCGAGGTGTAGGAGGTGAGCTCGACCTCGCACCGGTGGGCCCTCGAGAAGTCGTCCAGGCAGCGGCGCCCGATGCGGTGAGCCCAGGCGAGGACCTTAAGGGTCGCATTCTCCTCTGGGATCAGCCCGCCCGCGATCGGCTTGTTGGCGGCGAGGATCGGCCACAGCACCGGCCGCTTCGGCTCCGGGATCGGCGACTTTTTCGGCAGGGCGGCTGAGTCAAGCCCGCACCCGGTGACCAGTCCGCCGAACCCGCTGATAATGACGCCTGCACCGGCTGCTCGCCCGAGGAAAGACCTCCTGGTCAGGGGATCTCGGGGGTACGCGCCTCGACTCACTCAGCGGAATCTAGCATCTTTCGCGCTCAGCCGATGCTAGAAGCAAACTGCATGACATTTCGATTAAATCGTTCTATATCGCTCTCATCATGCTGAACCGATATCAGCCACTGCTCTGACTTACCCCAGGGCGGCAGGAACACCCCGCCGTTGTGCTGGAACAGCCAGTGCGCGTGGCTGTACGCGTCATCGATCCTCAGGAATCCGCGGAAGTCCTTGACCGGATCCGGGCTGAAGACGATGCAGCCCTTGGCGCCGACGGCCACGATGCTCGCGGCCATGCCATTGCGCTTGATCGCCTCGTTGACCCCTGCAACCGCCTGCTCGCGCAGGGCGTCGATGCGGCGGTAGGCCTCGGGGGTCGCGACCTCCTGCAGCATCGCGCGGGTGGCGGCCATCGCCAACGGGTTCCCGTTAAAGGTGCCGACCTGCTCATAGTCGCCGTTGGCGACGTGCTGCATGACCTCATGCGTGCCGCCGATTGCCGCCACGGAGACGCCGCCGCCGATCGCCTTGGCCAGGCTGATGACGTCGGGCGTGACGCCGTACAGCCCGGTCGCTCCGCCGGGGCCGGCCGTCAGTCCGGTCTTGACCTCGTCGAACGCGAGGAGCGCGTCGTGGGCGTGTAGCAGATCCTTGAGCCCGGCAAGGTAGCCGGGCTCGGGCAGGATGATGCCCGCGTTCATCATGATCGGCTCGAGGATCATCCCGGCGACCTGGCCGCTGTACTCGCGCAGTACCCGCTCGACCGCCGCGAGGTCGTTGAACCCGACGATCACCGTGAGGTCGGTGAGCGCCAGCGGGATGCCGCTGCTCGCGGGAACACTGGACGGCCGCTCGGCCGGGCCGATGTCGGCAGGGTCCGGATAGACCGAGACCTGCACCGAGTCGTGGTGGCCGTGATAGCAACCCTCGACCTTGATGATGAGGTCCCGGCCGGTGATAGCCCGCATCAGGTGCACGGCGTCCATCGTGGCCTCGGTGCCCGAGTTCCCGAACCGCCACTGCGGCAGGCCGAAGCGACGGGTCAGCTCCCTGGCAACGATCAGCGCGTCGCGCGTCGGCTGGGCGAAGTGAGTGCCGCGGGTCACCTGGTCCTGCACAGCGCGGACGATGGCCGGGTGCCCGTGCCCGGCCAGCGAGACGCCGTAGCCGCCGTGCATGTCGACGTAGTCGTTGCCGTCGACGTCGTAGAGCTTGGATCCGCTGCCGTGGCTCAGCCATACCGGCTGCGGGCGTGAGATCTGCCAGCTTGACGTCACTCCTCCGGCCAGGGCCTCGCGCGCCTCTTCGGCGAGACGTCCCGATTCGGGCTGGCGCGCGATGAAGATGCGCTCCTGCTCGGCGATAACCTCGCTCAGGTTCGGCCGAGCGGGCCCGGTGACGGCATCGGTGGCCGGTGTGCCGTGATCCGGCTGCTCCGGCGGATGCGTTGCCAGACCGACGGTGCTTTCCTGGGGGACAGAAGTTTCAGCGTGAGCGGCCTGGTTGTCGGCCATGGGTAGCTCCCTAACGGAGTTGACTGAACATTCAGTCTAAATTGCGGGCTGCGAGCCCGGCAAGGCGGGCAACGCCGGAATAGGGCCGCTATGCTCCCAGCACATGCGACGCCTGCTGGTTGTCCACCACACGCCGTCGCCGGCCATGCAGGCGATGTTCGAGTCCGTGCTCGACGGCGCGCGCACCGACGAGATCGAGGACGTCGAGGTGGTGGTCGTTCCGGCGCTCACCGCCGGAGCCGCTGACGTCCTCAACTCCGACGGCTACCTGCTCGGCACCCCCGCCAACATCGGCTACATGTCCGGCGCCCTCAAGCATTTCTTCGACGGCATCTACTATCCGTGCCTTGAGGCGACTAAACGCCGTCCGTACGGCCTGTACGTGCATGGCGCCAGCGATACGACGGGCGCGGTCCGTGCCGTCGAGTCCATCACCAATGGTCTTGCCTGGCGGCAGGTCAGGCCGCCGGTCTGCGTGATCGGCCCGCCCGGCAGGGCTGATCTGGAAGCGTGCTGGGAGTTGGGGGCGATCGCCGCGGCTGAGCTAGCGGCCGACGCTTAACGCGCAAGCCGTCTACCTGCGGCTCGTCCCGGTCTGTACCAGGGCTTGTACCTACGGCTCGCGCGCCAGGCGCGCTAGCTACTTCGAACCGTAGTTGTACAGCTGCTGGTTAACCGGGCTTTCGTTGGAACTGGCCAGCACGCTCGTCGCGGTGAACGCCACAGCGAACGCCAGCGCGGCACCTGCAATCGCGGACACCAGCAGCAGTCCTAGTCGAGTCACGAAAGTCCTCCTTGCCGGATCTAGAGCCAGATCCGGACGGCTTGGCCACCAAGCATAGGGAAAGTCCCCGCCGTCGTGCCAGAACGATACTGAATAGTAATTTCCGCCATCTCCCGGTAAGTCTCAAACGGGCCGGCGCATTACCGACCGGCTCTCGAGCCGTGGGTAGGCAAGCGGAAAAGGACAAGATCCTGGCTTGCCAGCATGACCTGCGCGCCCGGCAACCTGGCCAGCGCGGCGAGCCTGCCCAGGTCCTGCCGGTCGTTCCTGAGCAGCGATCCCGAATCGACCACGACATAGCGCACGCCGGCGGCAACCAGCGCGCCAGTCCGGGGCCCTGGGGAGGTGATCACGCGGGTCAGTCGTCGTGCGCTCTCGCTCTCGGCGGGCACCGTCCTCGGGCCGACGCGCAAGGCGTCGTTCCAGATCATCGGCTTATCGACGAAGCGCGGCCACGGGTCGAACACAGCTTCGCCGTGATTCCAGGGATACCGCCGGTACTGCGCCCACGGCAGCAGCAGAACGGCGCCACCAGGCTTACCCGCCTCGATGATCTGGCGTGCTCTGATCCAGTCGGCCGGATACTGCACCGGCTGCAACCGGCCGGCCGCGCCCCACGCCAGACCGGGCAGCAGCAAGACCGGCGCGATAAGCGCCAGCACACCAAGCAAGCTCGCCGGACCTCTGGCCGACTCTCCGGCCCTGATCAGCCTCGAGGTACCAGGCGCGTTAGCCGCGACGATCAGTGCGCCTGCGCCGGCCCCGAGGCCCAGCGCGAGCGTGAGCGCCAGCGGAGCCAGGAACTGCTGTCCGTCGCGCAGCAGCGCGAATCCCGGCCAGAAGGCGATCGCGCTCCGGAGCCCGGCTCTGGTCACCTCTGTCAGCCCGAGGCCAGCGACGCAGAGGCCGATCACCGCGGCGACGCCGCTTCCTGGGCAGATCCGACGCGGCCGGGCAGCGCCCGCGTGTCCCGCCACCGCCAGCGCGACCACGACGAGCCAGAAGGCAGAGACGTGCCCGCCGTACCCGGCGGGCACCGCCTCGGCGTTCCAGATTCCGCCGAGCATCAGCAGGCTGCCGAGGGTGCCGAACGGCGTGTCGGCCCTGGCCGCGAAGGCCGCGACTCCAGCCGGATTTGCGTGCACCGGGTTGACCAGCGACGGGATCAGCCAGGGCAGGCTGGCCACGGCGATCACGCCGACGGTCAGCGCGAGGCGGCGGATCCGCTCCTGGCGGCCTGACCCAGCCCAGAGCGCGACGACAAGGGCCGCTATCACGGTGACCGACATGGCGGCGAACCCGCCGACAGCGGCCGGAATCATGGCGGCCGCAAGCCGCCAGATCCGGATCTGGCCGTCCCGCCTGAGCAGCTCGCGCAGCACCCACGGCAGGCCCGCGTAGCCCAGCAGCATCGCCCACTGGCCCATGATCAGCCGCTCAGCGACGAATGGATTCCACGCATAACAGACACCAGCGGCCAGCACGGCCACCAGCGGCGCGCTTTGGCCGCGCCGCACGGAATCCTCGTCGGATGGATCCCCGGATCCATCCGCGAATCCCGGATCAATCCGGGGATCCATCCTCCCGCCGCGCTGGAGCGGGGGCCAGCGGGCGGTGATGAGGGCTGCGGCGCCGGCGCAGGCCAGCACGAAGATCGCGATCAAGATCAGCTTCTGGACCACATCGGCTGGGACGATCTTGGCGGCCAGCGCGACGACCAGATCGCTGGGCACCGAGCGCGGGGGGCCGCCGCCGTATCCGATATCGGCGTAGCCGACCGGCGGGTGCGGGACGAAGACCATGTCATAGGACAGGACGAACCCGCGGGCCAAGGCCGGACCGAGGGCGAGCAGCCCGAGCACCAGACCGGCCAACGCCGGCCACGCGTGCGGCCGCAATCGAGCAGCCAGGCGCGCGCCTGCGGACCGGGATGGTCGGCCTGGGGGTTGGGTAGGTGCGTCGCCGGTATGGGCTGCAGGGCCTCCGGGCTCGCCGTCTCCTGGGCCTGGGGGAACGGGGTCGGCCAGCGAATCGCCGGGGAGAACGGACGCGTCGGCGGTGACCGGGCCGCCCTTGGCTGGTCCGTCCCCGTCGCGGCCTGGACGAGTTAGCACGCCTTGCGGGCCTGTACCAGCAGGATCGAGGCGGCCGAGGGCCAGTGGCAGAACAACCTGTCCAAGGGGCGCAGCGCGGCGGGCACGTCGTGATAGCGAGCCCCGCGGACACTGACGGCTCGCAAGCCGTAGGCGGCAAGGAATTCGACGAGGGCGCGCTTGGTGAACATGTGCAGGTGGCCGGCGACCTGACTCCCCGGCCTGCCGAACACCGACCGCAGGCTGACCTCAGAGAACACGGGCTGCACCCCGATCGCGAGCAGCCCACGGTTGTACCAGGCCGCTAGGTTCGGCGTCGATAGCAGCAGGGAACCGCCGGGCTTGAGCACCCGGTGCGCTTCCTCGATGGCCGAATCTGTGTCGACGAGGTGCTCGATCACCTCACTCATGATCACGACATCAACGCTGGCCGACCTGATCGGCAGCCTGGTGTCGAGCCCGGCACGCAGCACGGCCAGGCCGCGGTCCCTGGCATGCCGGAGCGAGGGAGCCGACCAGTCGAGCCCGGCGAAGCGGTGCCCCGGAAGGCGCGAGGCCGCGACCCCTGTGGCGAAGCCGTCCCCGCAGCCGACGTCCAGGATCTTGGCGCCGCCTGGCAGGCCGGCGAGCACATCGGCCAGCATCTCGGCCTGGCGACGTGCACGGTCGGGCCCCGAGCTGGCGGGAACCGCGGGGTCCTCGTAGAAGTCGTGCAGCGGGTTGCCCGAGGCCCGAGCCAGGACCGGCGCGCTCATGCGGGCTCCGAAGGGCCCGCGCCCGACGGTTGCGGCAGGTATCCGATTCCGCTCTCGGCGGCGAGGTGTTCTGCGGTGACCTGTTCTGCGGCGACCCGTTCTTCTGGCGGGGCGGTCTGGCTGCTCACGTGATCGGCGACCCGTGCCCTGGCCAGAGCCTCGTCGGCGACCATCGCGAATCCGTCGACCGCCGCCGACCAGTGCTGTTGCCTGGCGCGCTCCCAGGCGGCCCTGCCCATGACGCCGCGTTTCCTGTCGTCGATCGCCAGTGACGCCCACGCCGACGCGAATTCGCTCTCGGTGCGGACCAGCAAGCCGGTCTCGTTATGTACCACGGAATCCCGGAGGCCCGGCACGCTGAACCCGATCGCTGGCGTGCCGCGGACGGCGGCCTCGGAGACCACGATTCCCCAGCCCTCGATGCTCGCCGGATGGAGCAGCAGCCAGGCAGCCGACATCAGCCGGTGTTTTTCGGCTTCCGATACCCGGCCGGTGAACTCGACGCCGGGTCCTGCCATGCTCTCGAGCTTGGCGCGCTCGGGGCCGTCGCCCGCGATCACCAGCCGGCCGCCGGTCACCTGCCGCACCCGTTCCCACAGGCGCAGCAGCAGGTCGATCCGCTTGTACTCGGCAAGCCTGCCGAACGCGAGGAACATCGGCTCCGGCGAGCGCGGAGCGGGCGGCGGTCCAGGCTCGACCCCGTTGCAGATGAGCCGAATCCGGTCCGTGTCGACGCCTATCTCCTGCAGCGACGTGAACGTCGAGGCCGACACCGTCAGGAACAGGTTGCGCCGGTGCACCCACGGCATGACCACGGACTCGGTCAGCCGCCCGAGTCCGCTGACCGGCGGCGGGAATCGCAGCGGCCACAGTTCGGTGTGCACGTGGTTCACCAAGCAGACCACGGGTTGCTTGGTCCACAGCGGCGCGAGGAACGGCATGCCGTTGCACACCTCGACCACCAGGTCACAGTCGCGCAGGTGGCGCCGGAACGCTAGCGGGGCCCCGGCGAACTGGCTGTAGGTCCCGCCGCTGCGCAATACCTCGTAGGGCCGCTCACCGATCCGGCCTCCGCACAGCAGCGTCACTCGATCGCCGCGCTCGGCCATGCCGTGGGCAAGGCGGTCGACGAGGAGCTCCGAGCCCCCGGCGTCCTTGTTCGCGAGGTCGCGCCAGGCGACGAACACGATGTGTCGGCCCTCCGTCATGCCGGACGGCTCGTTCCCTGACCCCCTGTTTTCCGACCCCCTGTTTGCCGCAACAGCACGGTCCTGAACCTCCCGGGTGGTCTCGTCGACCGCCGTCGAGCCTGAGCGCTGCAGCCGATGCATAAGCTGACGAGCACTATTGTGGTGATATCACCAAGATCGTCAAGTGTAGGCAGCCACCGCACGAAGCGAGCGATCTTTACCGGGTTGAGGTCTTATCGGAACCGCACGGGCCGGGCCATCGGCCCAGCTAGGGCAACGACGCCCGCACGTAGTGGCTCAGGTCGGAACGAAACCCAGCGAGATCAACTAAAGCAACCGCTACGCTGACAATCAGGTGCTACTGGAAAGTAGCATTGTGTTGCCATCGCCGCAGCCAGAGCCAGCCAAGAGTGCTGCCGCAACGGCGCGGGTGGGGGGCGACGGAGAGGAAGCCGGGCAAGAAAGGGAGCAGGCCGCATGCCGAGGTCCGTCCGCCTGTTCCGGCTCTTCCTGAAGGAGCAGACCGACCCCGGCCAGTTCTATGCGGCGCTGGCCGGCGATGCCGCAGACCAGCTCGCCGAGTACACCGCGGTATGCGATCAGACCGTGCTCGATATCGGCGGCGGCGCCGGTTACTTCACCGACGAGTTCAGGTCCAGGGGCGCGAACTGCTATCTGCTCGAGCTCAACGTCGGCGAGATGATGAGCCGGGGGCAAACGCCGCCCGGCGCAGTCGTCGCGGACGGGTACTGGCTGCCAGTGCGCGATGGCGGCGCGGACATCTGCGTCTCCTCCAACGTCCTTGAGCATGTCAGGGACCCGAACGGGCTGATCGAGGAGATGGTCAGGGCGACCAGGCCGGGCGGCCTGATCTACCTGTCGTTCACGAACTGGTTCTCGCCCTGGGGCGGGCATGAGATGTCGCCCTGGCACTACCTCGGCGCGGGCCGGGCCGAGCGGCGCTACCAGCGCAAGCACGGCAAGCCGCCGAAGAACCGGGTCGGATCCAGCCTCTTCCCGCTGCACATCGGCGCTGTGCTCAAGACGATGCGCGGAAGAGCCGACGTCGAGGTGGTCTCCGCCAGGCCGCGGTACTACCCCGCCTGGTGCCGCGCCCTGCTGGCAGTCCCGGGATTGCGCGAGATAGCGACGTGGAATCTGCTGCTGATCTTGCGGCGGACCGGATGACGTTCGCGCCGGCGACCGGGCATCACCGGGCGCCACGCGCGCAAGGTTCGCTGTCGGTCGGCACCGGCGGAGGTCATGCAGAACGACGAATAACGGGGACCACTCGCTGGTCGATCCTGGTATGGCTGGTCGCCCTGGTCGTCCTCGTCCTGAACGCTCACGGCCGGATCTTCTTCGACACCAAGCTCGGCGTTGACATCGATCCGCTCGGGTTTTACGGCAGGCTGTGGCACCTGTGGAACCCGACGGAATGGTTCGGCACCCTGCAGGATCAGTACATCGGCTACGCGTTCCCGATGGCGCCGTTCTACCTGGCCGGGCAGTTGCTGAAGATCCCGGTCTGGCTGACCGAACGGGTCTGGTTGTCGCTGCTCGTTGCCTTCGGCTTCGCCGGCCTGATGAAGCTGGGCGAGGCGGTGCGAATCGGGACCGACCGCTCCAGGGTCGTGGCCGGGCTCGCCTTCGTCCTCTGGCCGACGTACACGATCCTGATCGGCTCGACCTCAGCAGGCATACTGCCAGGCCTGCTGGCGCCCTGGGCGGTGCTGCCGCTGGTCAGCGTGGCAGACAAGGCGTCGAACGGCCGCGCAGTGCCCGTGGCGAGCCTGGTGCGGGCGGCAGCGCGCTCGGGCGTGGCCGCGGCATTCATGGGCGGCGTCAACGCCACGTCGACGCTGTACCCGCTGATCCTGCCTGCGCTGTTCATCCTTACGCAGCTGCGCGGCCGGCAGCGCCTACAGCTGGCGGCGCTCTGGGCAGCGGCGATGCTGCTGGCCACGGCATGGTGGCTCGTGCCGCTGCTGCTGCAGGCCAAGTACTCCTTCAACTTCCTGCCCTATGTCGAACAGTCGGGCACGACGACCGCCACCATGTCGGGCGCGGCCTTCCTGCGCGGCGCTGGCAACTGGACCGCCTATCTGAACTTCGGCCAGCCATGGCTGGCGGCTGGCTGGGTGATGGTCGCCTACCCGGTGGCCATCATGGCGGCAGCGGTCGCGGCCGCGACCGGCCTCGCTGGTTTGTGCCGCCGCGACCTTCCCGCCAGCGGCTGGCTGCGGCTCAGCCTCGGCATCGCGGCGCTGATTGCCCTGTCCGGCTATCCAGGTCCGCTAGGCGGCGTCTTCCACCATCCGGTCGACCAGCTGCTTGACGGGGTCGCCGCGCCGCTGCGCAGCGTCTACAAGGTCGAGCCGGTAGCGGCGGTCGCACTGGCTCTCGGTGTGGCGCACGCGCTCGTGCTCAGGACAAAACGCGCTGCGCTGGTGGCCGACACCGCGCCCCGGGCCCTGTGGCATTTTTTCGCGGCTCCGGCTATCGCTCTCGTCCTGCTCGGCATGGCCTACCCGCAGGTCTCCGGCCAGGTGCTGAACGCGGGGTCGTTCCGCGCTGTGCCCGGTTACTGGCATAAGGCGGCCTCATACCTGCAGCAGCACTCGCCGAGGGCGCCCGCCCTTGTCGTGCCGGCCGCGGAGCACGGCGTCTTCGTGTGGGGCGAGCCGATAGACGATCCGCTGGAGCCGCTCGCCAGCTCGCCCTGGGTGGCGCAGGGGCTGGTCCCGTACGGGGGAGCCGGCTCGGAGATGCTGCTCAGGTCGGTACAGGCGGCCATCAACTCCGGTGAGCGGATCCCCGGCCTGGCTGCCACCTTGAGCAGATCCGGCATCGGCTACGTCCTGGTGCGCAACGACCTCAGTCCCGCATCGATCGGCTACACGCCGCCTGAGGCGGTGCACCAGGCGCTGACCAGCTCTGGCTTTAAGGTCATCGCCTCGTTCGGACCGCAGATCACCGGCACTCAGCGTGGCCTTGGGTCCCTGGTGGCGCAACCCAGCTCCGGTTCGTCGCAGCCGCAGGCGGCGCTGCCTTCTTATCCTGCGATCGAGATCTTCGCGCCGGCCACGGCTACGGATCGTCCGCCGCCGTCGGCCGTCGCGCTGCCCGTGAGCCAGACGGTGCTCGTAAACGGAGGACCGGACGCGCTGCTTCAGCTCACCGCGCAGCGCGCCCTGGCGCCATCAACGCCCGCCGTGATCGCGGGAGACCCGTTGCCGGTCAAGCCCGCGGAGTGGGCCGTTACTGACACATTCCGGCGCGCCGACAACGCGTTCGGCTCCATCGACCCGACGGCCTCCTACACCTACACGCCGGAAGAACGGAACCCGCCAGCCGATCCGCTAGGCAGTCCCGGCGGCGAGCCACGGCAGCTGCTGCCGGTGACGGCGGCAGGTCATCAGACTGTGGCCGCGCTGTCCGGCGCGGCCGCCGTGACAGCGTCGTCGTCGGGGTCCTGGCTGGTCGAGACGCCACAGCTTGATCCGGTGAACGTGTTCGACGACAACCCGGATACGGCCTGGACGGAAGCCAACCCGACCAGCGCCATCGGGCAGTGGGTTCAGATCACTTTTGACCGGCGGCTCGCGTTGCCCGGCTCGATGATGATCACGTTGCTCGACGACCTTGCGTCGCGGTCGGTCGCGAGCCGGCTCACCGTCAGTACAGACGCCGGGTCGGTCACCAGCAAGGTGATGCGGACCAGCGACCCGCAGCCCTTGCGGATACCTCCCGGTCCGACCAGGTCGTTGCGGATTACGATCGCAGCGGCGCGCGGCGGGGTGCCGGGCGGGCCCGGGGCGGGAATCGCGGGTCTGGACATCCCTGGCGTCAAGGTGACAAGGTACCTGCGCCCGGCGCAGGACCCGGCAGGGCGGCAAGCACCGTCCACCGTGTTCTCCTTCGATCAGTCCGTCCCGTCACCGGCGAGCCTGGCCAACATCGCCGCCTATCCGCCGCTAGCCAGGACGTTCGAGTCCGCGGCAAGCGGCAGGTTCAAGTTCGGTGCGACCGCCATCGCTACGCCCGGCCCTGATCTGGACGCGATCCTCACCTCGCTCACGCCGGTGCGCCACAAGACCCTTGCGGTGACCGCGAGTTCGACCTACGGGTCGCTGCCAAGCCTGGCGCCGGCCAACCTGTTCCGGCGTCACAAGCCGGGAGCCTGGATCGCAGGCAGCCGGAACGCTTCGCTGACCCTGAGCTGGCGCGGCATGCGAACGATCAGGCGAATGGTGATCCAGCCGCTGCCGGGCCTCGCGGCGGCTCCGGAATCGATCAAGATCACTAGCCCGCATGGCGTCAGGGACGCAAGCGTGGGGCTTGGCGGGCAGACAGCGATCGTGCCGCCGCTGCGGACGAATCAGATGACGATCAGCTTCCCGGTCGTGCAGTACGCGACGAGCGCGCAGCCGATCTCCGGACAGCCTGCGCGGCTCCCTGTCGGGTTGTCCAGCCTGTCGATTCCGGCGCTGAACGGTCTTCGGCCGGCGGCACCAGCGAGGAGCGCGAGTTTCGCATTGCCATGCGGCTCGGGCCCGTCGGTGCGTCTGGGCGAGCGGATGCTGCGGACCAGGGTCTTCGGCAATGTCGGCAGCCTGATCTCGTTCGGACCTGTGCATGTCCGGCTCTGCCGGGCCAGTTCGACCGTCTGGCTCGCCTCCGGCCCCCACCGGGTGCTGGCGGCAGCCCCGACGGCGTTCACGCTCACGGGACTGAGCCTGGTCAAAGCGGCGGCGAGTGGCCTTCCTGGCCTCCAGCATGCTCAGGATCTGGGATCGGCAACGCCGGGCCAGAGCGCCACCAGCCTGGGCCGTACCGCCAAAGTGCTCACCTGGAACCAGGAATACAGGCAGGTCAGAGTGGGCCCGGGGGCAGCGTCTTATCTGGAGCTACATCAGAACGAGAACGCCGGCTGGACCGCGACCATGCACGGTAAGACGCTGCGTCCGGTCCGGCTCGATGGCTGGCAGCAGGGCTTCGTCATGCCAGCGGGCCAAGGCGGCGTCGTAACGCTGACCTTCAAACCGGTCAAGTTCTATCATGTCTGGATTATCCTGTCTGCGGCTGGAGCGTTCGGGCTGCTCCTGACCGCGATCGCTGGCCGAAGGCGCGAAAGAGCGCGCGAACTGCGCGGGAGAGTGCGCGAACAGATGGATCAGGCATTGCCCGCCGCCGCGCCGACCTTGACCTGGGCATCGAGCCCTTGGGTCGTGCCAGCCCCGGCTCCCCAGCGAGGCAGGCTCGTTCCGTGGCTCGCGTTGCTCGGCCTCACCGTGCTGATCGCGATCGTTGGTGGACCCGTCGCGCTTGCAGTGCCGGTCGTTGCCTACCTGGCTTTCCGCTGGCCCAGCTGGTTCGGAGCGCTCGCCGCGGCTGGAATGATCGCCGCGGGCATCCTGACGGCCCTGGCTGCGCACCCGGCCCTGCCCGGGACTGGCGCGTTCGGGGCGCCGGCCCAGGCCTGCGCGCTGGTCGCGCTTACGTGCGCGCTGATGCCCATGCTGCCTGACACGCTGCCTAACAGGCTGCCCGACGTGCTGTCTCGCTGGCGGGCGGTACGCCGATGATCGAGCGTTTCGCGGTGGCCGACGAGCTCACGTGTTACTACGACAGGCCGGCCGAACCCGCCAATGTGCACCTTGAGGTCGTGGTTCCCGGTCGGCTCGACCCGGCCGCGGTCAGCGCGAGCGTGGCTGCGGTGCTGGCCTCCCAGCCCAGGATTATGGCCAGGCGGCGGCCAGCGGTGTGGCGGCGCGGCTATCACTGGGAGTTTCCCGTCCCACTGGGCACCGAACCGGTGCTGACCGCCAGCTACGCCGGTCAGGAGGATCTTGACCGGCGGCGGGACGCGTTCTTGTCGTCCTCACTTTCGCTCGATGTCGCGCCGCCGCTCCGGTTCCTGCTCGCCTCCGGGCCTGATGGCGATCACCTGATCCTCAACGCGCACCACGCGGCGTTCGACGGCCTTTCCTGCCTGCGCCTGATGCGCGAGGTTGCCGGCCAATACGGACCTGCGGTGGCGGGCGGGCAGGCGATGGCGATCCCCCCGCCTATGCCGGACGCCGACCCCGCGCCGCTGGCTGCATCTGGCAGCCCCAGGCCGGCCACCCCACCGCTGAACCCTTGCTGGGGCCAGGACCCCAGCAAGGGTTCAGCGGGTGAGACGTCAGTCAGTGCCGCACGACGCAAGTTCGGCCGCGCCGCCAGGATCGCGCCGGGGCTGGAGGCTGAGCCGAGGCTGCCGGGATACGGGGCCCACCTAGTGACCTGGGACGGACTGACCGTCACCAACTCGCTGCGCAGGGACGGGGCGAGCATCAACGATCTGCTGATCGCTGCGCTGATGATCACGATCAGCGAGTGGAATCGCGCCCGCGGCAGCGGCGACGGGATAAAGATCACGATGCCGGTCGGAGACAAGGCACAAGCTGGCCCGGAAGGGCAGTGGGCCAATCTGTCCAGGCTGACGACCATCGCCGCGAGGGTGCCCGCTGGCGCGAGGCCGGCGGACGTGATCGCCGACGTCGCAAGCCAGACGAGGGCCGCGAAGGAACATACCGGGCCGCAGCTCGACCTCGCCTCACGCGCGCTGGCCGCCGCTCCGCTTCCGGTCACCGTCAAGTACATGCTGCTGAGGTTGGCGCTGCGGGTGGCGGGCCCGTTGTTCTGTGATACGTCGTTGGTCTCTAACCTCGGCGTCGCCGGGCCGCTGGCCTTCGGCCCAATGCCAGCCGAGCAGGTGTGGTTCTCCACCTCGGCTCATATGCCGCGCGGGCTGTCGCTCGGGGCCGTGACGGCCGGCGGCGCGCTGCGGCTCACGTTCCGTTACCGGCGGGCGCTGATGTCAGGCTCAGACGCAGGCGAGTTCGGCGCGATGTTCGCCAAGGTCCTCGACCAGTTCTCCGGTGAAGAGGCGGTGCGCCGATGAGCGGGCCAGCGTTCGCCGTGGTCGTGGCCCTGCTCGCGACGACCGCCTACCACCTCGGCCTCATCCTCGAGAAGCGAGCGCTCGCGCAGCTGCCGGCCATCGACGCCAGGCATGCGCTGCGGCTGCTGCGCATCCTGGCGACCGCGCCGGCGTGGCTGGCCGGTTTCGGGCTCATGCTCTGCGGCTTCGGCCTGCAGGTGATCGCGCTGACGCATGCGCCGGTAAGCGTCGTCCAGCCGATACTGGGCTCAGGGGTTGTCATTCTGCTGGTGCTCTCGAGGATCGTCCTGCGCGAGACGCTCAGGCGGCTTGAGCTCGCCTGCGTGCTGGCCATGGCGGCAGCTATCGTCGTGATCGCGTTGTCGGCCACCGGGCCGGCCGGTCATGTCGGCCACGAGGCGAACGGCGGGCTGCTCGCGGCTGTCGCGCTGCCGGCCTGCGCGGTCGCGGTCGGGCTTGGCGCCAGCGCGCTGCGGCCTCGGCCGAGCGGCCGGCACCGGATGCCGTCGATCGGCGTGTCCTACGCCGTGTCGTCAGGGTTGTTCTACGGCGTCGCGACCCTGGCCATCAAGGCGATGGCGGGAACGCTCGGCCAGCACGGCGGCCTGGACGCCAGTCTTCTGCTCTCCATCGCCGAGTCGCCGTACCCGTACGTCACGGTCGCATGCTCGGCTCTGGGCATGCTGATCTTCCAGACCGGGTTGCAGCGCTGCCGGGTCTCCATCGTCGGTCCGGTCTCGAACATCACCGGCAGCGTGTTCTTCATCGTGGCCGGTACCTGGCTGTTCGGTGAGCGGCTGCCGGCGGATCCGGTGCGGCTGGCGCTCAGGCTGGCCGGCATCTTGCTGGCCGGTCTCGTGGTGGTCATCTTGTCCAGAAGGCCGCGGGAAGTCGAGGACGCGGCCGAGGTAGCAACCGCGGGCGCCGAACCCGCCGAAGGCGCCGCCACGCCCGTGGCAGGAGCCGCATGAGCGTGCACGCGGAAAAGAGCGGCTTACCGAGAAATGGAGATGATCATGCCGATCGAGCCACCGCTGCTCGACATCCTGGCCTGCCCGATCGACAAGCAGGGCCTGCTCTATTTCGACGACGAGGCGATCTTGTATAACCCGCGGCTGCGTCGGATCTACCGGATGGCCGACGACCATCTGGTGCTGCTGCCTGACCGGGCCGAGCCGACGCCGCAGCACGAGCACGAGCGGTTGCTCAAGCGGGCCAGGCACGGCGACGCGGTCGCGACCGCTGGGCTGCTGGCGACGGGTCTTAACGACTAAGCCGTGTGTTGCCGGTCGCGGCACAAAGGGGCATGCCGTTAATGTCGGAAATGCTAGAAACGCGGCCCATGGGGTCGTTACAAGGATGTGTCCTGTTCCTAGTGACACCACAACTACTGATCAGTATCATGCCTCAAACTCGTATTACCCCCGCTAGCCACCACATTTGAGCGCCAATCCCCAGGAGGGCCCATGCGCCGCGTGAGCTGGTCAATTCTGACTGGTCTGGGAATCTTTTTTATCGTGCTCGCGATCCTGTCGAAGTTCTTCGTGCCGGGTCAGGCGGTCAAATTCCCGCTGAACGAGTACTCAAAGACAACGTTGCAGGCCGACGACGCGAGCTATTTCAGCGAGAAGTCGGTGACCGAAGAGTCGGGGGTAACTCTTCAGGCAACCAGCACGACCAAGGGGGACGTCGCGTCGGCCAAGAATGTCGGCAGCAACAACGTTGCGGTGTGGCAGACCTACACGGCCATCCAGGACACCACCAACCACCAACCTGTTTCGATCCCGGCTGACGGGAACGTCCTGGCCTTTGACCGCAAGACCGGCGTCCTGGTGCCGTGGAGCGGCAACCTCGTGGGCGGTAAGCACGTTCAGGTCCCTCCCAACACGCAGGGCAGCCTTTTCCCGCTCAACACCCAGAAGCAGAGTTACCAGGTCTACGACACCACGCTGAAAAAGCCGGTGACGTTCCACTTCAAGGGCACGTCCACTACCTCGGGCGTTTCTACCTACGTTTTCGCCGCCGACATCCCGCCCACCCAGATAGGCACGCAGTCGCTGCCTGGCTCCCTGGTAGGCGAGAGCGCCTCCGAGGTGACGCTGCCGGAGTTCTACTCCGTGCAGGAGACCTACTCCGTGGACCCGATCACCGGCGTGCCGCTGCAGGTCGAGCAGAACGTGCAGCAGACGCTGCGGGACGACACCGGCACAACTCGCCTGGTCCTGATGAGCGCTGACTTCAAGACGACCCCCGCGAGCATCGCCTCTGGTGTCCAGACGGACAAGAACGGGACCACCAAGATCACCGTACTGAACGTGATCATCCCGATCGTGGCAGGCGTGATCGGCCTAATCCTCCTGGTTGTCGGGCTGGTAATGAGCCGGTTCAGGCCTGAGGATGAGCAATACGAGGACGACGACGAAGCCATTAGGGTTCCGGCTTAGTGCTTAACACCCCGGCCGCGGTCCACTGACCCGGCCGGGGTTCCCTGATCCGGGTTACCCGGATCTGGGGTCGGAGGCGGCGCCGTCAGAACGGTCACGATCGGAGGAGCTGGTTGGGGTTCTGGGAGCGCGCGCAGAAAGACCCTGGCTGGCTGGCAGTTGTCGAACCGGACGGGACCGAGCACACCGCTGGTGACCTGCTCGGGCGGGTCAACCAGCTGGTGCACGCACTCCGCGCTCGCGGGCTCCGGGCTGGCGACGGGATCGCGGCGCTGGTCCCCAACGGGATCGCACCGCAGGAACTGTGCCTGGCTGCCCTCCAGGCGGGCTGGTACTACACCCCCATCAACTGGCACTTCACCACGCCGGAGATCGCCTACATCGTCGGCGACACCGAGGCGAAGGCGTTCTTCGTGCACGAGCGGTTCGCGCAGGCCGGCGCGGCCGCGGCCGACGACGCGGGAGTCCCGGCGGATGCCAGATTCAGCTACGGCACGGTGCCAGGCTTCACCGAGGTTGCTGACCTGCGCGCCGGCCATCCGACCGAGCTGCCGGCCGACAGGACGGCTGGCGCGGCGATGCACTACACGTCGGGAACGACGGGCCGGCCGAAGGGCGTGCGGCGCGAGTTGACCGGGCTCGACCCCGATGTCTCAGCCGACCTGCTGACCGGCCTGCTGCAGTTCTTCGGAATCACCGGCGGCCATCCCAATGTGCACCTGGTGACCTCGCCGAACTACCACACGGCGGTGACGATCTTTGGCGGCAGCGCGCTGCAGTTCGGGCACACGCTGGTCTGCATGGACAGCTGGGATGCCGAGCGTGCCCTGGCGCTTGTCGAGCGCTACAAGGTCACGAACACCCATATGGTTCCGACGCAGTTCAAGCGGATGCTGTCGCTGCCCGGCGAGGTCAGGGCCAGGTACGACGTCTCGTCGATGCTGTGGCTGATACACGCGGCAGCGCCGTGCCCGGTTCCGATCAAGCACCAGATGCTCGATTGGTGGGGGCCGGTCATCTACGAGTACTACGCGGCCACCGAGGGCGGCGGCACCATCGTCACGCCGCAAGAATGGCTGGAGCGCCCTGGCACCGTGGGCAAGTCGTGGCCGATGAGCGAGGTCATGGTCGCTGACGACAACGGCGATCCGTGCGCGGCGGGCGTCCCTGGCACCGTCTACATGCGGATGGGGATGGATTTCGAGTACAAGGGCGACCCGAAGAAGACCGCCGCGAACCGTCTCAGGGGCTTCTTCACCGTCGGCGACATCGGATTCCTGGACTCCGACGGCTTCCTATTCCTGTGCGACAGGAAGTCCGACATGATCATCTCGGGCGGTGCGAACATCTATCCGGCGGAGATCGAAGCCGAGATCATCACCAATCCCAAGGTCGCCGACGTGGCGGTCTTCGGCATCCCGGACGAGGAGTGGGGTGAGCAGATAAAGGCGGTAGTCGAACCGGCCGACGGGGTTGAGCCCTCACCGGAACTGGCCGCCGAAATCCTTGCCTCGCTTGAGGGCCGCCTGGCGAAAATGAAATGGCCGAAGTCGATCGACTTCGTTGCTGAGCTGCCGCGCGATCCAAGCGGGAAGCTACTGAAGCGCCGCCTCCGCGATCCTTACTGGGCCGGGCGCGCGACGTCGATCTAGGCCGCTCGCGATGCTGATCTAGGCGGGGCTCGCGCTGGCGCCCAGCCGATCACCGCTGAAGTGCGCGGCCGCGCGGCCGAGGGCGGTGAGCAGCGCGCTGGCGGCGGCGCGCTCGGGCGGGCCGCCGTAGGTGGCCGCGAGCACATGGCGGCGCGTCCCAGGCAACTCGATCGCCGCAATCCCGGGATGACGCAGTGCCCGCAACGCGAGGCCGGGCAAGATCGCCGTACCGAGCCCCGCGGCGACGAGCGCCTGAGCGGCCACATAGTCGTCGGTCATGACCGCGATGTCCGGGCTGAAGCCTGCCGAGCGGCACAACCGGAAGAGCACGTCCTGGCATCGCTCGCAGCCCGCGATCCACCGGTGACCTTTGTACTCCGCAAGGATGTTGGCGCCGGGCGCGCCGGCCAGTGACGGGCTCGGCGGGGAGGTACCAGCAGGTGAGGCGTTTCCGGCGGGTCGGCCGCTAGCAGGCCGACGACCTGCTGGCTGGCCCGCGCCTGGTGCCTTGCCCGCTGGCGGGGTGCTCGCGGCTGTGTCCCGGCCACCGCCGGTCCTGGCAGCTGGCGTGATCAGGAAAACAGGTTCGTCGAGTAGCGGGTGGAAGCGCAGGTCGGGATCGTGCAGCGATCCGGCGGTTTCTGCCTGGTACCTGAAGACCAAGGCGACGTCCACCTTGCCGACTCTGAGCATCCGCAGCGCATCTTCGGGTTCGGCCTGGATCAAGGAGATATCCGCCGCGGCCCGGTCGGCGCGCAGCGCGGCGCCCGCCGCGGCAGCGAGGGTGCCGAGGGCGGACCCGAATGTCGCGAGCCTGACGGTCTCCTGCTTCAGGCCGAGGTGGGCGGCGAGCTCGGCCTCGGCGGCATCCAGCCGGCCGAGGATCTCCTCTGCGCGCTCGGCCAGCAGCCTGCCCGCGTCGGTCAGCCGGATCCCGCGGCCGGACCGCTCCATCAGCTTCGCGCCGGTTTCCGATTCCAGCCTTGCCATGTGATGGCTGATCGACGGCTGGGCGTAGTTGAGAGCCTGAGCCGCGGCAGTGACCGATCCGTGCCTGGCGATAGCGACGAGCACCCGGAGCCTGGTGGCATCCAGCATGCACTTAACTATAGATCGAGCTGAATTCTGGCAGCAGAATCATCAACGTGGCCGTGGCCTGCGCGTCGCTAACCCCTGCCGCGGAGCAGCGGCCATCTTGGGTCGCGCGGGGACTGCCCGGCCGCAGCCCGGCGCCGCCACGCGATGCCGGACAGTGCCTCAAGCACCACGCGATTGGCCAGGAAGGCCGTCACCTCCGCGTGGTCGTACGGAGGCGCCACCTCCACGACGTCAACCCCCGCAACGGGCAGTTCGGTGGCAATCCTGCGGACGGCGTCGAGCAGCTGCCTGCCAGTCAGCCCGCCGGGCTCCGGCGTGCCGGTGCCTGGGGCCATGCCAGGATCGACAACGTCGACGTCAACGGACAAGAACACGCCGTCGCAGTCATCCAGCGCGATCGCGAAGGCCTCGGTGAGGCATTCATCCAGCCCCCGCGACACGATCTCGGTCATCTCATAGCTGCGCATCCGCTGGCTCGCCATCCAGTCCAGCGTCTCCGGCTCCGGCCAGTAGCCTCGCAGCCCGATCTGGAGGAACCTGTCACCGCGGACGGCTCCCGACTCGATGAGCCGGCGCATCGGCGTGCCGTGCCCGTACAGCGACCCGAACTGCGTGTTGCCTGTGTCGGCGTGCGCGTCGAAATGGATCAGCGAGAGCCGGCCCCAGCCGACGTGCCTGGCCACAGCCGTAGCGTCGGGGAAAGTGATCGTGTGATCGCCGCCGAGGACCACCGGGATCGTCCCGCCGGTGGCGGCTTGCTGCACTGCTTCTTCCAGCCTGCGCAGCGAGAGCTCGGTGTCGCCTGACGGCAATTCGATGTCACCGGCGTCGGCGATCTTGAGCTCCTTGAGCGGGTCGACGCCCAGGGCGAGGTGCGGGCGCGATCCGTCGTGCGGCAGGTAGTCGGTGAACCTGATGGCCTGCGGTCCGAACCTCGCGCCAGGGCGGTGCGAGGTCCCGCCGTCGAACGGGGCACCGATGATCATGATGTCCGTCCCTGCCCAGGACTGGGGATCGGACAGGTCGGCTCCCGGCACGCCGAGGAAGGTCGCATCGGGACCGTACAAGTTGCCTATTCGCGTCATAACAGCCCTCCAGGTGTACCGACCTTATACATCAGCGGAACAGGAACGTTCCGGCGGCTGCCGTCCGGGTTCCCGATCATGCCCGCCAGATACTCTGCTGCTGCACGCGGGAGGATGCGATGGCGGGTTGCCTGCACGAAGACGTGACCGGACCGGCGCCTGGTGATGTGGGCGGGCTGATCGCGAGCATTGGCCGCGCCGACGGCAGGCACGTCGCCGTCGGCGGCACGCTGAACTTCCGAGACACGGGCGGGTACCCTGTAGCGGGCGGCGGCGTGACCCGGTGGCGTCGGCTACTGAGGTCCGACGGCCTGCATCGCGTTGACGGGGACGGGCTCGGCCTGCTCGGGACGTTCGGCCTGCGGACCGTGCTTGACCTGCGGACGAATGCTGAGGCGCAGATCGCACCCAGTCCCGTCGATGACCTCGCCAGGTCCGGTGCGCTCACCATGCAGGTCTCGCTGATAGGTGAGGACTTCGACGAACTGCCGGCCGAGCTGCCCGGGGTCTACGACTTCATCATCGATGAGCGCGCGGGGGCGATCGGCGCGGCGATCAGGGCGCTCGCCCGGCCTGGTGCGCTACCCGCGCTGGTGCATTGCACGGCAGGCAAGGACAGGACGGGGATCGTCGTGGCTTTCGCGCTCTCAGCCGTGGGTGTCCCCGACGAGTTCGTCGCCGCCGACTACGCGCTCAGCGGGACATACCTTGATCCGCAGCACACGCCGACGATCGGCCAGGTGCAGGAGAGCACCGGCCTCGGCGAGCGGCTGACCGCCGCTCTGCTGGCGAGCCCTCCCGAGCTCATCATTCGCGCCATCGGCCGGGCCAGGCGCCAAGCCGGCAGCCTCGCTGACTACCTGGCCACCTGCGGAGTAACGTGCGCTGAGCTGATGGCTTTGCGGTCAGCGCTCGTAACCGAAGGCGAGGAGCATGATGGCGGCTGACTTCGATGTCGTATGACGAGCTGGACCGGCGGATTCTGCATGCCCTTGTTCAGGATGCCAGGGCCAGTTACGCCGAGATCGGCGCGATCGTCGGGCTATCGGCTCCTGCGGTCAAGCGCCGGGTCGACAGGCTGAGGTCCGCAGGTGCCATCACTGGTTTCTCGGCCCGGCTGAGCCCCGGAGAGCTTGGCTGGACCACCGAGGCATACGTGGAGTTGTTCTGCCGCGGGCGTACCAGCCCGACCGACATCGCCGTCGCCACCCGCAAGCATCCAGAGGTCGTAAGCGCGTGCACGGTCACGGGTGAGGCGGACGCCCTGCTGCACATCAGGGCGGCCGACATGCGGCATTTCGAACAGGTCGTCGAACGGATAGGGGCCGAGCCGTTCGTGGTCAGGACCCGAAGCTCGATTGTGCTCTCCAGGCTGGTAGACCGGCCTGACGAGCTGCCCGAACTCGCCTAAGGCGCGGGGTTCGAGCACGCTAGCCGAACCGGCCTTGCTGGCTGCGAGCGGTTCGCCCGCAGTAGTGCACAGGAATCTGCGCTGATCAGGCGGTTAGACTGGATTGGATCAGCTAAAGTCGGGGCATGCCCGAGCACGATGACCGGTATGTCAGAAGTGATCTGCCGCGCACAACGGGGGAATTCCGCGCTGCTCCCGACGCCTCGGCAAGTACGGCAGAGTTCAAGGCGTTTGTTGCGAACCAGGATGAGGACGATGCCCAGCGGGGCGGACGGGGCGGCATGTGGCCCCAGCAGCCGCCGGCAGGTCCGGCCACCAAGAGCGGCTCAAACCGCACGATCGCTCTTGTCGGGGCGGCAGTCGTCGTCATCGGGATCGTCATCGCGATCATCGTCGCCGTCGGCTAGCGGAGCGCACGATCGGCTTCGTCTGGCTGGAAGCGGTAGCCCATGCCGGGCTCGGTGAGAAGCCAGCGCGGCCTGGCGGGATCGGGCTCGAGCTTGCGTCGGAGCTGGGCCATGTACAGCCTCAGATTGCCGGTCGCGTCGGCATAGCCGGGCCCCCATACCTCTTGCAGCAGCTGGCGCTGGCTAAGCAGCTTGCCAGGATGGCGGAGCAACACCTCAAGCAGGTGCCACTCGGTCGGGGTCAGCCTGATGTCGCCCGCCGGGCCGGTACCCGGCTGGTCACCGGGCGTGCCGTCAGCACCAGCCGGCCTGCTCACCCGCTTGGCTGCCAAGTCGATCGTGAGGTCACCGAACCTGACCTGGGGTTCGTCTTGCTCGGGCGTACTGCGGCGGACGACAGCGCGCATCCTGGCGAGTAGCTCGTCCATGCCGAAGGGTTTGGTGACATAGTCGTCGGCGCCAGCGTCGAGCGCCTCGACTTTGTCTGTGCTGTCGGCACGTCCGGATAGCACGATAATGGGGGCGTCGGTCCAGCCGCGCAGCCCAGCGATCACATCGACGCCATCCAGGTCTGGCAGGCCAAGATCGAGAATGACGACATCCGGCGGATGGCCCGCCGCCTCGGCCAGCGCCTCCGCGCCGGTCTGGGCTGTGAAGACCTCAAAGTGCCTGGCCCGCAGGTTGATCCTGAGCGCCCTGACGATCTGCGGTTCGTCATCGATGACGAGAACGCGGGTCACGATCGCACCTGACGAGCGCCTTGCGGTTCGACAGCCGTGGAGGGGAGCGGGGGCGTCGTGGCTGTGGCCGCAGGCAGCGACAGCACCATCGTCAGTCCGCCGCCTGGGGTCTCTTCCGGCTCGATCGTCCCGTGCATTGCCTCGGTCAGGCCGCGCGACAGTGCGAGCCCCAGCCCGATGCCGGTCGTATTGTCCGTGTCACCAAGCCGCTGGAACGGTACGAACATCCGGCTCACTTGCTCGTCCGACAGGCCAGGGCCGCGGTCGATGATGCGCAGCTCGACCCGGTCGCCAAGGGAGCTCGCGGTCAGCAGCGGCGGCGAGCCGGCCGGAGAGTACCGAATCGCGTTGGCCACCAGGTTGGAGATCACGCGCTCCAGGATGGCAGGGTCGACCTGGACCTCGGGCAAGTCGGCCGGGATCTCGACAGTCACGGCGTGGCCAGGCGGGCCGAGGTCGTCGAGCCCGCGGGCGACCACTTCGCCAAGGTCGGCCGGCCGCGGAAATACCGACATTGCCCCGGCCTGGAGTCTGCTCGTATCGAGCAGGTTCTCGACCAGCCTGGTCAGCTTATCGAGCGACTCGTCGGCTGTGGCCAGCAGCTCGTCGTGGTCTTCAGCGGTCCACTTGACGTCATCAGAGCGCAGGCTGGTGACCGCTGCCTTGGCCGATGCCAGCGGAGTCCGCAGATCGTGGCTGACGGCGGCCAGCAGCGCGGCGCGCATGCGGTCGGCCTCGGCGATGGGGCGCGCGGCCTCGGCCTCGGCGGTGAGACGCTGCTGCTCTAGGGCGGCAGCCGCGTAGACAGCGAACGCACCGAGGAGGCGCCGGTCGGCGGCAGGCAACGCGCGGCCGCGCGCGGCAAGGCACAGATCGTCGGTGACCGGCATGGCGACATCGCCATCCTCAGGCGCCGCGAGCTCTCCCGGCCCTGAGGTGGCGATGGCGCGCCAGCCGTCCGGCGCGTGCGAACCGTCAGCCTCGTGAGGACGTTCAAGCAGCGTGACGGCGTCCATGGCGAAAGCTTCGCGCACTCGGTCCATTACCGCCTGTAGCGGTTGCTCGCCGCGCAGTATGCTGCCGGCGGTCGTCACGAGCAGGTCCGATTCCGCGCTGGCTCTGGCCGCCTGTTTCGACCGACGGGCGGCGTCGTCCACGATCTTGCTCACGATGATGGCTACGATGACGAAGACGATCAGCGCGAGAGCGTTGTTGGCCTCACTGATGTTGAACGTGTAGAACGGCGGCGTGAAGTAGTAGTTAAGAAAGAGAGACCCGGCGACCGCGGCAATGACGGCAGGAATCAGTCCGCCGACAAGGGCGACCGCGATGACCCCTATCAGGAAGATCAGCATGTCGCTCGTCAGGTTCAGGTCGCTACGAAGATTCGCGAGCAGTGCTGTGATCAGGGGGGCAAGCGCCACCGCGAGCACGTACCCGGTTACCTTGCGCGGCACCGAGAGTCCGCCGCGCAAGGATGGGAGCCCCCGGCCTCTGCCCATCCGCGAGTGAGTGACGATGTGCACGTCAATGTCGCCGGAATCGCGGATCGTCCTCAGGCTGACGCCTGGCCCGGTCAGCAGGGAGGCCACCCAGCTGCGGCGGCTCGCGCCGAGGACTAGTTGTGTCGCGTTCTCGGCCCTGGCGAAGGTCAGCAGCGCCTCGGGCACGTCGTCGCCGACCACCTGGTGGTAGCTGCCGCCCAGCGCCTCTACCAGGCCACGCTGCGTGGCGAGCGCGGCGTGGTCTACGTTGGTCAGCCCGTCTGACCTGGTCACATAGACGGCGAGCAGGTCGCCGCCCGAGGAGCGGGCCGCGATCCTGGCGGCGCGCCTGATCAGGGTGTCGCCCTCTGGTCCTCCGGTGAGGGCCACGACGACGCGTTCTCTGGCTTCCCACGTGTCGTGGATGTCGTGCGCTTCACGATACTTCTGCAGGCCCTCGTCGACTTTGTCGGCCAGCCAAAGCAGCGCCAGCTCGCGCAGCGCGGTCAGGTTCCCGACCCGGAAGTAGTGACTGAGCGCTGCGTCGATCTTCTCCGCCGGGTAGATGTTGCCGTGCGCCATCCGGCGGCGCAGCGCCTCGGGTGTCATGTCGATGAGCTCGACCTGGTCGGCCGCCCTGACGATCGCGTCAGGAACCGTCTCCCGCTGCGGCACGCCAGTGATCTTCATCACCACGTCGTTCAGCGACTCTAGGTGCTGGATATTGACGTTGGTGATGACGTCGATCCCGGCGTTGAGCAGTTCCTCGATGTCCTGCCAGCGCTTGGCGTTGCGCGAGCCAGGGACGTTCGTGTGCGCGAGCTCGTCGACCAGGGCGATCTGCGGGTGCCTGGCAATGACAGCGTCGACATCCATTTCCTCGAACACGGAGCCGCGGTAGGCGATGCGCGCCCGGGGGAGCACTTCCAGGCCGACCAGTTGCTCGGTGGTGCGGCGCCGCCCGTGCGTCTCCACGAAGGCCACCGCGACGTCGGCGCCGCGGGACAGGCGGCGGTGACCTTCGCCGAGCATGGCGAAAGTCTTGCCGACCCCTGCCGCCGCGCCCAGGTAGATCCTGAGCACGCCGCGACGCTGGCCCCGGGGGGAGACCCCCACGGGGCCACCGCTGGGCGCGAGGTCGGCAAGACCCTTCGCCTGAGTCCTGGCTGGTTCTGTCATCTCCTACATCACGGTACGGGGTGCTGCTTGTCGAGCGCGATGTTGAGCAGCAGCACGTTGACTCCCGGCTCGCCGAGGAAGCCGAGCTGTCGGCCAAAGGTGTACTTCTTGACCAACGCCCGGACGGTCGCCGGGCTGATGTGCCTGGCCGCGGCGACCCTGTTCACCTGGATCGCCGCGTTCTGCGGCGAGATGTAAGCCTCCAGACCTGAGGCTGACACCGTCACCGCGTCCGGCGGGATGGCCGACGCTGGGACGTGGTCGAACTTCTCGATCTGCTTGATCCGCTCCCTGATGTCGGTCACCAGCACGGGGTTGTTTGGACCGAGGTTGGAGGCCCCCGTCGCGAGCGGGTCGCAGCCGCCGGTCTGGTTGGTCGCCGACGTAGCGGACGCGGACGGGCGCGGCTGGAAGTACTGCGGCAGCGGGTTGCCCTTGGCGTCGATGAACTCCTGGCACAGCAGGCTGGAGCCCACCACTCGACCGTGGAAGTGCACGAGCGAGCCATTGGCCTGCTTGTTGAACGCTCCCTGGGAGATCCCGTACATGAGCAGCGGATACGCGATGCCGCAGATCACCGTGAAGATCAGCAGGCCACGGAGCCCCGCGAGGAGCTGGCGCACGCTGGAAGGAAGACGCGACATGTCGATCAACCGCCGAATCCTGGAATGTTCATAACGATGAGGTCAATGAGCTTGATCCCGATGAACGGGATGATCAGGCCGCCGACGCCGTAGATCCACAGGTTCCTGCGGAGCATGGACGCCGCCGAGGACGGCCGGTAGCGGACGCCGCGCAGCGCGAGCGGGATCAGCGCCACGATGATCAGCGCGTTGAAGATGATCGCCGAGGTGATCGCCGATTCCGGGCTGTGCAGGTGCAAGATGTTGAGTTTCGCCAGGCCCGGGATCACGCCCTGGAACATGGCCGGAATGATCGCGAAGTACTTCGCGACGTCGTTGGTTATAGAGAATGTGGTCAACGCACCACGGGTGATCAGCAACTGCTTGCCGATCTCCACGATCTCGATGAGCTTGGTCGGGTTGGAGTCCAGGTCCACCATGTTCCCGCCTCCTTGGCGGCGGAGGTTCCGGTGTTCATGGCCACGCCGACGTCGGCCTGGGCGAGCGCGGGAGCATCGTTGGTGCCGTCGCCGGTCATCGCGACCAGCTTGCCGCCCTCCTGCTCCCTGCGGATCAGCGCCATTTTGTCTTCCGGCGTGGCCTCGGCGAGGAAGTCATCTACGCCGGACTCGTCGGCGATCGCCTTGGCGGTGAGTGGGTTGTCGCCGGTGATCATGACGGTCCTGATGCCCATCTTGCGCATCTCGGCGAACCGCTCGGCGATGCCCTCCTTGACGATGTCCTTGAGGTAGATCACGCCGAGCGCCTTGGCGGTACCGTTGGCCCGCTCGGCCACCACCAGCGGCGTCCCGCCGACCCCTGAGATGCCATCCACCATGGCTCCGAGCTCGTCCGGCGGGGTGCCGCCGTTGTCGCGGATCCACTGCCGGACCGAGGCGGACGCACCCTTGCGCACCTGCCGGCCGTCGGAAGGGTCGATGCCGCTCATCCGGGTCTGTGCGGTGAACTCGACGAACTCCGCCCGCTGCAGCTCGCCCTCCTGCCGCTCGCGCAGGCCGTAGGCCTCCTTGGCCAGCACCACGATCGAACGGCCCTCGGGGGTGTAGTCGGCCATGCTGGACAGCTGGGCCGCGTCGGCCAGCTCGGCCGCCTGCACCCCGTTGACCGGCAGGAACTCGGTTGCCTGCCGGTTGCCGATGGTGATGGTGCCGGTCTTGTCCAGCAGCAGGGTGTTCACGTCGCCGGCCGCCTCGACCGCGCGGCCGGACATGGCCAGCACGTTGCGCTGGACCAGCCGGTCCATCCCGGCGATGCCGATGGCCGACAGCAGCGCGCCGATCGTGGTTGGGATCAGGGCAACCAGCAGGGCCACCAGGACCACCAGCGTCTGCGGCGCCTTGGAGTAGAACGCCATCGGCTGCAGCGTGATCACGGCCAGCATGAAGATGATGGTCAGCGAGGCGAGCAGGATGTTCAGTGCGATCTCGTTCGGCGTCTTCTGCCGGGATGCCCCC
>DATAEH010000227.1:0-126122 GCA_036258115.1 Streptosporangiaceae bacterium
TTTGCCGGAGATCTGGCCGCCGGGGGTCAGGCCGAGCAGGCTCTGGGTCAGCACTGTTTTGCCTGACCCGGACTCGCCGACGATGCCCAGGGTGCGGCCGGGTTCGACGCTGAACGAGACTCCCCGCACCGCCTGCACCACGCCATCAGCAGTCGGGAAGCTGACCCGCAGGTCAGTTACCTCAAGCAGGCTCATCAAACCCTCCCACGCGGCGCCGCTGGCGGAGAGGGCGGCGGCACCGGATCGGCGGGGGGCGTGCCGACTCAAGCTGACTGGTGTAGTTGTCTGCCGATCGCGCCCGGTGCGGATGCTGTCTGGTCGCGATGGCAGATGCCCAGGTAAACGGGCCCGAAGCGGGTCCGGCCGGGCACGCTACGTGCATACCCGGCCGGAACGCAGCTACTCTTTCGTGCGCGCTCGTGCGCCTTATCCGTTCTTCAGCCAGACGTTGGTGATGTCCGGCCCGCCGACGTTCGGCTGGTAGACGACCGCCGTCGTGCCTGCCTGCTCGACGTTGGGGCTGGAGTACATGAGCAACTGCTGGCTCAGCAGCGGGACGATGACGGCATTGCTCATCACGATGTGATCCGCCTGGCTCCACAGCCTGCCGGCCGCGGTGAGAGTGGTGGTCGATTCCGCCTGCTTGATCAGGGCGTCCAGCTTCTTGTTGCTGAAGCAGCCGTAGTTCGTGGTGTTCAGCACGCAGCTGGTCTCGAACAGCGGCGAAATGATCGTGCGGCCGTTGTTGCCGAACCAGTCAGGGAACCAGATCGCCTGGCCCATGTCCCACACTCCGGGCTTGGCGTTGGCGGGCGCGTTGCCGAGGTCGACGAAGAACGTCGATCCCGCTTCCGGCTTGCCGTTCAGGTTGATTCCGCAGCTGCGCAGGCTCGCCTGGATGGCCTCGAATTCCGCCTTGTTGACGCTGTCGTTTTCGTACAGGTACGTCAGCGTCAGGCCGTTCTTGTACCCGGCCTTGGCCAGGAGGCTCTTGCACTTGGCCGAATCGCCCTGACTGCTCGGCGTCGGATACAGGTTGTAGTTCTGGAAGCCGACGTTGCCTGGTGAGATCGCCGTGTTGGTGATGGTGCCGACCGTCGGTCCGCCGACGACCTTCTGCACGGCGACTTTGTTGACGCCGTACTGGATCGCCTGCCGGACGGCCAGCTTGCCCATCGCGCCGCCGTTGTTCGGGCTGCGCAGGTTGAACACGATGTAGGGGAGCAGGTTGCTGCCTGGCCAGGCCCGGAACTTCGGATCGTGTGTCGACTCGAGCGTGGGAATCTCGCTGGGGACGATGCTGGTGTCCAGTGGCAGGTCGTACTGGCCGGCCTTCATGTCGTTGAACTGCGTCTGGGCGTCAGAGACCCCCATCGTGACCGTCACCTTGTTGACGTACTGGTGCCGGTTCTGATCGGTTGACTGCTTCCATGCCGGGTTCCGGGACATGACGATCGAGCGGCTCGGCACGTACGAGGTGATCTGGTACGGGCCGTCGGAGATCGTGTGCTGGTCCAGCTGGAGGCTGTTCGGCACGTACTTGTCGTACTCGACGGGGCGAGCCGAAGTGAACGGCATCGCCATCATGTACAGGAAGTCCCCGGCGGGGGCGATCAGGTGGAACCGGATCGTCGACGAGCTCGGGGTCGTGATGCCGGAGATGGAGTGCGAGTTCTGGAAGTTCGCGATGTTGGCTGCGGTCGGCGCGTGATTCTTGTTCGCGAAATACGCCGCCTCGGCGTCACAGTACTGCTTGAGGCCCGCGATCGTGGATGTGTAGTACAGCGGGTTGCCGACCGGGCTGACCGGGTTGCAGAACGCCTTGAACTCCCTGAGGAAGTCCGCCGAGACAACCTGGCGCGGTGGTTTGGTGTTCCAGTCCACGCCCTGCTTGATGTGGAAGGTGTAGGTCGTGCCGCCGCCCGTGATCCCTCCGTTGGAGGTGCTCGGCACAGCGGTCGCGATATCAGCTACTGGCGTGGTGTTCTTTGTCCACCCCGCCGAGTTGAGCGTGTTGCCAGGAACCGTCGGATACGTGAGCAGCTGGCGTGCGTAGCCGCGCTCGAGGATGTAGTCCGCGGTGTAATAGGCCGGGACGGTGTCGATGTGGTCAGGGCCGGAAGCCGCGACGAACTTGAGCGTGCCGCCGTGCACGGGCTTGGATCCGGCGGCCGAGCTGCCGCCTGACGAATTGCTGCACGCGGCAAGCCCGGCCGCGGTCAGGGCAGCAACCGCCATCGCGGCGATTCGCCGGGAACGACGTCTCATGAACGCACTCCTTTGAACCTGGCACAGGGCGCAGCCGGTACGACCTAAGGACTGCGATGTGTAGCTAGACGATTACAGTTTGTCACTACTCGCATTCAAGGTGGCTGCTAGGTCGCGGCGGAGAGCGGTCGGCGCCCTTTATGCAACCGAAATCTCATCGTGATCGGAGAGTTAACGCAAGAGCAAAAGGCGCACCTATAAATCCGCAATTCGGAGTATTTGCGGAGCCCGTACGGCTAGCCTTCCAGCGCGTAGCGCATCGGCCAGAATTTCGTCTGAGCCTCGGCCACCTCGGCGGGCGGGTTCGACTCAGCCACGATGCCGCAGCCGGCGAAGAGCCTGGCGTTCCGACCGGACACCAGCCCGCAGCGAAGTGCGATTCCCCATTCGCCGTTGCCCCTGGCGTCGACCCAGCCGACAGGTCCCGAGTAGCGGCCCCTGTCAATCCCCTCAAGTTCGCGAATCAGGTCCATGGCTTTGTCGGCAGGGGTGCCGCAGATCGCAGCGGTCGGGTGCAGGGCCGCGGCGAGCGCGAGCGCCGAGTGGCTGACGTCGTCGCCACCGGTCAGCTCACCGTAGACCTGCGTCGCGAGGTGCTGAAGGTTTGGCAGCCTCAGCAGCGAAGGCTGCTCGTCGATGCGCAGGTCAGCGCACAGCGGCTGCAGCGCAGCGCGCACGTCCTCGACCGCGTAGCTGTGCTCGTCACGATCCTTGGACGATGCAAGCAACGCGGCGCCGAGCGCCCGGTCCGCCTCAGGCGAGCCGCCGCGTGGCATCGTCCCGGCGAGCACGACCGAATGCAGGCTCGCGCCGGTTCGTCTGATGAGCAGCTCAGGAGTCGCGCCAAGCAGGCCATCGCAGGCAAAGGTGTAGCACTCCGGATAGCGGCCGGCCAGCCGCGACAACAGGACTCTCCCGTCGATGTCCGCGGCAGCCGTGGCGTTAAGCTCGAGCGCGAGCACCACCTTGCGCAAGCTGCCCTCGGAGATGGCAGCGACGGCCTTGGCTACAGCGCGTTCCCACTCTGGCGCGGTCAGGCTGCCATCGGACCATCGCACTCCCGTCGGCACCGGAGGTGGCTCCGCCTCGCCATCGCCCGCGTCGCCACCGTCGTCCGCCCGGCTGATCGTGGTGAGCCAGGCGCCGCCTTCCTTGCGGCCAATCACCATGCTTGGTACGACGAGCACGGAGCCGTCTGAAGCCGGATCGAAGGTGAAGCTGCCGAATGCGACCGGGCCGGTGCCGGGCTCTGCCACGTCATCGGTTACGTCGGCCGCGTCAAATACTTCGCGCAGCCATTTCTCGCCGGACAGGAAACGGTCTTGGCCGGCAGGCAACGTTATTTTCGCCGCAGTTCCCCAGCCGACAAGGCCATCGCCCCGGCGCACCCAGGCCAGCGCGTTGGGCACGGGCAGGCGCGCGATCAGGTCGCCGGGGTCGGCGACACGAATGGTCCGGACGACCAAGCGACCAGGCGACCGCTCGGCCGCTTCGTCGTGCCGATACCCCACGGCAGACAACTCTACGTGCGGGTGCATGCTGTCCTGCGCACCGGATCTGGCCAGCACCGCGCCAGGGTCCGTTCACCTGGTGTGCACCTGCCAGTCCTAAAGCAGGCTGAGCTGCACCCCGCTGTCCTTGTTCTCCGCCGGGCCGCTGCCTGGAGCGCTTGCTCGGCTGAGCTGCCGGGCATTCGCCGGGCTCGCGCTGCCGACGCAGAACCTCGCCGCGAGCTCACCGACCTCCGCCCCGATCCGGCGCTGGTAGTCCTTCCGCGCATAGGCGCCAGGTCCGTAGAGTTCCCGGTACCTAGGCACGAGCGAGGGATGCTCCCTGGAGAGCCACTTCAGATACCACTCGCGGGCCCCGGGACGCAGGTGCAGCACGATCGGAGTCACGCTGGCCGCGCCCGCAGCGGCGATCTGGCGCACGGTTGCGGCAAGCTGAGTCGGCGAGTCGGTAAGGAATGGCAGCACGGGCCCCATCAGGATCCCGCAGCGCATCCCGCGCTCGGTGATCGTCGCGCAGGCGTCGAGCCGGCGCTGCGGGCTCGGCGTGCCAGGCTCGACCGAGGCGGACAGCTCAGTGTCAGCGAATCCGACCGACATGTTGAGCGCGACCGAGGTCACCTGGGCGGCGTCCGCCAGCAGCTCCAGATCGCGCAGTAGCAACGTGCCCTTGGTCAGGATGGAGAAAGGGTTCCTGGCATCCCGGAGGGCGGCGATGATGCCCGGCATCAGGCGGTACCGTCCCTCTGCGCGCTGATAGCAGTCCACGTTGGTCCCCATGGCGATGTGCTCGCCCGACCACCGCGGCCTGGCCAGTTCCTTCCGCGCCAGCTCAGCCGCGTTCACCTTGACGATGATCTTCGAATTGAAATCCAGCCCGGCGTCCAGGTCGAGGTAGGTGTGGGTATTACGGGCGAAGCAGTAGACACAGGCGTGGCCACAGCCCCGGTAGGGATTGATGGTGAACTGGAAGGGCATCCGTGATGCGGGCGGCACCTTGTTGATAATCGACTTCGCATATACCTCGTAAAACGTCATGCCGCGGAAGCCGGGAGTCTCGGAAATTACCCTAGGGGCACCCACCACATCCTGGCCGAACAGCACGTCCTGAGCCGGTCCAGCAAGGCTGGAAGGTGCCGACTCATCTATAAGCTGCCCGTCCCAACGCATGCCAGCAATATAGAACGCATGTTCGAAGCGGGCAACTACCAGAAGGCAAGCCAGAGCCATGCGTAGGTAGTGTCTGGCACAGACAGACAAGTGAGAGCCGCCTTACGCGCGGCAACCCTAGGTCGCTTGCCGGACTGGAGGGCGGTGCAGACGCGCACGGGGCAGCTTCGTCGGTGTCCTGGCCGCACAAATCACAACTGTGGAACTGGACGGTTTCTGTCCGGACTCACGTAGCACGCTCGCCTCCTGGTGGCGATTCCAAGCGTGCAGCTACGACTGGCTGACGTGGTAGTTGATTCGCTTGCCGTTCGTCGCATCCACCAGACGCCGAGTCCCAAGCGGAGACGGCAGAGTGACGCTGACGCTGATCACTCCGTAGGCCTCGACATGGCAGTCGCTGAAGTGCCGGTTAACCAACTGCAGAGTGACTCTGCGCGGGTAAGACCGAGTTATCAGCAGCGGGCGATGACCACACGGCTTGGCGGCTCGCACGGTGATGACCCGTCCGTCTGGACTGACCATCACGGGCAGCACGATGGCTTGGTTGCGAGGCGGAGCCGAAAATTGCTCAGAAACGTCGCAGGCAGGGACGGCGATCATCAGCAGTCCAGCGATCAGTAGAAGGCGCATCGATCGCACGGCTGACCACCACTTCACGGATGCGGCAATCAGAGGGTAGCGGTCTGGCCGGGTCGCTGCCTAGCGGGCCGACACCAAGCAGGTCAGAGACTGGTCTGCATCATATTGCGCGTATTCGCTAGGTGTGGGAGGCATCATTTAGAGCCTGAGAGCCTGTATTGGTTGAAAGGAAAGCAATGGAGCACGCACCAGTTCCGTCGAAGTCTGATTCGAAGCTGCGCAAGATACTTCGGGCGCTGCTCGTGGCCATAGCCATATCCGGTACAGCCGTGGTCGCAGCGGCGTGCGGCCCGTCGCACCAAGGTTCGCACCACGATACGCAGACCGGCGGCGGGTATTAGGACGCGCTCACACGCGACCTGGGCGGCACGAGGAACCCGAGCGCTGCCGACAGTCCGGCTAGAAGGCCGAACAGGATATAGCCGCCCATGGGAAGCCCACCCGACGGTGCGCCGTAGGTGATTCTTACCGGCATCTGGACGAGGCGGCACCTGAAGCCGGGATCGGAAGAGCTGCTAAGTGGATGATGACGAGGACCCCGAGGGGCTGCCTCAGGCCAGCGCCAATCTTGATGGCAGTTGAAATGGGCGGGCGGCTGGATCGACGGGATCGACAGGTGGACCTCGTGGCCGGAGAACACCGTGCCGAACGCGACGCCCGCTGTCAGGCCCACGCACCCGAGCAGCACGACGACCATGACCGGAGCATGCATTGAATGTACTCCGATCCTCAGCCAGCCGGTATGGCTGGAACGAGCGGCGCGAGAACGAGCACAATTGGAAACTCTGGCAGTCCCAGCACTGGCATCGGGATTAGGGAAACCTGTTGTGAATACAAGGCCCAGTCCGGTCCCGGCTCGGACCCGGCCGGGTACCGGTGCAGCGAGTGCGCCACCTGGCTACAGCACGCCGTTCAATGCATCCCTTAGCTGCCCATCAGCCCGTCCAACAGGTCGATATGCCAGCCTTGTCATCCCTGCTGATCCCGTTCCGCCCGAAACTGGGAGATGATCGGGGTCACCTCGTGCGCGATGAGCACAATCATGATCACGCGCCCGGTGTCGCTGTGCAGCGGAGTGCTGAGGATGTTCCAGTACCGTTCCTCGAACACACCCGGCCTGCCCGGGTCCTCCACGTCATACCTGGTCAGCGAGACTACGTCGCGCTCGCCTGAGGCCAGCACCGCCTCCAGTGAGGCGCGAAGGTCGCCCGGCCCGGTGTCAGCCGGATCAGGCCGGTCCGGGAACATGTCGAACGGGCTGTGACCCAGCAGGTCTTCGCGCTTGCGCCCTGACGCCGTCAGGTACTCATCGTTCACATCGAGGATGGTGAGGTCTGGCGAGAGCACCGCTGTGGGGCATGGCGCGATCTTGAAAACACGCTGGTAGTCGATCTTGGGTTCCGTCACGGCCCCCCCGGGACGTGGGTCATGTGCGCCGTATCCGCTCATGATATTCCGGGCATGAGATTGATCTTGTTGGCCTGCGCCTGGACCTACCTGCGCTGATCTCGCTGCTCGATCACCACGGTCACGGGCCCGTCATCGCGCTGCACGCTGTAGACGGCCAGTATTGCAACGCTCCGTCTGGCCTCATCGCGAGCCTGGCCTCCCTGGCGTGCTTCATGAAGTTCAGCATCACGCACCTGGGCGAGATGCCGGGCAGCACCTCAATGCGAACGACGTGCGGCTGGGCCGGGCGGAGGGCCATCGTGCCGCCTCTCGCACCACGATCTTGCGCACCGCGCTCGGATACCACCTGTCTCCGCCGCGTGCCGGCATGCCTCGCTCCTCCAGCTCGGCGCAGATAACGCGGTAGCTGGTGCCGTCTGACCGGAGCTTAACGATCAGCGCCACGACTGGCTGCTCATCCGGATGGGCCACAGTATCGCGCTCTCGGCCCTCCCCGCTGGCCCGATAGCCGAGTGGATAGACACCGAGGCTGTGCTTGCGCCCGTCACAACGGATACCAGCACCGTAGAACACATGTTCCAATGAGGCAAGAAAGCTATTGGCGTGGCTAGCCTTTGGTCATCGGCAGGTAAATAATCTTCCAACAGGGGATAGTAAGGAAAGTCCCGTCGCTCTGGGTCGCGCGGCGGGTGGGCGGCGGAGGTGACACGTGGCGCTTCCCATGGATGAGCAGCGCATCCTCGAGGAGATGGAGCGCATGCTCGCCGCCGACGATCCGAAACTCGCCGCGCGGCTTGCGGCGTTCGGTCAGCCCGGTTTCGGCCAAGTCCTGCGCACGAGGCGGGCCAGGGCGACGCTGTCTATCATGCTGCTCATCCTCATCGCGGCGGTTGCGGCAGTGATCTACCTGATGAGCGCGCTCAAGCCGGCCGCCACGACGGGCCCCAACCAAACGTCCAGCCAGTCCTCCTCGCCAGCGGCCTCAGTGCACAGCAGTGTCGGCACGGGATCAGCCAGCGCGGCGTCCGCCAGGCCAGCGGGCAGCGACCCCGGCGCCATGACCCAGAAGTGCGCGCCGACGTATGCCCCGGGGTGCAAAGCGCACTGGTCGCCGTAACCAGTTCCCTTGCGGCATAGCGGTTATCCTCCTGCCATGCCTCAGCAGGACTACCCGGCCATTGCGGGCGTGACCCACCGCGTGCTGAGCGTCGGCGACCTCGATGTGCACATCGCCGAGGCTGGTGCAGGGCCGCTCGTGCTCATGCTGCACGGTTTCCCCGAGTCGTGGTACTCCTGGCGGCACCAGCTCACCGCGCTGGCCGGGGCCGGCTACCACGCGGTCGCTCCCGATCAGCGCGGATACGGCCGCACCGGTGGCCCCGATACGGCTGACCAGTACACGATGCTGCACCTGAGCGGCGACGTAATCGGGCTGATGGATGCGCTCGGCGCCGAGCGCGCCGTAGTCGCCGGGCATGACTGGGGCGCACCAGTCGCCTGGAACACGGCGCTGCTGCGCCCTGACCGGGTTAAGGGTGTGATCGGCCTGAGCGTCCCTTACACCCCGCGCGGCTCGACGCCTCCGGTTTCTGCGCTGCGGGCGCTGTTCGGCGATGGCTTTTATATCTGCTATTTCCAGCAGCCGGGCATCGCCGATGCGGAGCTGAGCAACGATCCGCGGGCGACGCTACGGCGAGTGCTTTCCTCAGCCTCAGGCGACGCGACAGCGGGCGGCGCCCCGGTGATTCCGCCCGGGCAGGGGTTCCTCGATATCTGCTCCGAACCCGGCGAGCTCCCCGCGTGGCTCACCGCAGCCGACATTGACGTCTACGCCGCGCAGTTCGCGGACTCCGGTTTCACCAGGCCACTGAACTGGTACCGCGCCATGGACCTGACCTGGGAGCTAATGGCGGCCTGGAAGCACGCCCCGGTTACGGTGCCCGCCGCATACCTGGCGGGGGACAGGGACGTCGCGGTGAGCTTCCTGGGCGGCCCTGCCGTGCTCGATCAGCTTAAGGCGGTCGTGCCCGGGCTGCGGCTCGGTCGCATCTTGCCCGGCTGCGGCCACTGGACGCAGCAGGAGCGCCCCGACGAGGTGAACGCTGCGATGCTCAGTTTGCTGGCAGCGCTTGGTTAATGCCAAGTTTTGTCCTGGTTTCGCGCCAGAGTTCGCGGTAGTAGCCAGCTGCCTGGCTGCGTGGCGCTGCCGCCGTCACCGGCGCCCGATGCACGGACATCCGCTCGATAGCCGACAGCGTCGGTATCGCGGTCATGGCCACGTCGTCGCGCTTGCCGGGCAGTTCCTCGGCGATCTCGCGATGCAGACGCTTGCGCCGGTCGACCATTGAGAAGAACGCGAGGATGGCCGGCCGCTGGCGGTCCATGTCCGCGACGAACTCGGTGACCTGGTCCAGCGTCCGCACCGACAATGTGGTCGGGATCAACGGGATCAGAAGCAAGTCAGCGGCCCGCAGCACGTTCTCCGACAGCAGCGAGATGCCAGGCGGGCAGTCCAGGACGACCAGGTCGAACTCGTGCTGTAGCGGCCTGAGCAGGTTACGCAGCCGGCTCGCCGACTTGCGTTCATTGTCCAGGTGCAGGTCCAGGTTCCGGTAGGTGAAGTCGGCTGGCAGCAGGTCGAGGTTGTCGAAGTCGGTGGCCTTGATGGCGTCGTCCACGGGCCGCTTCCCAGCGATCAGCGCCTTGCCGCCGCCCTTGACCCGGGGCCTGATCCTGAACAGGAAAGTGGCAGCCGCCTGCGGGTCAAGGTCCCACAGCAGTACCCGGTACCCATCGGCCGCCGCCAGATAGGCGAGATTCACCGCGGTCGCCGTCTTGCCGACCCCGCCCTTGATGTTGTAGGTGGCGAGTACTTTCACGATGCCGCCCTGGTGAGCGTTTCGATTCTGGCTTGGCCGCGGGCGCTGGCGAAGCTGGCGAAGAGCCCGGCGAATTCACCCCTGGCTGCCCGCTGCCTGACAGCCAGCCCGGCCGCGATCTCGCCCATCGCGAGCACGGTCTCGGCAGGCGCGCGCGCCTCGGCGACCATCTTTCTCGCGAAGGCACGCAGCTCGGTCTGCTGAACCTCGGTGTCCTGGAATTCACCCAGGCAGTCCTGCAGCGCCTTCAGCTCGTTTACCGCCCGCCACTGCTCGCCAGGATCGTGCAGGGAGGCGAACACCTCGAGCATGTACCTGAGCTCCTTACAGCGCTTGCGCAGGTCGTGCAGCGCCTGCGGGGGAGAGGAGGCATCGATCGCACCGCCAGAACGCAGCACGCGCTGGTGCGCCCGCCGGATCCGCTCTGCCGCGAACCTGCCGGTTGCCGGACGACGTCCTGGGTTCGACGCGACCTGCTTGAGGTCGTGCTGCCACTGCCTGGCGAGCCCGGCGAACCTGGCCGACCGCAATCCCCTGGCCAGTTGTCTCTGCGCCGTCGCCCGCTGGCCGGCCAGGTAGTCGTGGAACGGCCGGAGCTCAGGTTCGGTCGCGGCGATCAGCTTGCCCGCCATCGCCGGATAGCCGATCAGGTACACATCCAGATCACGGGTCGGCGTGGTCAGGTCTCCGAGCCACTTGAACTCCTGCGAGTACCGGCCGGGCAGTGCGGCGGGGAGAACGGATCCCGCCATCTTCAGCACCGACCTGGTTCGCCTCACCGCGATCCGCAGGTCGTGTAGGAACTCGGTGTCGATGTCGCGGATCGTGCCAGGCACGTTGGCCTGCGCGGTACCGAAGAGTCTCGTCAGCACCGTGCAGACGGCGAAGGCGGCCGGCATATCGGCGGACAGGCGGACGTCGATCTTGCTGGTGTAGTCGCCCGCCCTACGGCCAGCAAACCGCAGGGCGGCCTCGAAAGCCGTCTGGTCGGCGCGTGCGACGCCGGGAAGCCGGGCAAGCGCGTCGGCGAGCTTGCCGGCCTGCGCCTGATAGCCGCGCAGCGGGCCGATCGTGACTCGCGGGGGCGTCGCGGCCTTTGCGGGCTGGGTGAGAGTTGTCAGCTCGGTGGTCAGGATCGCGATGGTCTTGTCGTCGGCATTGAAGGCCCTGCGCTTGGTCTGCACGCTGGTGGCCCGTACCACAGGAAGCAGGGCTCGCACCCCGATGACCGCGCTGACGTGCTCACGCAGCGGCCCGTCCGGCAGCTGCTCGATCCGGGCCGGCCAGCGCGGCCGGCTGGCATCCATGTTCTGCTCGGCGATCAGATCGCCGTCCCTGGCGGTCAGCACCAGCTCGCGTGCGCCGCGGGCGGTGGTGTATTCGAGGCTGAGACCAGCCCTGAACAGGCGCCAGTCGAAGGTGTCCAGCCAGACGCGCCGGATCGTCCGCGACTGGCCCGTTGGCGCGACCCTGAACCTGGAGTCCGAAATCTCCAGAAAGCCATCGCCTTGCGCGCGCGCATCGTCGGGCCGGGTCAGGACAAACTCGACGACATCGCGCACAGCGTTCAGCAATAGCTCAACCTCGCAGTCCGGAGCACCTCGTGTCACTCCCGGCCGAGCTAGCCAGCCTACTCCCGGGCCGCCGGAGTCACCTTCGGTGCGTCTCGTTTGCCGGGCGTCGTCAAGTGTTCAAGCGGCGGCGACGTTCTAGCGGTTACCAGCCGCAACACATGGCCGATACGATGCCCGAAGCCGAGAAAGGTACCACAATGGGGCGATTGGTGCGATCGTCCAGAGTGACCGGCGCGGTCGAGTGATTTAGATCCCGGCGACCGAGCCCTAGAACGCGGTCAGTTCGAGCCAGCGATTGAGCAGCGCGGCATCACCCGACACAAGCACTGACGGCGAGGTGGCCGGCATCCGGCGCATGAGCACCAGCAGCACGTCGGCGGCCGGGCCGGCCAGCGTCACATCGCCCGTGCCCGGGCCCGGCAGCACCCGAACTCCATCGGCGGAGTGCCCGAGCTGCCACGCGCGTTCTGGCCCGGTGACCTGCACACCGATGGCGGTGCCAGCAGGCAGGATCGAGGCCAGGTCGTTACCGCCGTTGTTCAGCGGGCTCATGACCGTGAGCCATTCGTCAATCGCGTCGACCGCGAGGTCGGTGGGAATCTCGGTTACCTCGCCGATTGCGAGCTGTACGTCTGCAAGGTGAACCAGGGTCTCGTGCACCATCCTCCGAGACCAGAAGCTCGCTGGGGCGAGCGTCGTGAACGCCCAGACCTGGTCATCTCCTGCCGCGCGCACGGCATCGATGAGCCGCCCGGCGCCGGCCGCCAGCCAGCTGGCCTGCGCATCCGCACCTGCCGGGGATTTGCCGTCCGGCACCGAACGGAACTCGATGAACTGGGTCGATCTGGTATCGATGATCTCCGCGGCCCACCGGTGCGCCCGGCCGACATGGGTCGCAAGCTGGCGGAGCGTCCAGTCCGGGCACGCCGGGATGGGCAGGTCCTGGTCGTTCCGAGCGACCAGGTCAGCGAGCGTGGCAGTAGCGGCTTCGAGGCCCGCGCAGAGGCGCTCGGCCTGCAAGGCCGTTCGCGCGGTGAACATGACGCTGGTGGTCAGCGGCAGCCGCAGGAGCCGCCACAGCAGCCACCGGCGGATCCCGCGCTGCGATCAGAGCCTGCTCGGCCGCCCACCGAGACCGTCGAGAGCAGCCGGACCGTGTCGTCGTGGCCGAGCGGGCAGGTGCATGGCGCCGACGACTCGCTCATCGGCCGGGTCTTCTCGAAGGTGTCTCCGCAGGCGCGGCAGCGGTACTCATACCGGGGCATGCTGGCATCCTAAGGCAATCGCGCCGCTGCCTGGCGGATCAGAGCGCTGCGGCAGCCGGATCCGGCCGAGCCGTCGCCGGTGCGGCCGGTGGCCCGTCGTAGTAGAACTGGCCGCCGCGCAGCAGCGAGATGACGGCGCCAGCGAGCGACATCGCGATCGCGACGCTGAACACGATTACCAGGCCGTGGTGGAACGGGCCCGAGATCAGGTGCGGGAAATACTCCTTGCTGGTGAGCAGCTTCGCATCGGATCCGTGCAGCCTGCTCAGCACTCCGGTTGGCTTGAGCAAGGTGCCGATCGGGTTATAGCCGAGGAACGATGCGAACAGCGTGCTCACCGGAGGCAGGTTCGCGACGTGCGCAGCTATCTGGGCGGGAACTCCGTGCGCGCGCAGGCCCGAACTGAGGGTGCGCGGCAGCGAAGCGGCGAGTCCGGCGATCATCAGCGAGAAGAAGATGCCGATCGACAGCGACATACCTGAGTTCTGGAACGTGGAGCGCATGCCGGACGCCGCGCCGCGATACCTTGCAGGCACGGCGCTCATGATGGCGGAGGTGTTCGGCGAGGCGAACAGGCCGGATCCGAGGCCGTTGCAGAGGATGACCAGCGCGAAGATCCAGTACGGAAACCTGACGGGCAGGAGCAGCAAGCCGGCGAACGCGGCGGCCGACACCAGCAAGCCCGCGGTCGCGAACGGCCGTGGCCCGTACCGGTCGGACAGGTAGCCCGAGATCGGGCCGGCAATTAGGAAGCCAGCGGTCAGCGGCAGCAGGTAGATACCGGCTCGCAGCGGCGTGTCGGCGAAGTCGTAGCCGTGCAGCGGCAGCCAGATTCCCTGCAGCCAGATGATCAGCATGAACTGAAGGCCGCCTCGTGCGATCGAGCCCATCAGGCTGGCGAGGTTCCCGGCCGCGAACGGGCGGATGCGGAACAGCCCAAGCTGGAACATCGGTTCGGCGATCTTGGTCTCGATCACGCAGAAGGTGATAAGCAACGCGATCCCGCCAGCCAGCCCGCCGAGCACGCGCGGGCTCGTCCAGCCGGTCGGCTCGCCACCGTACGGCTGAATGCCGTAGGTGATGGAGACCAGCAGCAGCCCGCCGCCGGCCGCAAATGTGATGTTGCCCCACCAGTCGATCGCCGCGCGCCTGACGGAAGCGATCTCGCGCAGCTTCAGGTATGACCAGACGGTGCCGAAGACCCCGATCGGCACGTTCACCCAGAACACCGCGCGCCAGTCCCAAGCGGCGAGAACCCCGCCCAGGATGAGGCCGACGAACTGGCCGGTGATGCCGCAGATCTGGTTGATCCCCAGGGCCATGCCGCGCTGCCTGGCTGGGAATGCGTCGGTCAGGATGGCGGCCGCGTTGGCCATCAGCATCGCGCCGCCGAACGCCTGGACCAGCCGCCACAAGATCAGCCACAAGGCGCCCGCCGGACCCGTGAGAGGGTCCAGAGACAACGCGATCGAGGCCAGCGTGAAAACGACGAAGCCGAGGTTGTAGATCCTGACCCGGCCGAACATGTCGCCGAGTCGCCCCAGCGTGACTACGAGAACCGCCGTGACAAGCAGGTACCCGATGATCATCCAGAGCAGGTAGCTGATGTTGCCAGGCGCCGTGGGATCCAGGTGAATGCCGCGGAAGATGGCCGGCATCGCGATGATCACGATCGAGGTGTCGATCGTCGCCATCAGCATGCTGAGCGTCGTGTTCGACAGTGCGACCCACTTGTACCTGTGATCCGGTTCCGGCTGAGTGGTCGCTGACACGGCTAGAACCTTAGCATGGCTAAAGATCTAACCGTGACGCGCTGGCGGGCCGCTAGCCGTACCGGCTGATCAGGTCAGGTTCGGCAGCGGCGACCGTCGCGCAGTCGTCGGCAAAGGTGATGTCCGCGCAGACGCGCTCACCGGCGAGCACCAGTGGCATCCAGTACCTGGCGTCGTCCCACATTCCGTCGAAGGGCAGGGCGTCGATGCCGAACCACCGCGGGATCACTTCATCGGACTCGGCGGCTTCGCCGTCGAAGTCGCTGGTCACGAACACATCGGCGCTTTGGTTCCAGGATGGCCGCGCCGGGAAGACGAAGTTCAGGCTGGCCATGTGCACTAGCCCGGTGACAGTGAGGCCGGACTCCTCGGTCACCTCCCTGGCCGCCGCCTCTGCGGGTTCCTCGCCGTCTTCAATGTGGCCGCCGAGCCCGACCCATCGACCCGCGCCGAATCCTGCCTTTTTGAAGCCGAGCAGCACCTCGCGATTCCCGCTGATCGGCCCGATCTCCGCCTGGCTGGCAGAGCCGGGCCGCACGACAAGACACAAGCAGGTCCTGGTAATCACCGGCTAAGCCTAGGGCTTCTCAGGCCGGCGTCCGGCTTCTGAGCGACGGCTAGCAGGTGCCGCGGACCATGCCAATCAGGCGGTCAAGCACGGCGCTGCCGCTCGCCCGCAGGCCGTCATGCTCGTACTCATTGGTGACCCAGCGCTGCAGGCCCCGGATCTCGGCAGCGGTGCACACGGAGAACTGCTGCGGCACGTACATGTCGTCGTAGTAGACGGCCGCGGCCGCCGGCACCTCGTTGCCGTTCAGCCGGTCCTGGTCGTAGAGCCGCGGCCAGCCGTCATGCTCGGCCAGCACCTCGGCGGCCCCGGCGAGCGGCCGCAGAACCGGGTCTGCCGCAAGCATCCACGGATAGATCATCTCGCCGGTGAACAGGATCGGATCGGAGCCGTCCAGTGCCGCCTCGGCGCTGAAGGCGGGGAAGCGCTCCCTGATCCGGTGGGCGGCCCAGCGGGTCGCCGCCCCCTGCGCGTAGCAGGCTTCGTGCAGAAGGGCGTAGAGCGGCCCGGCCGCGAACGTGAGCATGGCCTGGGTCCGGTATCTGAACACGTCGCTGATCTCGTCCCCGTCGAACGCGTCCTCAAGCAGGTAGTGCAGGTCGTGGCTGCCAGTTGATGCCCCCAGGCAGTTGCCGAGGGCCTGGAACGCCTCCGCAGTCAGCGAGGCGCCCGACGGCAGCAGCACCTCCTTGCCCAGCAGATAAGCCGCGACCTTGCGCGCCTGCGAGATGTCGTCAGGGTAGCGCTCGTAGTGAGCCGCGTTTTTGGCGGCGACCAGCGGATAGGTCGCCTGATACACGTCGTCGGCCGTCGTCGCGAGACCCGGCAGGCCGCCGGTGATAAAGGTCTCGGCCAGCCCGGCGGGCGCGTGCGAGAGGTACGTGACGGCGCAGAACCCGCCAAAGCTCTGCCCGAGCACGCTCCACGGGGCGCCTCCGGTCAGCCGCTGCCTGATCAGCTCGGCGTCGGCGACGATCGAATCGGCCCGGAAATGCGTCAGATACTCGGCCTGCGCCTCAGGACTGCCGAGTCTGGCCAGCGTGAGCCGGTTCGCGGGCGTGGAACGACCGGTGCCGCGTTGATCGAGCAGCAGGACCCGGTAATCGCGCAGCGCCCGGTCGAGCCAGCCTTCACGCCCCTTGGGCCGCGGGCTCTGCTGCCCTGGCCCGCCCTGCAAGAAGCACAGCCACGGCAGATCGGTCCCGGCGTTCTCCTTGGCAACGACCTCCCGGGCGTAAATCGTCAGCTGGGGGCCGCTCCGATCGAGGTGATCGAGCGGCACCTCGAAGAGGTGGTCCGTCAGCACGGTGCCTGGCTGGCTGAAGGAGGGCATACCCGACACGCTAACTTGGCCGCGGTGCGGCAGGATAGCCGCATGGCGGCTGGGGACCACGGACAGCGGATGTTCGCGGCGGACCGTGCCTCCCGCGACCTCGGCATGGAACTGCTCGGCGCGGGCGAAGGCAAGGCGACGGTACGGATGACCGTCGGCAGGTCGATGATCAACGGGCACGGGATCGCGCACGGCGGCTACGTGTTCCTGCTCGCGGATACCGCGTTCGCTTGCGCCTGTAACAGCAGAGGAGTGGTGACTGTGGCAGCCGGCGCCGACATCAGCTTCGTCGCTCCGGTCCGCGAGGGCGCGGTACTGGTCGCCGAGGCCACCGAGCGGGTGTCATTCGGGCGCAGCGGCATCTACGACGTGACCGTAAGGAGTGGCGATCGGGTTGTCGCGGAGTTTCGCGGCCGGTCACGAGCGGCCGGCCGGCAGGAGGCCGCGGGCTAGGAGGCGCCGAGCGCGCGGACGGCAAGCTCGCGCAGCAGCCTCGGCAGGTCGCGCGGATAGAACATCTCGGTCGTGGCCTCCAGGTCAGCCACCGTCCACCACCGGTGGCCGTCGATGACTGCCACCTCCTCCTGCTCGAGGCCGTCGGTCATGACGACCGCGCTGCCGATCCTCAGCTCGAAGAAGTCTTGTTCCTGGCGGTAGCTGGTGCCGTCGAAGCTGAATTCGCTCACCTCGTGCCAGACCGGTTCGCCAAGCTCAGCCGCGTCCGCGCTGATGCCGGTTTCCTCGAATAGCTCACGTGCGGCAGCCTGCGCCAGGCTCTCGCCGGACTCAGCGCCACCGCCGATGGTGAACCAGTAAGGCTCCTCCGGCCTGGCCGGATCGAACCCGTGCAGCAACAGCACACGCCCGCCAGCGTCGATGACCAGTACCCGGCCGGCCCGGCGCGAAATCACGTCAGGTCCTCCACGTCAGTCACGATACAGGGGAATTCTGGGGGTCCGCTGGACTGCCAGAGCAGCCGGTACTGGCCGACAATAGGGACATGTCCTTTGCCGCCGTCGTCTTCGACTTCTTCGCAACACTGACCCCGAGTACGCCAGATGCGGTGTGGCAGGAGCACACCGCTCGCAGCGCCTCACTGCTCGGCCTGGACGCCACTGTCTGGCGGCGCGCGCTGGACGAGTCCTGGCCAGAACGAGCGACCGGGGCGCTAGGGGATTTGCCCGCTACGTTCCGCGAACTCGCGCGCCGACATGGCGTAGAGCCCGATGAGGATGCGCTGGCCGCTGCCTGCGCCGCCCGGAGATCCGCGCAGAGCGAGCTGTTCGTGTTCCGCCCAGACGCGCTCGGAGTGCTCGCGGCGGTACGTGATCGCGGGCTCAAGGTAGGCGTGCTCAGTGACTGCACGGTCGAACTGGCCGAGGCCTGGGCGGCGCTCCCGGTCGCTCCGCTGATCGACGCCAGGGTCCTGTCCTGTGAGGCAGGACGGCGCAAGCCGGACCCTTGGCTGTTCACCACGATCGCGGGCCACCTTGGCGTGGCTGCCGGTCAATGCCTGTACGTCGGTGACGGGGGAGGGCGCGAGCTAAGCGGAGCGTCGGCGTGCGGCATGCGCGCGGTCATGCTCCGAGCCGACGACTGGTACACCAGCTCGGCACATGCCCGCGAGGACGATTGGGCTGGCCAGTGGATACCGTCGCTGTCTGGAGTTCTGCGCTTGCTCGACCAGGATTGTCCGGAAACAGACCGGTGACGGCACGCCGCAGGCGCCGGCGATGCCGGCCCATCGTTCTCCTCCGCCCCTATACTCCGGCTCGTGCCGACGATGCCTTCGGTGCCGCGCCGGGGGCGCCCGCCGCGTCACAACAGGAGCGAGATCCTGGATGCCGCGTCTGAGGTGATGATCTTCCGCGGTTACGGTGCCACGCGCTACAGCGATGTGGCCGAGGCCAGCGGCGTACCGGTGGCCAGCTTGCAGCACCACTTCCCGACGCTGGAGGTGCTCAGGCGGGAGGCTTTGCGTAACAAGGTCAGGGCGGAGCTCACCTCCCTCGCCTTGCGGGTCAGCGAGATCGCTGATCCGTGGCACCGAGTGCAGCACATCATTGTCAGGTCGGTGTCGCTCGACCCGGCGCGGCGGCGCGGCGGGTGGGTGCTCTGGCTTGAGTACTGGCGTGCGGCCGCGCACGACCCGGCATTGGCTGCGGACAGCCGGGAGGTCAGGACGCAGTGGCTCAGCCTGATCGCCGATTGCATCGCCGACGGCGTGGCAGCCGGCGAGTTCAGCCCCGACGGTACCGTGGCCGATGCGGCCGTTGAGTTGCACGGGATGCTCGACGGCCTCGGCATCCGGCTCGCGATTGAGCATGAGGAGTCTGCCGCGACCGAGGCGATCATGCTGCTCGAGCGCGCCGCGAGGCGCCTGCTCGGACTTGATCCTGGCGAGCCGGACTAAGCGCGGCTCAGCAGACGGAGTTGCGGCCGGTCATGGCGCTCCTAGCGGCGGTCACCCAGCGGAGATGCGGGTCGAGTCCAAGCGCGTGCTCGAAGTCAGCGAAGGCCTCGGCGGTTCGTCCCAGCGCCTGATAGACCTGCCCGCGGCTGCCGATAGCCCAGGCGTAATCCGGCAGCAGCCGGACTGCCTCTTCCAGATCGGCAAGAGCATCCGAGTACTGGCGGTCCAGCCGCCGGACCTCGCCGCGATTGGCGAGCGCAAGCGCGTAGCCGGGATCGGCGTCGATGGCAGCGCCGAGGTCGGTTATCGCATCCTTATGCCGGCCCATCAGCCGGTAGGTGATACCGCGGGCAGCCAGGGCCCAGGGAAGACCTGGCTCGGCGGCGAGCAATGCGGTGAAGTACGCGACCCCGGCATGGTGCCGGCCTGTCTCCCAGTACATGCGGCCGGCGGAGGTGGCCAGCTCACGACGGCGCGCCGCGACTTCGGCAGCGAACGAGGAGCTTTCCTGGGCAGCGTCAAGGACAAGGGCGTCCTCGCCGAGGTCGGCAATCAGCTGCCTGGCGGCTCCGACATCGCCGGCGTTGAGGGCGATGTCAGCCGCGACCTTCGTTGCCTGATAACGCGATGACCGTTCCCTGTTCGCAAGGTTGTCGTTCTCCGCCAAAATTGCCCCCTATGCGCGATCGGCCTACGGCGGTCGTTCTTTGGGGCAATTAACGGAAACGAGCGGCATCTGGTTCAGCAATAGGTACTGGCACATACCAAGCGGGCTGCGGCAAGCAGCCTCGTGCCTTCCGTGAGCCACACGTCCGCCAGCCCTGGGGAGCGGCTGACCGTGAGGGCCGGCTCATTGCCTGGCCTGATCGGCTCCCGACGTCTGTGTCGTAGATGATCCGCGCGGCGGAAAGACATGCGGCCCGGCTGGAGGGTTCCGCATGAACGGGCCTGTCACGCGACGCTGACCTGGCAGTCGTCAAGCGAGGCGGTCAGCGCGGCGGTGAAGGCGGGCACGAGGTCCTCGGTGAAGGCGAGCGGCGGCCTGACCTTGAGCACGTTTCCCGCCCGGCCCGTCGTGCCGACAAGCACACCGCGCCGTCTGAGCGCATCCTTGACGGCGGCTGCCGCCGCGCGATCGGGTAGCTTCGACCCGCGGTCGGTCACGATCTCAATGGCATTGGCCAGGCCCACGCCGCGCACGTCTCCGACACACCCGAACTGGCTCGTCGCGGCGAGCACCGCCGCGCGCAGCTTGGTCCCTGCCGCCTGGGCGCGTGGCAGCACGCGCTCGTCGGCGATCACATCAAGGACGGCGTGCGCGGCCGTCATAGAGACCTGGTTGCCGGCGAAGGTCGAGAAGAAGACGGTGTCTCTGGCGAACGGCTCGACGAGCTCGCGCCTGGTGATGACGGCGCCTACCGGCTGCCCGTTGCCCATTGGCTTGCCCAGCGTGACGAAGTCGGGAACGATGCCGAATCGCTGGAACGACCACATCGACTCGCCGGTGCGGCCATGCCCGCCCTGGACCTCGTCAGCGATCCAGAGCCCTCCTGCCTGGTGGGTAAGCCGCACCAGCTCGCGGACGTAGGACGCCTGAAGGTCGTAGATCCCGTCGCTTTGCAGCACGCTGTCGAAGATCGCCGCTGCCGGAGCGAAGCCATGGCTAGCGAGGCGACAAAGGGCCGCATCGAATCCCGAGGCGTCCTGGTGCAGGCCGCGATAGCTGTCCGGCGGCGCCCAAGTCTGCACGTGATCGGGTGTGCGTGCTCCGGGCAGCACCTCGGGGGAGAAGTCGGCCATCGCGGCGGTGATCCCGTGATAAGCGAACTCGGTGCACAGACCGCCGGCGTTGCCCGTGTGCCAGCAGGCCAGCCGCCACGCGAGATCGTTTGCCTCCGAGCCTGAGTTCACGAATAGCACCGTGTCCAGGTCCTTCGGGCAGGTCGCGACGAGGCGCTCGGCCAGCTCGACGGCAGATGCGTGCAGGTAACGCAGGTTGGTGTTGAGCGAGCGCCATTGCCTGCTGACGGCGCCGGTCACGCGCGGGTGGGCGTGCCCGACGCAAACGACGTTGTTGTACATGTCGAGGTAGCGCCGGCCGTCGGTGCCGGTCATCCAGACCCCGCTGGCGGCGGCCATTTCAATCGGCTCTGCGTAGCTCAGCGGCTCCATCGCAGGCCCGAATACCGCGTCCCTGCGATCTGCCAGCGCCTGCATCGGTTCCGGGCCGCCGGCAGCGTCGCGCTCTGCGACGGTCGCGCTGGTCCCCGCGCCGAGCTGACGCGCGATGCCTGCCCAGCCAGCGGAGAGCAGATTGTCGATCATGGCGAGCGCGCTGCCGGAGAACCGTTCGGCGAAGGCCGGATCTTCCAGCCCGGAACCCGCGCGCCAGGAACCGATCGCGACGGTGACAGCGGCTCGGGCTGCCCACAGCTCACCGAGCAGCTCGAGTTCGAGCGGCTCCAGCGGCAGCATCCGCTCGTAGCCGTCGATGACCAGCCGCGCGACCCGGAACATGTCGGCCTGGTCCCGTCCGCCGCAGAGCGAGTCGAGGACAGCCGCCAGGTCGGCTATCAGCGCGGTGTGGGTCATGTCGCCGAAGTCGACGATGCCGGTGATCATGCCATCGTCGTCGGCGAGCACGTTGTCGGCGGTCAGGTCGCTGTGAATGACCTGCATCCTGAGCAGGCCCCAGCGCGGCGCGACCGCCACGTCGTACCGTTCGAGAACCGCGACGACGGCTGCCCGCGCTTCTCGGTCGGCGATCGACGTTGTCATCGGCCTTACCCGGGGTACGTGCTGGACGTCCCACGGCAGGCGGCGGATCGCGCTCGGGTGGATGAAGCCGCGCAAGGCGAGGCCGAGCCTCGCCGTCGTCTCGCCCCACGCGGTCAGCGCCGGGTCCGGCAGTGTGAGCGGATCCAACCTGATCCGGCCCGGCAGCACGTCATAGGCGCGGACCCAGTGACCGGCACCGTGGTGGTTCCAGCGCGCCCGGAACTCGGCCAGTTCTGCGGTCCGCGGCGCCTGCACTGTCGGCCTCCTGCGCGGCACGGCGATCGTCAGGCCGGGATCGCACCGTGCCGCATGCAGGGCGGCCATGGCCTCCATGTCCAGCATGGCCGGATCTTCCGCCGAATTGGACACCTTGAGCACAGCGACGCCTGATCCCGATGGCCCGGTCAGCATGAATGCCTGATCTCGTTCGCTGCCCAGGCTGCTCGCGCCGGACGCTTCGATACCGAAGGCGCCCCGCCCGATCTGGCATGCCTGCTCGGCAGTGAAGGCAGGCGGCTGCGTTTGCAGCACCGCGTCGATGGCGGTGGGCGAGACGGTCACAGTGCCTCCAGCCGCGGCGATCCGCGCACCGCATAGGGATGACCCGACGATACCGGTCGGTCTCTGACCGGCCAGGAAGCGTGGCATCACGGCATCACGCCAGGTCGGCGCCGTGAGGCCGGTCAGGCGCCAGGCGGACTCCCGGGGATGCCATAGATGCCTGCCGACCAGGCACGTTCGTCCAGCACAGCACGCTTGGCAGCAAGCTCTTGTATACTGAGTATTCTCGACGTTATACTGAGTATGCTACTCCGCATGATACGAAGTGAGGCACGGTCATGAGCGTCCGCCACGCCCTGCTCGCGCTGCTCAGCGAGGGACCCAAGTACGGCCTGCAGCTGCGGGAGGAATTCGAGGCCAGGACCGGCGAGGTCTGGCCGCTGAACGTAGGCCAGGTCTACACAACCTTGCAGCGGCTCGAGCGCGACGGACTGGTCGAGTCCGAGGGCGGCGACGAAGGTCCGCAGAAGGCGTTCCAGATCACCGCGACTGGAACAGCGGAGCTGGCGGACTGGCTGCGTACTCCACCTGACCTGAGCGCGCCGCCCAGGGATGAGCTCGTGATGAAGGTCTTGGTCGCGATCCGGTTGCCAGGCACCGACGTGCAGGAGGTGATCCAGGCGCACCGGCGTTACCTCATCCAGCTCATGCAGCAGTGGACCCGGATCAAGGAAGGCGGGGGAGAGGACGACCTCAGCCTTGCCCTCGCGGTGGACGCCGAGCTCTTCCGGCTGGACTCGGTCGTTCGCTGGCTCGACGCGGCCGACGCCCGGCTCAAGCGGGCGGCGTCCGATGGCAATGTCCAGCCGGCGGCGGCGCCGCTGCCGAAGCATCGACGGCACATAGGAGTACGGGGATGAGCATGCTGGAACTCAGACGGGTGTCCAAGGTCTACGGCAAGGGCGCCGCCGAGGTGCACGCGCTGGACCGGGTCAGCCTCAATGTCGACGAGGGGGCCATGGTCGCGGTGATGGGACCGAGCGGATCAGGCAAGAGCACGCTGCTAACGATCGCGGGCAGCCTGGAACAGCCGACCGAAGGGGACGTGCTGGTCCGCGGCGCGTCGCTGCCAGGGATGTCACGCAATGACAAGGCCAGGCTCCGGCGGCGAACCATCGGTTACGTCTTCCAGGACTACAACCTGCTGCCCGGGCTGACGGCGGCCGAGAACGTCAGCCTCCCGCTCGAGCTTGACGGGCTGCCTGCACGGAAGGCCAGAGCCGTCGGCCTGACGGCGCTGGAGGAACTAGGCATGGCCGACCGGGCCGAGCGTTATCCGGACGAGTTGTCCGGTGGCGAGCGCCAGCGGGTGGCGATCGCCCGTGCAGTGGTCGGCGAACGCCGGCTGCTGCTGGCCGACGAACCGTCCGGAGCTCTTGACTCTGGCAACTCCGAGGCGGTTATGCGGCTGGTACACGACGCATGCAAGAACGGCGGCGTGGCCGCGGTGGTTGTCACCCACGACGCGCAGCTCGCCTCGTGGGCCGACCGCGTGGTGTTCCTGCGCGACGGCCGGGTCACCGACCAGACCGCGCCGGCCTCAGGCCCGGAATCACTGCTCACGCCCGGACTGCCGCAATGACCGGTCAGGGTCGCGGCGGCGCAGCCGTACTCGAGCGGCCCACTGGCGCGGGGGCCAGGAACGGGGGCGTCCCCGCGCGACGAGCGGTCATCCGCTGGGCCTGGCGGCTGCTACGCCGCGAGTGGCGCCAGCAGCTCCTGATTCTCGCCCTCATCACGGTCGCCGTCGCTGGCACTTTCGTCGGCTCGGCCGTGGCCACCAACACGCCACCGCAGCCGGGCGCGGCCTTCGGCACCGCGAGTGACATGGCGACGCTCAGGCCGGGTCCCCACCTGTCTGCGCAGATCGCGGCGATAGCGCATCGCTTCGGACAGGTCGACGTGATTGAGAACCAGACAATCCAGTTCCCCGGCTCAGTGCTGACCTACAGCGTGCGCGCGCAGAATCCGCACGGACCATTCGGCCAGCCGATGCTGTCACTGACCAGCGGGCACTATCCGGTCGGCGCCGGCCAGGTGGCACTGACCAGCGGGCTGGCGTCCGAGCTCAGGCTCAAGATCGGCGACACCTGGCGCTGGGCAGGTACCGCCCGCCATGTGGTCGGCATCGTGGCGAACCCACAAGACCTGCTCCAGTGGTTCGCACTTGTCGCACCCGGGCAGGTCAGCGCGCCTACGCAGGTCACCGTGCTGTTTGACGCACAGGGCGCGAATTCGCATGCGCTGGGCGCGAACCCGCACGCGCTGGGCTTGAACGTGCAGTCACGAAGGTCAAGCGCCCAGCCCAACGTGATCAACCCGGTGACCATCTCGCTCGCAGCGGCCACGCTAGGCATGGTGCTCATCGCGCTGGTTGGCGTGGGCGGGTTCACGGTGCTGGCGCAGCGGCGCCTGCGCTCGATTGGCATGCTCGGCGCGCAGGGCGCCACGGACGCCAACATCGGCCTCGTGGTCCGCGCCAACGGCTTCGCCACCGGAGTTGTAGGCGCGGTCGCCGGGTTCGCGCTCGGCCTGGCGGCCTGGCTGGCGTATCGCCCGCAAGCAGAAGCCAGCGCTCACCACGTCATGGGGGCCTTTCACCTGCCGTGGCTGGTGATCATTGTGTCGATGTTGCTCGCCGTCCTGGCGGCATACCTGGCGGCCGCTCGGCCGGCTCGCGCGATCGCCAGGGTGCCGATCGTTGCCGCGCTCGCGGGCCGGCCGCCGGCTCCGCGCCAGGTTCGCCGCTGGGCAGGACCGACTGGGGTGGTACTGCTGGTGGTCGCGTTCTTCCTGATCGGGCTGGCAAGCGAGCAGGCGACGTCGTCTGCCGCCGGACAGGGAAACAAGTCGACCCTTTATCTCGGCCTGGTTATCGGCCTGGTTGCGCTGTGCGCCGGCGTGGTACTGATCGGTCCTAGCTGCCTGGCGCTGCTGGCCAGGGCCACCCTCAGAGCACCGGTCGTCATCCGGCTTGCCGTGCGGGACCTGGCCAGGTACCGGGCGCGTTCTGGTGCCGCTCTCGGGGCGATCAGCCTGAGCTTGCTCATCGCGGTCATCATCTGCGTGATCTCCGCAGCGCGGTTCGGCAACGTCATGGACTACGTCGGGCCGAACCTGGCTTCGAATCAGCTCGCCGTCTACCCGAATCAGCTGGTCTCCAACCCAGGCGCACAGGAGACCGGCGCGCAGCTCGCGGCGATGGCAGCCGAGACCAGGGGCATCGCGGCCTCGCTCGCATCCAGGAACGTTGTCCGGCTCGAGACGACCGACTCGGCTCTGCAGCGTGCCACGGGCGGGCGAAACTGGTACGGGCCGGTGTACGTGGCCACTACGCAGCTGCTGCGCGCGTACGGCATCACCGCCGCGCAGGTCAACCCCGACTCCGACATCCTCACCATGCGGCCAGGCCTGTCAAGCCTGACGAGGATGCAGCTTCTGTACGGCGGGACCAAGTTCGGTCCTCCGGGCAGCAACTCGCCATGCCCGCCGATCAACTGCGTGGCGGACCCGAAGATCCAGGAGGTCAGCGCGCTGCCCTCAGGCACGTCGGCCCCGAACACCGTGATCACCGAGCACGCCGTCCGTCAGCTGCACCTGACGACAACAACGGCCGGGTGGCTGATTCAGACTCCGGACTCGCTCACGGCAGGCCAGATCAGCGCTGCCCAGCACGCGGCAGCGCTTGCCGGGTTGCGCGTGGAAACGCGCAACAACATCCCGACGCTCGGCGAGATCATCGATGTGGCGACGGTTTTCGGCATCCTGCTGGCGCTCGGCATCCTCGCCATGAGCGTCGGTTTGCTCCGTAGCGAAACCGCTAGCGACGTGCGCGTACTCGCCGCAACCGGAGCTGGCAGCACAGCACGCCGTGCGATCTCTGCGTCGACCGCCGGCGCTCTCGCGTTTGTCGGCGCCGTCGTCGGTGTCGCGGCCGGGTATGTCGCGGCGATCGGCTTCTTCCGGACCAATCAGCTGGACACGCTGACGTCGCTGACGAGCATCCCTGTGGGCAACCTGCTCCTGATCCTTGTCGGCATGCCGGTAGTCGCGGCGATCGGCGGGTGGCTGTTCGGCGGCCGCGAGCCCAGTGCGATCGCGCGTCGTCCGCTGGAGTAGCAACTGCGGCAGGTTCGCAATAGTTAGGCAACTGCTTGACTGTTGGGAAACCTGAGGAGCATACTCAAGTTCATGCTTAACTATGCGCCGACCCTGGACCGTGTCTACCAGGCCCTGGCGGATCCCGGCAGGCGCCTCATGGTCGAACGATTGAGCGACGGCCCGGCCTCGGTCAGCGAACTTGGCAAGCCGCTGGACATGTCCCTGGCTGCGGTTCTTCAGCACGTGCAAGTGCTGGAGGCAAGCGGCCTGATCCGGTCCCAGAAGACCGGTCGGACCCGCACGTGCAGCATTAATCCAGTCGCTCTCCGCTACGCGGAAGATTGGATCGCCGGCAGGCGCACGATTGTCGAGCGCCGCCTCGACCGCCTCGGCGATTACCTGGCGAAGACCGCCGATGAACCAGATCCGGGCTGGGCCGCCGAGCCCGGCATGACGACCAACGAACTCGAGGAGCAGCAATGACCGAGCGTTCCGTTATTCACGATACGTTTTCTCTCGAGCGGACTTACCCGGCGGCGCCGTCGCGGGTGTTCGCTGCTTTCGCCTCGAAGGAAGCTAAGGACGGCTGGGGGGATGATCCTGACCTGGGGCCTGCTGACGACGCGGGAGCAAACACAGAGTTCAATTTCCGGCCGGGCGGGAGGGAAAGGTTCGGCTTTAAATACGACGGCAGAACCCTCAGCTACGACGCGCACTACTACGACATCGTTCCGGATCAGCGGATCGTGTACAGCTACGAGATGTACGCCGACGGCGCCAGGATCTCGGTTTTCGGTCGCCACGATCGAGTTCGCCAAGAACGGCGAGGGCCCTGGCTGACGTGGACAGAGCAGGGCGCCTACCTGGACGGCATCGACGGACCGCAGGCGCCAGCCAGCCGCATGCAAGGCACTGCCGAGATGCTAGATGGCCTGACCCGATACCTGACGACGCCGCCTGCGAGCTGACCAGCAGGCGAAATAGCGCAGATGAGGCACCCGGTCCGGGCGCAGCTGGACCGGACCCGCGATCTGTACGAGCACGCGTATGCGCACATCATGGGCCGGGCCGTCTTTGAGGGAATGGCCGGCTACTTCCCGGCGGCCGTTGACCATCCGTAATCCTCAAACCTCAACGCCGCGCAAGGTCGTCTTCTCCCGCACGCTGAAGACCGCCTGCTGGGCCAACACCACGATCGCGGCTGGCGATACGGCCGATGAGATCGACAAGCTCAGGCGCGGCGGCGACGACCCGCTGGTCAATCAGCCGCCAGTGGAGCTAGTCGCTTATACGGCCAGCGCTCCCTGCGGCGGGCAGATTCCAGCAGCCAACCGCACGAGCTCCGCATCGCCGCCGTCGGGCCCGAGGATGCCGACACCGACCCACTTGCCACTCGCCACGGTGCGAACGGGGATGACCAGCTCCGGCCGGCCGGCCACGCTGGCGGGCGTCGTAAAGCGCAACGCGCTGAGCCTGAACTCCTGCAGCTCAGCTGGCGAAGCGGTCCGCAGCGGCGGCAAGTCCTTCATCACTGGCAGAACCGCGACGGTCTCGCTCGGCAGGACCTGGCCGAGGGCTTCGGTATACGCGTGCCAGGCGCCCTCATCATCGAGAAGATCGCCGGCGGGCATAGCGCTCAGATCCTGGCCCCGCCGGATACGGCCTGCTACGTCGGGAGCCAGGTCGCCCATATTTGCTGCGAGCCACGGGCCGTGCGTGGTCCAAGCCTGCCTGGCTTGGATCCGGGCGAATAGGTCAACTACTTCGCTGTTGCACAGCGTGCCGAGCTCCCGTTCTGCCAGTTCGCATCCCGAGCTCTGCGCGAGCGCGCCCGCCACCGACCGGACAGCGTCTGAAGTCGCTTCGCTGACCTCGGTAAGGACATCCGCAGGGACGAGTACTCGCCGCACTGACTCGCCAGCGCGCATATTGGCCATGGCTTCCAACACGTGCTGGAGCGCTGTGAGGTCTCTGGCGAGCACGCCAACGGTGTCGAACGACGGCGCGAGAGGCAGCACGCCATCACTGCTGATCAGCTCATATGTTGGCCGGATTCCGTACAGCCCGCAGGCTGCCGCGGGAACCCGGATCGACCCGCCAGTATCCGTGCCGACGCCGACGTCCGCCAGGCGGGCAGCGACCGCAGAAGCCGGCCCGGAAGATGACCCGCCTGTGAAGCGCTCCTCATACGCCGAGTTCAGCGGCGCCACGCCTTCGCCCACATTGCCGACGATCGACCACGCGGGCTGGTCCAGTTTCGCTAGGCCCGCAACCGAGGCCCCGGCGCTGAGCAGCCTCTCGAGCACTGGCGCCGTGTACTTCCACGGCGAATGTGTCTGGCGCCAGCGCGGATGACCGAACGACGAGATATGTCCCTCGATGGCGAACATGTCCTTGACCGCCAGCCTGAGTCCATCGAGCTTGCCGGGCCCGGTCGCTGCCATGCTGAACGATTCCGGTACCCAGCAGTCAGCTGAAGGTGTTAGCCCTGGCACGGTCAAATCTTCTCGCTTGTCGGTCGGAAACCGGTGGCGGAGCCGCAAACCGCGCCTGGAGGATGAACGAGTGAGCGAGGCCGAAGCCCGGATGCGGGGTCACGACGCTTACGACCTGATCGAAGAACAGTTCAACCAGGATCTGGACAGACCGCTAGGCCCTACAGGTCCTGACGGCTTGTTTGGACACGTGGCCGACATGGCCCTTCCCTCAGATGCGGTGGTCGTGGATGTCGGGTGTGGTGAAGGCGAGCACGCCGTCGAGCTGGCCACCCGCTTCGGCTTCCAGGTCATCGGCGTCGATCCGGTTCGGCGCTGCGTGGATGCTGCTCGGCTATTGGCGCCGCCGGGTTGCCCAGTCAATGTCGCGATCGGCACGTCGGAGCGTCTCCCGCTGCCCAGCGGATCCGCTGACCTCATCTGGTGCCGCGACGTCCTGTCCCTGGTCGAGGACCTGGACGGCGCCTACGGTGAGTTCCATCGCGTGCTGAAGCCGGGCGGCCGTGCGGTGATTTACCAGACGTTCGCGACCAGCCTGCTGGAACCGGGGGAGGCGGCCTTCCTGCTGCCGGCCACGGGCGGCTCGGCCCCGGCGATGCGCCCGGAGAACACCGAGGCTGCGATCAACCAGGCTGGGCTGCGTATCGAACGCCGCGTGGTGCTGGGTAGCGAATGGGGCGAGTACTACCAGGAGCACGCGCCGGAACGATGCGGTCATCTGCTGCACGCTGCGCGACTGCTGCGTGAACCAAAGCGATACATCACGCGATTCGGCAAGCAGAACTACAACATAAAGCTGGGCGACTGCCTGTGGCACGTCTACCGCATGATCGGCAAGCTCAGCAGCCGCGTCTGCCTGCTTTCGGCACCCAACGATTTCGGGATGCCAGGGCCCACCGCACGAAGCGCCGAACCCGGTGGGTAGGGCCCGCACACTCGCTCAGGTCTATCGGCACTTCGGTGAGGTCGACGCCGCCGGAACTTCGCCGCTGTACGAGCGCGTAGCCGTGGCCCTGAGTGAGTCCGATGCGGCCATCCGCGCCATCGAGGCGGCGCCCGCACGCAAGCGGCATCCCGAGGTGATCCTTGCCGCGCTGCACGACCTCGCTCTCGCAGGACGCGCCCCGGCGCTTGCCGTGGCCTACGCCACTGCGGACGGCGAGGCCGCCGTGGCAGCAGCGATCGACACGCTAGTGCGAATGACCGACTCGGTCGTGGCCATCGCCGTGAGCCGGCCGCTGCGGGCGAACGAGACCGGTCGCTGCGCCGTGCTCTATCCGGCCATCGCCGAGGCGGCGCGCCGGGTAGGCGCGGATGCCGTTGGGCTGATCGATGTGGCCTGTTCGGCTGGGCTCAATCTCAGTGTCGATCGCGTCGGTATCACTTACAGCAACGGACAATCGCTCGGCGACCCGTCATCTCCTGTGCAGCTGTCGTCCTCGATTGTGGGGGATCGGCCCATCCCGGCGCGGGCAATTCCCGAGGTCGTCGCCCGGGTGGGCGTCGATCTTGATCCGGTTGACCTGGCCGACGCGGACGATGCCCGGTGGCTGCGGGCCTGCCTGTGGCCGGATAAGCCGGAGCGGATCGCCAGGCTCGAAGCGGAGATAGCGTTGGCGGCGACGACCCCTCCGCTGCTGCTGCAAGGTGACGCCATCGAGGTGCTGCCCGACGCCTTCGCCCAGGTGCCAGCCGACGCCTTGCCTGTCGTCACTACGACGTGGGCGCTGTCGAGCTTCTCGCTCCAGAACCGGCTGCGCTTGCTGCACCGCCTCGACGAAGCCGCGGCCGGCCGGACCGTGGCATGGGTGTCAGCCGAGGGCGTCGGAGTCGCGCCGGCGATGCCGACACTTGGCGATCGCCGCGCCTCTGGCCACAGCATCATCGGCCTGGCGGTGTTCGACCAGTCGGCTCTGCGCGCCGAGGCCATTGGCCGATGCTGGTCGCAGGGCCGCTTTATGGCATGGCTGGCAGACTCCTAGTGCCCATCCTCTGAGCCAGGATGGGCGACGCCAGCTCCGCCGCTGAAGGGTCATTGCGGTGATAGCGTCCCAGATCGTGAACCATGACCTGTGGCTTCGCTTCCTATCTGGGCCGGACATAGACGCGTTGGGTCTGTCTAACGCGGAGATCATCGCCGCGGTTGAAGGTGCGGTGCGCGCTCACGGTGAGCGGCGCGTGGTCGTGGAGCCGCGGGTACACCTGGTCCCGGACAACGGCGGCGCAGGGCACTTCAACGTGCTGCGCGGCCATCTGGGCGGGGCCGGCGTAAGCGGCGTCAAGGTGGTCGGCGACTTCGTGACGAACTATGCCGCCAGCCTGCCCAGCGAGCTTGGGCTGCTGACGCTGTATGACCCACGCACCGGTGTCCCGCTGGCGATCATGGATGCCACCCTTATCACTGCGTGCCGGACCGGCGCCATGACCGCCGTGGGAGCCAGGTACATGGCCCGGCGGGACTCCCGGGTACTAGGTCACGTCGGCGCGCGCGGCACAGCATTCTGGAACATCCTGCTGCTCGACGAGCTCTTCAACCTGGACGAGATCCGGATCACGAGCCGCAGGCCGGAATCCCGAGAGTCGTTCGCGCGGCAGCTTGCCACGGTCACCGAAACCCACGTCCGCGTGACCGCCAGTGCGCAGGAGGTCTTCGACGGCGCCGACATCCTTGTCGAAGCGTCGCGGCTGACCGTCCCCCAGGTACTGCTGCGGACCGGCGCCGTCAAACCTGGGGCCTTCGTCGTGCCGTACGGCACCGTCAGCGCCGTCGAGCTTGACCTCCTCGATGTGATGGACAAGGTCGTCGTGGACGACTGGCGGGAGGCGCAGTCCGGGCGGTTCGGGGCGCTGCGACGGCATGTCGACAGCGGCCGGCTCTCAGCTTCGTCGCTGTATGCCGAGCTGGGCCAGATCGTCACCGGGCAGCTGCCCGGGCGGGAACGCGACGACGAGCGCATCTTGTTCTGGCATCGGGGCCTGGCCATCCTCGACATCGCCGTCGGCCTGGCGATCCTGCGCCGCGCCGAGGAGCAGGACGCCGGAACGATGCTCAGGTACCGCTGACGGTGCCGCCAATAACAGCGACGCCGGAGCTATCGCTCATCCGCGCGATCGCCGCCGGGCAAGCCGTCAGCATCGAACCAACTGTGCTCGACGCGGTACGGCAGCGCCGCGCGCAGGCACTGGCAGCGCTGCGCGACGGGCGGCTGGTGTACGGCGTCAACACCGGCATGGGGAAGCTGTCCACGATCCGCCTCACCGAGGAACAACAGCGGTCTCACCAGCGGAACCTTCTGCTTGCGCGAGCAGTTGGCGGTCCGCCCTGGCTGGAACCGGCCGAGGCCCGTTCAGTCCTTGCCGTCCGCTTGGTGACGTTTCTCTCGGGCGACGCCGCGGTATCGGCTGGGTTGTGCCAGCGGCTGGCGGATTTCCTCAACGCCGGGATCGTGCCGGCGGTTCCCCTTGCAGGTGGGGGAGCGGCGGGGGAGATCACGCATCTGGCGCATGCATTCGGGCCGCTGGCCGGCATCGGCCAGGTGCTCGGGCCGGACGGGGCCGTCCGGTCGGCGGCGCAGGTGCTACGAAGCCGCGGGATCGGCGAATTCAGCCTGGGCCCAAAGGAAGGGATCGCGCTGATCCAGGGCGTGCCAGGAGCGACCGGACTGTGTGTGCTGCGGCTTGGGGAAACGGCCCGGCTCACGGCGCTGATGGAAGCCGCGGCGGCTCTGTCGGTCGTCGCGGTCAGGGCGTCGCGTGACCCGTTCCGTGCCGCATGCGGGCGCGGCGACGACATGCTCGCCGACGTGCTCGGCCGACTGCGGGCGTTGGCGGGGGAGGAGGCGGCACCCCGGGTATTGCAGGCGCCGGTGTCGTTCCGTGTGGCCGGCCCGGTGCTCACACAAGTGATCCGGGCTAGTGCTCTCCTGGAGGCAGCCGTGCAGCGGGCGCTGACCGGCGTCACCGACTCGCCGGCGTTCCTGGACGGGCGGTTCACCGGGACGGCCGGGTACCACGGGAACGACCTGGCCGCGCACTGCGACCTGGTGACGGCGGCGCTATGCCACGCCGCGGAAGTGGCGTCAGCGCGTATCCATCGGCTGATGGACCCGGCGGTCACCGGACTGAACCCTCAGCTCGCCGCCGAGCCTGGACCCGATGCTGGTCTCGCGCCGGTGCACAAGCGGGCCGCCGGAGAGGTTCATGCCATGCGGACCCTGGCTTCGGCCACGCCAATCGGCCTGATCGAGACCTCGGCCGGGCAGGAAGACGTGCAGTCCTTCGCGTGGGAGGCGGTTGGCAAGCTCGCGACGGCGTTGCGTCATGCCCGCGTGGTCACAGCGTGCGAGCTGCTCGCTGCGTACCATGCGGCGGCACTTTCAGGGCGCCAGCTGCCGGCCGGATGCACATCGCTGATGAATTGGCTGGCCGGGATCATCCCGCCGATCGATCGTGACCGGCTGTTCGGCCAGGACATCGAGCGGCTCGTATTGGCCGATCCTCCGCCGTTCCTCTCGGTTCCCAGGCTGTGACGAAACGGGCAACAGCCAGCCGACGCCTGACAGTTGTCCTGTCTTAGTGAATCTGGTCCGAGCGACCTGGGAGGGATCAAGTCGGGAGGCAATAAGGGCGCCCCGGTACGCGTTCCGGGGCGCTCATCTCATTGCTCGATGCTGCTGAACATGCCCTCGGGTACCCCGGCGATCTCGATCTGGCGCCAGATCGTGCGCCACTTCGGGAGTTCGTGGTAGCGGCGCAGCGCGGCGATGCCGGTCAGCCAGCCGGCCCAGCCCGCGTACGGCGGGTTGGCGGGGTCGAACCCGCTCTCCACCAAGGTGAGCCGGGTCTTGCCGTTCGAGCCTTCCAGCTCCCAGCTGTCGGTCATACCGTCGGCGAACCGCAGGGTAGCCTTGCGGCCCGGTTCGAACTGGACGAACTTGGCCCCGCCGGGGTCCAGCTCAAACCCGCCCATGGCGAAGCGGCCGCCCGCGTAGGGCTCGATGTCCACATTGGCGCCGAACCACCGTCGGAAATGCTCTGGCTGGGTCATCGAGTCGAACACCTGCTCCGGTGCCGCGCCGATCACCACTGAAGCATGCAACTCGGCCGACGTGAAGTCGCACTTCGGAGTCAGCTCACGACCGGACAGGTAGTCCGCAAGGTTCGCGATCGCCAGGGACCAGAACGTCTGCAGCGCTCCACGGGCACCGGCCGTGTCGGTCAGCACGTCTTGGAAGCTCGGCAGGTCGCTCTGGCTCAGCGTGACCAGCGTGGCCCCCTCGTCCTCGGCCAGTTCGAACTGCGTCGTCGTCTCGACTCCGTCGACAGTCCAGGCGAACCGGATGGTGTGCTCGTCCACGTGCAGCACGCGCTGGTGCGGCTCGGCGCCGTCCGGCGTGTAGCGGCCCCAGAATTCATACTTGCCGGGCAACTCCACGTCGGCATACTCGGCAAGCCAGACACGCAGCGCAGCCGGGTCGGTCAACGCCTCGTACACGGTCTTGGGCGGCGCCGGAACAACCGCGCGCAGGCGCAAGTCATACTCGATCATCGGGATCTCCCTTCGGATAGCAGGCAACGGCCAGACGGAACGCGTCGCCCTCGGAACCGCCGTAGCGGGTGAACAGGTCCTGCAGCGTCCGCTGCAGGTCGTCGAGGAAAGCCGTGCGCTGCTCCGGGCGTACCCGGATGTCCCCGGACACGCCTATCGAGGGCAGGTCCGGCCTGGTGAGGTCGAGCGCAGCGATGTCCGCCTGCACGTCCTCCATCAGGTCCAGCAGGTAGCCCAGGCTGAGCCGGTCGCGCGTCTGACGCAGCCCGATCCGACCCACCAAGCCCGGAGATAGCCAGTAGGACCGGCCGGCGGCCTGGTAGATCCCCTCGTGGATCCCGCGCACCCGGCGCTCGGCCACCTGACGCACCAGGCCGGCCTCCAGCAGGCGCATCACGTGGTAATAGACCCGCTGCGGGGTCTGGTCGAGCTCGGTCGCTACCTCGGTGCACGATCGGGGCTCGGCGAGCTGCCGCAGCACTTCAATCCGCTGCGGCTTGAGCAGGGCCTCAGCCTGCTCGATCTCGTCGAGGTAGACGACGTCTCTCATAACGAAAATCAGTCTTTACGTAAAATACTTTTTTGTCAATGCCTTCATGGCAACACCCCCAGGCAGCCTCCAAAACCAGCCGGGAAGCGACCGACGGCTGACCGGCCCAGCGCAGGTGCAGGTAGGAGGCGTGCACCGAGCGTGCGCGACGGTCCGGGTGAAACTCGTGGCCGGTGAGCCGGGTGCCGACGTCGGCCAGGTAACTGGGGGAGACCGCGATCGCGTCGGTGAACCAGATTCAATGAGACGCCATGCTGACACACGGACCATATTCAAACAGGTGCGCCTCGAGATCTTGCTCGGGACCATATTCAGTGAGACAGACTCTCGAAGTTGGCCAACTTCAGTGAGACATCGATCGATTCACTGAGACGGGACAACAGTGGGAACGTGACAAGAGACTGGCCAGCAGGGGCAAGAGGATTACTTAACATAATGTACATTATCGGCGCCTCAACGAGCCGGGCCGCAGAACATGCATCACGTCGTAGACATCGTTCACTCACGGCAGCCGTATCGCTGCGATATCAAAGCGTCACATGGCCTCAACGCCTTACGGGCCCTCAACCGGAAGATCGACTTGCGGCGCAGCCGGCGCGCCGGGAAGTCTTGAGAGACATCCGGGAGGCGGTGTCTGATCCGGACAGAGCTGTTCGTTGCAGGGGTGAGCGGCCGCCCACGAGGGGCAGGCAAGCCGAACCGCAGGAGATGATCAGATATGCAGTACCTGATTTCTGTGATCGCCGAGGGGTCTGCCCTCGCCAGCTCGGATGAGATGGCGGCCATCGACGAGTTCAACGAGCGGATCCAGGCGGAGGGTCACTGGGTCTTTGCCGCTGGCCTTGAGGGGCCCAACTCGGCCACTGTCGTCGATAACCGAGGCGAGAAGGCGATGTTCACCGATGGGCCGTTCCTGGAGTCGAAGGAGTATCTCGCCGGCTTCTGGATCATGGAGGCCGCCGATCTGGACGTGGCGCTCAAGCTGGCCGCCGACGGGTCGAAGGCCTGCAACCGGAAGCTCGAGGTCCGGCCGTTCGCGTGAGCGTTGTCGACGTCAGGGTGGCGATCACCCGGACTCACCATGAGGAGTGGGCCCGGGTAGTCGCCGCCCTGACCAGGCGGTTCGGCGACCTCGACGTCGCCGAGGAGGCGACCGCCGAGGCGTTTGCGACCGCCGTCGAGCGGTGGCCTGCCGACGGCGTGCCCCCCAGCCCAGGCGCCTGGCTGACCACCACCGCCAATCGCAAGGCCATCGACCGGATCCGGCGGGAGAACAAGCGCGACGACAAGCAGAAAGAGGCTCAGCTGTTGTACGACGATGACCCGCCAGGAGCTCTCGGCGCCATCGACGACGAGCGGCTCCGGCTGATCTTCACCTGCTGTCACCCGGCGCTCGCGATGGAGACCCGGGTGGCGCTGACGCTGCGCATGGTTGGCGGTCTGACTATGCGCGAGATCGCCCGCGCTTTCCTGGTCCCGGAGGCCACCATGGGTCGGCGGATCACCCGGGCAAAGGACAAGATCAAGGCAGCCCGCATCCCCTATCGAGTGCCCTCCGCCGAAGATCTGCCGGCCCGCCTCTCCGGCGTACTCGCCGTGCTCTTCCTCATCTTCAACGAGGGCTACCTGGCAACCGGCTCCGGCACCGATCCCGTACGTCAGGACCTAACCGCCGAGGCGATCCGGCTTACTCGCCTGATCCGTGCCCTCGTGCCCGACGACGGAGAGGTGGCCGGGCTGCTGGCGCTGATGCTCCTCATAGAGGCCCGCCGCGCCGCCCGGGTTTCGACGAGCGGAGAACTGGTCACTCTCGACGAGCAGGACCGCGGCGCGTGGGACGTGGCGCTGATCGCCGAGGGTCTTCAGCTGGTGCGCGAGCGTCTCGCGGCCGGGGTGCCGCCGGGTCGCTACCAGATCCTCGCAGCCATCAACGCCGTGCACACCTCCGCCCGCGACATACGTGACACCGACTGGTCGCAGGTCGTCGCCCTCTATGACCAGCTCGTCCGCCTCGACCCCTCGCCGATCGTCGCCCTCAACCGGGCCATCGCGGTGGCCGAGCTTGACGGCCCGGAGGTGGCACTGGCCGCCGTCGACCGTCTTGAGGGCAAGTTGGCCGGCTACCACGCCTACCATGTGACCCGCGCGGACCTGCTGCGCCGGCTGGGCCGTAGTCAGGATTCGCGCGCTGCATATGACAAAGCCATCGAGCTGGCGGGCAACACAGCCCAGACCGCCTACCTGACACGTCGCCGCGACCAGCTCGCATAGACGGCCCACGTCTAAGGCGAGCCTGACGCGAAGTTTCTGGCATCGTGGCGAGCGGGTGTCGATTCGGCAGTGACCACTTCGTAACGGTAGTGAGGGCCGGCCAAAGACCGGGCCAGGATGACAAACGGGAGTGATCGTCATGACGCAGTACTTGCTCGCGCTCTACCGCGACTACGCCGTTCCCATTTCCCCGGAAAGGAGCCAGCAGGTGTGGGCTGGGGTAAACGCGTTGGGCGACAAGCTTGAAGACGCCGGCGCGTTCGTGTTCAAGGGCGGCATGCAAGGTGACGCGGAAACGGCGACCGTAGTGCGCCAGTCCGGCGGCGATTTCTTGATGATCGACGGGCCGTACACCGAGACCAAGGAACACCTCGCCGGTTTCTGGATCATCAACGCCGCCAACCGGGACGAGGCCCTGGAGTGGGCCAAGCTCGCCGCGGCCGCGGAACAGCGGCCGATCGAGGTTCGCCCGCTCTTCGGTGGGGACCTCGACGACGCGATCGAGGCTAACGCGTCAGAGGCGCAATGACCATATACGCGCCGCGCGCATAGGCTCTCGCGCAGTGACTGTCGAGGCTGTCTTCCGCCGCGACTACGGTCGTTGCGTCGCCACCCTGATCCGCTTCCTCGGCGATATCGACGCCGCCGAGGAAGCAGTCCAGGACGCGTTCACCGTGGCGGTCGCCAGATGGCCGTCGGAGGGTCAGCCGCCCAATCCCGGTGCGTGGATTGTCACGACCGCCCGCAACCGTGCCATTGACAGGATGCGCCGCGAGTCCGTCCGCGACGAGCGGCACGCGCAAGCGCATCACCTGTTCGGTGCCGCCGTCCAGGCCGCCGGGGACAAAGTCCTGGCACCGGAGGAGGAGACCGTGCCTGATGACCGGCTGCGCCTGATCTTCACCTGCTGTCATCCGGCGCTGAACCAGCCCGCCCAGGTCGCGCTGACCCTGCGGCTGCTCGGCGGGCTCCAGATGCCGGAGATCGCGCGGGCGTTCCTCGTTCCCGAAGCAACCATGGCCCAGCGGATCGTCCGGGCCAAGCGCAAGATCAGGGACACCCGGCTCCCCTATCGCGTGCCCGCTGAAGCCGAACTTCCTGCCCGCCTCAAACCCGTCCTCGCCGTCGTCTACCTGATCTTCAACGAAGGCTACGCGGCGACCGCCGACTCCCTGATGAGGCTCGACCTGTGTGCCGAGGGAGTCCGGCTAGCCCGCGTGCTGACCGAACTGATGCCCGACAAGCCTGAGGCGCAGGGGCTGCTGGCACTGCTCTTGCTGCTGCACGCCCGCAGCCCGGCCCGAACCAGTACCGGCGGCTCGCTGGTCCGTCTGGCAGAACAGGACCGGCAGCTTTGGGACCGGTGCCTAATCACTGAGGGCCAGGCGATCGTTCGAGCGTGCGTCCAGCGCGCCAGCCCCGGCCCGTACCAGATCCAGGCCGCCATCAACGCTGTCCACTCGGTTGCGCCCAGCTTTGACGTCACTGACTGGCAGGCCATCCTGACGCTCTACGACCAGCTATACACGCTTACGCCGACTCCGGTAGTCGCACTCAACCGGGCAGTCGCGCTCGCCGAAGTCCGCGGACCGGCAGCCGGCCTGGCCGCAGTGGACGACCTGAGTTCTTCAGGCCTGGACAGTTACTACTTGCTCCATGCGTCACGCGCCGACTTGCTGCGCCGTCTCGGCCGCACCACCGAAGCCGCGGCGGCATACGCTACCGCCCGCTCTCTGACCGCGAATCCAGTGGAACAGGCCTTCCTCGATACTCAGCGCGTCACCCTCGGCCGACCAATCCCGTAAGAAAATGAGCCCGCCGCCAACGACGTGCCTCGGTCAGCTGGCAACGTAAGCCGCTAGGTGTTGACCAGTCAGGGTTGAGCGGCCGGCGACGAGATCGGCCGGCGTGCCCTCGAACACGATCCGGCCGCCGTCATGACCGGCGCCCGGGCCGAGGTCGATGATCCAGTCGGCGTGCGCCATGACCGCCTGGTGATGCTCGATGATGATGACCGACTTGCCGGCGTCAACAAGCCGGTCGAGCAGGCCGAGCAGCTGCTCGACGTCGGCCAGGTGCAGACCGCTGGTGGGTTCGTCGAGGATGTAGATGCCGCCCTTGTCGGCCATGTGGGTGGCCAGCTTCAGCCGCTGCCGCTCGCCGCCGGACAGCGTGGTCAGCGGCTGTCCGAGGGCCAGGTAACCGAGCCCGACGTCCGCGAGCCGCCGGAGGATGGCATGCGCGGCCGGCGTGCGCGCCTCGCCGGCGCTGAAGAATCCCTCGGCTTCGGTCACTGGCATCGCGAGGACCTCGCTGATGTCGCGGCCGCCGAAGTGGAGGTCGAGCACCGATGCATCGAACCGCTTGCCCTCGCACTCCTCGCACGTAGTGGCGACGCCGGCCATCATCGCTAGGTCGGTGTAGATGATGCCTGCGCCATTGCAGGCAGGGCAAGCGCCCTCTGAATTGGCGCTGAACAACGCGGGCTTCACGCCGTTGGCCTTCGCGAACGCCTTGCGGATCGGGTCGAGCAGTCCGGTGTAGGTCGCTGGATTACTGCGCCGCGAGCCGCGGATCGCGCCCTGGCCGACCGAGACCACGCTCGCGCCGGAAGGGACCGAGCCGAAAACGAGTGAGCTTTTGCCAGAGCCGGCGACCCCGGTCACGACGACAAGCACCCCAAGCGGAATGTCGACATCGACGTCGCGCAGGTTGTGCGCGTTCGCGCTGCGGATCTCCAGCACGCCGGCCGGCGTCCGCACCTTTTCCTTGAGCGCGGCCCGGTCATCGAGATGGCGACCGGTCAGGGTGCCGCTGGCCCGCAGCCCCTTGACCGTGCCCTCGAAGCAGACGGTGCCGCCCGCGGTGCCGGCACCGGGTCCGAGATCCACAACGTGGTCAGCGATCTCGATCGTCTCCGGCTCGTGTTCCACAACGAGTACCGTGTTTCCCTTGTCCCGCAGCCGCAGCAGCAGGTCGTTCATCCGCTGGATGTCGTGCGGGTGCAGCCCGGTGGTGGGCTCGTCGAAGACGTAGGTGACGTCGGTCAGAGATGAGCCGAGGTGGCGGATCATCTTGACGCGCTGTGCCTCGCCGCCCGACAGTGTGCCCGAGGGCCGGTCGAGCGAGAGGTAGCCCAGCCCGATCTCCGCGAAGGAGTCGACAAGCTGCCGCAGCGCCGTGAGCAGCGGCGCCACCGACGGTTCGTCAAGGCCGCGAACCCAGCTGGCCAGATCGCTGACCTGCATCGCGCAGGCGTCGGCGATGCTGACGCCGCCGATCCGCGATGACCGCGCGGCTTCGCTCAGCCGGGTGCCGCCGCACTCGGGACACGTGGTGAAGGTTACCGCCCGGTCCACGAAAGCCCGGATGTGCGGCTGCATCGCCTCGACGTCCTTGGACAGCATCGACTTCTGGATACGCGGCACCAGCCCCTCGTAAGTCATGTTGATGCCCGCGATCTTCATCCTGGTTGGCTCGCGGTACAGGAAGTCGTGCAGTTCCCGCTTGGTGTAGTCGCGAATGGGCTTGTCCGGGTCGACGAAACCCGACGCGCTGTACAGCCGGTAGTTCCAGCCGCCTGCGATGTAGCCCGGAATGGTCAGTGCGCCCTCGGCGAGCGACTTCGTGTCGTCGTACATCTGGGTCAGGTCGATGTCGGTCACCGACCCCATCCCCTCGCAGCGCGGGCACATGCCGCCGGTGCGGTTGAAGGTGGCCCGCACGGTCTTCTTATTGCCGCGCTCGACCGTGATCGCGCCGCTCGCCCGGACCGAGGGCACGTTGAAGGAGAACGCGTTGGGCGAGCCGATGTGCGGCAGCCCCAGCCTGCTGAACAGGATGCGCAACATCGCGTTGGCGTCCGTGGCGGTGCCGACTGTGGAGCGAGGGTCGGAACCCATCCGTTGCTGATCGACGCTGATCGCGGTCGTCAGGCCTTCGAGCACGTCGACCTCGGGCCGGGCCTGTGTCGGCATGAAACCCTGGACGAAGGCGCTGTAGGTCTCGTTGATCAGCCGCTGCGACTCCGCTGCGATCGTGTCGAACACCAGCGAGCTCTTGCCCGAGCCCGAGACGCCGGTGAATACCGTCAGCCGGCGCTTCGGTATCTCGACGCTGACGTCCTTGAGGTTGTTCTCGCGCGCGCCGTGCACCCGGATCACATCGTGGCTGTCGACAACGTGCTCCGCAGGCGACCGCGTACCCGTTCTCGTTGCCATGCTCATCATGTCTCCATTGCTGGGGAAGGCTTTTTGTCATCCGGGGCAGCTCATCTGTCCTGAATCAGCCCGAGGACGTTGCCGTCGGGGTCGGTGAAGCTCGCCACCAGGCGGCCGCCACCGACGTCGTGCGGGGACTCCTTCACGATGGCTCCTGCGGCGGTCACCTCGGCCAGCTTGGCCTCGATGTCCGGGACGTGCCAGTAGGCCACCGGCGATGTCAGTCCCTGCGGTCCTCCGCTCGGCACGAGGCCGATCTGCTGGCCCGCGGCTTCAAAGCCAATGTAGTAGGGCGAGTCGGTCTGTGGTGAAACGCCGAGCAGGGCCGCGTACACCGTTTTCGCCCTCGCCAGGTCGGACACGGGATGCAGCACCGTCTTGATTCCCTCGGTGGGACTGGTCATCGTCACTCCTATGGTCGTGTGCGTCTGATCAGGAGTATGGCCAGAGCGAGCTTGCGAATGCTTCTCGAATCCTGATCGGTGCGCGCACCCTGTCCCGCGATGCCAACGCCAATCCTGGCGCACGCCGTTGGCCCGCGGGCCCGCCATGTTCATTACAACGGCGGCTTATCACCATTTCCGGATTAGGCGAGCGTCAAGACTTCGCGCAGGCAGGAAAGAAACCCTCTGCCCACCTAGCTGGCAGCGGCTCTGACGTGCAAGCATTTCTCGGGGACTAAGACCGGGGGGATCTTGTGACGAACATCGACGTGAATGACCGGACAGCTTTTTATGACGATGACGGCTTTAACTACCAGAGCTACTGGTCCAACCGGAACTATGAGCACAGGGCCGAGGTCATCGCGATCCGCCGGCTACTGAACGGCCGCAGGTTCGGCCACGCGGCCGATATCGGCGGCGGTTACGGCAGGCTCAGTGTCGTGCTCGGGGAGTTCGCCGACAAGATCACGCTGGTGGACGCGAGCAGCCAGCAGCTCGCGCTGGCGGCCGATTTCCTGCTTGATCACCCGGGCGTTGAGAAGCGCCTGATGGACGCGGCGAGCCTCGACTTTCCAGACGCGAGCGTCGACCTTGTCGCAATGGTCAGGGTGCTGCATCACCTGCCCGACCCCGCCGCCGAGCTTGCCGAGGTGCATCGCATCCTGCGGCCGGGCGGCGCTGCCGTCGTCGAGGTCGCGAACATCGCGCACGCACTCAACCGGGTCAGGCACATGGTCAGGCGCGAGCGGCTGCCCGTGACTGCGGTAGACATCCGGTCCGCCGCGATCAGAGAGCAGGGCGGGATCCCGTTCGTCAACCACCACCCGGCAACCGTGGCTAAGCAGTTCCGTACCGCTGGTCTGCAGATCGAGCGCGTGCTGTCGGTCTCGAACCTGCGCCACCCGCTGATCAAGAAGGCGCTGCCCGGAAGGGCAATCCTGGTGGCCGAGCGGATAGTGCAGGCCAGGCTGGCCAAGATCCAGTTCGGCCCGAGCCTGTTCTTCCTGCTCCGCAAGTAGGCCGTGTCGCGCCGCTGTCCTGGCGGCCGCGGCCGCCAGGACAGCCCCCGCAGCTAGCGCCGTACTGTGTGAGTGTCCGGTTATCCGGTCTCACGGCGGAGGCGGCGGTGGCGCCCGAGATCAACCTGATCGATGCTGACGTCTATCAGCGCAGCGGTCCTCCGTACGAGCAGTTCTCCTGGCTGCGCGAAAACGCACCGGTGCACTGGCACGCGTTCGGCGGCGCCGACGGGTGGCCAGGGTTCTGGGCCGTCACCAAGCACGAGCACATCGCGTACCTGTCCAGGCATCCGGAGATCTTCTCCTCTGCCAGGCGGCTCGTGGTCTTCGGCGAGGTGCCAGAGGTCGGCGCAGCGATGCAGCGGCTGATGATGCTGAACATGGACCCGCCGCGGCATACCAGGCAGCGCGCGTTCGTCAACCGCGGGTTCACGCCGAGGATGATCGCCCGGCTGGAAGATCACATCACGCAGGTCTGCCGGGACCTCATCGACGATGTACGCAACCGGGGTTCTGCCGACTTCGTCACCGACATCGCGGCACCGCTGCCGCTTCAGGTCATCTGCGAGCTAGTCGGAGCTCCGCTCGAAGACCGGGACCGGATCTACCAGCTGTCCAATCACCTGGCCGGCGCGGACGACCCGGAGTTCCAGAGCCCTACGGGCCAGCGGCTGCAGCACGCGGCGGCGATGGAGATCTACGCATACGCCAGCCAGCTGGCCGAGCGACGGCGGGCTCGTCCGGAGGATGACATCGTTACCCGCCTGCTGCAGCCGAACGAAGCTGGCGAAGTGCTCACGGACGACGAGTTCGACCTGTTCTTCCTGCTGCTGACCGTAGCCGGGAACGAGACCACCAGGAACGCCGCATCGGGCGGGATGCTCGCTTTCTTCGAGTACCCCGAGCAATGGCAGCGGCTGATAGAAGACCCGTCGCTGATACCGGCAGCCGCTGAGGAGATCGTGCGATGGGTCAGCCCGGTCAACATGTTCAGGCGGACAGCGACCTGCGACACCGAGCTCGGCGGCCAGCGGATCGCCGAGGGCAACAAGGTCGTGGTCTTCTACGCCTCGGCTAACCGCGACGGGACCGTCTTCGCCAGGCCCGGCAAATTCGACGCCGGACGTGACCCTAACCCGCATGTCGGTTTCGGCGGCGGAGGACCGCACTTCTGCCTGGGCAAGCACCTGGCATTGCTCGAACTCCGGGTCCTGCTCGCGACTCTGATCGAGCGGATGCCTGACATCAATCTGGACGGGCAGGCCAGCAGGCTGCGGTCCAACTTCATCAACGGCATCAAACACATGCCGGTCCGGTTCGGCTGACCGCTGCCCTGCCGCTACCGGCGCCATCCTCCGCCACGCCGCAGCTACCCCGCTGCGTAGATCGCGGCCAGCGATCGGGCCGTCTGCGCCAGCTGGAGCCGCAACTCATGCGGTTCCAGCACCTCGACATCGGCACCGAGCCGCAAGAAATCCTGGTGCGCATGGATCAGCGACTCGATCGGCACGACGGCCGTGACCCAGCCGCGCTCATCGGCTGCAGACGCCGTGGCCTCTGCCGCGCTGATGACCGCCGGGCTCATGATCTCGCTCATCCGGTCGCGTCCTGCCTGCGAGAGGCGGATCCTGGCTTCGCCCTGCCACAGACCTGCACGGAAGCCGGCGACGCTCGATGCCCAGAACACGGCGAGATCGAACCCGCCCGCGCGAGCGAACCGCTCTTCCGTATCGGTCAGCGCCAGGATGTGGTTGACGCGGTAGGTCCGCATCGCCGCCGGGTCCGCTGCATCCCTGGCGACCAGGTACCACTTGCCGGCCTTGAGCACGATCCCGTGCGGGTCGAGCGTCCGCGTCACATCGGTCGGCGCCGTCCACCGCCGATACCTGATCTCGATCCTGCGCTGATGCCATACGGCGTCGGCAACGGCGGAGAGGTAGGGCGAGGAATCGCCGTCGTGATACCAGCCAGGCGCGTCAAGCAAGAACCGCTCGCTGATCGCGTCCGTCCGGTCCCGCAACTCGGCCGGGAGCGCGGCCTGGAGCTTGAGCTGGGCGGTCGCCAGGACGGTGCCGAGCCCGAGCTCGGCCGCGGCACGCGGCATGCCGGCCAGCGACAGCGCCTGGGCCTCGGCGGCTGTCAGCCCGTTCAACCGGGTCCGGTAACCGCCGAGAAGCTGATACCCGCCGTCAGGTCCGGCGTCGCCATAGACGGGAACGCCTGCCTCGCTTAGCGATTCGATGTCGCGGTAAACGGTTCGCACGGACACCTCAAGGGCGTCCGCGAGCTGCTGTGCCGTCAGCTTCCCACGGCTTTGCAGCAGCAACAGGATGGACACCAGCCGGCTCGCGCGCATGCCAGCAACGTACCGGCAGTCACTGACAGAAGATGTCAGTGATCCGGCCTTAGCGTCTGGCCATGACCTACAACGAGAAGAACCTGCGCGCTGCGGGCACCGTCGCCGTCGGCGGTCGCCAGGTCAAGCGCTATCACGTCAGCATCGAGGCCGACATTGAGGTCGGCGTCCAAAAGGCCGCCTTCGACTTCTTGCCCAGGCTCTTGCCGGAACCCGAGCCCGATACTCCCCCTGCGTCCTTCATCATCGTGCACCGCGGGGCCGGCAACGCGGCCTACCTGAACGCTTACAGCTGGGTATGGGGCAACGTGATCGAATGCAAGACCGCGGCCGCAGGGGTGCCGTTCCTTGGCTGCCCAGACGAGGATCCCGAGCACTTCACGGAGCTAGCCAGGCCATGGATCGGCTGTGTCTGGGAACTGGCGCCGCTTGGCCACGAGCGCGCCGCCTGGATCAGACACGTGCTCAGTCCCGCGCGCCCTGACCTGTCGGCCTACCTGGCTGACGTGCTGCCCGACGGCACGACGGAGGTGGCGGCATGACTGGGGCGACTGGGACCACCGGGGCCACCGGCGCGGCCGGCGACTTCGACTTCCTGCTCGGCGCCTGGGACGGCAGGCACCGGCGCCTGCGCAAGGCGCTGGTCGGCTGCGACGAATGGGACGAGTTCACCTCGACGACCGTTTGCTGGTCGGCGTTCGGCGGCGCAGCGAACATCGACGAGGTCACCGTTGCCGACCGCGGCTTCTCCGGGCTGACGGTGCGCCTGCTCGACCCGGTGGCCAGAACCTGGTCCCTGTGGTGGGTGAACAGCAAAGACGGCCAGATGGAACCGCCGCCGGTCACCGGCTTCTTCACCGACGGCGTCGGCTTGTTCTACTGCGACCAGCTCTGGGAAGGCCGCCCCATCAGGTGCAGGTACACCTGGTCCGAGATCACTCCTACATCAGCGCGCTGGGACCAGGCATTCTCCGTTGACGGCGGGCGGACCTGGGAGACCAATTGGACCACCTGGTTTACCCGGCGACCCGAGGCAGCGGGCTGACCGGCGGGCTACTCCACCTCCGCAAGCGCCCCGGCGAACTGCGCCGCGTAGAGCCTCGCGTATGCGCCGTCCGCGGCGAGCAGTTCGTCGTGGGTGCCTTGTTCGACGATCTGACCGTGCTCCATAACAAGGATCACGTCAGCGTCGCGGATTGTGGACAACCTGTGCGCGATCACGAAGCTCGTCCTGCCCTCGCGCAGCGAGTTCATCGCCCGCTGGATCAGCACCTCGGTCCTGGTGTCGACCGAGCTGGTCGCCTCGTCGAGGATCAGGATGGCTGGCCTGGCCAGGAAGGCGCGGGCGATGGTGATGAGCTGCCTCTCCCCCATGCTGAGGTTCGAGCCATCCTCGTCGATGACCGTTTCGTACCCATCTGGAAGGGTTTGAACAAAGCGATCCACGTAAGTCGCCCTCGCCGCCGCAATGATCTGCTCGGGGGTCGCCGAATCGGATCCGTACGCGATGTTCTCCGCGATCGTGCCGCCGAAAAGCCAGGCATCTTGCAGGACCATGCCCGTCAGCGAACGCAGCCGCGATCTGCTCATGTCCGCGATATTGACCCCGTCGAGCGTGATCGCTCCGTCGTAGACCTCGTAGAACCGCATCAGCAGGTTCACCAGCGTGGTCTTGCCCGCGCCGGTCGGGCCGACGATCGCGACGGTATGACCAGGTTCGACGGATAGCGAGAGGTGCTCGATCAGCGGCACGTCGGGGAAGTAGCTGAACGAGACATCCTCGAACCGGACGTTGCCACGTACCACGGCTAGTTCTGGCGTGTCGCCGGCCTCGGCCGGCTCGGCGCGGTCAGGCTCCTGCTCGTCGGCATCAAGAAGCGCGAACACCCGCTCGGCCGATGCGACGCCGGACTGGAGCAGGTTCGCCATGCTGGCAACCTGGGTCAGCGGCTGGCTGAACTGCCGCGAGTACTGGATGAAGGCCTGCACGTCGCCCAGCGACAACGCGCCGGATGCAACCCGGAGCGCGCCGACAACGGCAACGAGAACGTAGTTCAGGTTCCCGATGAACATCATCGCGGGCTGGATCGTTCCTGAGATGAACTGGGCGCGGAAGCTGGCCTGGTATAGCTTCTCGTTCTGCTCGGCGAAAACGGCCATTGAGTCGTCCGTCCTGCCGAAAGCCCTCACCAGCGAGTGCCCGGTGAAGTTCTCCTCGATATGAGCGTTGAGGCGCCCTGTTGTGGACCATTGCCTGACGAACTGCGGCTGCGCCCGCTTGCCGATCCTGGCCACCAGGAAGATCGATGCAGGTACGGTGACCAGCGCAATCAACGCGAGCAGCCAGGAGATCCATATCATCGCGGCCAGCACCCCGGCGATCGTCAGCACCGAGGTGACGACCTGGCTGAGTGTCTGCTGCAGCGATTGCGCGAGATTGTCGATGTCATTGGTGACCCGGCTGAGTATCTCGCCGCGCGGCTGGCGATCGAAATAGCTCAGCGGGAGCCTGGCCAGCTTGTCCTGTACCTGCTCGCGCATGCGGAAAATGGCGCGCTGGACGATTGTGGCGACAACGCGTCCCTGGATCACGCTGCACACCGCGGCGCCGGCATAGATCAGGGCGACTATCGCGAGCGTCCTGCCGACCTGGTCAAAGTTGATGCCCTGGCCGGGAGTCAGGTTCAGCGCGCCGATCAGCTTGGCCTGGGTGGAGTGACCGGTCGCCTGCAGTCTGGCGACGAACTCGGCCTTGGTGACGCCGGCCGGGATCTTGCTGCTGATGAATCCGGAGAAGACCAGGTTGGTGACGTTGCCGAGCACCTTGGGGCCGATCACCGACAACGCCACGCTGAGCACGCCCATGACGATCGCCGCGATGATCAGCGGTCGCTGAGGTGACAGCATGCGCAGCAGACGCCGGCTGGACCCGCCGAAGTCGAGCGCCTTCTCGGTGGACATGCCGCCCATGAACCTGGCCGGGCCAACGTTCGAGCCTGGCGCGGGGCCGGGCCCTCGCCGCGGGGTAGCTCGCTCCCCCGGCCCCTGCTGAACCTCTGCAGGCGCGGTGTTGTTTTTGCGTGCCTCCGGCACGGTGTTGTTTTTGCGTGCCTCCGGCACGACGTCGGTCATGCTGCCTCCTGCTCGGTCAGCTGGGACAGCACGATCTCGCGGTAGGTCTGATCAGTGGCCATGAGCTGGTCGTGTGTGCCGGAGGCGACGATCCGGCCACCCTCCAGCACGATGATCTTGTCGGCGTTTCTGATCGTCGCTACTCGCTGGGCGACGATCAGGACGGTCGCGTTGGCGGTCTCCCTGGCCAGGGCGGCCCGCAGTGCGGCGTCGGTCGCGTAATCCAGGGCAGAGAACGAGTCGTCGAACAGGTAGATCTCCGGCTGGTGCACCACCGCTCTGGCAATGGCGAGCCGTTGTCTCTGTCCGCCTGAGACGTTCGTGCCGCCCTGAGCGATCGCGGCGTCGAGGCCCCTCTGCATCTGCGCCACGAAGTCACGAGCCTGCGCGATCTCCAGCGCGTGCCACAACTCGGCGTCGGTAGCGTCAGGCCGGCCATAGCGCAGGTTCGACGCGACCGTACCCGAGAACAGGTACGGGCGCTGCGGCACCAGGCCGATCAGGCCGGACAGCACGGCCGGGTCGAGTTCTCGCACATCGACGCCGTCGACGAGGACAGCGCCTTCAGAGGCGTCGAAGAGCCTTGGGACAAGGTTGACCAGCGTGGTCTTGCCGCTGCCTGTGCCGCCGATGATCGCCGTCACCTCGCCGGGCTCGGCGACCATGTTGATGTCCCGCAAGACCGGCTGGGCAGCGCCGGGGTAGCGGAATTCCACGCCGCGCAGCTCAAGCCGGCCTCCCGCCTCGGCGACGCCGACCGGCTGCTCGGGCGGTCGCACGTCAGGCACGGTGTCCAGTGTTTCGACGATCCGCTCGGCGCACACTTCGGCCCGCGGGACCATGACGAACATGAACGTCGCCATCATCACCGACATGAGGATCTGCAGCAGATAGGTCAGGAACGCGGTGAGCGCGCCCACCGGCATGCTTCCGCTGGCGACCAGGTGCCCGCCGAACCACAGCACCGCGATGCTGGAGAAGTTCAGCACGAGCATGACCGCCGGGAACATCAGCGCCATCAGCCGGCCAGTGCCCAGCGACACCGTGAACAGGTCGGTGTTCGTCACAGCGAACCTGTCCCGCTCCTGGTTCTCCTTGACGAAGGCCCTGATCACCCGGACACCGCTGATCTGCTCCCGCAGCACTCGCGCGATCTCGTCGATCCGGACCTGCATCTGACGGAACAGCGGCCGCATCCGCGCGATGATCGCGGTGACGATGATGCCGAGCGCGGGCACCGCGACAAGCAGCAGCGACGACAACTGGACGTCCTGGCGCAGCGCCAGGATGATGCCACCGACGCACATGATCGGCGCGGACACCATCATCGTGAAGGTCATCAGCGCCAGCATCTGCACCTGCTGGACGTCGTTGGTGCTCCTGGTGATCAGCGATGGCGCGCCGAAATGCCCGACCTCTCGCGCGGAGAACTGCTGCACCTTGGTGAAGACGGCATGCCGCACGTCCCTGCCGAGCGCCATCGCCGTCCGCGCGCCGAAGTAGACTGCGCCGATCGAGCAGACGATCTGAGCCAGCGCGACGGCCAGCATCAAGCCGCCCGTCTTCACGATGTAGTGGATGTCACCGGTGATCACGCCGTTGTCGATGATGTCGGCGTTCAGCGTCGGCAGGTACAAGGTCGCCAGGGTCTGGACGAGCTGGAGCACGACGACGAACCACAAGTCTCTGCGGTACGGGCGCAGGTAGTCGCGGAGCAACCGGATCAGCACGTTTACTCTCTCGGGGTGGTCGGGTTCGGGGGGTTCGCGTCCGCCAGCATCGGCTTCGCCGGCCGCGGATCGCAACCCAGTTCACTGTCAGCGAGCCGATTAAGCGGAAGGCGAAGCGCCGCAAGCGCTTCCCTGATGAGCGGGGTGAGAGCAACGGGCGGGTCGGCGTGGAGCCAGCGCTCGTGCGCCACCTGGATCGCTGCGGCAACGGCGCCCGCCAGCACCGCGGGGAACATGTCCGCCTCAAGATCGGTGCCAGTCCGGTCCGCGATCGCGGCGGCCAGCATCCGCTGCGCGGAGTAGTGCGTCCTGAGGTACTCCCCCTGCAGGGCGGGCGAGGCGATCACGAGCCGGACGCCGTCGATCCACTCCTTTTCCGGGCTCTGAGTTGCCCCCGCGTACGGTGCGATGACGGCGTTCGTGATCGCTTCCAACAGAGGTTCGCCCGGAGGGCGGTTCCGCAGTTCCTCACCCATGCGCTGGCTGCGCTCCATGGCCAGCGCGCAGATAGCTTCGTATTTGCTGGCGAAGTAGTTGTTGAAAGTCCGGGCCGAGACCCCAGCCTCGGCCGCGATGTCCTCGACGAGAACGTTGTCCAGCCCGCGCTGCACCGCCAGGCGCATCGCAGCGATACCGAGCGAGCGTCGGGTGGCAGCCTTCTTCCGCTCACGCAGGCCTTCCTGGACGACATTCACGTCCGCGAGTCTAGCCAGAACTTTCGTGATACGCAAAATTCATGCAGCTGCCATATTGCGGATCACGCAAGCTGGTCCTCGCCAGGCTCCCGGGAGCCCGAACATCCATGTCGCATTTTCGCTAGACTCAAGCGCTGGCTGCCGCCGATGCTTACAGATATGCACGAGGACACCGAGCGCTGCCTCAGGGCAGTTCAGTCCAAGGACGCCAGGTTTGACGGCTGGTTCTTCACCGCCGTTCTGACCACGGGGATTTACTGCCGGCCAAGCTGCCCTGTCGTGCCTCCCAAGCCGCAGAACATGCGGTTCTTTCCCAGCGCGGCGGCCGCCCAGCAGGCTGGCTTCCGTGCCTGCAAGAGATGCAGGCCAGATGCCAGTCCGGGTTCGCCGGAGTGGAACGAGCGCGCCGATCTGGTCGCCAGGGCCATGCGGTTCATTGCCGATGGCGTGGTCGACCGCGATGGCGTAGCGGGTCTGGCCGCACGGCTGGGCTATAGCGTCCGGCAGGTAGAACGGCAGCTGCTGGCCGAACTGGGCGCCGGGCCGCTTGCCCTCGCACGGGCGCAGCGGGCGCAGACGGCCAGGGTGCTGATCGAGACAACCTCGCTTGCGATGGGTGATGTCGCGTTCGCAGCCGGTTTCCCCAGCATCAGGACGTTCAATGACACAGTTCGCGACGTGTTCGCGATTCCGCCTACCGAGTTGCGCCGCCGGGCAGCAGCCAGCGGCAGGAAGGCCGTCGCCCGCGCTGTGCGTTCCGGCGCTGGCGTGGCCGCGGCCGACGGGACGGCCACGTCGCTCGCCGTCATCTCGCTGCGGCTGCCGTACCGCCTGCCGATGTGGCCAGACAACCTCTTCGGCCACCTGGTCGCCACTGCCATCCCCGGCGTTGAGGAATGGCGAGATGGCGCGTACCGCCGGACGCTGCGGTTGCCGAACGGTCCCGGCATCGTCTCGCTGCGCCCGGGTCCTGAGTACATCGCGTGCCAGCTCGCGCTGACCGACCTGCGTGACCTCGCGATGGCGATCAGCCGTTGCCGGCGCCTGCTCGACCTGGACGCCGACCCGGTCGCCGTGTGCGACCTGCTGGGCGCCGACGAGGTACTGGCGCCCCTGGTTCGCAAGGCGCCGGGCCGCCGGGTGCCGAGGGCTGTCGATGCCGCGGAAATGGCGGTGCGCGCCGTGATCGGCCAGCAGGTGTCGACAGCGGCGGCGCAGACGCACGGAACGCGGCTCGCCGAGTGTTACGGCGAGCCGGTCACCGATCATGCGGGCGGCCTCACGAGGCTCTTTCCTGACATGACGGTGCTGGCGGAAACCGACGCGGCGGCGCTTGCCATGCCTGCCAGCCGTCGCCAGAGCGTGCTGGCCGTGGCCCGTGCGGTCGCCTCAGGCACGCTCGACCTTGGCGCAGGCGCGGACTGGGAGGTCGCCAGGAGCGTCCTGTCCAGCCTGCCCGGCGTGGGTCCTTGGACGGTCGAGATCGTGGCGATGCGCGGCCTAGGCGATCCTGACGCCTTTACGCCGACCGACCTGGGTGTCAGGCAGGCGGCAGCCGGATCTGGCCTGCCCGCATCTCCGGCCGCCCTGATCAAGCGGGCCGCGCGCTGGCGGCCCTGGCGGGCATACGCGGTGCAGTACCTGTGGGCAACCTCAGACCATGCCATCAACCGGCTCCCCGCGGCGTGAACGTCGCACGCCACCCGACGAGAGGAAAGACGATGATTGTGCGCCGGTCGCACACCGTAATTGACAGCCCGATCGGGCCGCTGACGCTGGTCGCCGAGAACGGCAGGCTGGCCGGCGTGCACATGGAGATCACCAGGTATGAGCCGGACGCCGCGACGCTCGGAACCGCGGTCGGCTCCGACGACGAGCCCGTTCTGGCATCGGCGGCCAAGCAGCTCGATGCGTATTTCGATGGCGAGCTGACGAACTTTGACCTGCCGCTGACCCTCGACGGCTCGCCGTTCCAGCAGTCCGTCTGGGCCGCTCTCCAGGACATCCCCTACGGCCAGACCACCTCCTACGGGGATCTCGCAAGGCGCATCGGCTCGCCATCGGCATCGCGCGCCGTCGGCCTGGCGAACGGCAGGAACCCGGTTTCCATCGTCGTGCCCTGCCACCGCGTAATTGGCGCCGACGGCAGCCTGACCGGTTACGGCGGCGGCATGGACCGCAAGCGCTTTCTGCTCGCGCTCGAGCAACGGGTCAGCGGCCAGACACTGATCTGACGCCGCCGGCTCGGAGGCCGATCGCTGCCAGGCTGCGCGCTATACGGCACCCGGTCCCGATTTCGATAGGCCTGCAGCGCTTAGTGCGGGACATGGCTGGTTGAATCGGTTTGGTTGTTTCCTTTGTCGCTCATGCGCGTTACCTTGGCTACTGTTCACGACGGTAAAGTGCGCGAATTGCCTTCGACCACGAGCCTGGTTAGACATGGAATTGGGTGTTCACGGAAATACCGGCGAAGACTTTAATGCCTTTGTCGGCCGCGAAAGTGAAATAAGCGAGGTTTGCCGGATCGCCGGCACCACTCGTGCTCTGACCCTGTGCGGCGCGGGGGGAATCGGCAAGACGCGGCTCGCAATCCATGTCGCTGCCAGGCTTGCGCCAGACTTTGCCGACGGCGCGTGGTTCATCGAACTCGCCGACGTGCAGCATCCGGGGCTGGTTGTCTCCCGGATCGCGTCAGCGACCGGCGTCGTCGAGGAACCCGGCCGCTCGCTGATGGCCACGCTCGCTGATGCGCTGAGGCCACGGCAGATGCTGATCGTCCTCGACAACTGCGAGCACGTGATCGATGCGTGCGCACGGATCTGCCAGCGTCTGCTCGCCAGCTCACCCGGGCTGGCGGTGATCGCGACGAGCAGGGAGCCGCTGCGGGTTGCCGCAGAAACGATCTGGCAGGTGCCGCCTATGGCGATGCCGGTCCAGGAAGGGCACGACGACGCGAACGCGCTGCTCAGCTCGGACGCGCTCCGGCTCTTCGCCGACCGGGCGGCCGCGGCCAAGCCGGGATTCGAGCTCGGGCCGGGCAACGTGAGCGCCGCAGCTTCGATCTGTCGCACGGTGGACGGCCTGCCGCTTGGCATCGAGCTGGCGGCGGCCTGGGTGCGGGTGCTGACTGTCGAGCAGATCGCAGCACGGCTCAGCGACCGGTTCAGGCTGCTCAGTTCGGCCGAGCGGACGGCGCCTGCCAGGCACCGCACGCTGCGCTCGGCCATCGACTGGAGTCACGAGCTGCTCTCGGCCGAAGAGCGTGTGCTCGTCCGCCGGTTGTCGATATTCGCGGGCTGGCCGCTGGCGATGGCGGAGCAGGTATGCCCGGGCCCGGACTCTGATGGCGATCTGGCGGCCGGCCAGATCTTCGGCTTGCTCGCCGACCTCGCCGACAAGTCGCTGGTGATCGCGGACCCAGATGCGACGTGGGGCAGCAGGTACCGGATGCTGGACACGATCCGTGACTACGCGGCCGAGCGGCTGCAAGACGCTGGCGAGGTGGAGTTGCTCCGGGCGCGTTTTCGCGCCTATACGGTGCGCGAGGTCGAGGAGGCAGCGCTGCTCGGCATGGCCATCACACCGGGCACGTGGTCCGACCGGGTCCAGACCTTTCGCAGGTTCGAGATCGAGGGCAGCAACCTGACACAGGCGCTGACCTGGTGTCACGGCGCCGGTGATCCCGAATCAGGGCTTCGGATCTGCATCGCGATGCGCCCCGTGTGGATTGTCCAGGGCTCCTTCGGCGAGGGAGCGGGCTGGATGGACGCCTTCTTTGAGCTGGATACGTCCGCTCTCTCGGATGCGGTGCGCGGGCCGGCTCTTGTCGGCCGGGCACAGCTTGCCTTCGCCCAGGACCCTGCCGACGCGGCCCAGCGCGCGAAGGCCGGGCTCGAGCTGTGCCGCGGCCGCGGCCTGGAGTTCTGGGCGGCGTCGGCGTTGAACTTGCTCGCCGAGGCCGCGCTGCACGCGGGCGAGCTTGCCGAGGCGGACGCACGCGCCACGGAGGCACTGGCCATCACGGCGGAGTCGGGCGACCGATTCAACGAAAGCTATGCCTGCGGTACCAGTGCGGCCCTGGCCGCCTACGGCGGTGACCTGAACGCCGCGCGTCGCCTTGGCGAGCGCGCGCTGAGCCTGGCCAGGGATATCGACCATCAGTGGGCCGCCGCGCGTGCCCTGCTCGGCCTGGGCGATCTGGCCAGGCTCACCGGCGATCCGGCGGTAGCACGACAGCACTACGAGGAGGCGTTCTCGATCCTGCGTGAGGTCGGCGCCAGGCCAGAGATGGCGCGCTGCCTGGCGGGCATCGGCCGGATCGAGATCAGCCAGGGCGAACTCGAGCTGGCCGGCCAGCACCTGGTCGAGAGCATCGAGCTGAGCAGGTCTACTGGCAGCAGGATCGGAGTCATCAGGGGGCTCGATACGTTCGCCGCGCTCGCCATCGCCCAGGGAAACTCAGATCTGGGCGTGCAGCTGGCGGGGGCTGCTGCGGGGCTGCGCGGCCGTGCCGGGCTGCCGGCGGCACCCGCGAGCCGAACCGAGCGGTTGCTAGCGTCCGTGGGCGGTCTGAGCGAGGCGACACGGAACCAGCTGTGGGAGGCGGGCTTGCAGCTCAGCAGCGACGCGGCGGTAGAGCTTGCCCTCACAGTGCCGATTCTGCTGGGCTCGCGAGAGCCCGAGCTCACGGCGCGGGAACTGGAGATCGCCGCGCTGATGACCAGGGGCCTGTCGAATCGCTCCATCGCATCAGAACTCGGCATCGCCTCGGCGACGGTGGCCAGGCATGTCGCGAACATCATGGCCAAGCTCGGGTTCTCGTCCCGGCTGCAGATCGCCGCCTGGGCGAAGGAGCACGGTCAGTGATCGTCGAACAGCGCGCTCACTGACTCGCCCTCGTGAATACGCCTGATGGCCTCTGCCAGGGCGGGTGCCACGGAGATCACGTGCAGCCGGTCAGTTCCTTCAGACTCGGCCATCGCGACTGTGTTGGTGCAGACGATTTCTTGTACCTCGGGCCATGCCGCGATGCGCTTCAGGGCGCCGTCGCAGAACAGGCCGTGCGTGCAGGCGACCCGCACGCTGCGCGCGCCATGCTCGCGCAGGCGCGCGAGGATTTCCAGGATCGTCGTGCCCCTGGCGATCTCGTCGTCGAGGACGATCACGTTGCGTCCCGCCACGTCGCCGATGATCGAAGTGATCGTGACCTTGTCATCACTGAGCCGCTCCTTGGCCCCGGCGGCCACCGGCAGGGCGAGCATCCTGGCCAGGGCGGCGGCCTGCTTGGCGTTGCCGAGGTCGGGCGAGACGACGACGGAGTTGGTCAGGTCCGTGCCGCGGAAGTGGTCGGCGATCTCTCGCAGCGCGTGCAGATGATCGACGGGCACTGAGAAAAACCCGTGCACCTGCGGTGAGTGCAGCGTCATCGTGAGCACGCGGCTGGCGCCTGCGGTGACCAGCAGGTCGGCGACCAGCCGTCCGCCAATCGAGACCCTGGGCATGTTCTTCTTGTCCGAGCGGGCATAGGCGTAATGCGGGATCACCGCGGTCACTCGTGCCGCCGACGCACCGCGCGCCGCGTCGAGCATAAGCAACAGCTCGACCAGGTGCTCCTGCACCGGCGCCGCCAGCGGCTGGATCAGGAAAACATCGCGTTCTCTGCAGTTGGACTGGAGCTGAACTTCCAGACAGTCGTTAGCGAACCTGCGTACGATCGCGGGCTCGAGGGGAACGCCGAGATGCCCGCAGATCTCCGCCGCGAGCCCTGGGTGGGCGGTTCCGCTGAATACCGAGATTTCCCGCACGTTTCCAGGCTAGACGCCGCGCGGCTACGAGGTCCGGCGTTGATGCCGACTGCCTTTCCGGAATAACCAGATGCGGGTGGGCTGATCACCTCCGCCGGCCCGCCAGCCAGACCGCTGCGAAGCCAGCCGCGGCAGCCACCGCGAGCAAGATCGCCGCGAGGACGCTCTGGAAGATCCAGTACCGGTCGGCCGGCTGATATGAGATCCAGGCTGTGATATGCCGTGCGCCAACCCAAGCCCTGGTCCTGGCGAGGCTGCGGAAGACGGAACCGGGGATGCTGTTGAAAAGCTGCAGCTCAGCCTTCGGGGACAGCTGTCGCCCGCCCGGACCGGCGAACCAGCTCGTGACCTGCACGCTGCCAGGCGGATACGGCGGGTAACTTGCGGTCCCTATCACAGCTGGTGGCCAGCTGGCGTGATATGTGGTGTGACCGAAGGGCGATGGTCCGTCACGCATCGTCATAGCCGAAACCCGGAGCAGGTTGCTGTAGAGCCCAGTCGGGCTCGACGTCGCGTAGCCGGTCGTCCCGGCGGCAGCCGCCGCTGCGGCAACGAGCGCTGCCGCGACGGCAGGCAGAAGGCGCCTGATGACCACACCAGCCAGTACGCCGAGGCCGAAGTCGAGCAGCACCCAGACAGGGAGCATCAGGACCGTGTTGTTGAAGTAGGCCGGCCACCAGTAGCTCAGCCCGCTATACCTGCCGACCGCGATGTGCTCGTAGGGGGACACATCCCACATGATGAGCGCACCAACTGCAGCGCTGGCTACGGCTAGGACGGTGCCTAGAACGAGCAGCTTGCAGGCAAGCTGCCGCCTGATGCTCACGCCCTGAGCCAGAGAAAAACGGAACGCCCCCGTCTCGAATTCGCGAGCCATCAGCGGGGCGCCTATGAAGATCCCGGCAAGAACCGGCAGGACGGCGGTGCCGGTGAGCTTGCCCAGGGCCCAGGAGCTGGCGTTCATGGGACCGATGACGATCTGGTGGCACATTGGCAGCCGAGTGACTATGCAGTGATGCTGGTTGTAGATGGCGTAGGCGCGGTGGGTCTGAATGCCAGTCACGATTAGCCCGATGGCGACGGCGGCAAACACAATCAGCAGGCCCGCAATGGCGGTGCGGTGCTGCCGCCATGTCGCCAGGGCAAGTCCGGCGCGAGATGACGATCGAGCGTCCTGCTCCGTGGGCACTGAAGTCACGCCGGTCATGGTGGGTTCCGATCAGGCCGCGCGGCGGCTTATCAGCACGACGGTCAGGCCTACCAGGAGCGCCGAAAGAGCGACTAGCCACCCGAACTCGATGAACTGGAACGTGCTGTACCGGTTACTTGGCTGGTAGGTCATCCACACCGCGATGTGGTGCTCGCGGAACCAGGCGGCCGTGTGGTTGAGCTGCGAGGCGCTCAGCGGGCGACCGTCAGGCCAGCCGAGCCTGGTGCCAAGGATGTACGGGCCGGGACCGGATCCGCGGCTGAAGCCGACACCGTAGCCGTACCCGCCGCCCGACACGATCGTCGCATGCGGTACGGCGCGGAGCAGCGGCGAGAGGTAGCCATGCCGCCACCACAACGAGGTGGCACTCAGCAGCGCCGCGTAGCAGGCAAGCGTCGCCGCCATGGCTGGCACGGTTCGGCGGATCGCCGCGCCGAGCAGCAAGCCGATGCTGACGGACAGCGTCACCCATCCGGCGAACGGCAGCGGGTTGAGGCTGAAGAACTGCGGTAGCCATTGACCGCCCGCGTACAAGACCGCCCAGCCCCCCGCGCGAAGCCACCACCGAAGCTCCAGGCCAAGCCCAGCCGCAGCCAGCGCCAGCAGCACCATGACGGGCACGGTCCTGCATAGCAGCCACCTGGTGCGGTCGGCTCCAAGCGTCCAGGCCAGCCGCAGTGTCCCCTGTTCCGCCTCGCGGGCTATGAGCGGAGCGCCGATGAACAGCCCGGCGAGCACCGGAGTCAGCTGCAGCAGGAGCACCACGGCACTCTTCAGCCCGACCCTGGCCGGGTCGTCCGTGTAGCTCGATCCGTAGTCGGGCGCGGCGATCGCCGCCATCGCGATAGCGGCGACTGCGGGCAGGGCGAGTAGTCCCGCCAGTGCGGTGCGCTGCTGGCGCCAGGTGACCCAGGCCAGGCGGCGCCAGGCCACCCGCGCCGATTTCTCGCCAGCCGGTCTCAGGGGCTCACCGCGCAGTCCTGCCGGTGGCGCGCTCGCGGTCATGCTCGCGCTGCCTGTCCACCGGCTGCTGCGGTCAGGTCAGGACCAGGCAAGACACTAGCCTTCGGGTCGCGCAGGTAGGCCAGGACCAGGTCCTCCAAAGTGGCCGGAGAGGACAGCCAGCCAGGTGGATCGGGATGGTCCGCCGCCGACGTTCTGACCAGCAGGTGCGCCTGCGCGCCCGCCTGTGTGGCCTGGACCACGGCGATCCGTTTCGAATCAAGCGCCATTTCGCCGCCTGGGCCGGTCAGGATGCGGTGCGCGCCAAGCAGAACGTCGACCTCTCCCGCCAGCTGCAGCCGTCCCTCATTGAGCACCACCAGATAGTCTGCGATCCGCTCAAGCTCGGAGACGACGTGGGAGGAGAACACTACTGAGAGGCCATCCTCGGCCACCGCCGCCATGAGCGACCCCATGAAGTCGTGCCGTGCGAGCGGATCGAGGCTGGCCAGCGGCTCGTCCAGGATGAGCATTTCGGGCCGCTTGGCGAGCGCGACCGTAAGGGCGAGCTGCGCGCGCTGGCCGCCTGAAAGCTGGCGGACCTTGCGGGCAAGCGGGATGCCGAGATCGGCGAGCCTGTCCCGTGCACGTCCCTCGTCCCAGGTCAGATTCAGGTTCCTGGCCAGGTGCAGCATGTCGCCGGCCGACAGGTGGCCGTACAGCGGCGCGTCCTGAGCGACGAATCCGACCCTGCGCCGCGCGGCGACCGACCCTGGCTTCTCGCCTCCGAGCACGCTGATCCGGCCAAAGGTCGGCCGCAGCAATCCCACCGCCAGGTTCAGCAGCGTCGTCTTGCCAGCGCCGTTAGGGCCCACAAGCGCGACGAGGTGTCCGGCTGGGATGGCGAGCGTGCAGTCCCGCAGCGCCCAGGTCCGGCGGAAGCGCTTGGTCAGCCCGGAGGTCTCCATCAGTTTCATGCGACTTCCCCTGCCTGCCGGCTGGAGCGGACGGCCCGTCTGCCGCCGCGACGCGGCCTCTTCTCGTCGCGGCGGTCAAGAAAATCCCGCAGCGAGCTGGCGAACAGCGCTTCCATGCCCTCAGCGTCCAGGCCCGCGTCTTCGGCCGCGCGCAGCCAATCGAGCAGGTCCTTGCGCAGTGCCTTCTGCTCGGCCAGCCCGACCCGACGCAGGGTGCCCGCGATGAAGGTGCCTTGGCCGGGGCGGCCGATAGCCAGTCCCCTGTGCTCAAGCTCTCTGTACGCCTTAAGGACGGTATTGGGGTTGATCGCAAGCGCATTCACGGCCTCCTTGACGGTAGGCAGCCGATCGCCTTCCTTGAGGTAGCCGAGCCGCAGAGACTGCTCTACCTGATGCACCAGCTGCAAGTACGTGGGCACGCCAGGGCCAGGGTCAAGCCGGAACGCGATCGGCGAGGCTGCCGGACTGGAGTTGGCGGTGTCGCCTGCAACTATGTCTGCCTCCGACTTAAACCCTTTATCTATAGTCATAGAGAAAGGGTAGAGGCGGCCGCGTGCCGCGTCAACGCGTGGCCGGACTGAGTCAGGTGCCCAGTGCCTTGCCCAGGCCCTCAACCAGCCTGCCGAGTTCGGAGCCGGCCGGATCGTGGGTCGGATTGACCTCCGTCAGCACGAGCCCCGCGAAGGCAGGATCTGAGCACAGCACGCGCAGCGCGGCAAGCGCCGCGTCGAGCGAGACACCGGAGCCGTAATGCGGGAAGTTGCCGAGCGGCAGGTCACCCGAGTCGACTACGTCGATGTCGAAGTGGACCAGGTACTTGTCGGTCGCGGCGGTGACCGCGGTCACCGCACGCTTGGCGGCGCCCGGCGGATCGGCGATGACGACAGGAGCTTCTTGCAGGTCCACCCCAGCCCCAGAGAGGTACTCGCGGCCCGCATCCGTCGTCTCGCGCGGATCCGCGCCGATGATCGCCAGCTTGGCAGGCTCAAGCAGCGGTGCCGTGCCAGCGAGATGCGTGAGCTCGCGGGCTCCCCTGCCGAGCATGTGCGCGATGCCCATCGAGTCAAGAATTCCTGAGCCTTCGTCACCTGCGACGCCCAGGTCCGTGTCGCCGTCCAGGTAGATCAGTCCGCCTTCGGGATGGACGCGTTGCAGGCCCGCGACCGCGCCGATGGTGATGGTGCAGTCTCCGCCCAGCACAAACGGCACCTTGCCGTCACCGATTGCCGCCGCCACGGCGTCCGCGACCTCATTTGCCACTCGGGCAACGGCCGCGACGTTGCGCGCGGCCGGATGTGCCCGGTCCGCTTTGAAGATCTCGCCTGGCAGGTCGCCGGTGTCGGTGACCGCTAGCCCTGCCCGGGCAAGGCGCTCGGGCAGCCCTGCCGCCCGCAGCGCGGCCGGGGCAAGGTCCTGTCCGGCGTGGTGGGCCCCAGCGCTTGTCGGGACTCCGATGATCGACCAGTCGCTCATGGCGACCTCCGTCTCCTTGGCTGCGTTACCATCAAACTAACTTAGCTGGTTACTGCGACACTACGACAGCGACGTCGCGGCCGCAACCAGCTAAGCTGAGTTGGTGGTAACGCTTCCGCGATGGGGAGGGATAGTCCCGGTTGTGATGGCAGTGGAACAAGAAGCACCGGCTCGTCAGGCGGTGATTGCCCCGGCTCCTGGTCGCCTGGAGCTAGTTCGTGCATTCGTGAACACGCTCGATATCGAGGCTGGCACTGACGAGCTAAGTTCTTCGGCCGCGCTCGCTACCTGGCTGCGGGAACGAGGTCTGGAGGGGCCCGCACCGTCGCCGGCTACCGAAGCCGAGTTGAGCCAGGCGATCGAGATGCGTGAGGCGATCCGCGAGGTGTTGCTCACGCACGTGAGCGGGCAGCACCAGGCCGCATCGGTTCCGGCCACATCAGCGACGGTCGCATCAGGACCGGCCGCGTCGACCCTTGCCGAGCTCCGATCCACGGCCGTGGGGCTCCCGACGCGCTTGACGATCACCGACGATGGCACGGTACAGACGATGCCCGCCGGTCAGGGGACCGCGTACGGGCTCGCTGCCCTGCTCCTGATCGCCGCGGACGCAGCGACGACCGGGACTTGGGAACGCCTCAAGGTGTGCAGTGCGGACGACTGCCGGTGGGCGTTCTACGATCGCTCGCCGGCCAGGAGCGGCTGCTGGTGCAGCATGGCGGTCTGCGGCTCACGCGCGAAGTCACGCGCATTCCGCCGCCGCGCCGCCGGACACCGTTAGTCAGGGTCAGGACGACCGCTGCTGGTCAGGACGGAGTTCGACTGATCGGCGACCGCGCGCTGATTAGGTCCCGTCGGCTCGCGATATGGCGGCAGGTTCAGCAGCTTCCTGATCTCCTGCTGGACGTCCGCACGGCTCCGGCGCGCGTCGACGCTGATCACGTACTCCTTGCGCCGGAAGATCTCCAGCACCGGGTCTGTCTTCTCGTGATACTCGCGCAGCCTGACCGCGAGAGCCTCCTCGGTGTCGTCTTCCCTGGTCACCAGTGCCGCCCCGCAGACGTCGCACTTTCCTGGCTCTCTGGGGCTGCTCGCGAGCAGGTTATAGTCCATGCCGCAACCCGAGCAGAGCCTTCTGGCGAGCACGCGCCTGCGCACTTCGCTGTCGGGGAGGTCGAGGTAGATCACGCCATCAATGTCGTAACTCTCGAGAAAGAACTCGGCCTGGCGCTCGTTGCGCGGGAATCCGTCGATGATGAAGCCGTAGTTCCAGTCATGCTGGGTCAGGCGGTCCCTGACGACGCCTTCGACCAGGTCATCGCTGACCAGCAGGCCGGCCGCCATGATCCTCCTGACCTGCGCACCGAGCTTGGTGTGGTGCTGGACGTTCCAGCGGAGAATGTCACCGACCGCGATATGGACCAGGTCCAGGTCCTCGGCCAGCATCCCGGCCTGGGTGCCCTTGCCGCTCCCCTGGACTCCCATGATGACGTATTTGCGCACGAGTTCAGGTTATCCAGGCCCGGACCCCGTCCCCGAGGCCTGTAGTTCGGTCGCCGCTGCACCCCGCTTGCCAAGGCCGAACCTGCGCTCGCACGAGCGAGCCAGACTGGCGTCCAGCGTGGTCTTGATCAGTGGCCAGTCCTGGCGCAGCAGGCCGCCGTTGACGAAGCGCGCAATGTCATTGTGCTGACCCTGGGCGAGCAGCATGCCGTATAGGTTCCGCCTGCGCCGGTCGTCGCTGACATCGCATTCGCGCATGCCCGGCCATGACAAGTTCTTCGGCAGCTTGATCACTCCCCTGGACGGGCCGTGCAGGTCGTTGATCCGTCTGGGAAGGCGTGCGGCCGCTCCGAGACGGCCGGGCAGCTTGTCCGCGATAGCCATGAGGCCGATTATGACCGAGCTTGCCAATACGCTTCGTGATGGCTCGGTTACATGCCCGATTCGCGGTGCTCGTACAGGTCGCGCGGGGTGCGGCGCTAGGCTCAAGTCATGTCTGAACCTCCGGCCTCGGCGCGCTGGCGGATCCTGCTGACGCCCAGGTGGCTCAGCTGGCATCTGTTCGCAGTTGTGGCAGTGGCCGGGATGTGCTGGCTTGGCCAGTGGCAGTTCGAGCGCGCTATGGCCGGCAACACGCTGAGCTGGGCCTACACTTTCGAGTGGCCGATCTTCGCGATCTTCGGCGTGGTTTTCTGGGTGAAGACAATAAGGGACGAGCTGCACCCGGCTACCGAAAGGCAGGCAAGCGAGGTCGCGCTGCCGAGCGGGGTGGCGGTTGGAGACGGGCACCCCGGCGGGCATGAAATGACGTCGAACGCTGCGGCTGGGCACCCTGGCACCGAGACGGCCGACGTCGAGCTCGCCGAATACAACGCCTACCTGGCCAAGCTCAGCAGTGAGGTCAAGCGTCACGGCAGATGGCACGGCCTGCGCTAGGACCTGAGGTGCAGCAAGGAGGAATTACGTGAACGCCGGCAGGCAGCTGGCCATTGTTGTACGCGCTTACCGGGCGCTGGCTTATGTGACCGGCACCGTGCTGATCGTCTTGTGCTTCGTCGGTATACCGCTACAGGTATGGGCGAACAACCTGGTCATCGTCAGGTACGTGGGCACGGCGCACGGAATGCTCTACATCGCTTATGTGATCGTCGCCTTCGTGATGACCAGGATGGTGCGGATGAAGGTGGCCAGTCCCGGCACCGTGATCGTCCTGCTGGCAGGCACCATCCCGGTACTGACGTTCGTGGTTGAGCGTTGGGTCACTCGCAAGTACATCGACCCGGCGCTGGCCGAAGCGGCAACCCAGCCGACCGTGTCGGCGGCTGTGGGGATGGCGGGGGGGTCTCCCCGGGCTAGCAGGTGAGCGAACAGTACTTCACGAGCGAGCCATCGGCCGCGCACCGGCGGGGATCGGTTCACGTCCTGCTCCCTGACCTGCACCTGGAGCTGGAAACGGACTCCGGCGTCTTCTCGCCGCGGCGGCTCGACCCGGGAACCAGGCTGCTGCTGGACGTCGCGCCGCTGCCGCCGTCGTCGGGGAACCTGCTCGATCTCGGCTGCGGCTATGGCCCGCTGGCTTTGGTGCTTGCCTCACGCGCCCCAGGCGCCAGTGTCTGGGCGATCGATGTCAACACCCGGGCGCTGAGCCTGACCTGCGCCAACGCCGCGCGGGCCGGGCTGCATAACGTCACGTGCGCCCCGCCCGATGACCAGGGGATTCCGCTGAAGCTCGACCTGATCTGGTCCAACCCGCCGGTAAGGATCGGCAAGAACGCACTGCACGAGCTGCTGGCAAGCTGGCTGAACCGGCTCGCACGCGGAGGGGCCGCCTTTCTGGTTGTGCAACGAAATCTCGGCTCTGATTCGCTCCAGCGATGGCTGGCCGATTCGGGCTTCACCGCCGAGCGTGCCGCAGCCAGATCCGGATACCGGGTGCTGCAGGTGAGCCGCGCTGGCCCGCAGACACCACCCCCGGCAGCTGGCGGCGAAGCCGGTCGCGGTGCGAGGGCGACTCAGTGACGCGTCAGCTCGGTCAGACCGAGGTCAAGCGGCTGAACCGGTCCTGGCGCCAGTCCACGCAGGCAAGGATCTTCCTGCTCCTTGACGCGGTGAGCCAGCCGTTCAACGTCGGGTCGATCATTCGCACGGCCGCCGCGTTCGGGGTGGAGCACGTCTGGTTGTGCGGAGACACCGCCGATCCAAACCATCCGTCCGCGCGAAAGACCGCTCTCGGCACTGGACGGTTGCTCAGCTTCGAGCAGGTCGGCAGTGCACCGGCCGCGGCGGCGGCGGTCAAGGCGGCTGGCCTGCGGCTTGTTGCTGTCGAACTGGCCGATGGGGCCGTGCCCCTGCACGACGCAGCGATCGCCGGAGATGTCTGCCTCGCGCTGGGCAATGAAGACCGCGGCTGCTCGCCGGGCCTTCTCGCCGCCGCCGATCAGACCGCATACATTCCCCAAATCGGCAGGGTGGGTTCACTCAACGTTGCGGCAGCGGCCGCTATCGTGCTAGCCGAGGCACGCCGCAGGGAGTGGGGGGTTGCCAGTGCCGACGGAATTCCTTGACCGGCCGAGGCCGCTCGCTTTCGCGCACCGCGGGGGCGCCGCTCATTTCCCTGAGAACTCCTGGCGCGCGTTCGAGCATGCAGTCAAGCTCGGCTACACGTACCTGGAGACCGATGTGCACGCCACCTCGGACGGCGTTGTGCTCGCGTTTCATGACAAGACGCTCGACCGGGTCACTGACCTGAAGGGCGCGATCGCCTCCCTGCCTGCCCGCGAGGTGTCCGCTGCGCGGGTAGACGGTACCGAACCCATCCCGCTGCTCGAGGACCTGCTTGGCGCCTGGCCCGACGTGCGTTTCAACATTGACGTTAAGGCCGCGCGGGCGGCTCGGCCGCTGGCTGAGCTGGTACGCAAGATGGCGGCCTGGGACCGGGTCTGCATCACCTCTTTCTCGGCATTCAGGCTCAGGGACGCACGGCGGCAGCTTGGCCGGCCGGTGTGCACATCGACCTCGCCGGTAGGCGCGGCCGCGCTCAGGTCAGGATTGCCGGGAAAGGTGCTCGCGCCTCGGTTCGCCAGGCGGTCGGTTCGTTGCGCTCAGCTCCCGATCAGGATGGCGAAGCCGGGCGTGATCGAGCGAGCTCATGACGCTGGCCTGCAGGTGCACATCTGGACAGTGAATGATCGCGACCTGATGAACTCGCTGCTCGATGTTGGCGTCGACGGGATCATGACCGATGAGACCGAGCTTTTGCGAGATGTCCTGATGGAGCGAGGCGAGTGGCATCCTCGTGACTGAACGACCGTACGTCAGCACTCTGGGCATCGCGGCCTGACCAGGTCAATCAGGGGTTAACTCCGCAACCGATACGATCTTCTCCCTGCTGACGTGGTTGGAAGACGCCGATGCAGGGAATCTTAACGATGCCCCTGCCGTTTATATCTACTGACGCCAAGCGCCCGGAGGCAGCAACACTATGGCCGAACGCGCCCTACGCGGCACCCGCCTAGGTGCCACGAGCTACGAGAACGACCGCAACACCGACCTGGCACCCCGCCAGGAGGTCGTCTTCGATTGCCCAAAGGGCCACCGGTTCAGCGTGCCCTTCGCAGCCGAGGCCGAGATTCCGGCGAAGTGGGAGTGCCGCGTCTGCGGTGCTACCGCGACCACCGCGACTGGTGACCAGCCAACGACCGCGAAGGTCAAGCCGCCGCGCAGTCACTGGGACATGTTGATGGAACGCCGCAGCATCTCAGACCTTGAGGAGGTGCTCGCCGAGCGGCTTGCCATCATCAGAGGCCAGCGCGGTGAGACCGAACAAGGCGGCGCGTCGACTCGGCAGCGCAAGAGCGCCTAGGCCCTTCTCAGCAACCTGTTAGCTAGCACCACGGCTCGGACGGCGTCGTCGTCCGAGCCGTTTCGCAACTCCCCACTGTGCGACCCGCCACAGCGCTTCAACCACGACAGCGCGGCTCATCTTGCTGGCCCCGCGCGCTCGTTCGGTGAACGTGATCGGGACCTCGCGGATCGTGAAGCCCTGCTCGGCGGTTCGCAATGTCAGGTCGACCTGGAAGCAATAGCCCTGAGACTCGATCTGGTCCAGGCCGATGGCGCGCAGGGTGTCTGCGCGGTAGGCGCGGAAGCCCGCGGTGGCGTCGTGAACGCCGATGCCGAGCATGATCCTGACGTACATGTTGGCGCCCCTGGACAGGATCTCGCGGCTTCTCGGCCAGTTCACGACCGTCCCGCCCGGGACGTACCGGGAGCCGATGACGAGATCAGCACCGTCGGCGGCTGCGCCGAGCATCTCCGGCAGGTCGGCGGGGTCGTGCGAGCCGTCGGCGTCGTGCTCCACCAGAACGCCATAGCCGTGTTCGAGGCCCCAGGTGAATCCCGCGATGTAAGCCTTGCCGAGCCCGGACTTGCCAGCGCGATGCATGACGTGCACGTGGGCATCGGTTGCCGCCAGCTTGTCGGCGATCTCACCGGTCCCGTCCGGGCTGCCGTCATCAACCACCAGGATGTGCGCGTGGGGAACCGCCGACCTGATCCGTCCGGCAATCGGCTCGAGATTGTCGCGCTCGTTGTAGGTCGGGATGATCACGAGTACCGGACCAAGCTGGTCCGCCGGCGGCTCGGTGGAAGTCACTCGTTCCTGCCTCGAATGGTGGATTCGTCGGACACAAGCACTTAACGATTGCATCCCGCTGGCGGGTTCCGGCGATCATGCCCCGCGGATCTTTGCCGGCGTCCCCCTCCCCGCACCGTCCACGCAGTGCGCGAGGAAGAGGCCCAGCCATCCTTCGGACCGAGGGGCATCCCGTCGGCAACGGGACCGCCCTTCGTTGTCTACTGGATGTCTGGGCCCCTTCCAGGTCCAACCACGTTCAACCGCCCGGCGGATTGGCATTCGCCTGGCACACGACTGGCAAGAAGATACCTCCCCTGGCAGCGATGTCAACCTCGTCCGCGGTCTGCTCTTGGTCACCTGCCGGTCACCTGCTGTCCCCGTAGCGGCACGGCAGGCTCGCCTGACCGGCCTGACGTGTCCTGTGTAGCGGCGATACGATTTGGTGGCACTCAAACTCAGAACTGTGCGGCGAGGTCTGCCTGACGTGAACGGCATAGGCCTCTGCTTATACGGCACGGTGCGGAATCCGCTTCCAGCTGGAGGGTCGGGCAAATGACGGAAAACCCGGAAACTGAGGTCTCCGAATCCCAGATAGCGGTTCACTGGCGAGAAGAGGACTACTATCAGCCTCCGGCGCAGTTCGTGGCCCAGGCCAACGCCTCTGATCCGGCCATCTTCGAGCGATTCTCTGAAGAAAAATTCCCCGACTGCTTCGCTGAATACGCTGATCTTCTCACCTGGGATGAAGGATGGCACACAGCACTTGACACGTCGAATCCACCTTTCTGGAAGTGGTTCGTCGGCGGAAAACTGAATGCGTCTTATAACTGCGTGGACCGGCATGCGCAGGCCAACCCCGATAAGACCGCAATGATCTGGGTGCCCGAGCTTGAGTCTGATGACCACGTCCACATCAGCTATGGCGAACTGCACCGGCAGGTAAATGAATTCGCCGCTCTGCTACGCGACTTCGCCGGGCTGCAGACCGGCGACCGCGTCACGCTACACATGCCGATGGTCCCCGAGCTCCCTGTGACGATGCTGGCTTGCGCCCGGCTCGGCGTCGTTCACTCGCAGGTCTTCGGCGGCTTCAGCGGTAACGCGTGCGGCACCAGGATCGCGGACTCGGGCAGCAGGGTCCTGATCACCATGGACGGCTATTACCGCGCCGGTGATCTGATCGACCACAAGGTCAAGGCGGACGAGGCGCTCGAGGAGGCAGCCAGGCAAGGCCAGGAGGTCGACAAAGTCCTCGTGTGGCGACGGCGCGCCGGCCAGTATGCGTCGTCGACGCCGATGGCGCCAGGCCGCGATTTCTTCGTCGACGAGCTGCTCGGAGAGCATGTGGGCGCGGTGGTAGAGCCGGTATCTTTGCCTGCCGAGGCGCCGCTGTTCCTTATGTACACCAGCGGCACTACTGGCCGCCCGAAAGGCGCGCAGCACTCCACGGGCGGGTACCTCGCCTACGTCACCGGAACCTCGAAGTACTACCAGGACATACATCCCGACGACATGTACTGGTGCATGGCCGACATCGGCTGGATCACCGGCCATTCGTACATCGTGTACGGGCCGCTCGCGCTCGGGACCACAACGGTGATCTACGAGGGCGTGCCGAACTATCCTGACGCCGGCCGGCCCTGGCGGATAGCCGAGCAGCTCGGCGTCTCGATCTTCCACACCTCGCCGACCTCGATCAGGATGCTCCGCAAGGTCGGGCCTGAGGAGCCGAAGAAGCACGACTACCACTTCAAGACGATGACCACGGTCGGCGAGCCGATCGAGCCCGAGGTCTGGCGCTGGTATTACACCGAGGTAGGCAAGAGCGAGGCGGCGATCACCGATACCTGGTGGCAGACCGAGACCGGCGGCTTCCTCGGCAGCACCCTGCCGGCCCTGCAGCCGATGAAGCCCGGCAGTTGCGGCCCTGGCGCCCTCGGCATCTACGCCGTTATCTACGACGAGGAGGGCAACGAGATCCCCGCGGGCAGCGGCCGCGCCGGCAACATCTGCATCAGGAATCCGTGGCCTGGGATCATGCAGACTATCTGGGGGCAGCCAGAGCGCTTCATCGACGTGTATTACGCCAAGTACAACAGGGACGCCGACAGCAAGGACTGGCACGACTGGCCCTACTTTGCCGGTGACGGCGCCGTGCAGGCCGCGGACGGCTATTTCCGCATCCTCGGCCGCGTCGACGACGTTATCAACGTCGCGGGTCACCGGCTCGGCACGAAGGAGCTCGAGTCCGCCGCCCTGACGGTTCCTGAGATCGCCGAGGCCGCCGCCGTGCCCGTCATCGACGACATCAGGGGCAGGATCGTCGAGATGTACGTCTCGCTCAAGCCAGGCATCGCGCCGGATGGGATGGAAGGCAAGGTGAGCAAGGCGATCGAAACCGAGATCGGCAAGATCGCCAGGCCGAAGAACGTCTGGATTGTCGCTGACATGCCTAAGACGAGATCCGGCAAGATCATGCGCCGCGTGATCGCGTCGGTGTCGAACTTCGCCGACGTGGGCGACGTGACCACGCTGGCCAACCCCGAGGTTGTGGAGACGATCAGGCGGCACGTCCAGCGTGCCAAGGTCGATAAGGGCGAGACGCCCCGCGAGCTCACTGAAGCCGAGCAGCAAGAAATCGCCAAGTTCGGCGATGTCTGAACTTCCGCCGCGGGGAGCTAAGGCCGCGTAGCGGGGACCGAAGGCCGCGCAGCGGGGACCGAAGCCGCGCAGCGGGGGCCGTGCCGAGGACGGGGGTGCCCCGGCACGGCCCCCGAGGTGATCGGCGATCGCCGGTGACGGGTACCGACGATCGCCGCCGGGTGGCCGGCCCGGTTAGGCCGCGACGTCCAGGAGCGACTCCGCGGCCACGGACGAGGGGGAGGCGCCGCGGGGCCTGCGGCCGGCCGTCCCGTCTCGTCCCCGGCCCGCCGGGATGGCTAGCCTCGGCGGGCTTGCTAGATGACCTGCGCGCGGTGCGAAACCGCGCAGCTTCTGACGCAGCATGGCCCGGCCGCGATGAATACGCGACATCACCGTGCCGAGGGGCGTCCCCATCATCTCCGCGATCTCGTGATAGCGGTAACCCTCAATGTCGGCCAGATAGATCGCTGTCCTGAAGCACTCGGGCAGGTCTTCGAGCGCACGCATGACGGTCGAACTGGCCAGGTTCTCCAGCGCCTCCGTCTCAGCTGACCTCGGCGGCTCACTGATCGCGTCCCTGGCATCGCACGCGTCGTAGACTTCGGCCGCAAGCACCTCGCCGACCCGGCGCTCACGACTCCGGCAAGTGCTGTAGAACGTGCGCACCAAGATTGTGTAGAGCCAGGCCTTCAGGTTGGTGCCAGGGTTGAACTGGTGGAATTTGACGTAGGCCTTGGCGAATGTCTCCTGGATCAGATCTTCGGCGTCGCAGTGGTTCCTGGTCAGCCTGAGGGCTGCGGGGTACAGCCTGCTCATATAGGGGATGGCCTCTGCGGTGAAGCGGCTTTCGTGGTCACCAACCGGCGCGGTCGATGCGGGCGGCGGTACTGCGGCACTGATGGTCATGCGTCCTCCTTGCGGGAACGCCCCTTGCAGGTGGGCTCGCGCGCATTTATGCGCGCGAGCCCACCATGTACTGCGTACTGCGCGAGCACGGGGGCAGCTCGCGCCGTCGGCTTACCGGCTTATGACCCTGCAGGTCCGGTCCGGCATCCCGGCAGCGCCTTCCAACGCACTCATGTTCGCGGCTCGAACCGCCTGAAGGCATCGGGAGCATCCTGAGCTAGCGCCGATGCGATCCTGAGTTAAGGGCCCGACACTGAGCCGTCGTTCAGCCACGCCTCAGCAAGTCGTTCAAAAGGCTAAGAGGGTACGAACCGCGCTGCGTGTGCCACCAGCTCGCGCCGCCCCGTCTGCCCAGTTTTGGCGACAAGGCTGGCAATGTGCGTCTCGACGGTCTTGGGCGAGATATAGAGCTTCTCCGCAATCTCGGTATTTGAGAACCCGCGTGCGACCAGCAGGAACACGTCCATCTCCCGACTCGTGATCCCGAGCCTGCGCATCTGCGGCGGCACCTGGGCGTTGCCCCTGCCCGCCCTGGGGACGCGTTCGCCCGCCTGGCGGAGCAGTCCCCGGCAGGCCGATGCGAGCCTGCTGTGCCCGCTCATCTCGAATTCCGCCGTGGCCTCTCGCAGCCAGGACAAGGGCTGCCCCCACCGGTCGGCGAGCGCGGACGGCGCCACCAGCCGCCGAGCCAGATGGTTCCACCAGGGAGCAAACGGATGCAGGTATCGCGCCCCTTCTTCGGCCAGGGCGTTCGCCCGGTCCGTGTTTCCGTCCCTGCCCTCGAGCACGGCCTCGGCATAGGCGAGGCAGCCGTGATTCCAGCCGGCGGCGGGCGCCGCCTCTAGCGCCTGACGTAGTGCCAGGCGGCCGTCGCCGCCACTGGTGGCCTGAAGCAGGGCGTGGAAGCCCCAGGCTCGCCGTGGCGCACGCAACGGTGCCTGGAATGCATAAGACATGCCCTTCTTGCTCTCCTGCAGGGCCCTTGCCTGATCATCGAGGAACAGCGATGCGGCCACGCGGCCCTGACCCCAGGTCGTCAGGAGCAGCTCAGGGTCGCCAGGGAGCAGCCGTTCCGCTTCCTCAGCGGCCCTTTCCGCCTGCCTGCGCTCGCCGCGCACTCCGTGAATAAACGCCTGCACGCTGAGCGCGCTTGCCTCGATCCGGCGAGCCCCGCTCCGGCTGGCCTGCTGTCGGCAGCGGCGCGCTGCGTCGATCGCGCGATCCAGGTTCGCCGACATGCTCCAGCCGTTCGCGAGCTGAAGATCAATAACGGTCATGGTCGAGACTGCGCCTGCCTTGTTCGCCAGTTCCCTGGCCTCCGACAGCCGCTCCGTGGCTCCGTATTGCAGCATGTCGGCGGTTCCGAGCTCATGCAACGCGACGATCCTGCGAACCGCGAATTCCTCGCGGCTGGTGATCTGGTACGCGCGCTCGAAGGCTGCGCGCGCCGCTTCCATGTCACGAGCCCGTTCCGTCCGCCCGATGACCTGAAGGGAGTCGAACGCGACGTCGGCCGCCCAGCCTTCCAAGCCGGCCGCCTCAGCCTGCTTCAGGGACCGGTAGGCGAGCTCGCGTGCCTTGTCGATGTCGCCCACGTCGACCGCGCAGTAGGCGGCGGCCGCGTCAACCTGGCTGGACAATGCGGGGTCCGCGATCTCCTCTGCGATCGCTAGCGCAGCGGCGAGGTGCGCGGCAGCCTCGGCAGGGTTGTCCTCAGACATGGTTCGCGAGGCTTTGACCCGGATCAGCGCCTCCCGCCGCGGATCGATCCCGGCCGCGGTCAGCCTGCCGATCAGCTGATCGGCGACGGGCGCGAGGCTGGCGTGGTCTCCGGCCAGCGCGAGCGCCTGCACCAGGGCCTCGTCGATCTCGATGGCCAGCATCGGATCGGCGCTGGCGGCCGTGTTGCTCCCTGAGGGCGGGCCAGCCAGGTTACTGAGGCTGCCGTTTCGCGGCGACGTCCAGCTGCCTCCCGGGGACGCGATCAGCTCACGAGCGTCCCGAAGTGAGGTCGCCGCGGTGCTGAGCGCGCCCTTGCCCAGCGCCCGCTTGCCGACCCTGAGCAGGAGTTCGGCTGCTCGCACTCGCTCGCCAGCCGCCTCGTGCAATTCGGCGGCAAGCTCACACCACGAACCGGGCAATTCCGGGTGGGCTCGCTCGACGGCGGCCGCCGCACTGGCCGACCGGTACACCAGGTCAGGAGGCAGCAGGCCGGACAGGATCGCATGCCTGGTCAGGCTATGCCTGAACCGGAACAGGTGATTGCTGGGGATGACCGGCTCGATCAGCTGCACGTGCTGTGCGCGCTGCAGTTCGGCCAGGACATCTGCCTCGGCGGCGCCGGCCATCCCGGGCAGCAGCGTCCAGTCAAACTGCCTGCCAAGCACCGCCGCGGACGCGAGCAGGTCACCGGCCAGCGGACCAAGCCCTCCAAGCCGATGCCTGACCGATCCGACGATCGAATCGGGCACGCTGGTACTGACGTTGTTGTTGACCTCCCAGCCGTCGGGTCCGCTGACGAGCTGGCCCGAGGTAACCGCGGCAGCAAGTATCTCTTCGACGGCGAAAGGCAGTCCATCGCAGTCCGCGAGAAGCTCGGTCACCGCGGCTGGCACGTCGTGCGTGCCCAGACACGCCGCGGCCATCTCCTTGACAGCCCAGTCCATGAGCCTGCGGACCTCGACCAGAGCGACAGCACGCCGGGCGTTCAGCGCGCGCACGCAGTCAAGGCCAGAGGATGGCTCACTGTCGCGCAGCGTGGCCACGCACAGCACCTGGGTGCCGGACAGGTTGTCGGCCAGGTACTCCAGGATGGCCAGGGTCTCGGGATCAGCCCAGTGGACATCCTCCAGGATCAGGACGCTCCCGTTTGACCCCGGAAGCGTGAGCAGGCGGATCAGCGCCTCGCCGAGGATCAGCGGCGAGATCTCTGCCTCGCCGTCCTCCGGCCGGCTCCACTCGGGGACCAGGGAGCCGAGTGCTGGGCGGTAGCTGGCCATCTCTGGCGCATCAGGAACAACGCCGGTCCTGGCAACCTTCATCAGCGCCTCGGTAATGGGCCTGAACGGCACGGGAACGACCGATTCCGTGGCGCGCCCGCGGAGAACCTCAACTCCGTGCGCGACAGCCTGTGAGGCGAGTTCGGTCGCGAGCCTGGACTTCCCGACTCCCGCATCCCCGGCGAGAATGAGGACGCCGCCGGCGCGTTCCCTGGCGCGTTCCAGAGCTGCATCGAGAGCGTGCAGCTCAGCGTCACGGCTGATCAGCACTGGACACAGCATCGCCACCATCGAACTGATATTACTGGCAGCGAGCGCGCGGTCACCAAGTGTTATATATGTAGGCCGCTTTGGCCCGAAAGCTCATGCAGACGGCGGGGCGACCACCGTGCCGGCCGCTGTGACGACGACCAGCGGCTCGTCGAGCACCCGCGCGGCCGACGGCCCGCGGTCTGGCTCGGCACGGCACAGCACCCTTGCCTCGAAACGCACAGTCCTGCTGCGCCGCCCGACGCGCGTGATCGTCGCGGTCGTCTCCAGCACGTCCCCGGCCAGCACCGGTGCCACGAACTGGATGTCGGAATACGAGGCGAACAGCCCCTCATCGCCATCAGTCCTGATGGACAGCTCGGTCGCCACATCGCCGAAGAGTCCGAGCACGTAGGCGCCGTCCACCAGGTTCCCGCCGTAATGCGCATGCGAGTACGGCACGTACCTCTGGTGCGTGACGCTCATGCCAACCCGCGGATCACCGTTCATCTCGCTGTCACCGCCTGTGTGGTGTCGGCCAGCTCAGGCCGGAAAGTGCGCCTCCACCGACGGCCTGCCCTCGCCAGGCGCGGCCGGAGCCAGCATGTGCACCAGGTAGCTTGCCACGTCCCTGGGCGTCGTCCCCTTGCCGAAGATCTTGTCCACGCCCAGCTCGGCCGCCAGCTGCGGATCAAACCGCGGACCGCCGATGATCAACAGCGGCCGCGGGCCGCCGGACGCCGCGAACGCGGCTGCCAGCTCCCGGGTGTTCTTGATGTGCGCGTCCTTCTGCGTGACGACCTGGCTGACCAGCACCGCGTCCGCGCCTTCCGCCACTGCGGTGGCGACCACCCTGGGAACCTCGACCTGCGATCCGAGGTTCACGACCTTGATCTCCCGGTAGTACTCCAGGCCCTTCTCCCCCGCATGGCCCTTGACGTTGAGGATCGCGTCGATCCCCACCGTGTGCGCGTCAGTGCCGATCGTGGCGCCGACGACGACGAGCTTGCGGCCGAGCGCCGTGCGGATGCGGAGGTTCACTTCAGCGGGCGACAGCTCGTCGTACTCACGTTGCGCCACGGTGACGGCAGACAGGTCCACCAGGTGGCTGAGACGGCCGTAGACGACGAAGAACGTGAAGTCAGGTCCCATCCCCTTGGCGTGTACAACCATGGCCGGGTCGAGTCCCATCTTCGCAGCCAGCTGCAGCGCAGCGCCCTCGGCCAGCGCCTTCTCATCCGGTTTCCCGAACGGCACGGGCAACGTGAACGACACCTGTACCTGTCCGTCGCCCGTGGTGTCGCCATACGGCCTGATGATCTGCGCGGACCTCGGGGCCCGACCCTCCTGATCTGCCTGCAAGCCCGTCATCGCGCACCTCCGGCGTGGCTAGCCTGGGCGGACACACTGGCCGGCGAGTCCGGTTGCGAATATTCAAGGATCTCGCTGGCCGGATTGAAGTAGCCGTCGGCCTTCAGGATCACCCCGTCCAGGCCGCGGCCACCGTCGGCGGGTCGCTTGGTGATGCCGAAGGTGCCGTCCGCGATCGCGGTGAGCAGACCGTCCGCGCAGATGCGGCGGAGCAGTTCGACCGATTCCGCGAGTACCTGGTTCGCCCGCCGGTCGATAAACCCGCCCGGCTCGGGGCGGAAGCTCTCGCCGAGACGGCCGGCCGCGCTGCGCACATAGTGGGCGTTTTCCAGCGCGAGGTCCCGGTCGGACAGGAACGGGGTGTGGATGCCCTCGGTCATCATGCCGATCAGCAGGATCTCCTGCTCGGTCATCATGGCCGCGAGGTTGAAAAACGCGTCAAGCAGGTAACCGGCGAAGATGTTGCCGGTCATGTGCTTTGTGGGCGGCATGTACTTCAGCGGGGCGTTCGGGAATAGCTCCCTGACCAGCTGCGCGTGGGCGAGCTCAAGCAGGAACGAGTCCGGTACGTCCGGCCCGATCTCGAAGGCGTGGCCGAGTCCGAGCTGACCGTCGGCCAGCCCGGCCTCCTTGCCGAAGTACTCGTTGAGCAGCTGAGACACGATTACCGTATGTGCGCCGTCGACCGGATCGGCGGTGGTCAGGTAGTTGTCCTCGCCGGTGTTGATGATGATGCCCGCCCTGGCGTGCACCTGGCGGGAGAAACGCTGGTCAATAAGGGTCCGCTTCGGATTGATGTCACGGAAGATGATCCCGTACATGGAGTCGTTCAGCATCATGTCGAGCCGTTCCAGGCCCGCGAGTGACGCGATCTCCGGCATGCACAAGCCCGAGGCATAGTTGGTCAGCCTCACGTACCTGCCCAGCTCGCGGGAAACGTCGTCGAGTGCCGCCCGCATCAGCCGGAAGTTCTCCTGGGTCGCGTAAGTGCCCGCGAAGCCCTCTCTCGTCGCGCCCTCGGGCACGTAGTCCAGCAGCGACTGGCCGGTCGAGCGGATCACGGCCACGACGTCCGCGCCCTCCCGCGCTGCGGCCTGGGCCTGCGGGATGTCCTCGTAGATGTCGCCCGTCGCCACGATCAGGTACATCCACGGCTTATTCGGCTCAGCGGTCTCGGCGATCATCTGCTGGCGCCGCACGCGGTTCGCGTCGATCGTGGCGAATCCTGCCGCCAGCGCCACGCCGGCCTTCGCCCGCGCCGCCGCGGCATCTGCGCCAGATGGGATCCGGAAGCTCACCTTGCCGGCAGCGGCATCGGTAGCCAGCGCCGCGAGATCGCCATATCCCCCGGTCAGCAGCGCATCCCAGGCGGGCAGCGAGACGCCGACCTCCAGGCCGATCTGGTCCCGGACCGCGTCGACGAGCTTGTTCACCAGCGGCATGCCGTCGGGGTCGGCGCCGGCCAGCCCGGCAAGGCGCAGCACTGCACGCTCCACCGAGACGGTTGTATGCGAGCGCGCCATCTCGACGATCGGCTCGCCCGCCTGGCTGGCCAGCCGCCTCGCCTCGCGCACGACCTGGGGATCAATGGTGAGCTTGGGCACGCGCTTGGCCGGTGCGGCTGTCATGGTCATACTCCCGTCGTCCTGGAGTCGAAGATCTGGCGGACGCCAGGGTTGGTCCTGATCAAGTCGATGGCCAGCTGCGCGTGCCCGGGCGTGTAGCCGTTTCCGACCAGCATGGTCACGTCCGCCGCCACGCCCTCCGCGCCGAGCGCTGCCGCGGTGAACGAGGTGGCCATCGAGAAGAAGATCACGGTACCGCCCTGAGCCGTGGCAAGTATCGCCCCGCCCTCGCAGCCAGGCACATCCACGCATACGACGGTGACGTCGGCAGGCCCGCCGGCCGCCGCGATCGCCTCGCTGACACCGACCGGATCGGTGGCGTCAGAGATCACGATCTCATCGGCCAGTCCGGTGCTGCCGTCGGCGCCAAGCGCACGACGCAAGGTTGCCGCCTCGCGTTCATGCGGCACTACACCGATGACCAGGCTTGCGCCGGCCTGCCTGGCGGCCGCGGCGGACAGCGAGCCGCTCTTTCCCGCTGCTCCCAGGATCGCCACCACGGGCCCTTTGGGATTGGTCAGGCCGGCCTGGGAGACCACGCGGTGCGTCAGCGCGGGTGCTCCGCAGACGTCCATGATCGCCAGCGACAACGGCACCGGCAGGTCGTCAGGCAGAACCGCGGCGATGGAGCGGCCGAACAAGATCGCATGCCCCGCACAGGGCACCTGCTCGGAAGTTCCGTCCCAGGAGGCCAGATCGTCGGTGATCACCAGCGGTGTCAGGCTGAGCGAGACGAGCGTCGCGATCCGGTCGCCAGGCCTCAGGCCGAGCGGAGAATCCGGTCCTGCCGCCGATACCACGCCGGTCAGCATGCCGCCCGAGCCCGTGACGGGGTTCTGCATCTTGCCACGGTCCGCGACGATGCCGAGCACGGCGGCACGCATCCTCGCGGGGTCGGCGTCGTTTGCCTCGCGAAGCTGGCGGAACGAAGCGGCGTCCAGGTTGAGCCGCTCGACACTGACCAGTACCTCATCTGGCCAGATCGCCGGGTCGGGGTCGAGGCGCCTGGCGGCCTGCGGCAGCACGCCAGCGGGCTCGATCACGCGATGCAGCCCGAGCGGAGAGCTGGGCCCGCGGTCCGATCTGCGCACCCGCATCGTCCTTTCTGATCAGCGGTCCGGTGGCCCAGGGCGGTGACCCGCGGGCGCGGTGACCGGCCTGGTGCGATGGTGGGCAAGCCGGGTAGGCTGTGTACCCGAATCCGTAGATTTTTTCGTATCGAACTATACAGACAGTATCTTCTTGCGTAGCAGGCCTGACCAACAGGCTATCGTCCGGTTTCCGGCGTAGATCCGCTGGTGCACGCGGCAAAGGAGGCGGGTGGCGCAGTGATCGAGCAGCCTTACATCTACCGGCACACTGAGCTCATCGAGCCTGACTGGCGCAGGTTGCCCGGCTGGGCGTCGGTGACCGATGAGGAGTGGCAGTCGGCCCAGTGGCAGCGCGCGCACTGCGTGAAGAACATCCGCCAGCTGCGCGCCGTGCTCGGCGACGGCGTGGACGAGGCTTTCTACGCCGACCTCGAACGCGACCAGGCCGAGCGCGCGACCATGTCGATGCTGGTGACGCCGCAGATGATCAACACGATGGTGCCGCGGAAGTCCCCAGCGGACTCGGGCTTCACCGAGGCGCTCTACGCCGACCCGGTCCGGCGGTACATGATCCCGGTCTTCAGCGACCGTCGGTCCGACTGGTCGTCGCACCCGTATTCCTCGCGCGACTCGCTGCATGAGGCCGAGATGTGGGTCGTCGAAGGGCTCACCCACCGGTACCCGACCAAGGTGCTCGCCGAGGTGCTGCCCACCTGCCCGCAGTACTGCGGTCACTGCACCAGGATGGATCTGGTCGGCAATCCGACGCCGGTGATCGAGAAGCTCAAGTTCGGGATGTCGCGCGACGACCGGCTCGGCGCGATGATCAGCTACCTGAAGGCCACTCCCGGCGTCAGGGACGTGGTGGTCTCCGGCGGCGATGTCGCGAACCTGCCATGGCCGCGACTGGAGGCATTCGTCTCCGAGCTGCTCGCGATCGACACGATCCGCGACATCCGGCTCGCCACGAAGGCTCTGATGGGCCTGCCGCAGTTCTGGCTGACCGACGAGGTCAGGGCCGGGATGGAGCGGCTGGCCGGCACCGCGAGGGAACGCGACGTCTCGATCGCGATCCACACTCACGTTAACGCGGCGCAGTCGGTGACACCGCTGGTAGCCAAAGCAGCAAAGGCCATGCTCGCCACCGGGATCAGGGACGTCCGCAACCAGGGCGTGCTGCTGCGCGGCGTGAACAACTCAGTCGATCAGCTGCTCGATCTGTGCTTCGCCCTGCTCGACGACGCTAAGATCATGCCCTACTACTTCTACATGTGCGACATGATCCCCAATGCCGAGCACTGGCGGCTCGGCCTCGGCGAGGCGCAGCAGCTGCAGCACCAGATCATGGGCTACCTGCCCGGATTCGCGACGCCAAGGATGCTGTGCGACGTGCCCTATGTCGGCAAGCGCTGGGTGCACCAGGCGGCGCGATACGACACTGAGCGCGGGATCTCGTACTGGACCAAGAACTACCGCACCGCCGTCGAGGCAGATGACGCCGCCGCGCTGGACCGGGAGTATGAGTACTACGACCCGATCTACCTGCTGCCCGAGTCGGGCCAGGACTGGTGGCGCGCCAGGGCTGCGGAGCAACCCGCGACGGCCGCTGAGCCGGTTCCTGCCTGACCCCCGGCATTGATCCTGGATATATCGCCCTCTAGCAACCCTAATCGTGGGTAAGCCAGCGGAAGCCAAGCCGACACCGCGAGGGTGCCGCACGCGCAGTCGGGGTCGGCTAAGTGGCGGTCACCGGCTCAGGCGCATCGGCGCGGACGTCATAACGCCATAGGGCGGGCAGCGCGAGTGTGACGATGACGGCGCCGAGCAAGCTGAGCAGGCCGCCGGACAGGACGGCGACCCGGACCGAGCCGGTCAGCGCGGCCACCGCCCCTGCCTCCAGGTTCCCGAGCGGCTCGCCGGTGGAGTAGCTGATCATCTCCAGCCCGGCCAGCCTGCCGCGAACCCTGGCCGGAATCGTCTGGTTCCACATCGTCGTCCTGAAGATGCCGCTGACCATGTCCGAGCCGCCGGCCACCGCCAGGGCGAGCACCGCCAGCGGCAGGTTTGGCGCGTAGGCGAAAGCCGCGATCGCGATTCCCCAGCCGCAGACGGCCAGCGCGATCGCGCGGCCGTGCCGGTGCACGTGCCTGGTCCAGCTGCTCGTTGCGCTGACGACCAGCGACCCGAATCCGGGTGCCGCGTACAGCAAGCCGAGCACGGCCGGCCCGCCGAGCCCCGCCGCGATCTGCGGGAACACCGCGAACGGCGCGCCGAAGAACATGGCGCCGATGTCGATGAGGTAGGTGCCGAGCAGGTCAGGCCTGCTTTTGGCATAACGCAGCCCGTCGGCGATTCCGCGCACGCTTGGCCCGTCAGCGTCCGGCGCTGGCGGATTGGGCGCCATCTTGGCGAACGGCAGCCACGACGCGGCGCATGCCGCCCCGCCGACCGCGTACGCCAGCGGCAGGCCGGCCGTCAGCAGGGCGCCGGCCAGCAGCGGTCCGCCGGTCCAGGACAGCGTGCCGAGGAAGCCCGCCAGGGCCGCGGCCGCTGGCAGGTCCTCGCGCGGTATCAGCCGCGGTACGAATACCTCGACCAGCGGCCGCTGCACGCCGAACGCTCCGGCGAGCACTCCGGCGAGCAGGAAGAGCACCCACAGCTGCCGCCAGACCACCGCGTTGGCGACCAGCGTGGCGGCGCACGCCACAGCGACCGCCTGGGTGATCAGGATCAGCCTGCGCCGCTCGAGGGCATCGGCGAGGGTGCCTCCGATCAGCCCAGCCAGCAGGACCGGCAACAGCTCGGCGACGCTGAGCAGGCCGACGACGAGCGAGGAGCGGCTGATCTGATACGCCTGGTAGGGCAGCGCTACGTAGCAGATCATGACGCCTGCCGAGCTGCCCGCCTGGCCGGTGTAGAGCAGGCGGAAGTCGCGGGAGTGCTTGAACGGGGCGAGATCAGGTTTGAGCCGGGACAGGATCATGGCGGGATCATGCTGGATGCACGCAGGCGCGGTTGTCCAGAGATTTAGCTCGTGACCGCGGCTAGCCGGCGGACCTAGCGCCAGCCCGGCTGCGGCTGAACGCCGTCAGCCGGGGACGCTATGCTCGACGGCCAGTCTTGTCGGGGACGGATTCCTGGCCGACGTCCTCGGTGCTGGGTTTACCGTCCGCCTCAGCATCGGCCGAGGCGTCGATGGCTCCCTCGCCTTCTGCCGTCCCGCTCGCGACGCTGGTGTCTGCTTTGTCTATCTCGGCGGGGCCCACACCGCTCGCGTCAGCGGAGGTGGGTGCTGGTTTGCGGCGCTGGATGATGATGAACCAGATGATGCCGCCCAGGGTGAGGGCCGTTGCCACGTAGAAGTTGAGGCGGAGGCCGAGGAAATGCTCGGATGAGTCGATCCTCAGGGACTCCTCGAAGATGCGGAAAGCCGAATAGCCCGTGACGTAGAGGGCGAACAGCCCCGGTGCCCGGACCTTGGTGTGGTGGCCAACCCAGACCAGCAGTGCTGCCAGGGCGAGGTCGAAGATCACCTCGTACAGAAACGTCGGCTGGAAGGTGTGGAATGACTTGTAGCCGAGCGGGCGGTAGTGCTGGTCGATGAAGAGCGCCCAGGGCAGCGTTGTCGGCTTGCCGAACAACTCCTGATTGAAGTAGTTGCCGATCCGCCCGATCGCCTGAGCGACGAGGAGCGCGGGAGCGATCGCGTCGGCGATGGGCGCGACCGGCAGGCCGCGACGTTTCACCCGCCAGACACCGGCCAGTGCGCCGGCGGCGATGCCGCCCCAGATTCCGAGCCCGCCGGTCCACACCGCGAGCGGGCCGTACCAGGCGTGCGGGATGTCGGCCGGGGTGGTGATGTCGAAGTAGATCCGGCCGCCGATGATCCCGGCAGGCACGGCCCAGATGGCAACGTCGCCGACGATGGACGCGTCGCCGCCTGATGAGCGGATCCGGCGCTGCGTGATGAGGATCGCTAGCGTGATGCCGATCACGTACATCAGCCCGTAGAAGTGCACGAACAGCGGGCCGATGTGGAAGCCGCTGACCGGGGGGCTCGGTATGTAGGCCAACGGGTGCTGCGCCGGAGTCATGCATCAGAGCGTAGACCCGTCGAGCCGGTGGTCAGCCAGGACAGTCGTCAGGGCAACACGGTCGTTACCGACGCTGTCTGAGTTATCGTCGGTGGGTGACCAGGAGAAGCGAGTTGCTCAGTGAGGCGCTGCAGGAATACGTGGAAGCCCACAGCGCGCAGCCGGATCAGGTCCTGCGGGATCTGGCTGCGGAGACAGCAAGCAGTTTCGGCGAGGCGTCCGGCATGCAGATCGGCGCCGAGCAAGGCGCCTTCATGACGATGCTGGCCAGGATGATTGGTGCGCAGCGGGCCGTCGAGGTCGGCACCTTCACCGGCTACTCGGCCATCTGCATCACGCGCGGCCTGACCGCAGACGGGACGCTGCTGTGCTGCGACGTCAGCGAGGAATGGACCTCACTGGCCCGCGACTACTGGAAGCGGGCAGGCCTTGCCGACCGGATCGAGCTCCGGCTGGCCCCGGCCGCGCAGACGCTGCGCGCACTGCCCCCCGGCACGACCTTCGACCTTGCGTTCATCGACGCCGACAAGACAGGCTACGTCGAGTACTGGGACTTGATCGTGCCGATGATCAGGCAGAACGGCGTGATCATCGTTGACAACACACTCTCCCATGGCCGGGTCGTGGACCAGGCCAACACCGATGCCAACGTCAAAGGCATCAGGAGCTTCAACGACTACGCCTTGGCCGACGACCGGACCGAGATCGTGCTGTTGCCGATCGGCGACGGAGTGAGCCTGGCGCGCAAGCGCTAGCCATCGCGCCGTTGCGGGCACGTTCTCAGCGGTAAATGGCGGGTCTGCGGTCGGCATGCGCATCGTTGCGCGGGCCGGTTGCCTTGCTCCTGGCCAGGTTCAGGTCACAGTCCGCGACCAGCAGCTCGGGCTGCGCGATGCCGGCCGGCCCGGCCGTGCTGGCGGGACCCGCCAGCGGGTAGCCGTCGCGACCCGCGATGACGCTGCCGCCGGTCCACTCGACGCCGCGTTCGGTGCCGCACCGGCAAGCGGCCGCGATGAACATCCGGTTCGCGAAGGCCTGGACTTGAACGTTCGCGGTGAGTATCGAGCGCTCGCCGGCGGGCACCGGCTCGGCCGGCCAGTTCGTCGGCACAGCGAGCAGTTCGGCGCCCGCGAGAGCCGGCAGCCGGACCCACTCAGGGAACTCCACGTCGTAGCAGATCAGCATCGCAACCGCGCCGTAGCTTGTCTTAACGACCGGCGGCGGCTCGCTGCCCGGAGTGAAGAAGTCGGCCTCGGCGTCCCACAGGTGTGCCTTGCGGTAGACCGCGCGGACGCCGGATGGATCCACCAGCATCGCGCTGTTGTAGAGCAAGCCGTCCGAGCCAAGCTCGCTGAACCCGCCCACGATGACGATCTCGTGCCTGGACGCCAGATCGTGCCACTGGGCCGCGGTTGGCCCGTCTGGCGACTCGGAGAGCGAGCGAGCCTCTACGGCGTCGCGGAAGACGTAACCGGACGGCGTGAGCTCCGGTAGCACCACGATCTGCGCGCCCGCGCCGGCGGCCCGCATGACCGCATCGGTGGCTGCCGCTCGGTTCTGCGCCATCTCGCCGACACGCAGGCTGATCTGGCATGCGGCGATCCTGATCGGTTGGGCCTCGACACGAGGAAGCACTATGCCTCCCTAGGGACGGTAGCTCGATACTATGTCGCGCTATGGCACCGTTGTTTAGGAGGATCATCCCGATTCTCTTCGTCAGCGATCTGCGCGCTGAGCGGGATTTCTACCTCCGCCTCGGGTTCCGGGTGACATACGAAGGACCTGAGTACCCGTACTTCCTCGCCCTAGGCCACGGCGCGGTCGAGTTCGGTATCGAGTGGCACGAAGGCTTCTCGCCTGCGGGCCCTGATCGCGTGCTGACCTGGCAGTTCGGCGTGAGCGACCTTGATGAGGCGAAGAAGGTGTTCGAGGGTGCCGGTGTGCCCTACCGCGAGGAGCTCATGCGGCCGAGTGCCGACTGGCAGTACCGGGTCTTGCATGCCAGGACGCCCAACGGATACCACTTGCTGCTCGAGGAGGGCAGCAGCTAGGTCAGGGTTCTGGCGGCGGCCCGCCGCAAAATGACCGTTGGCTCACGGGTGCGACCCAACTCGGCGACAATGGCTTCGTCATGGGCACCACAACAGAGCCGGTATACCTGCGCGTCCTTGAGGATCTGCGATCCAGAATCCATTCAGGCCTGCTCGCGCCTGGCGCACGGGTGCCTTCGCGGAACGCCATCATCACCAACTACGGCGTCGGGGAGACGGCGGCCAAGCATGCACTCCAGGTCCTGATCGCTGAGGGCCTGATTGAGGCCAGGCCGGGCTCTGGCTGTTATGTCCGCCGGGCGCCTGCCGCCGTCTTTCTGGAGCACGACAGGCCGCAGTTCCCTGGCTCTCCCTTCGGCGTCGACGAGGTTCTTTCTGGCGGCCAGAACGGGGCGGGGCATGGGCAGCCTGCCCGCGGGGACGACCGTCCGCACCTTCCGCCGGTACCGAGAACGCTGACCTGGGAACATCAAACCGAGCAGGCTATCGCATCGCCGGCCGTCGCTGCCAGGCTCGGCGTGCCCTCGGGTGCCGCCGTGGTTATGACCAGGTACCTGATGCGGGCCGATGGCGAGCCCGTCCAGCTGGCGACGAGCTGCGAGCCGGCCGAGCTGACTGCCGATACCGCCGTCGCTATGCCCGAGCAGGGTCCGCTGGCCGGGCGCGGCGTCGTCGAGCGGATGCGGTCGATCGGCATCGAGGTAGACGAGGTAGCGGAGGAAGTATCTGTCAGGCCCGCCCTCCTGGGTGAGGCGACAGCGCTCGCCGTGCCAGCCGGAGCGGCCATGCTGGCGATCGAGCGAGTGCATTACAGCGGCACCAGGGCCGTGGAGGCCACCGAGGTGCTCGTACCCGCGGACAAGTTCAGGCTGAGGTACCGGTTTCCCATCGCCGATCCAATGGCAGGCCGGTGACCGCCGCCGGCGAGCCGGCGCCAGGCGCCTTGATCAGGCAGGCCAGCCTCACCGATGTGCCGAGGATCCTCGAGCTGATCAGGGAACTCGCCGACTATGAGCGCTCGCTTGAGGAGGTCACCGCCACCGAAGACGGCCTGCGAGCGGCCCTGTCCGCGGTGAACCCGGCCGTCTTCGCCCACGTTGCCGAGGTGGACGGCGCGATCGTCGGCTTCGCGCTGTGGTTCCTGAACTTCTCGACCTGGCTAGGCCAGCACGGCATTTACCTTGAGGACTTGTACGTCACCCCGGCGATGCGCGGGCGCGGCATCGGCAAGGCCCTGCTCGCCGAACTCGCCGCGATCTGCGTGCGCCGGGGATACGGCCGGCTCGAGTGGTGGGTTCTGGACTGGAACGAGCCAGCGATCGGCTTCTACCGCTCGATCGGCGCGGAGCCGATGAGCGATTGGACGGTACAGCGCCTGGCCGGCCGCCCGCTCGCTGATCTGGCCGAATTCGCCGGGAAGAGTAAGTTACGCAGGGGGTACGGCCGTAGCTGGCTCGGCCGTGGCGTGTCACGATGAGGCATGCGGATCACTGAGGTAGTTTCGACCGACCTGTTCTCCGGTTCTGCGGCCAGGCCACTGCAGATAGTGCGGGTGACGCTGGTCAACGACGGCCCTGGAATGATCAGCGATCCGGCCGGCCAGGTGACGGTTGGCGTGCACGGCGCGGGGGTAGTGACGCCCGGGCCGGTCTTGGTGACCAAGCTGCACCACGGCGAACAGCGGACGGTCGAGGTGCCCGTGGAGATCGCGGCGCCTGCCGCGCCTGGTAGTGCCCGCCGTGTCACCGCCGTCGCACAGAGCGCGACTGGACACTGGCAGGTATCCGGCCAGATCACGGTTGCCGAGCCGGGCTGGACCATGTGGATGGTCAGCCACTTCCACTATGACCCTGTCTGGTGGAACACCCAGGGACAGTACACGCAGACTTGGCCGCTGCTGCCAGCCACCGATGGCTCGCTGCCGGAGGTACGAACGGCATTCGAGCTGATGAGGCTGCATCTGCAGGAGGCCAGGCGAGATCCGAACTACAAGTTCGTGCTGGCCGAGATTGACTACCTCAAGCCGTACTTCGACGCTCACCCGGAGGACCGGGCCGACCTCCTCGCGTTTATCGCCGATGGCAGGATCGAGATCGTAGGCGGCAGCTACAACGAGCCGAACACGAACCTGACCTGCGCCGAGTCAACGATCAGGAACGCTGTGTACGGGCTGGCCTTCCAGCGCGGCGTGCTCGGAGCGACGCCCACCACCTCCTGGATGCTCGACGCATTCGGCTTCGATCCCTCCTACCCCGGCCTGATGGCCGCCGCCGGCCTGGCCGAATCGTCGTGGGCGCGCGGACCCTTCCATCAGTGGGGACCCGAGAAGATCTTTGGCGGGAACAAGCGCATGCAGTTCCCCTCCGAGTTTGAGTGGATATCGCCGGACGGCAGTGGATTGCTGACCAGCTACATGCCCAACCACTACTCGGCGGGCTGGATCACTCAGCACGCGGCCGACCTCGCCACCGCCGAGAAGGACGCATACAGCCAGTTCCGCTCCCTCGCTCCGGTTGCGGCGACTCGCAACGTGCTCCTGCCGGTCGGCGGCGACCACGTCGTGCCCTCGCGATGGGCGACGGCGATCCATCGCGACTGGAATACGCGCTACGTCTGGCCACGCTTCGTAACGGCGGTGCCGAGGGAGTTCTTCGAGGCGGTCCGCGCTGAACGGCAGGCAACCGGTGCCTGGCTCATGCCGCAGACCAGGGACATGAACCCGGTGTATCCAGGCAAGGACGTTACCTACATCGACACGAAGCAGGCACAGCGTGACGGTGAGATCGCGCTTCTGGACGGAGAGCGGCTCGCGACCGCGGCCTGGCTCGCCGGAGCGCCGTACCCGGTCGCGAGCCTGGATAAAGCCTGGCGGCTGCTGGCGTTCGGCGCCCACCACGACGCGATTACCGGAACCGAGGGCGACCAGGTCTACCTGGACTTGCTGGCCGGCTGGCGGGAGGCATACGAGCGCGGCGCAGCGGCACGCGACGAGGCGGCGGCGTACCTAGCCGGTCAAGCCGACACGGCATCGGTGACCGGAGCGCGGCAGCAGCCTGGCGAGCGTGAGCCGCGCGCCGTTGTTATCTTCAATACGCTCGCCTGGCCTCGCTCGGGCCTGGCTACCATCTCTCTCGAGTTCGCCGCGGGTGAGTGCGACCGGTTCAACCTCACCGATCAGTCGGGTGCTCAGATCGCCTGCCTAGCCGAGGGGATCGCCCGGCATGCAGACGGCTCACTGGCCGCCGCAACGCTGACGTTCCGCGCCACGGACGTGCCACCGCTCGGATACAAGACATACCTGGCGCGGGTTATCGAACCCGGCCGCGATCCGGTTGACGTCGCACCGGCGCCAGAGTCATGTGCCTGGCAGGCGCGGCCGGGCGTGATGATCGAGAACGAGGCCTTCACGGTGCGGGCCGGCGGTATCGACGACGGATCGCTCGAATCCATCGTGGACCGTGGCACGGGGATGGAATTGCTAGCTGGCGCGGGCAACGAGCTCGTGATCCAGGAGGAGTACCCGACTCATCCGCGCTGGGGCGAAGGTCCGTGGCTGCTCTGTCAGAAAGGGCGCTGGCGTGGTCCAGCTGACCGGCATGCCAGGGTGCGGGCAGAACGCTGCCCGATCGGATGCCGGCTGGTGACCCAGTACGCCCTCGATGAGCTGGAGATCACCCAGGAAACACTCCTCTGGGACGGCTCTGACGTGATCGAGTTCCGCACTCACGTCGATGGCTCCATCGGGCACGATCGGCTGCTGCGCGTCAGGTTCGCGACCAATGTCCCTGGCGGGCTGCCGATTCACCAGACCGGCTTGTCTGTGATCGGGCGGCCGTTCGGTGACGCGGAGGTCGATGTTGCCGAGCACACCTACACCCTCGACAATCCGGCGCATGAGTGGTTCGGCGTCGGCTCGACCGCGCGGATATGCCTAACAGGGCAGGCGGGTGAACGGCGGCTGCATGCGATCGGCGTGGCCGAGGTCATCGCGCCGGCGGACGCTGCGACCGACGGATTCGCGCCCAGGGACAGCGGTGCTGGCAGCGATTGCCGGGACGAGGTCAGGGCGCTGCTCGTGGCGCTGGCCCGGCAAGGTGTGACGGCGACATGCTCAGTTCCAGAGGGTCCGAGGTACGGAGCCGCGGAACTGGACTCGAACATGCCAGACATCAGGATCGCGCTGGGCGGGCCAGAGAAGAACGACTTCACCGCGCAGGTTCTTGCTGCGGCAGGTCCTGCGGTAACGGACAGGCTGGAAGCTCAGATGGCCGAGACTGGCTCGGCCAGGATCTGGGTCCCCGCCGCGCGAAGCAGGCGGGACGCCTTCGTCCCGGGCGCCGACTTGCGCGCCTCGTCCGACCTTCCGGTCCTGATCGTGGCCGGAACCGACCTGCGCGCGGCGATCGCCGCGGTAGCCGAGGATCTGGCCGATGCTCTGATCGAGGCGCCGTGGTCCGACTACAGCTGGAGCGACGAACCTGGCCTGGCTAGCCACACGGTCGCCTTGCTCAACCGCGGCCTTCCCGGCAGCCTCGTTACGCCGGCGGGGGATGCCTGTATCTCCCTGATGCGGGCCTGCAGTGCGTGGCCGAGCGGAACGTGGATGGACGGCGAGAAGCGTACCGTCCCGGACGGCAGCAGCTTCTCCTGGCAGCACTGGAGCCACACCTTTGAATACGCGCTCGCGTCAGGGTCCGGAGACTGGAGGACGGCCGGGTTCCCGGTGAGCGGACAGGAGTACAGCCACCGCCTGCTGACGCGCGAAACTGACCTGCACAGCGGTCCGCTACCGGCGGAAAAGAGCCTGGTCAGCGTCGCTCCGGCTGGCGTTGACGTGATGGCGCTGAAGCCCAGGGGCAACCCGATCGCACCGCTAGCCCAGCCCGATCCGGCTGATGGCGTGACGGTCAGGCTGCGTGATGTGGCAGGCCGCAACGGGCGGACCACGGCTGCTGTGCACCTGTTCACTGGCGCCTCGGCGGCGACGATCGCCAGCGTGCTGGAGGACGGCGATGCTCAGCCCGCCGGCCGCTCCAACGGCGCCGTCACTGCCGTGGTGCCTGAGCGCGGGACCGTCACGCTCGCCATCACGCCCGCTCAGGTCAGCACTCCAGCAGGCGCTGCGGGGTCGCTCGCGAGCGCGTCGCCCGAGCCAGCCCAGCCGGTGTTTACCAGGTACTGGCTGCACGGCAAGGGACCGGCCCCGGCCGGCAACATGCCGGTTGCCGTGCACGTGTCCCCCGGCGGGCTCGCCGTGCAACCGGGCGCGGACGCCAGGATCCGGGTCTCGGTCGCCTGCGGCCCGCGGCCTGCGGCCGGCACCGTCTTGATCGACGTCCCTGCCGCGCTCACGCTCGCATCGGCAACATGGGCAGGGCCGGCCGGCGGCCTGGAAGCGGACGGCCAGGACGCAGAGCCCGGAAAGCTGCCATTCCGGCTGGGCGGTGGCGGCTGGGCCGCGTGGGACGTGCTCGTGCAAGTGCCCGCCACATCCGAGCCGGGCAGGCATTTCGTCTCGGCCCGCCTGATCGACGATGCCGGACAGCTACTGGAGGACGTTGCCGTCATCGCTGTCGGTGAGCCTGAACCGCTAGCACCGACGATCCCTCTCGACCAGCTGCTGCCCGCGCTGGAAAAGATCAGCCTCGCCGAGGCGGCCGAGGCCGAGCTGACCATGGTCAGCGGACACGTCGAGCTGCCGCCGGGCGGTTCGGGAATCGTCACAGCCAAGCTGTCCAACACCACCGCCTCTGAGATCCGCGGTGAAGCCCAGCTGATTTCGCCGCATGGCAGCTGGTCAGCTCACAGGGCGTGGACGACAGGGTTCGCGACCGATCCGGGCAGCCAAGCCGAGCTGAGCTTCGCCGTCGCCATCCCCCGTGACGCCCGGCCTGGTCAGCGATGGTGGGCACTGATCAAGGTCATGTATTTCGGTCGGCTTCGGTACAGCGAGCCGATCTGGATTACCGTGAAAGGCGACCCGGGGAGCTCGACGGTGTGACAATAGACTAAATCGCGAAATCCGGTTAATTCTAGAAGCTCCTGGCAGCACAGAACTTCCGACCCAGACGAGTACACAGGCGGCCCATGACCTCGGACATACCACCGGCGCCTGGCAATCTCCCGGCGGAGCCCAACAGCTTTGTCGGTCGCGAGCGCGACCTTGCTGAGCTGGTCGCGATCCTTGGCCGCAGCCGTGCGCTGACGCTGTGCGGGCCAGGCGGGATCGGCAAGACCAGGCTCGCGCTCAGGCTCGCCAGGATTCTGGCTGACCGGTTCCCCGACGGCACCTGGATCGCCGACCTGGCCGACGCCGACCTGGCCGACGCCGACCTCGAAGCCACTGGCGCCGCATCGCCTGTCTCAGGCCCGCCGAGTGCGATGGGCTTGGTCACAGCCGCGCTGGGCATCCGCGCGGAGGTCAACCGCGAGCTGGCCGATACGCTGATTGACGCGCTGCGGCCACGCACCGTGCTGCTGATCCTGGACACCTGCGAGCACTTGGTGCAGGCGTGCGCAGAACTAGTGCAGCCGCTGCTGGCCGCATGTCCCGGACTGCACGTGATCGCGACTAGCCGCGAGCCGCTCGGGGTGCGCGGGGAGATCATCTGGCGGGTTCCGCCGCTTGGATTGCCGCACGCTGACGAAGGCGATTGCGCGGCCGAGGTGACGCACAGCGAATCCGTGCAGCTGTTCGTCGAGCGCGCCACTGCCGCGTGGCCAGGCTTCCGGCTGAATGAGGACAACAGCACGGCCGTCGCCGAGATCTGCCGCACGCTGGACGGCGTGCCGCTGGCGATCGAACTGGCTGCGGCCCGGGTACGGGCGCTGTCCGCCGACCAGATCGCCGACCGGCTCGCCGATAAGTTCGAGTTGCTCGCCCTGGGTCACAGGACGGCGCCGCCACGCCAGCAGACGCTCCGTGCCACAGTCGAGTGGAGCAACGAGCTTCTCAATCCCGATGAGCGACTCCTGCTGAGCCGGCTGTCGGTCTTCCACGGCTGGAACCTGGATATGGCCGAGCGGGTATGCGCGGACGATCAGATCTCTTCGTGTCAGGTGCTCGACCAGCTCCGCGCGCTGATCGACAAGTCGCTGGTCACTCTGGACGGTGAGCTCAACGGTGACGCGAGGTACCGGCTGCTCGACACGGTCAGGGAACTCGCCGCAGAGCATGCCGCAGCGGCCGACGAGATGGCCGGACTGCGTGCCGCGCACCGGGATTGCATGCTCGGCATCGCCGAGGAGATAACCTCCGTCGCCTACATCCGCGGCGATCCGACCTGGCCGGAGCGGGTCGCGATGTTCCACAGGGTGCGCACCGACCGGGCGAACTTCAACCTCGCGCTCGCGTTTTGCGTTCAGCATGGGGACGCCGAGGAAGGCCTGCGCCTCGCGCACGCGCTCAGCGGCTACTGGCTGGCGAGCGGTGAGGTTGCGGAGGGGGCGGGCTGGCTTGACCGGCTGCTGGCCGTCGACGCCGCGGTACCCGCCGGGGTGAGAGCCAAGGCGCTCGCTGTCCGCTCAGAACTGGCCTTCGAGCAGTTCGACTACGCCGCAGCGGCCAGCTACGCGCGCGAGTGCCTCGAGCTCAGCGAGCCGATCAAGGACGGGAACAGCGCTGCCGCGCTGCGCTTGCTCGCGCTCACCGACCTGATGTCCGGCCACGCCGATCAGGCGCTCGCCCGTGCCGACTCCGCGGTGGCCGCAGCCACCGCCATGGCCGACGAATGGGAAGAGGGCGTCGCCCTGGCGGTCCGCGCGGCCGTGATCGCCGCTCAAGGCGATCTGACCGAGGCCGAGAAGGGTTTTCAGCAGGCGCTGGATGTGCTGCGGGACAACAACGGCTGGGGCGTCGCGAATGTCCTCTACGGGCTTGGCCGGGTGGCGACCGGGCGGAATGACCTTGGCGCCGCCGCCGAGTATTTCGGGGCGGCGCTGGCCTTGTACCGGCAGATCGACGCGCGGCCCGAGATGGCACGCTGCCTCGCCGGCATCGGCCGGATCGCCCTGACCCGGGGAGATCTCGCCGTCGCGGCGGACAGCCTGACCGAGAGTATGCGGCTGAGCCTGGCCACCGGGCAGCGCCTCGCCGTTGCCCGCGGACTGCAGGCCATGGCCGGCCTGGCCAGTGCGCTCGGCGACGCCGCGCAGGCGGTCAGGCTCGCAGGCGCGGCCCAGGCGGCAATCGAAGCGATCGGCGGTCAGCCGTCCGCCTCAGCGTCACGTCGGCTCGCCCAGCTGGTGGACGCGGCCAACGAGAACCTCGGTCCTGAAATCACGTCGTCGCTGCTGGCTGAGGGCAAGGCAATGAGCCCGCATCGGGCAGCGCAGCTGCTGACCGCGCCAGCAGCCGAGGTGGTGCCCGATAAGGCCGAGCCCGCCGGCCCCCTGAGCACGCGGGAATTCGAGATCGCCACGCTCGCCGTTGGCGGCATGTCCAACCGTGAGATCGCCGACCGGCTCTTCATCGCGCCGACCACCGTGGCCAGGCACATCGCCAATATCTTCGGCAAGCTGGAACTGAGCTCGCGTGCCCAGCTAGCCGTCTGGATGGCAGAGCACGGGCCGGGGCCTGAATAGGCGTACATAGCCGGGTTCGAGGGCTTTGCACATCCGGAGGTCGGCCTACATACCCTCTCCGCTTCGAATACATAGCGGAGTGCACATTTTTGCCGATGCCCCGAGCAGACCGAGCATCTAGTGTCCTTCCCAGATGGCGCACAGCCGCGGAAGGGCACCCACATGTCGAAGCTTGACGACCTCATCACTGAGGTGTCTGTCACGAGGCGACTTGTGTCCATCGCGACCGACCGCGCTGGCCTGACCGCTCTGGTAGGCGGGCCAGGGGCCAACGGCCAGCCACGTGGCGGTTCGCATAGCTATGCCAGCCTGGCAACCACCGTCCAGGCCGCGGCGGCCGGCCTGACCTGGCGCGGGCTTCGGCCCAGGGACGTCGTCGGCGTGCTGGTGCCAGACGTGGTCGGCTTCACGCTGGCGGTGCACGCGATACGCGCCGCCGGCGGAGTGCCATCGCCCGTTGACGTGAACCTGTGCACAGTTGAGACCGCCGGTCAGCTCGCGGAGAGCGGAGCCCGGATGGTCATCACGGCGCCGCCGCTTGCCGATACCGCGCTCGCCGCGGTCGATCGATCATGGGTTCGCCAGGTGTTCTCGTTCGTGGACGCGCCAGGCGCGACCCGATTCAGTGATTTGCTCGGGCTCGACATGATCCGGCCGTCCAGGGGCCGGCCGGATGACGTTGCGCTGCTGCCGTTCTCCCGCGGTCTGGACGGCAGATTGCGGCCGGCCCCCGTCACTCACAGGGAGCTGGTCGAGCTCGTTGACCGGGCCGATCAGGACGCCGGGATTACCTGCCGCGACGTTGTGCTCGCCTTGCCGCCGGCCGGCGACGGGCTCGACTACGCGGCGGTCATCGACAGTGCCCTGCTCCGCGGCGCCACCGTCATAGCCGTGCACAGGCACGAGCTCACGGTCGCAGCGGCGGCTCTGCAGGGAACCGTCGTCATCGCGCCGCAAGATGTGGGGGTTGAAGTACCTGGCTCGCTACGGGCTATCCCCATCGGGTAGGCCGGCCAGCCGCCCGACCAGGCTTTCGTGAGTTTGCTCCGGGGGGATCACGGGCCTGCCGGCCGCCGCAAGGCGGCCGGCAGGTCGCAGTGGCGGACAGGCCGCAGTGGCGGACAGGCTGATCAGGCTCGCTGCTACCCTTGCCGGCCATGGCGGTTTTGGCGGTCCGGATCGAGCCTGACCCCGATGATCCGGATTGCGCCGTGCCGTTCGTCGAAGGCACCGTGGCTGGACGCGCGTACCGCTTCGTTCTCGACACCGGCGCGGCCAGGACCACGATGCTGGCCGATGAGTACACGACCGGGCTCCCCTGGTCCGGGACGGACCAGGGGCATGGCGCGTTCGCCGCGGTGAGCGAGACCGTGGTCACGGTGACCGACCTGTCCGTCGGGCCGCTGCACTCCGTGTCGCTCGATGTCGCCAGGGCCGACGGCGCGAGGCCAGGCGAGCACCTGCTCGGCATGGACGTGATCGGGCAGTACCGCTGTCATTTCCGGTTCGCCGACGGTGTCGTGGACGTCCGCCCGTCTGAAGGCGGCAATGCCCGCGGTGCCGATCTGGCGGTTGGCCGCCGCGGGCACTGTTACGTGGACGTCAGCTGGGCGCAAGCGCCGGCCGTGTCCGCATACGCCAACTGGGACAGCGGCGCCGGGATCACTATCGTGCACGAGGGCTTCTGGCTGGCAAACCGGGAGCTGTTCCGGGAGATCGGCACGAGCGAGGGCACCGATGCGTCCGGGGCGCAGCTGCGCACACCGCTGCTGCAGGTATCCGGCGCGGTCATTGGCCAGCGGTCGTTCGCCCCGCACAAGGCCGCTGTCGTGGACCTGAGCGCCGCCAACGCGACGCTGGAGCGGCCGATGGACTTGATACTCGGATACCCCACCTGGAGCCAGGCCGACTGGCTGTTCGACTTCCCTGCCAGGAAGTGGGCACTCACCTCCTGACGCGGCTACACGTCTGGCGGGCGGCCCTCGTAGGGCGTGCTGAGCACGATCGTGGTCCTGGTCGACACGCCAGCTGCGGCGCGGATCTCCTGGAGCAGGTTCTCCAGCGCCGCAGGCGAGGCAACCCGCACCTTGAGGATGTAGTTCTCGTCCCCCGCGACACTGTGGCACGCCTCGATCGCCGGCAGGTGCGCCAGTCGCTCGGGAGCGTCGTCCTGCGCGGCCGGGTCAAACGGCTTGATCGAGACGAACGCGGTCAGCGGCAGGCCGGCCGCCGCCGGGTCGACCACCGCGCTGTAGCCGCGGATGACACCGCGTTCCTCCAGCCGCCTGACCCGCTGCTGAACCGCGGACACCGACAACCCGGTGTGCCTGGCCAGCTCGGTGAAGCTCAGCCGTCCGTCCCCGGCCAGCAGCGCGAGGATCTTGCGGTTAGTCTCCTCCACCGCTATCCCTGACCGGACGCCAGCGACCGGCCGATGACCATTCGCTGGATCTGATTGGTCCCCTCGACGATCTGCAGCACCTTCGCCTCTCGCATCAGCCGCTCGACCGGGAAGTCCTCCACGTATCCGTATCCGCCCAGCACCTGCACCGCATCAGTTGTGACCTTCATGGCGGTGTCGCTCGCGAACAGCTTGGCCATGGCGGCCTCCGTGCCGAACGGCAATCCCGCGTCCTTGCGCCGAGCCGCGGCCAGGTACAGCGCGCGGGCCGCTGCCACCGAGGTGGCCATATCGGCGAGCATGAAAGCCAGTCCCTGGAATTCGATGATCGGACGGCCGAACTGCCGGCGCTCCCTCGCGTATGCGGTCGCCGCTTCCAGGGCCGCCTGGGCGACACCGGTCGAGCACGCCGCAATGCCGAGCCGTCCGGAATCCAGCGCGGAAAGGGCGATCGAGAATCCCTTGTCCTGCTCCCCCACCAGATGATCGGCAGGAATGGTCGCGGACTCGAAGCTCACCTGGGCGGTGACGGATGCCCGCATGCCCATCTTGTGCTCGGGTTCGCCAGGCCGCACGCCCGGCGTGTTCGCAGGCACATGGAAGCAGCTGATTCCCCTCGCCCGGTCCCGCCCTTCCGGCTCGCCCGAGGTGCGCGCGAAAACCGTGTAGAAGTCGGCCAGCCCGGCGTGCGTGATCCACGCCTTCGTCCCGTTCAGGATGAACTCGGAGCCGTCAGCCTGGGCGCTGGTGCGCATCGCGGCCGCGTCCGAGCCGCTGCCCGGCTCTGAAAGGCAGTAGGCGCCGAGCAGCTCGCCGCCGAGCATGTCCGGCAGCCAGCGCTGTTGCTGTTCTGGGGTCCCGGCGTTGATCAGCGCGAAGCAGCTGAGCACGTGCACGGACAGCCCGAGGCCGACCGTCAGCCATGCGCCAGCGATTTCCTCGACCACCTGCAGGTAGGTCTCGTACGGCTGGCCGGCACCGCCGAGATCCTCTGGGTAGGGCAGCCCGAGCAGTCCAGACCGGCCGAGCAGCCTGAATTCCTCGCGCGGGAACCGCCCGTCCCGCTCGGCCGCGGCGGCGGCTGGCCGCAGCTCGTTCTCGGCGATCTCAGCGGTCAGCTCGAACAGGGCCTTGGCCGCATCGTCGCGGCTCTCACGCTCGACGCCGCGCATCACGCCGGCACGCAGACGAGTTCGCGGGTCACGTTGTTCAGGCGTTCGCTGCCTGTGTCCGTGCAGACGACGATGTCCTCGATCCTGGCGCCGTCATTCCCCGGGTATATGCCGGGCTCTACCGAGAACGCGTGCCCGGCCCGAAGCGGTTCTGGGTTGCCCGCCACGATGTAGGGGTCCTCATGCGTTTCCAGGCCAATGCCGTGGCCGGTCCTGTGCAGGAAAAACTGTCCGAACCCGGCCGCCGTGATCGGCTCGCGGGCGGCGGCGTCTATCGATTCCGCGCTAGCTCCTGGCCTGACGGCCGCGCACGCCGCCTCCTGCGCATCCTTGAGAACCTGGTAGTAGGCGGCGAACTCGGCCGCGGGTTCGCCGAGCACGTAGGTTCGCGTGCAGTCCGAGCAGTATCCGGTCGGCATCGTGCCGCCGATGTCGACCACGACCGCGTCGCCCGCGCGCAGGATGCGATCGGCAGCGGTGTGATGAGGGCTCGCGCCGTTCGGGCCAGAGGCGACAATGGCGAAGTCGGCGGTGCTGTGCCCCTCGGCGATGATCGCTTCGCCGATGTCGGCGGCCACCTGGCGCTCCGTACGCCCGGCCCGCAGCCAGCCGGGCACGCGCGCGTGCACCCGGTCGATGGCCTGACCGGCCTCGCGCAGCGCCGCGATCTCAGCAGGCGACTTGCGCGAGCGGAGCGGACTCAGCGCCGTGCTGGCCAGTTCCTGGCGTGCGCGAGGCAGCGCAGCGGCGAACCTCAGCACCATCAGCGCCCACATGCGATCGGCGAGGCCGACCGCCGCCGGGCTGCCCAGCCGCTTCGCAACCAGGGCGTACGGGTCATCGGTCTCCTCCCACGCGACGAGTTCAAGGCCGAGCCGTCCGGCCGGCGACGCCTGCGCTGCGGGCAGCTCGAGCCGCGGCACCACGAGAAACGGGTCGCCAGCGGCCGGAACCGCCAGGCACGTCAGCCGCTCCAGCGCATGGGCGTCATACCCGCACACGTACCGCAGGTCGGGCCCTGGCGTGAGAAGAAGTGCGTCCAATCCCGCCCGGCCCGCCGCAGCCGCGGCGTCCGACAGTCGCTTTGCCGGGTACAAGTCGTTTAGCATGTTCACTGTGGTTGCTCCCTGGGATGGCGCCGTTCCGGCACGGTTACCACACCGAGCTCTCGCCCCCACCGAGTACGCATCATCATCATCTCACCCCGTCTGTGGCGTGCAGGCATCTAGACAGGCGCATCGGTCATGCCTCACGATTGGTAAGCAAACTCTCACGAAATGTAAGTAGAGATGATGTCAGAGGCGCCCGTGCCGCCGCGGATATCGGCCGCGGTGCACGCGTCGGGCGGCAGCACCGCTCCCGTCCATTTCCTGGGCGAACGTGCCACCGAGGCCACCCTGGCCGCAGAACTCGCGCAGGAGCGTCACATCACCCTGGAATTGCAGCGGGCCATTCTGCCGCTGCACGACGAGCCATTCGAGCTTCCAGGGTTGCGAGCCGTAGTCCGGTATCTGCCGGCCTCCAGCGACAGCAGGGTCGGCGGCGACTGGTACATCACGGCCGAGATGCCAGACGGCAGCGTGCTGGTGGCAATCGGTGATGTCGGCGGTCACGGGCTGGAGGCCGCGGCGGGCATGGCGAGGCTGCGCGGCGCCTTGGCGGGCCTGGCGATTACCGGTGCGCCGCCCGAGCGGCTTGTCGGCTGGCTGAACGACCTGGTCTGGCACGTCTCGCTCGAGCACACTGCGTCGGTGATCGCCGGCTATTTCGACCCGCGCGAGCGGGTGCTGACCTGGGCGCAGGCCGGGCATCCGCCGCCCGTTCTGGTGCGGGGCGCGTGGGCGCTGCCGCTTGACGCGCCTGCGGGGATCTTGCTCGGAGCGGGGCGCGCGAGCTACGACGCGGACACGTTGCTGCTTCGCCCTGGCGATCTGCTGCTCCTGTACAGCGACGGCCTAGTGGAGCGGCGGGACAGGTCCATCGACGAGGGCGTGGCGAAGCTGGTACGCGCGGTGCGAGGCGTCGGCGATCCTGAGCGCCTGGTGTCGGTGGCGCTTGACGCGCTCGGCCCGACCCACACCGACGACGACACCTGCCTGGTGGCGCTCGCCGTTCAGTAGGACTGCTTGGTCAGCTGCCGTCCCGCAGGTCCGCTGGCGCGCCAGGCCGGAACGAGATCTTGTCGAAGGTCACCGCGCAGCCCTTGCCGGTGGGCGACTGCGCGAGGAACCCCACTCTGACGTCGCTTTCCGGCTGCGTGACGCAGTCGGCCGGCTCATTGCCGAGGGCGAAGTACCGCAGCAGCCGCCACCAGCTTCCGTCGACGGACGCGTGGAACGCCCACGCCGCTCCCGACCTGGTCATCCTCAGCCAGAGCGAGTTACCTTGCGCCTCGAAGGAGTTGCAGTCGTCGGAGGTCCCCCTGGTAACAACCGTCACCGCCATCGGCGTTAGCTGCGGCGACAGCTCGAAGCAGAGCTTGGCCCACCGTCGCTCGCCCGCGTGCAGCATCAGGACGCCCGCGTCGTACTTACTGGCGAACGCCACGCTGACCCTGGCCGCCCGGCTGAAGTCGCCCGGAGGCGGATTGCCGACAAGCCGGCCGGCGTCGGGCACCTCGGCAGCGCCCGCAGGGTCCACGAACAGGTCAGTCCCGGCGGCCGCCGTCAATGCCAGGCCGTCCGCGCTGACCTCGTAGGTAACCGGTGGCTGGCCCGCAGGGGCCAGCGGGAAAGGCAGCCAGGGAATCGTGAGCGCAGCCATGGGGCCAGTGTGCCAGCCTGGCCTTCCGAAGCCCGGGATGAGACGGATAAGTTGATCAGTCATGAAAGTTCGCCACGAATGAGCGTTAGTAGCGGGCTCGTCGCCGTCTCGCCGCACCTGGACGACGCCGCGTTGTCGGCGAGCGTGGCGCTCAGCGCCGGCGGCGCGACGATCGCGACCGTCTTCACCGCGTTCCCGCCGGACGGCTGGCCGGTCAGCCGGTGGGACCGGCTGACCGGAGCGACCAGCTCGATTGAGCGGCAACGCGAACGACTGGCGGAGGATGCGGCCGTCATGCGGCTGCTGTCTGCGACCGCTGTTCATCTCGGCGCGCCTGAGGCGCAGTATCGCGAAGGGGATCCCGACCTCGGCGCCGTCATAGACCGGCTCACGGAACTGCTCCGCGGAGCCAGCGAGGTGTGGCTGCCGTCGGCGATCGGCGGCCACCGCGATCACGCGTTCGCCAGAGACGCCGGGCTCCGCGCAGCTACAGCGGCCGGTCATCGCGACGTCACGCTGTACGCCGACTTCCCTTACGTCATCGCGTACGGGTGGCCCGAGTGGGTGAGCGGCGTGCCGGCCGACACCAATCTGGACGCAGCGTTCTGGCTCGCCGAGCAGCTTGCCGGAACCGGTTTGGACGCCGGGTGCCTGACTCCGGTGGTGACCAAGCTTGGCTCTGCCCAGCGAGAGCTCAAGACCGCCGTGATTGACGCGTACCAGACTCAGGCCGCCGCGCTCAAGCTGACCCCTCGCGACCTGGCCGCCGATCCCGCCAAGCTGGACTTCGAGCTTGCCTGGCGGATGCAGCTGAACCCTGTGGCACACTCGGCGCCACTTTAGAGCGAAGCAGGCGGCAACCTATCGGCGGGTGCGTCAAGGCTAAGCTTCGCGACGTGGCCTCCGCCCAGGTGCCCCTGTTCTGCGACACCGCGCTGGCGCGGCGGATCGAACGCGCCGAGGCCACGCTCATTGCCGCTAGCAGCGAGGCGGCGCGCCGGCGCGGCGCGGCGCCGCCCGGTTTCGCGATGCCGCTGGCCGGCGGTGTGGCCAGCTTCGCCGACGAGGACTCGCCGTTCAACAAGGTCGCCGGGCTGGGCTTCGATGGGGTGCCGGCGCAGGCCGAGCTTGAGGAGGTCGAGCGTCGCTTCAGCGCGTGCGGCGCTGGAGTGCAGGTAGAGCTCTCGAATCTGGCGGACCCAGAGGTCGGTGCGCAACTGACAGCGCGCGGCTACCGGCTCGTGTCGTTCGAGAACGTGCTCGGCATCGCGATTGCTGAGCCTCCCGAGCAGGTCACGCCCCCCGGGGTCCAGATCAGGCGCAGCGGGGACGACGAGCTTGCGGCCTGGCTTGACGTAGTGATCACTGGCTTCGCCCACGGCGATGATCAGGGGGTGCCCTCGCACGAGGCCTTTCCCCGCGAGGCATTGGAGAAGGCGCAGCGGGATTTCGCCGCGGCTGGGGTGCGGCGGTACATCGCCTTGCGCAACGGGATCCCGGCAGGTGGTGCCAGCTTCGGCGTCACCGACGGGGTCGCGCAGATGGCCGGGGCCGCGACAGCACCGGCCCATCGCAGGAGGGGCATCCAGAGCGCGCTGCTGGCCGCGCGGCTCGCCGACGCCGTGGCCGAAGGGTGCGACATCGCGGTCGTCACCACCCAGCCGGGATCGGTCTCCCAGCGCAATGTCCAGCGCAGCGGATTCGACCTGCTCTACACCAGGGCGATCTTGGTCAGGCAGCCCTGATGGCGGCCGTTAGTCGGGTCTGACGGCCAGCGCAGACATCATCCTGCCCAGCGAGTTGCCGAGATCCCAGCGCTCGTCAAGGGCCGCCAGGGCAGCGGGGTCTGGCGCATGGGTAGGCAGCATTCCGTCGTTGCCCTGCACGACAGGCGCGTCGGACGCGACCAGGACGACGGGCATGGCCACATCCAGGTACGTTCTCGCGGCGACCAGCTTGGCGCGGCTGCCGCCCGGCCAGCCGCCGTGGCCGGCGTCAATGGCGGCCAGCATGCCTTCCACCGAGCCGAAGGTCCGTACCAGCGCGGCGGCGGTCTTCTCCCCGACGCCAGGCACACCAGGCAGTCCGTCGCTCGGGTCGCCGCGCAGGGCGGCGAACGCGGCGTAGCCACGGCCCGGTATGTCATAGCGCTTGCTCACCGACGCCTCGTCGATGACCTCGAGCCGGCCGACGCCGCGCGCCGTGTACAAGATCGTCACCTCGCGCTCGTCATCGACCAGCTGGAACAAATCCCTGTCCCCTGTCACGACCTCGACCGGCCGGTCCGCGCGCGCGGCAAGGGTGCCGATCACGTCGTCGGCCTCGAGACCCTCTGCCCAGGCCATGGTGACCCCGGCGGCGGCGAGCACCTCCACGATCACGGGGATCTGAGCGTTGAGCGCGTCTGGCACCTGCTCTGAGCCGTCGGGATTGGCCCGGTGTTCCTTGTACGAGGCGATCGCGGCAACGCGGAACTTGGGCCGCCAGTCCGCGTCCATGCATGCGATGAGCTGGCCAGGATGACGCGCTCTGACCAGCCTGGCGATCATGTCGAGCAGGCCGCGTACCGCGTTCACCGGCGTGCCGTCTGGTGCCGTCATGCTCTCCGGCGGAATCCCGTAGAACGCGCGGAAGTACAACGACGCGGAGTCGAGCAGCATCAGCGGGGCCATCTCGTCATCCTGCCAGACGCAGCGGCCGTCCGGCCTGCGCCCGCGCTCCGTGCCTCATCAGCGCTCCGGCCTAACCAAAGTGGCGGATCATCTGCATTTCCCAGTGATCGGGCTCGTCTTCCCTGACTGGCTGACGCTCTCCGGTCGGTGCGAAGCCGATCCGCAGGTAGAAGGCCCTGGCCCGGACGTTGATCTCCGTCACCCACAGGGTGATCGAACTGGCACCGTTCTCGCGGGCATGCTCGGACACTGCTTCGACCAGCCGGTCGGCGACTCCTGTCCCGCGTGCTCCGGGCTCGACCCACATGCCAACGAGCTGCCAGGATCCCGGCACGGTGAATTCGTCGTCGGAGTTATCGATCTTTCCCGTCGCCGTGCCGGCAGGCGACCCGTCCACCCAGGCCAGGAATGTCGCCGCGCTCAGTGAGCTGAGCCGCTGCTGCCACACCTGCTGGTCGAACTGCAGCTCACGCGCGAGGGTCGACATGAAAGCGTACGGTGCCTCGGCGAGCGCCGTCAGCCGGACGTCGCGGCTGATCTCCCAGTCCTGCGGGCCCAGCCTGCGCACCTTCGTGCCCTCGGCCGCACTTGCTGCCTTGTCGGATGGCATCTGGGTCCTTTCAATGCACCGAGCTGTACGCGACCACGCCGTGGCGGAGCGCGCGGATCGCCTCGCCAGCCTTATCCGCGAGAGGCGTGCCCGCGGCGGCCCCTGCGATCTGATCGAGCAGGTCGATGAGCTGCTTGACGGCCCTGACGAAGTCGCCAGGCGTCATGTCCTCATCGAGCAGCGACTCGAGCGGCTGTCCGGAGGCCCAGGCATGGGCCCTGGCCGCGAAGCCGAGATCAGGCTCACGCAGGAACGCCACGCGGTGCCGCTTCTCGATGCCGTCGAGTTCGGCCCACAGCCTGGTCATTGCCGTGAGCACGGCGCTGACCTGGCCGGCCGGCGCGCGCGGAAGCTCGGCCTCCTCCGGCCTGCGGGCCTCGAAGGTCAGCGCGGACACGCAGGCGGCCAGCTCCGCCGCGCTGAGGCCGTCCCAGATGCCGCGCCTGATGCACTCGGCGGCCAGCAGGTCAAGCTCGGTATAAAGGCCCGCAAGCATCTTGCCGTCCGCGGTGACTTTGTCGTCATCGGTGTAGCCGAGTTGCCCGAGGACCGCGCACACGCGGTCGAAGGTCCTGGCGATCACGTGCGACCGGCTGGCCACCCGGCGGTCCAGGGTCTCGGCCTCTCGCTCCAGGCGCAGGTACTTTTCCGCCTGCCTGGCGTGCGCCTGCTGGTCCGGGCAGCTATGGCAGGGATGCTGACGGAGCCGGCGGCGCAGGTCTTCGATGGCTGCCTGGGCCTCGCCGGGAGCGCCGTTCGCCGCTTCGGCCCTGGCTGTCCGACGCAGCTGGCGGGCGGTGGTGCCGGCGAGCTTGTTACGCATCGTCGCGGCCAGGTCCTTGCGGTGCTGCGGCGACCGGGGGTTGAACCGGCCGGGGATCCTGATCTTCTCCACGGTCGCGACCGGATCGGGGCACTCGGCCGCCGACAGCCTCCTGAGCTGGCGGTGTTCGGTCAGCAACAGGACCTGGGACGAGGTCGCACTGGCCGCTGGCTCAAGGACGACCGCGGTACCCGCGCGCCGTCCGCCGGGCACCACGACGATGTCGCCGCGCTGGAGTCCGGCGATGCTCTCGATCACCGCCGCGCGCCGGGCGGCGGACCGGCCTCTGGCCAGCTCGCGTTCTCGCTGTGAAAGCTCGGCGCGCATGCTCGCGTACTCGCTGAAATCGCCGCGATCGCAGCTGGCGGCGATCCCTGCCATCGAGTCGCGAATCCTGGTGGCCTGCCTTGCCAGCCCCACGACGGCCCGATCGGCCTGGAACTGCGCGAAGGACGACTCGAGCAGCCGCGAGGCGCGCTCGTGGCCCACCTGGCCAAGCAGGTTCACGGCCATGTTGTAGGAAGGCCGGAAGCTTGAGTTCAGCGGATACGTCCTGGTGCCGGCCAGCCCCGCCACCGCTTGCGGGTCCATGCCAGGCTGCCAGAGCACAACGGCGTGGCCCTCGACATCGATGCCGCGACGCCCGGCCCGACCGGTTAGCTGCGTGTACTCCCCCGCCGTCAGGTCGGCATGGGCTTCGCCGTTCCACTTGTCGAGCCGCTCCACAACGACGGTCCTCGCCGGCATGTTGATGCCGAGGGCGAGCGTCTCGGTGGCGAAAACGGCTCTGATCAGCCCGGCAGCGAAAAGCTCCTCGACGACCTCCTTGAAGGCGGGCAGCAGCCCGGCATGATGCGCAGCGACACCGCGAACCAAGCCCGCCAGCCACTCGTCATAGCCCAACACCGGCAGGTCCTGCGAGGGTATATCGGCTGTGCGCCTGGTGACGTTGGCCGCGATTTCGGTCGCTTCCTCGGGTGTGGTCAGCCGCAGGTTCGCGGCCAGGCACTGCTGCACCGCCGCGTCGCAGCCCGCCCGGCTGAAAATGAACGTGATCGCAGGCAACAGCGCGGCCCGGTCGAGCTTGGCGATCACATCGGCTCGGCGCGGTGGCGTGAACCGGGGCGCGTTCGGCACGCGCGGACGACCGGCGTTTCGCCTGTCTCGCGGACGCCCGCGCTGCGAGCGCTGGCGGCGGGGAACATCGCGCGGCGCGACGGCCTCCCGGCCCGCGATGCTGAGCAGCTCTGGGTTGACAATGCGGTGGTTGTCTGGTTCAGCGAACATGTCGTAAAGCCGGCGGCCGACCATGAGGTGCTGCCACAGCGGAACCGGCCGGTGCTCATCGACGATCACCGTTGTGCCGCCGCGAACGGAAGCCAGCCAGTCGCCGAACTCCTCGGCGTTGCTGACCGTCGCCGACAGCGCGGTCAGCGCCACCGACTCAGGCAGGTGAATGATCACCTCCTCCCAGACCGCTCCGCGGAACCGATCGGCCAGGTAGTGCACCTCATCAAGCACCACATGGCTGAGGCCCGAAAGCGTCGGCGAGCCGGCGTAGAGCATGTTGCGCAGTACCTCGGTGGTCATGACCACGACAGGAGCGTCGCCGTTGATGCTGTTGTCCCCGGTCAGGAGGCCGACCTTGGCAGCTGAGTAACGCCTGACCAGGTCGCCGTACTTCTGGTTAGAGAGTGCCTTGATCGGCGTCGTGTAAAAGCACTTCCGACCGTGCGCGAGCGCGAGATGGACGGCGAACTCGCCGACCACGGTCTTGCCCGAGCCGGTTGGCGCAGCGAGCAGCACGCCATGCCCGTCGGCCAGGGCACGGCAGGCTTCGAGCTGGTAGTCGTCGAATTCGAAGTCATACAGCGCCTGGAACGCGGCGAGTTCGGGCTCGTCGGTCTGCTTACTCCGCATAAACGCGGCGTACCGGCCAGCCGGACTAACCGCCTCATGGCTCGCTGTGCCGTCTACGCTCGCAGGGCTCGCGGGAGTGATGCCCGGCTTGGTCATGTAAATAAGGCTACGGGCCATGTGCCGTGGCCTGACGCAGGGCTGCCGCGCTCAGGAACGGTTAGCTAGTGCTTCGCGTCGACGTCGTCGAAGTCGCTGGCAGCGACCCGTTCGGTATCGAGGTCGTACTCGGCGACCTCTTCTTCCGACAAACCGGGATAAAGCACGCCCCGCTTGGCCTTCCTACGGTCGTTGTACCAGGCGAAGACCTCGGCGGCCTCGACCAGCGCCACGCAGGGCACAGCAAGCAGCAGCATGCTGATCGGGTCAGGGCTCGGCGTCGCCACGGCCGCGAACGCGAAGACGAGGAAGATGATCATCCGCCGCCACTTGGCGAAACGCTTGTGCGTCAGCACGCCAGCGAGATTGAGCAGCACCATGACCATCGGCAGTTCAAAGGCGAGCCCGAAGATCAGCAGCATCGCAATCGCGTACCCGACGTACGAGGTGACGCTGATGAATGGGATCACGTTGTGCGGCAGCATGTCGAGCAGGAACCGCAGGCCCTTCGTCATCGCGAAATAGGCGAACGTTCCACCGAGCGCGAACAGCGGGAACACCGTGCCGACGAAGAAGTAGGTCCAGCGCCGCTCCCGCGAATGCAGGCCAGGTGCTACAAACGCCCACAGCTGGTACATCCAGAACGGAGCCGAGATCACGATGCCGATGACGATGGCCAGCTTCAGGTGCAGGAAGAAGTAGTCGAACAAACCGGTGACGATCAGGTGGCAGTCTTGGGGTTGATGACTGCCGGGCAGGCCGGGCTGGACGCCGTTCCTGATGCGGGGCGGCAGCTTGCAGTAGGGGCCCGTGATGAACTTGAAGACCGGTTCCTCGATGAACCACCCGGCGATGGATCCTACGGTCACCACGAGCAGAGCCTTGAAGACCCTGTTGCGCAGCTCGCGCAGGTGCTCGATAAGCGGCATCCGCGCCTCGGGGTTCACTACCCGTCGGGTGCGCAGAACGCGGCTCTTGCCCGAATGATCGCCGTTAGCCGCACCGTTCATCGTGGCCGGGCTGTCCTCCTGGTCGGACACGTCCGTCCCCGGGTTAGTACGAGCGGCTGTCTGGCCGTCCGGCAGCAGCCGAGTCGCTGCCCTGCTGCACGTCGCTCGAGGCGTTCTGACGCTGCAGATCGCTCAGCTGCCGCTGCAGGGCATCAATCTGCGCCTGCTGTGACGAATCAGACGGCGGGGTCGTGAGCTGACGCTGATTCGGCGTCATGACCGTCGTGACGGTCGGACCTGGCTCGCCCTGCTTGTCGTCGTCATCGTCCAGGCCCTTGACGGACCTCTTGAATATATGCATGGACTTGCCGATGGCCTTGGCGGCTCCCGGCAGCCTCGTCGAGCCGAACAAGAGCAGCACCACGACAAGCAGGATGATGATGTGCGGTGCGCTGGGATCGAACATGTTGGTCCCCAATCCAGTCGGGAGGCGTACTCGCGTCGGGTCAGCGGTACTTCGTCACCGACGAGGCGCTAGATCGCCCGGACCGTATTCTACATGCGTAACCTGGCGAATCATTCGTGCCGAGGTGAACGCTTCACGCATTACGGGCGCCCCGCTCATGCGTACTGAGCGAGCGCCGCTGTGGCCTCGTCTTCTACCTCGCGAACAAGATCAGCCGGCGCGGTCACCCTGCCATCCTCGCCAAGTCTAAGCGCGAGCCGCTTGACCCACCTGGTGTCCGGGGTCCTCAGCACGACGTGCAGCCGTCCGTCGCCGAGCTCTGCGACCTCCTCGCACGGGTAGTACTCGGCCACCCAACGCCCAGCCTGCGTGAGCTCAAGCTCGACCCGCACATCGCCAGGCGAGGGCCGGAACAGCCCGGAGTCCACGTCGACGTGCTCGGCGCTGTCTGGCACTTCGGCTGCTACGTCGAGCACGGTCAGGTTGAGCACGCGGTCGAGCCTGAACAGCCTGACTGCCTCGGCGCTGCGGCACCAAGCTTCGAGGTAGGTCCGGCCCTCAAGCAGCAGCAGCCGCATCGGGTCGACGTCGCGCTCGGTTGCCTCGTCCCTGCCAGGCACGTAGTAGGACAGGTGCAGCCGGCGGCCCTGCCGCATGGCATGCGCCACCTGCAGCTGCAGGTCGGCGGGAGCCCTGCCGTCCATCTGCACCGCGACCTGGGCGCTGGCCGCTGCGGCCTCGCCGGCGGCGGCCTCCAGCTTGGCGATGGCGCGGCGAAGCGCAGACCCGTCCTGTGGCCCTGGCAGCTCCGCGAGCGTGCGCAGCCCGATGAGCAGAGCGCTTGCCTCGTCGGTGCCGAGCCGCAACGGCCTGTCCATCGATTCGGCCTGGCTGACCATGATCTCGCCGCCCTCGTAGGACAGGTCGATCGGGCAGTACGGGTCCGGTGAGCGCAGCTCGACGCACCAGAGCATGTTGAGGTCGTCGACCAGCTCGCTCTCGGTTACTCCGAACGCGCCAGCCGTCTCCGCCAGGCCGACCACCTCGCGGCTGACCACGTAAGGCACGAGCGCGAGCAGCCGTTGGAGCCGGTCGGTCGCCGTTCCCGACCTGCGGTCAGCCTTGCGCCCTGCGCTCACGTCAGTGCCCACTTCACGTCAGTGCCCACTTCACGTCAGCGCTCCCTTCAACCTGCCGATCACGGCCTCGCGCAGGTCGACCGGCTCGATGACGACCACGTCAGAGCCGAACGATGCGATGTAGTCGGCATACCAGCCCGCCTCAGAGAACGACACCTCCACCAGGTCCCAGCCGTCCTTGTCAGGCCGGTCTGAGCTGGCCCGCCTGCGCAGCCCGTAACCGGTGTCCTGCCGGATCCGCAGGATTGCCGTCCGCACCGACGGCGGAGCGCCGTCCGAGGCCTGGACCAGGTTGCGAACGTCGGTCCCTGGCGGCACGGTGACAGATCCTGGCGGCCCGGTGAACGTGACAGGACCGTCGATCCGGCTCAGCCGGAACACCCGTTCCTGCGCCCGGTCCTTGTCGAAGCCGGCCACGTACCAGCGCCCGTGCCTGTTCACCACTCCCCACGGCTCCAGGTTCCTGCTCTGCGGCGTCGAGCGGCCTGCTGCCTGGTAGCCGAAGCTCACCGGCCTGCGGTCCCTGACCGCCTGCCAGAGCGGCCCGAAGGCGGCGTCACCGGTCTGCAGCCGCGGCTCGATCCCCGGCTGCGTGGTCTCCTCTGCGTCAACGCCAGCGGCGCGGAGCTTGAGCAGGCCTCCCGCAGCAGCTCCGGCCAGCTCTGCCTGGTGCCACACACGCGCAGCGAGACCGAGCACCGCGGCCTCGTCCGGCTCAAGCCTGATCTCCGGCAGTTCGTAGGCCTGGCGCGAGATCCGGTAGCCGATCTCGTCCTCACTGCCCGCGTTCGTCCCGGTCTCCAGGGGGATGCCGAGCTCGCGGAGCTCGTCCTTGTCCCGCTCGAACATCCGCTTGAACGCGTCGAACGTGTCCGGGTAGCCGGGCACTGCTGCCCGGATCTGGCCAGCTGTTAGATACCTGCGCGCCGAAAGCAGGCAGACGACGAGGCTGAGCAGACGCTCGGTCTTCTGCTTCGACATCGTCACTCCCAGGGGCTTAGCACGCACAGTGCCTCTCCGATCGACGATAACGCCTGTGGCCGGCGACTCGGCGGATTGTGCGGGGTTCCGCGCGCTAGCCTGCGACAGTGATCAGGTGGCGGCGCGGTACGGTCGGCGCAATCAGGCGCGAATGGTCAGGTGCGGCCGAACTCGACGTCGCGATCGACGGCGCGCACGTGCGAGCGCTCGCCTACACCGGGCTCACCGGCCGACCTGAGCCCGGCGACGAGGTGCTGCTCAACACCAGCGCCCTCGACCTGGGCCTGGGAACCGGCGGGTACGCCCTTGTCGTCGCGATTCCCGACCGGCTCCCCCCCGATCCGCAGGGTCCCGGCCACCTGGTCAAGGCCAGGTACACCCCGCTGCAGCCGACCGTGCTCGGCGTCGATGAGCAGGGCTCGCAGTACCACCACGTCCTGCGCGAGGCGGACGACCTAGGTGGCATCCCGGTGGTGATCGCCGACCTGCATTCGGCCCTCCCGGCCGTGCTCGCCGCCTATTTCGCGCAACGGCCCGCACCTGCTGATGCGGCTCGCGATGCCAGTCCGGCTGACCGGGTTGTCTACGTAATGCCGGACGGCGGCGCGATGCCGATCTGGTTCTCGCGAACGGCGGCGAGGCTCCGCGAGCTCGGCTGGCTGGCCGCGACTATCACGGTGGGCCAGGCGTTCGGCGGCGATCTCGAGGCGGTCACCCTGCATAGCGGCCTGCTCGCGGCCAGGCACGTACTGGACGCCAGCATGGTCGTGGTCGCGCAGGGGCCAGGCAACCTCGGCACGGGAACGCGGTGGGGCTTCTCTGGCGTCGCGGCCGGCGAGGCCGTGAACGCAGTCGCGGTCCTGGGCGGCAGGCCGGTCGCGTCGCTCCGGATCAGCGACGCCGACCCGCGCCAACGGCACCGCGGTGTCTCGCACCACAGCCTGACCGCTTACGGCCGGGTGGCGCTGGCTGCGGCCGACGTGGTCGTGCCTGAGCTGCCCGGCGGTTTCGGCGCCCACGTGATAGCGGCGGCCGAGCCGCTTGGCGCCCGGCACAACCTGGTCAGGGTCGGCGTCGAAGGCCTGCGCGAGGTCCTGGCCGCGTGTCCGGTGCCGCTCTCGACGATGGGCCGTGGCCTAGACGATGACCTGGCCTACTTCCTCGCCGCTGCCGCCGCCGGCCGCCATGCTGCCAGCCTGGCTTAAGGTCGCGACGCCGCTATGTCGTCGACAGGATGTCTAGGACGAACACGAGCGTGTCGGAGCCCTTAATGCCGGCCTGAGGGTTGCCCTTCGAGCCGTAGCCCTGGGACGGCGGCACCACGAGCATGACCCGGCTTCCGACCGGTATCCCGATCAGGCCCGTGTTCCAGGCCGGGATGAGCCGACCGAGCGTGAACACGTTGGGCGGAATTGTCGGCTGAGCGGTGGACGGCCAGTTGCTGTTAAACACCTTGCCGTTACGCCAGATCGATCCGACGTACCTGACCACAATGGACTGCTTGGCCTTGACCGGTGCCCCGCTGCCCTTGATCAGGGTCTTCACGACAAGCTTGCTCGGCGGTGCGGTCTTGGGGACCGAGATCTCCGGCGCGCCGCCGGCACTGACTGACACGGTCGGCAGCTTTCCGCCTCCGACGCTCACATGCTTGCCAGACGCGCTCGCATTTGGCGGGAATGCGTGCAGCAGGTCAACGACCCAGACCAATGTGTCGTTCGGCTGCACGCCGATCTGCGAGTTGCCCTGGGTCCCGTAGCCGTACTTCGGCGGCAGCACCGCGAGGACCCGGCTGCCAACCCGCTCGCCGGTCAGTGCCTTCTGCAGGCCGGTCAGGCCCATGGTCACGGGCAAAACCTCTGGCGTGCTGGTGAAGCTCGAGAAGAGCAGCTTGTTGGTCTTCCCGCGCCACACGAACACGTCGAAGTTCGCGAGGTAGGAATCGCCGGGCGCCAGCTTCGCGCCCTTGCCATGTACCAGGGTCTTGGTCACCAGGGCGGTGTCGGCTTTGGAGGCGGGGATGTGCACCGTCGGTGCCTTGCCCTCTGCGCCGGAAACCCGGACCGACTCGTTGCTGCCGGCCTGCGCCGTCGAGGACGACGACGACGAGCAGCCGGCCAGAGCAGCGGTGGCGGCCAGCGGAACTGCCAGGAGGGCAGCAAACAGGCGTCGCATGAATGTCCTTCGCGTATCTAGGTGGCGTCCGGCCAGCCTACCGGCGCCTCGCCGGGCCTCAGCCAGCCGTGGCCGCCGATGGCAGGCCGGGACGGGATCTTCGCAAACCGTTTGCTAGCTGGTCACCGGAGCGCTCGGCAACTAGCACCGCGACCGCGTAGGTCAGATCAGGACGCCCTGGCGGCGAAGGTTCCAGATGTCGACGACGGGAAGTTCAGTCCTCAAATCGCGGTAGTGCGGATGCGGTGCGCCGATCACCAGCAGGTCCGCGCGGCTGAGCACCTCTTGCAGGGGCAGCAGGTCTGGATCGGTTGTGACCAGCGGATCGGTGCACAGCACCTCGCGCGCCTTCGCGGCGAGCAGATCGGCCAGCAGGTAGGCGAGGCTGGACCTGGTGTCATCAGAGCCGCCCTTGAATGCCATGCCGAGCACCCCCACCGTCATGGCAGGCAGGTCGTAGGCCAGCTCGATCCTGGATACGAGGTATCCGGGCAGCCCCTGGTTGACGGCGATGGCTGAGCGGCCGAGGGTGAAGCCGGCGTTGGATCTTGCCAGACCGGCCGCGTCGTGGAGCAGGCAAGGGCCGGCCGCGAGGCCAGCCTTGGCCATGTCGCGGCCCCGCGGATAGTTACGCTCCAGCCCTTGCCTGATCCGCTCGTAGTCCAGACCGAGATCGGCGGCGATCATGTAGAACTGGTTCGCTGCCGCGAACTTGATGTACCGCCACGCGTTGGTGAAGAGCTTGGCGAGCTCTGCCTCCTCAACGGTCATCGGGACGAGCTCGGCCGTCAGCATGGAGAACAATCTGCTGGCCCGTTCCAGCCCGCTCGCCGACCGGCTGGCCACGATCTGCGGCAGCTCGTATAGCTCGGTCATCGCCATGCCCTGGACGGTCCGTTCCGGGCAGAAAGCGACGTCCACATCGATGCCGAGCCTGGCGACGAACTTCTCGGCGGTCGCGGTCGTGCCTGGCGCGGCGGTGCTGCGCAGGATCAGGACCTGCCCGTCGCGGAACTCATCCGAGCATTCATCCAGCGCCATCAGCAGCGCGTCAGGACGACCACGCGAAGGCCCGTCGCTGTCGTCGACGATGAGAACGACATGTTCACCGGCCGCGATGACAGCTGGATCGGCAGACGCGACGAGGCGCCCAGAGCTGACCGCTCGTTGCAGCGGAAGCTCAGCGGCCGGCTCATGAAATGGCAGACGCCCGGCATTAACGGCATCTACCGCCGCGGTGCTGCTGTCGCAGCTGATCACGCGGGCACCTCGTCCCGCGAAGGCGACGGCGAGCGGAAGGCCCGCGTGACCGCACCCCCCGACAATCACGACATCGCAGGCGAAACTTACGCGATCGTTAAGTCCCCGTCCGGCCACGAAAGCTCCCCCTAGCCCCGCGCTGGCATCGAAACCGGCTGCGGCATACCTTCGCTCACCGGCGCGACATGACTCTAGCGACAATGTGTAGTCGCTGAATGACTATTAGTAATCACAACTTCGATTCGGCCTCCCGGTGGCGCCGCTGACGTCGCCGCCTGGCACGTGGCCCGCCCTGGGGGCGCCTACTGAGCTCAGCCGGCGGTCGGTCGGCTACATGCCGGCGATGAGCTTCTCGACCCGTTCGTCGACCGACCGGAAAGGATCTTTGCAGAGAACAGTGCGCTGAGCCTGATCGTTGAGCTTGAGGTGCACCCAGTCGACCGTGAAGTCCCTGCGGCGTTCCTGCGCTCGCCTGATGAAGTCGCCGCGCAGCCGGGCCCTGGTCGTCTGCGGCGGGATCGACTTGGCTTCGAAGATCGCCAGGTCGTTGCACACCCGCTCGACCGAACCACGCCGCTGAAGCAGGTAGTAAAGACCGCGGCCGCGGTGCACATCGTGATAGGCGAGGTCGAGCTGGGCAACCCGGGGCGAAGCCAGCGGCAGGTCGTGCTTGCTCCGGTACCGCTCGATCAGGTGATACTTCGTCACCCAGTCGATGTCGCGCGAGATGAGGTCAAGGTTCCCGGTCTCGACTGCACGCACGGCGCGCTCCCACAGCTCGAGCACGCGCTCGGTGGTCGGGTCGCCGCCGCGGCCGTCGACGAACGACCTGGCTTTGGCCAGGTACTCGTGCTGGATCTCTAGCGCGCTTAGTTCCCTGCCGTTGGCCAGCCTTATCTTGCGGCGGCCGGTCATGTCGTGGCTGACGTCTCTGATTGCCCTGATCGGGTTCTCGAGCGTCAGGTCCCGCATGACCGTCCCGGCCTCCACCATCCGCAGCACCAGGTCGGTCGCGCCGACCTTGAGAAGCATGGTGGTCTCGCTCATGTTCGAGTCGCCGACGATCACGTGCAGCCGCCTGAAGCGCTCAGCGTCGGCGTGCGGCTCGTCCCTGGTGTTGATGATCGGCCGGGACCTGGTGGTGGCCGATGACACTCCCTCCCAGATGTGCTCAGCGCGCTGACTGACGCAGTACACGGCACCGCGGGGCGTCTGCAGCACCTTCCCGGCGCCGCAGATGATCTGCCTGGTCACAAGGAACGGGATCAGGATGTCCGCCAGCCTGCCGAACTCGCCGTGCCTGGCCACCAGGTAGTTCTCGTGACAGCCGTAGGAGTTGCCGGCCGAGTCGGTGTTGTTCTTGAACAGGTAGATGTCCCCGGCGATACCTTCCTCGCGAAGCCTGCGATCGGCGTCGACGAGCAGGCCTTCCAGGATCCGCTCGCCCGCCTTGTCGTGCGTCACCAGGTCGATCAGGCTGTCGCACTCGGGCGTGGCGTACTCGGGGTGACTGCCTACGTCCAGGTAGAGCCTCGCGCCGTTCCGCAGGAACACGTTGCTGCTCCGCCCCCAGGAGACGACCCGCCGGAACAGGTACCTGGCGACCTCGTCAGGGGAAAGCCGTCGCTGGCCGCGGAACGTGCACGTGACGCCGTACTCGTTCTCTAGACCGAATATTCGCCTGTCCACGGAGCGCCAGCTCACCAGTCCACGGCGATGTACTTGGTTTCGGTGAACTCGAGCAGGCCCTCGTGCCCGCCCTCCCGGCCAAGGCCGGACTGCTTGACTCCGCCGAACGGCGCGGCTGGATCGCTGACCACCCCGCGGTTGATGCCGACCATGCCGGCCTCGAGCGCCTCGGCGACCTGGAGGCCGCGCCGCAGGTCCGCTGTGTACAGATAGGAGACCAGCCCGTACTCGGTGTTGTTGGCCATGGCGATCGCCTGGTCAGTGTCCGCGAACCTGACGATCGGCGCGACCGGCCCGAAGATCTCCTCACTCAGGATCCCGGCAGTCGGCGGCACGTCGTCGAGCACCGTCGGCACGTAGAAGTAGCCGCGCCGGTCAGGGGCCTTGCCGCCGATGACCACCCGGCTGCCGTCGCCGGCCGCTTCATCGACGAGCGTCGCGACCTTGGTCCTTGTGTCGGCGTTAACCAGCGGCCCGAGGTCGGTGCCCTCTTCCAGGCCCGGTCCGACCCGGAGTGCGCTCAGCCGGGCGGCGAACTTCCTGGCGAACTCATCGGCGACGGCCTCATGCACGTAGAACCTGTTGGCCGCGGTGCAGGCTTCGCCTCCGTTACGCATCTTGGCGATCATCGCACCGTCGACTGCCGCGTCGATGTCGGCGTCGCTGAAGATCAGGAACGGCGCGTTGCCGCCGAGTTCCATCGAGCAATTGGTGACAGTGTCGGCCGCGGTGTGCAGCAGCGCGCGCCCGACCTCGGTGGATCCGGTGAAGGAGAGCTTGCGGACTCGCGGATCGGCGAGCATGGCACCGACGACCGGGCCCGGTGTGCTGGTGGGCAGCACGTTGACCACGCCGTCGGGCACGCCGGCCTCGGTCAGGATGGCCGCGACGGCGAGCGCGGACAGCGGCGTTTCCTTGGCCGGCTTGAGCACGACTGTGCAGCCGGCGGCCAGCGCTGGCCCGATCTTGCGGGTCGCCATGGCCGCAGGGAAGTTCCAGGGGGTGACCAGCACGGACACCCCTACCGGCTGGTGCTGCACCAGGATCCGGTTGGCGCCGGACGGCGCCCTGGCCACCATGCCATCGATCCTGACGGCCTCCTCGGCGAACCAGCGGAAGAACTCAGCGGCGTAGATGATCTCCGCCTTCGCGTCCTTCAGAGCCTTGCCGTTCTCCATCACCATCAGCTTGGCGAGTGAGTCGGCGTCGGCGATCATCAGCTCGTAAGCCCGGCGCAGGCACTCGCCGCGGACTCGCGGCGGCGTGGCAGCCCAGCCGGGAAGTGCCTGCGACGCTGCCCCGACGGCGTCCAGTGCATCCTCTGGGGTCGCGTTGGCCACCTCCGCGATCGGATCTTCGGTCGCCGGGTTGATCACCGGGAGCGATCCTGCGCGTCCCGCCGACCACTGGCCGCCGATCAGCAGTCCGGTCGGTGCGCTAATCCCGGTGATCGTTGCGAGGTCGGCGGCCACGTCCCCTCCAAGAAGTCATGCAGCGGCGCGCCAATCGGCGCGCCTATGCCGACATTACCAACGGCCGGGTTCATCCCCCGCCGCGGTCGAGGTCAACGACACCGTACGGCAGCCTTCAGCCGGTTCGGACCACGGCCATGATCGTGTATCGGCAGCACGGCACGGGCGAGGATCGGACCTCCTGTGTGTGCACGTCATAGCCCCAGAGTGTGAAGCGCGGGCCTTGGTAGAGAAGCCACGAGCCATCCGGTGACCATGCCACTTTGCTGAAGATATGGCCAGCCGAGGCGGGAACCAGCATCGGCCGCCGGTCATCACGCACGATCGGCAGCACATACAGCCGGCCGCGGTTGTCGTCGGGTGAAGGAACAAGGGCCTCGGCGGCTATCCTGGCACCTGAGGGAGCTATTGGGTTCTCCAGGTGGAACTCTGGTGGCACCCAGCCAGTCGTGCCGACCGGCGTCCGGAACGAGTGGACCCGTCCCGAGCGGACATCAAAGACGCGCAGCGTCGAGCAAACCGAAAATCCGGTGTTGGGCTCGAAGGAGGCGCTAGCCGGGATGGACGCATCACGGCAGTGCGTGCCATAGGCGATCAGTGCCGGTGTGACCGCGAACCCGTTCCCCCAGCTTGGATTGCCTGGCAGCACGCGCATCGCATACCCCGGCAACCAGAGCGTCAGCCGGCCATGCCGGTTCTGCAGCAGAAATCCGGCCCGCGTTCCAGCTACGAGTTGGGCGCCGCGAGGCAACGTGATCGTGGGCCCGGTGGCACCACCCGTGACCGAAGCTTGCCTGATCCGGACCTCTTTCTTACCGAAGTACTGCAGCCAGACCTCGCCTGGTCTGGCTGAGGGTGCGAAGAAGGGTGTCTTACCCAGGACTCGCGGCCGTCCGCTCAGGTCGGAGCGGATCGCGGTCGCGCCGTTCCCGACGAATACCAGCCAGCTGCCGACGGTAATCATGAGCGGCTGGTAGTCGCCGCAGCATAGTTCGAACTTGTCGGTCTGGAAGTAGTGACTAGTTCTCAGGTCATCGACCATCGACGGCGGCCACATCATGACCCTCGCGGCGATAGGCGGTAGGCGCGGCACCGTCGGTTCCCCGGTGGGGTCCAGCGAGGGTTGCACCGATCTGGGTGACGGCCGAGCTGGTGGCGGGTTGCTCCTCAGGCTGGCGTAGAGACCGGTGCCCGTACCGCACGCTGCGAGCAGCGCACCTGCGGTGAGCAGATATCGGATCCGCTGATGTCTGCGGGCCTCTTTGATCAAGGCGTCCGGATCGGCAGACCGACCTGGCGTATTTCGCAGCGCTGTCCGCATGGCCAGTTCCTTTCCTGCGTCAGGACACCTGCCTGATGATCTGTGCGAGCTGGTCAGGCGCATAGCCGTAGCGCTGACCGAGGGCCACGAGTTCGCGTGCTTTGGCTATGACCGCGCTGCGATGCGGCGCGATACCCGTGACGGTGACGCCGCGCCCGCGGCGGAACTCGACGAGCCCCTCATCACGCAATGTCCTCAGCGCGCGGAAAACAGTGTTCGCGTTCACGCCAAGGACGGCGGCGAGATCCTTGGCCGGCGGCAGTCGCTCGCCCGACTTGGCCTCGCCGTCCGCAATCGCCCGGCGGACAGCCGCGGCTACCTGCTCGTGCAGCGGCACCGGACTTGTGTGGTCGATCTCAATGGTCGGTTTGGTGATAGGCACAATAGCATCATAGTCGCGACACGGCGGTTCGCAAGCGCGATATTCCCTGTGGGGAGCTAGCTGCCCGCTCCCTGGTCGCCCTCGTTGTCGGGCGCTGACTCCGTGCCGCCTTGGTCGGTGCTGCCCGCGTTGGGCTTGTCGCCGGCCTGCTCACCTGAGCTGTCCCCCGAGGCCTGCTCGGTCGGAGCCTCCTCACTCGAGCTCTTTCTGGCGGCCCTGGCCTGCTCCACCTCGCTGAGTAGCGCCTCAAGGCGGGCGCCGGTCAGGCGCCGGAAGGTGCGGTGGTCTCTGGTGCGGTCGAGCACGGCCACCTCAAGCTGGGAGGCATTGATGTTCATCTGGTCGCCGTTGGCCTGCGCCGCAAGGCCCGCGATAGCGGTGGCGAGCGCCGCCGCGAGCGTCATGTTGTCCGTGTACTGCTCCTTGAGGACGACAGCGATGGCCTCGGCCTGGCCGCCCATCGCCACGTAACCGTGCTCGTCATTGACCGAGCCGTCGAAGGTGATCCGGTAGATCTGGTCCTCGGCCGTCGCCTCGGCGACCTCGGCGACGACGATCTCAACCTCGAACGGCTTCGGGCTGTCCGTGAAGATCGAGCCGAGTGTCTGGGCGTACCAGTTGGCGAGCCCGCGCGCGGTGACGTCCTGCCGGTCGTACTGGTAGCCGGTCAGATCCGCGTATCGCACGCCGGCCTTGCGCAAGATCTCGTACTCGTTGTAGCGGCCAACGGCGGCGAAGGCGATCCGGTCGTAGATCTCGCTGATCTTGTGCAGAGCGCGTGACGGGTTCGGCGCAACGAAGAGGATCCCTGCTTCGTACTGGATCACGACTCCGCTGCGGCCGCGCGCGATCCCCTTCCGCGCGTAGTCCGCCTTGTCCTTCATCGCCTGTTCAGGCGACACGTAGAACGGCATTGACACCGCTAGTGCATCCCTTACTTTGAGTTATCGGGGCCGGTTTGCGATGGTCTTATCCTGGGCCGCCAGTCACTGCGATTGAGTGCCTGGCGGGCGAAGCGTCGAGGTGGGACCGTCTGGCTGAGTCATCCGCTCGCTGAGCACCGATTCTGCGTACGAGCCTGACTCTTCGTCGCTCAGCCGCTGGTAGCCGTCGGCGGTCACGGTCACCACGATCGGCCAGATGCGCCTGGTCGGGTCGGGGCCGCCAGTGGCCGCGTCGTCGTCAGCCGCGTCGTAGAGCGCCTGCATGCACGCCAGGATGGCGACCGAGGCTTCCATGCCGTCGGTGTAGAGCTTCTTCAGCGCGCCCCTGGCGAAGACCGAGCCAGACCCGATGGAGTAGAAGCGCTGCTCTTCGTACCGGCCGCCCGCGACGTCGTAGCTGAAAATCCGGCCGACGCCTTCATCGGTGTCGTAGCCAGCGAACAGCGGCACGACCACGAGGCCCTGCATGGCACCGCCGAGGTTGGCCCTGACGATGCCGGCGAGCCGGTTGGCCTTGCCCTCGAGCGATAGCACCCTGCCCTCGAGCTTCTCGTAGTGCTCAAGTTCGACCTGGTAGAGCCTGACCAGGTCGATCCCGATGCCGGCGACGCCCGCGATGCCGATGCAGGAGAACTCGTCGCTGCGGTACACCTTCTCGATGTCCCGCTGCGAGATCATGTTCCCGGCAGTGGCACGTCGGTCGCCGGCCATCACAACGCCGCCGTTGAACGCCGCAGCGACGATCGTTGTGCCGTGCGGCAGTTCCCTTGCCAGGCCGCTTGGCACGCTCACGCCACCCGCCCCCGGCAGCAGCTCGGGCGCTGCGGAAGTGAGGAATTCGCTGAACGAGGAGGTTCCCGCCCTGAGGTAGGCGGTGGCCATCAGCCCGGCGTTGGAATCAGAACCCAAGGGAGTCCTTTCCTGGTGCCCACAGGTACGCCACTGACCCTACTGCCATGGCGCGACAGGCGCGGATCCGGACGGCCGCTTACTGGCCGCCCTTCTGGACATAAGACCTAACAAACTCCTCGGCATTCTCCTCGAGCACCTCGTCGATCTCGTCCAGGATCGCGTCGACGTCGTCGGTCAGCTTCTCCCGGCGCTCGCGTCCTTCTTCCGTGCCCTGCTCGAGGTCTTCCTGCTCTTCCTGCTCCCGCTTGGTGGTATGCCGCTGACCCCCGGTGTCCTTCGTCGCCATCGTGAACCTCCCGTGTTCCGCCTGCTGTGCCGAAGCCTAAAGCTATCCTCGCCACCCGGCACTAGTACTAACCCCGCCGGGCGTTTCCGACATTCCGTCTTGTGGCCATCGTCGTCGACAGATTGCGTGCAAATAGCCGCTTTACCGGAGTCTCGGACTGTGTCGAAGCCGCTCACTTGCCGGTGAGCGCTGTCACGAGTTCGGCCGCCGTCGCGCAGCGGTCGAGTAGGGCACCGACGTGCGCCTTCGTGCCGCGAAGCGGCTCAAGGGTGGGCACGCGCTGCAGCGACTCCCTGCCGGGGATGTCAAAGATCACAGAATCCCAGGAGGCCGCGGCGACGGAATCCGGATACTGCTGGAGGCACCGGCCGCGGAAGTAGGCCCTGGTGTCCTCTGGCGGGTTCGTGACGGCGTCGCGCACGTCCTGCTCATCGAGCAGGCGCTCGAACCGTCCGGCCGCCGCCAGCTTGTTGTACAGGCCCCGGTCGGCCCGCACATCGGAGTACTGCAGGTCGACAAGCTGCAGCCTGGGATGGCTCCAGCCAATGCCGTCCCTGCTCCGGTAACCCTCCATCAATTGCAACTTGGTCACCCAGTCGAGCTTGCCCGCGAGCCGCATCGGATCGTCGGCCAGCGTGAGCAGCGCAGACTCCCACCGATCGAGCACATCGGCGGTCAAGTCATCGACGTCGCCAGCGAATCGCTCCTGCGTGTACTTGCGAGCCAGTTCCATGTATTCCATCTGGACCTGAACCGCGGTCATCTTTCTGCCGTCCCGCAGCGGGATTACGTGCCGGCAGGTGGGGTCGTGAGAGACATCGCGAAGCTCGGCGACGGCACCGTCGATGCTCATGTCGGCCGCCAGGAAACGGTCCTCGATCATCGACAGGACCAGGGCGGTGGTGCCCAGCTTGAGATACGTCGACAGCTCGCTCATGTTCGCGTCGCCGATGATCACATGCAGCCGGCGGTACTTTTCCGGGTCGGCGTGCGGCTCGTCCCTGGTGTTGATGATCGGACGCTTGAGCGTTGTCTCCAGGCCTACTTCGACCTCGAAGAAGTCGGCGCGCTGGCTGATCTGAAAGCCATCTTCCCTGCCGTCGGCACCGCGGCCGACCCGTCCGGCGCCGCAGATGATCTGCCTGGTGACGAAGAACGGCGTGAGATACCTGACGATCTCGGCGAACGGCGTAGCCCGGCTCATCAGGTAGTTCTCGTGGCAGCCGTATGACGCACCCTTATTGTCGGTATTGTTCTTGTAAAGCTGAATAGGCGCGGTTCCGGGAATCGCGCTCGCCTGGGCGGCCGCCTCCTCCATCACGCGCTCCCCTGCCTTGTCCCACAGCGTGGCGGCAAGCGGGTCGGTGCATTCAGGGCCTGAATACTCCGGGTGCGCGTGATCGACGTACAACCGGGCGCCGTTGGTCAGGATGACGTTCGCAAGCCCGAGGTCCTCATCCGTGAGCTGGCTCGCGTCCGCGGTGTCCCTGGACAGGTCGAATCCGCGAGCGTCACGTAGCGGGTTCTCCTCCTCGAAGTCCCATCGCGTGCGCCTGGCCTTCGCTGCCGTGGCCGAGTGGTAAGCGTTGACCACCTGCGATGACGTAACCATCGCGTTCGCACCTGGCTGGCCGGGCACGGAAATCCCGTACTCGGTCTCGATGCCCATCACGCGGCGAACGCTCATAGGTCACAGCGTAGTGCGGGGCGTCCAGCGAACCTGTTCGCTGTCACAGGTACTGGCCGGTGTTGGCCACTGTGTCGATCGACCGCCCGGCCTCGTTCCCGCTCTTTCCAGACACCAGCGTCCTGATGTAGACGATCCGCTCGCCCTTCTTGCCCGAGATCCTGGCCCAGTCGTCGGGGTTGGTGGTGTTGGGCAATTCCTCGTTCTCGCTGAACTCATCCACGCAGGCGGTGAGCAGGTGCGAGACCCGCAGGCCCTTCCTGCCGGTCTCGAGGAATTCCTTGATCGCCATTTTCTTCGCCCGGTCGACGATGTTCTGGATCATCGCGCCGGAATTGAAGTCCTTGAAGTAGAGCACTTCCTTGTCGCCGTTGGCGTAGGTGACTTCGAGGAACCTGTTCTCCTGCGTCTCGCTGTACATCCGCTCAACGGCGCGCTGGATCATCTCGGCCACGGTTGCCTCAGCTGAGCCACCGTGCTCCGCGACATCGTCGGGGTGCAGCGGCAGGCCAACGACAACGTACTTGGAGAAGATGTCCCGCGCGGCCTCGGCGTCGGGCCGCTCGATCTTGATCTTCACGTCCAGGCGGCCCGGCCGCAGGATGGCCGGGTCGATCATGTCCTCGCGGTTGGAGGCGCCGATGACGATGACGTTCTCCAGCCCCTCCACGCCGTCGATCTCGCTGAGCAGCTGCGGAACGATCGTGTTCTCAACGTCGCTCGACACGCCCGAGCCTCTGGTACGGAAGATCGAGTCCATCTCGTCGAAGAACACGATCACCGGCATGCCCTCTGAGGCCTTCTCCCTGGCCCGCTGGAACACCAGCCTGATGTGCCGCTCAGTTTCACCCACGTACTTGTTCAGCAGCTCAGGGCCCTTGATGTTCAGGAAGAAGCTCTTGCCCTCCTTGGCCGCCAGGCCCGCTTCCTCGCCGTCTGCCTTGGCGAGCTCAGCGGTGCGCCTGGCGACCTGCTGGGCGAGCGAGTTCGCCACTGCCTTGGCGATCAGCGTCTTGCCGCATCCGGGCGGGCCGTACAGCAGCACACCCTTCGGCGGCCGCAGCTGGTGTTCCTTGAACAGGTCGGCGTGCAGGTAAGGCAGCTCGATGGCATCCCTGATCTGCTCGATCTGGGGGCCGAGTCCGCCAATCAGCTCATAGGTGATGTCGGGCACTTCCTCGAGGATCAGTTCCTCGACTTCGGCCTTGGGGATCCGCTCGTACACGTAGCCAGACCGGGGCTCGAGCAGCAGGGAGTCACCGGCGCGGACGGTGCCCGCCAGCAGGGGCTCGGCTAGCCGGACAATCCGCTCTTCGTCGGCGTGCGAGATAACCAGGGCCCTGTCGCCGCCCTCGAGCAGCTCCTTCAGCATGACGACTTCGCCCACGGTCTCGTAGCCGAGCGCGATCACGACGTTCAGCGCCTCGTTCAGCACAAGTTCCTGGCCGGGACGCATCTCGTCCAACTCGATGCTTGGGCTCACCGAGACCCGCATCTTGCGGCCGCCGGTAAAGACATCGGCTGTGCCATCGGGGTTTGCCTGGAGGAATATCCCGAAACCGGACGGCGGCTGCGCGAGCCTGTCGACTTCTTCCTTCAGCGCGATGATCTGGTCCCTGGCCTCGCGCAAGGTACTGGTCAAACGGTCGTTCTGACTGGTCAGGCTGGAAAGCGTCGCCTCGGTCTGGGCAAGCCTTTCTTCGACGAGCCGGGAAGCACGGGGCGAGTCCGCGACCTTGCTGCGGAGCGCAGCAATCTCCTCTTCAAGGAAAGAGACCTGGTCAGTCAGAACCTTGACCCTGACTTCGTCTTCATGGCGTGCGGCGCGAGCGCTGTCGTCACGAGCGGCCATGCCCCTCACCCCCTCCTGAGAGCGGACTTACCTAGACCCTACCTACGCGCGGTCATTCCGTAACCTCGCGCCGGCCTCCTGAGTTGTCTTTTCTGCCGATACGATCCGGTCTCGCGGTCGCATCGTTACTCATCAGCGACCGGCTAGTCCAGCCTGCCTGCGTACTCACATGCCCAGATTCCGTTATACGTAAATTTATCCACCCGCACTATCTTCGGTTCCGCCGGTCTCCTTCGGATGCGCGCCTTTGGCAGGGCGGCGCCGCCGCGGCGGAGCGGTGACGCCGGGTGCCAGCCTACGTGCGGTGACGAGGAACCCGGTGTGCCCGACCATCCTGTGCTCGGGCCGGACGGCCAGCCCGTCTACATGCCAGCCCCGCTGCATTGACTCCCACGCAGTCGGCTCGGTGAAACCACCCTGGCCGCGCAGAGCCTCCACCGCGCGCGACAACTGCGTGGTGGTAGCCACGTAACAGCAGATCAGGCCGCCGGGGATTAGCCAGGCCGCCGCGCCCGCTACATGTTCCCAAGGTGCCAACAGGTCGAGCACGATCCGGTCGAAGTCGGCGGCCGCCGGATGCGGTACCTGGTCGAGCTCGTCGCGCGCCAGCTGATCGTCGCGTGGCAGGCCGCCGACGATGAGGCGCCAGGCCTTGTGCGGGCCGCCGAAATAGCCTTCGACGTTCGCCTGCGCCACCGCCGCGAAGTCGTCCCTGCGCTCGTAGGAGACCAGCTGGCCGTCCTCCCCGATAGCCCGCAGCAGCCAGCACGACAGCGCCCCGGATCCGGCCCCCGCTTCCAGCAACCGCGCGCCCGGGAAGATGTCGGCCAGACCGACGATCTGGGCGGCGTCCTTTGGGTAGACGACGGTCGCACCGCGCGACATCGAGATGGTGTAGTCGGCAAGCAGCGGCCGCAGCGCGATGTAGGACGTGCCTCCCGAGGCGCGTACCACGCTGCCCTCGTCCATGCCGATCAGCTCGTCGTGGGCGATCGATCCGCGATGGGTGTGAAAGGTACGGCCAGGGGCCAGGACGAGCCGGTGGCTGCGGCCCTTCTCATCGGTCAGCTGTACCTGATCGCCTGGCGCGAAACGCCCGCGGCGGTTAATGATCACCCGGATCAGGCTAGCGCGTCACACCCCGGCGAAGGCCATATCGAGGTCCGCGGCGGCTAGCACGCCGAACACCTGCCCAGACGGCTCGATCAGGAGGTACTCACTCGCCGGAGCTTGCTGCACGGCCCGGAGCAGGTCCATGCCGGAGAGGTTGGCCGACAGCACCATCTCTGGGGTAAGCGTCCTGGCTAGCGACCCGACGTCGATCCAGGGCTGGCGTTCCTCGGGTGTCGCGAGCACCGCTGCCTCGCTGACCAGGGCGGTCGGAGTGTTCTCATGGTCGACCACGACGAGCGCCCGCGCTCCGGTCTCCTGAGCGCGTCTGACCGCCTCGGCGACCGGCAGGCTGGCCGCGACGGGGATGGCCTTCCTGCTGAGCGCTCTGGCGCTCACCATCGGCAGCCGCTCCCTGATCTTGGCGGCTTTGATCGCCTGCGTCGACTGGATCCAGATGAACCCGGCGATGACCAGCAGCCACAGCCAGTACAGGCCGATGAAGGAACCGGAGCTGCGCTGGCCGAACAGGGCGAACCCGACGAGGGCGATCGCGAGGACTCGGCCCGCCCACGCGGCGGCCATGGTCCCCGTCGACTGTCGCTTGGTGATCTTCCAGACGCCTGCCCGGAAGATGCGCCCGCCGTCCAGGGGCAGGCCGGGCAGGAGGTTGAAGATACCGACGACCAGGTTCGCGAAGAACAGCTGCGCGACTAGCTGATGAGCCAGACCATGCGGCATCGCCCTGGCTATCACGTACCCGATCCCGGCCAGCGCCAGGGAGACCACCGGGCCGGCCGCCGAGATCAGTGCCTCCCGCCCGGGCGAGCCCGGCTCCTGCTCGATCTCGGAATACCCTCCAAGCGGGTACAGCAGGACCCTCCGGACCGGGAGGCCGAACCCGCGCGCGACAACGCAGTGCGCCAGTTCATGCACGAGCACAGAAACGTAAAGGAGCACGACGAAGGCAGCCGCGACGATGTACCTGCTTTGCGTGCTGGCGAGGTTGGCCTCTGCGCTGTTGGCGTACATCACCACCAGAAAAACAGCGAAGATGAGCCAGTACGGCGAGATATAGACGGGAATCCCGAACGGCCGCGCGACAACCAGGCCAAGCTTCGGATCGCGCCTCGGCTGGCGGTCTGGTGTCTCTTGCCCGGGACTCGCGGTATCGCGGTCGGGCGTCTTGGTGGCCACGACACGATGCTACGTGGTTCTGCGCTGCGATGCTTGCCTGGCGATCGCCGGGCCCGCCGGCCCGGTTAGCGGCGAACTGTCGGAGCTCTGCCCTACCCTGCCAAGTGTGGAGCAGATCCGTCCGGATACAGACGCGGCGATGACTTCGGCCGTGGCGGTCGTGACGGCTCCGGACGAGGGTGCGGAACAGGGGAAGGAGGCTGCCGAGCAGATCTGGCGCTGGTCGCTATCGCCGTCGCGCGCGGCCGACTTCCTGACCTGTCCGCTGCTCTACCGGTTCCGCGTCATCGACAGGCTGCCCGAGGCGCCGAGTCCGGCCATGGCGCGCGGCACGCTGGTGCACGCCGTGCTCGAGCGGCTTTTTGACAAGCCGCCGGCCGGCCGGAGCCCCGAGACGGCACAAAGCCTGATCGAACCGGAATGGGAGCGCCTGCTGACTGCGGAGCCTGAGCTGGCAGGACTGTTCGCTGACGGCGAGGAGCACGCCTCCTGGCTTGCCCAGGCCAGGGAAATGATCGGCCGGTACTTTACGCTCGAGGACCCAAGGCGGCTTGAGCCAGCGCACAGGGAACTGCTCGTAGAGGCCGTGCTCGAGTCCGGCTTGCGACTGCGCGGGTACATCGACCGGCTGGACGTCTCGGCGACCGGCGAGATCAGGATCGTGGACTACAAGACCGGGACCGCGCCTCGGGCTGACTTCGAGGCCAGGGCCTTGTTCCAAATGAGGTTCTATGCCCTGGTCCTGTGGCGAACGCAGGGCACGGTGCCCAGGCTCTTGCAGCTCATGTACCTGGGCAACGGCGAGATCGTCCGGTACGCGCCTGACGAGGCCGATCTGCTCGCCACGGAGCGGAAGATCGAGGCGCTCTGGCGTGCCATCGAGCGCGCCATCCAGGCTGGCGACTGGCGCCCTCGCCCCGGCAAGCTTTGCGAGTGGTGTGCTCACCGCGCGCTGTGCCCGGCGTTCGGCGGCACCCCGCCGCCGCTGCC
>DATAEH010000228.1:0-29752 GCA_036258115.1 Streptosporangiaceae bacterium
GATCGCGGCCGACCTGGCAGACCTGAGCTGGTAGGGCACGCTCGCGACGATGACGCCCGGCTGGAGCAGCAGCTTGGCCTTCAGACGCAGCGCGCTCTGGTTGTGCAGCAGCTGCTCCCACCAGTGCCCGAGCACGTACTCGGGGACGAAGACGGTGACCACGTCTCGCGGGCTTTCCCTGCGAAGCCTGCTCACGTACGACACGACAGGCTTGGTGATATCGCGGTATGGCGAGGCCACGACCGTCAGCGGAACTGGCAGGTCGGCAGCCTCCCACTCCTCCCGCAGCCGCGCTGTCTCGGCATCATCAACGCTGACGGTGACGGCCTCGATGTGGCTGGGCTGCGTCGCGCGCGCATAGGCGAGCGCCCGCAGGGTCGGCAAATGCAGCTTAGAGACCAGTACGATCGCGCGGTTGCTCGACGGCAGCGTAACCGGCTGGTCCGCAGGCGGCGGCGACAGCTCGACGGCGACACTGGCGTAATGCCGGCTGATGCCGCGCATGGTCAGCCAGATAGCCGGCATCGCGACCACGACGATCCACGCGCCGCTCGCGAACTTGCTGAGCAGGACGATCACCAGCACCACGCCGGTAAAGCAGGCGCCAACCGAGTTGATGACCCTGGTCCGCTTCATGTGCCTGCGTGCCTTCGGATCCTCGGTGGACTTCAGGTGCCGGTTCCAGTGCCGGATCATGCCCGTCTGGCTGCACACGAACGAGACGAACACGCCGATGATGTACAGCTGGATCAGCCGGGTCGGAGATGCGTTGAAGACCACGATCAGCAAGATCGCGAATCCCGACAGCATCAGGATCCCGTTGCTGAACGCCAGCCGGTCGCCCCGATTGTGCAGCTGCCTGGGCAGGTAACCGTCCCTGGACAGGATCGATGCCAGCACTGGGAACCCGTTGAACGCCGTGTTCGCAGCTAGCACCAGAATCAGCGCCGTAACGAGCTGCAGGACGTAGAACAGCGGCGATGAAGCGCCGAACACTGCCTGACCGACCTGCGCGATCACGGTCAGCTGCGCATGGCCGTGCGGGAGCCCTTGCAACTGGGACGCTTGCTCGGCCACGTGCACGTGACTGACCAGCGCAAGTATGGTCACGCCGGCGAACATCGTGACCGCGATGATGCCGAGCAGGGCCAGCGTGGTGGCGGCGTTCTTACTCTTAGGAGGCTTGAACGCGGGCACGCCGTTGCTGATCGCTTCCACGCCGGTCAACGCGGTGCAGCCAGATGAGAATCCTTTCAGTAGCAAGAACACCAGCGCCAGGCCGGTGAACGAACTTGTCGCCTGGACGTGGTAGCTGGCGCTCTCGGCCTGCAGATTGTGTCCCATGGCGATCCGCGTGATGCCCCAGACGATCATCAGCCCGACGGTGCCGATGAAAAAGTAAGTCGGGATCGCGAATGCCGTTCCTGACTCGCGCACGCCGCGCAGGTTCATGACGGTCAGGACCGCCACGACGATGACCGCGATCAGTGTGATGTGGGTGTCCAGGATCGGAAATGCCGACGCGAGGTTCGCGACGCCGGCCGCAACCGACACGGCCACCGTCAGCGTGTAGTCGACCATGAGCGCGCTCGCGACCGCCAGGCCCACCTTTGGTCCGAGGTTCGTCGACGCGACCTCATAGTCGCCGCCGCCGGACGGGTAGGCGTGCACGTTCTGCCGGTACGACGCCACCACGACAAGCATCAGCAGACCGACCGCCGCGCCGATATACGGCGCGTAGTGCAGCAAGGCGATGCCACCCAGCGAGAGCACCAGCAGGATTTCCTCGGTCGCATAGGCCACGGAGGACAATGCGTCACTGGCGAAGACCGGCAGGGCGATCTTCTTGGGAAGCAGCGTGTGGCCCAGATGCTCGCTCTGCATCGGGCGGCCGACCAGCACCCGCTTCGTCAGTCCGAAAAGCATGGCCACGACCGGAATGCTAGGCGCACCTCGCCCATGTCCGCCACATGCGCGACGGTGCGATCACACTTACGCCTGCCTCGGCGACGCCCAGATATTAACAACTGTCAGCCACAGATCTGACGGTCGTTAGAATTAGGTCCATACCCCAGGCCCCAGCCGAGGCGAGCAACGAGCAAAGACGGAGAGTGCTGTGGGAGCAGGCGCCCTGTTCATCGCTGTCTTCCTGGCATGTGCCGTCGAGGCTGTTGAGGCAACCACGATCGTGCTGGCCGCCGGTACAACGAGGGACTGGCGCTCGGCGACCGTGGGCCTCCTGACGGCTCTGCTCGCGCTGGCCGTCATCATCGCCATCCTCGGCCCTGCCGTCACGGCGCTGCCCCTGCAGGCGCTGCGTCTGTTCGTCGGCGCACTCCTGCTGATTTTCGGATTGCAGTGGCTGCGCAAGGCGATCCTGCGGGCAAGCGGTCACAAGGCACTGCATGACGAACAGGAGATTTACCGCAAGCAGGTGAGCATCGCCAGTGCCGAGCCGGTAGTTCGCCGCGGGGGACTGGTGCCGGATGCCTATGGCTTCACGCTGTCATTCAAGGGCGTCTTGCTCGAGGGGCTCGAGGTCGTCTTCATCGCGCTGACCTTCGGCGGCAACGCCCATCAGATACCGCTGGCTGCGCTGGCCGCCGTTTGTGCCGTGGTCGTCGTCGCGGTAGCCGGGCTTGCCTTGCGCGCCCCGCTGGCCAGGGTGCCCGAGAACACCATGAAGTTCACGGTCGGCGTGATGCTGACAGCGTTCGGCACGTTCTGGGGCGCTGAGGGGGCTGGTGCTCGCTGGCCGGGATCGGACGCGGCGCTGCTAGTGCTGGCTCCGGCCATCGCGTTGTTCGCGCTAGGCCTTGTAGCCCTGCTACGCCGCACGCCATCGCCAGCACCGGCCGAGCCGATCGTGGAAGGCGGCTGACGTGAAGCAACTCCGGGCGTTCGGGCTCTTCGTCTACGACTTCGTCATCGGCGACGACTGGCGCGTGGCCGCGGGCGTGGCCGCCGGGCTGGTCGGCACGTACCTGCTCACCCACGATGCAGGCGTTGCCGCATGGTGGCTGGTTCCCGCGCTGCTCGTGACGTTGCTTCCATTGAGCCTGTGGCTGGCTGTGCGCAGGCCCTGAGCTTTGACGAACTGGTCCGGAAGCTGGGCTTAGAGGCTTTCCGCCTCTTCCGCATAGACCCGGGCGGCGTATTCCTCGAGGGCTTGCTCACAGGAGGCCAGGCCCTGCTCGGCTGCCTCGCGCCCGGAGGCGCCGAAGACGTCGCGTTCCCTGACCCTGGCGAACCAGTTGCGAAGCTTGACCAGATCGACCTCGTTCTCCTCAAGCTCGGCGTACGTGAAGTGCTCGCCCACGTATTCCTTGTGCACCTGCGCGTGAAAGTCCTCGCACTTGTCGACGATCTCGGCGTACTCGTCATCCCTGGCCGCCTGAAAGGCCTCGAGCACGCCTTGCTCGCCGGCCAGCACCGAGCACGACAGGAGCACCGCGGTGCCGGACATGTCCAGGATCTCGCGTCGGAGCTTGCGCAGCGCGTGCTCGCCGGCGACGCTGGCTGGCAGCGCCGCGGCCGAGTTCTGCAGGTAGATCGCGCCCAGGCTCTTCAGCCTGCGCCAGACCGCCGCACGCAGCCTGGTCGGCTCCGATGGGACGCGGTAGACGAGCAGCAGCCAGCTGTGGTCGTCCTCGCCGGCCGAGCTCATCTGCTTATTGTCGCAGCGTCGGCCTGAAGTTCGGGTTGTCGTCGTCGCGCGCCCGGCTCGCCGCCGGACCAGAGCCATTCGGATGCGCCCTCAGGCCCTCGATCTTGCGCATCAGCTCGGCCTCTTCGGAGATCTCCGCGGCCGTGGGGGACAAGGCGATAGCGGCGGTCAGCACGAAGGTGGTGACCGACACGCCGACGATGAGCGGCAGCAGGAAGGCCGCGGCGTCCGCGCCGCTCATCGCCATGGGCGACCCGGCGGGCGGATATACACGCATCGCGGCCATCCCCGTGTAGTGCATGCCGCTGACCGCCACGCCCATGATCAGCGCGGCACAAAAGCCTGGCCAGAACCCGCCGAGCCGGAGCGCGAACCACAGCGCGGCGGTCGCGGCCACGATCGCGATCAGGATCGACAGGGCAAACAGTCCAGGGCTGTAGCTCATCCGGCCTGACATCCGCATTGCCGCCATGCCGCTGTAGTGCATCGCGGCGACGCCAACCCCTGTAACCACGCCCGCGATCAGCAGCGACCCAAGCCGCATGGTGTCGCTCAGCCCGACGATGAGGAGTCCGATCGTCACGAAGACAACGGCGATCAGCATGCTCAGCAGCGTCTCCGGGACGTTGTAATGGATCGGCTCGGTTGGGATGGTAAAGCCCAGCATCGCGATGAAGTGCATCACCCAGATGCCGGTAATGCCGATCGAGCCGCCCCCGAGCACCAGCCAGCGCACCCTGCTCGCGCCCGAGCTCGCCCGCGACCGGCTCGTGCATCGCAGCCCGAGGAACGAGCCGACAACGGACATGAGGTAGGCAAGACCCGGCGTCAGCAGGCCATACGAAAAGTTATGAACTGTAAGCATTGAGTAAGAACTCCGGACTGCTGTGCGAATGCCCGCCATCGGATATCTGGCGATAGTACCCGCCGAGGTTAAATCGCGGAGGCACTTACCCCCGAGGAATTCCCTAATGAGCTGACTATCGGCCGGTCAGCCGTCGAGTTTCGAGCACCGTCTCCATGACCGAGCCATCAGCTTTGCGATCGACCAAGTAGCCACCCGCCTGCGGGCTGTCCGTCACGATCGCGTCCAGTTCGTCGTCCACGAAATGAGCCGCAGCACCGTCATCACACGCAATCCCGGCCGGCAGCGAGCCGTCGGCGACCAGCGACTGGTATAGCGGGCGGCGGCGCGGCTCAGAGTCGTAATGCGGGCAGTAGCTAGGCGAGAACATGCCTAGCCCATCAGTCAACGGCCGCAGTTCTGGCCCGAAGGAATCTGTGGTTCCGCCGCTGAACCAGCAGATTGCCCCGGCGCTGACGCCGCTCAAGACGATGCCGGCCTGCCAAGCCCTGCGCATGATGGCGTCGACGCCGTGCACCCGCCAGACGGCAAGCATGTTGGCGGCGCTGCCACCTCCTACGAAGATCACGTCCTGGGAAAGGAGCAGGTCTTCTGGGTCATTCACATTTGGCATCGGGAAGAGCTGCAGGTGAGTGTGCGTGCCTGGCAGGGTTCCAAGCAGCTGGTAGGTGCGCAGGTACGCGGACGGGTCATCGCCCATGGCCGTGTTGAGCATGCAGATCCTTGGCACGCGCGCACCGGAAAGCCGCACCGCGTAGGCAAGCAGCAGCGGAGCGCCTCGTCGGTTCAGCCCGATGCGCTCAGGTCCGCGCAGCCCGCCAATGGCTAGTACATGCCGATGTCCGTCCTTGGCCACCCGCAAACGCTACCGTGCCGTAGTGACCGACTGCGTTTTCTGTTCGATCGCATCAGGCGCCATTCCGGCGCCGATGGTCTTCTCCGACGAGAACACGGCCGCGTTCCTTGACGCCAGGCCGGTGTTCAAGGGTCACGTGCTGGTAGTGCCGCGCGAGCACGTCGTGACTCTTGCCGACCTGCCTGCACGGCTGATTGAGCCGTTCTTCGTCGCGGTGCGGCTTATCAGCGCCGCCGTACCCGCGGCACTCGGCGCGCAGGGAACGTTCGTGGCCGCGAACAACGTCGTCAGCCAGAGCGTGCCGCACTTGCACATGCATGTGGTGCCGAGAACTAAGGGCGACGGCCTGCGCGGCTTCTTCTGGCCGCGTCACAAGTACGCAAGCGACGCCGAGGCGGAAGAATATGCCGCCAAGATCCGCGCGGTCGTGAGCAGCGGCTTGCAGCTGCCCTGACGGTGGTTATGCCAACAGCGAAAGAGCAAACCAACGGAACGGGCTTACCCTGGCAGGTATGGCTGAGTGGTGGTCGATCGAGGTATTCGATTCGCAGATCCAGGCGGCCCTGTCGTGGAAGGACTCCTACCGCAACCGGCTTGTCGAGCTTGCCATCACCAGCGGTGCGGTCGAGTGGGCCTGGACCGAGCACAGGCACGGCGTCGTGCTCGAGGTGTGCTTCCCCGACGAGCTGCGATGGCAGGCCTTCCGCGACTTGCCAGGCGTCCAGGCGGCGCTTGACGCGGTGCCTGACCCGACGAACGGGCTGATCGTGTACCGCGGCAGGGGTGGCGGCGCGGGAGCTCGCACACCGCGGCGGCCGAAGCCGTCGGCCGGGGCCGGGGCCCTCGAGCTGCCCGAGCCAGTAGAGGAGCACATCATCGACCTCACCGTCGCCGAACTCGGCAGGGGCGCGCCTGGGCAGCTAGAGAGTCGCTCAGCCGTCAATCTGTGACCACCCTGTCCGAACGGCTCCGCCGGCGGTGCAGGATGTGAGGATGAGTACCACAGCTTCGGCGGACGGGATGCTGGCCGCCATCGAGCGAAGCGGCTACTACCCGGGAATCGTGGCTGACGCGGTTTCCTCGGCGGTCGGCTCCGAACAGGTTGTCTCATATTTCGTCCACCATGATGCGCACTTCGACCCGGGCATGGAGGTCCGTCGGCATATGACCGTCCTGGCGCTGACCCCGACCAGGCTCGTCTACAGCCATACGGACGAATATCCGGCCGATGAGAATATTCCGGACTCTCGTCCGCAGGCGGAAACCTCAACCGAGGCGATTCGTTGCTCGCGGATCTCGACCGTCGCCCTGACCAGGGTGATACCTGATCCGTCCAGCTATCAGCGCGGCGTCACGATGCCGTCAGAGATCGTGCTGACGATCGGATGGAACTCGTTGCGCCACATGGAGCTCGAGCCGGCGCACTGCGGCGACGAGAACTGCGAGGCCGATCACGGCTACACCGGCGCGATGACCTCGGACGACGTGACGATGCGGATTAGCGAGGCGGCGGACGGAGCCGATGCCGTCGAGCAAGTGCTGGCGTTTGCCCAGGCTCTGTCGGGGGCGACGAGTAGCTCATGACCACGCAGACGGTTGAGCCCACGCTGCCCAGGTATGCCGAATCAAGCCTGGACGCGCTCGCGACATCGGTACTTGCCTCGCTGGCGGTGCCGGCCGAGCCGAACCCGTTGCAGCTGCCGGAGGCCGAGCGGGTCTGCCTGTTGCTCGTCGACGGGCTCGGCTGGGAGCTGCTGAGCGCGCACCCTGCTGCGGCGCCGTTCATGTCTGAGCTGGCAATGACTGCTGCCCCGCTGACCGCGGGCTTCCCGGCCACGACCGCGACGAGCCTGGGCACGCTCGGCACGGGCCGGCCGCCAGGTCAGCATGGGCTGCTGGGCTATCAGGTGGCCATTCCCGGCTCGGGCGCACTGCTTAACGCGCTGCGCTGGGACGCTAGCGTTGACCCGCTCAGCTGGCAGCCAGGTTCGACGATCTTCGAGCGCGCGGCCGCCGCGGGCGTCTCGACGTTCCGGGCGGCGCCGGGATCTTTCCGCAAGTCGGGACTGTCGGTAGCGGCAATGCGCGGGGCCAACTACCTCCCGGCCGACACGCTGGGGGCGCTGGTGTCCCGGACTGCCGCGGCGCTGGCCGACGCGGCACCGGCGCTGGCAATGGTCTACTACGGCGACCTGGATGCGACCGGCCACGTACTCGGCTGCGGCTCTGATGCCTGGCAGTACCAGCTGGCCCACGTGGACAAGCTTGCCGAGCAGCTGGCAGCTGCTGTGCCGCACGGAACGGTGCTCTACATAACGGCCGATCACGGGATGACCGATGTCCCGCCCGGCGAGCGAGCCGATGTTGACGCTCAGCCTGAGCTGCGCGCCGGCCTGGCACTACTGGGCGGCGAGCCGCGCGCCAGGCATCTGTATTGCCGGCCAGGCGCAGCGGGCGATGTGCTTCATACCTGGCGGGAGGTACTCGGCAACCGCGCCTGGGTGGCGAGCAAAGAGCAGGCCGTCGCCGATGGCTGGTTCGGTCCGGTCGAGAACGCCTTCGAGGCGAGAATCGGCGATGTGATCGTCGCGCCGTCGGGGCCGAACGCGATCGTCGCGACGCGGTCAGAGCCGCGCGAATCCGCGTTGGTAGGGATGCACGGGTCGCTGACGCCGGGCGACCAGCTCGTGCCGCTGCTGACGATCACGCCGAGCTGACATCCGCGTCCGGCTGCCTGCGGCCTGACCAGGCTGGACGTGGCCGACCGTTGCCGAGGTGCCAAGGTTTGTCCACAGGCAGGGCCGGGACCGCACCGCGCCATGCCAAGTTGTACACAGAACGATGGGGGTTATCCACAGTGACGGAGCCCGGCATGCGGTCGCTGATGAGCCTCGCCGACCTGCAACAGCGGTTGGGATCGGACCAGCCGCCTGTTCTGCTGGACGTTCGGTGGCGGCTTGGCGGACCTCCGGGCATGGACGCGTACCGGGAAGGTCACCTGCCCGGCGCGGTCTTCATTGACCTGGACGCGGATCTGGCTGGACCCGCGGGATCCGGTTCCGGCGGCCGCCACCCCTTGCCCGAGAGCGGCGTATTCGAGGCCGCGATGCGCGCCGCCGGACTGCGCCAGGGTCAGCAAGCGGTGGTATACGACGACGCGGGCGCGACGATCGCGGCCCGGCTGTGGTGGCTGTTGCGATACTTCGGCCACGATCAAGTCGCCGTGCTTGACGGTGGTCTGGCCGCCTGGGCCGCCGCCGGCCTGCCGGTCACCGCAGATACGCCGCGACCAGCGCCGGGTGACTTCACGGCAGGCCCGGGTGGCAGCATGCCGGTACTCGATGACGAATCCGCGGCGATCGTGGCCCGGACAGGTTTCCTGTTCGATGCCAGGGCCGCGGAGCGCTACCGCGGCGAGGTCGAGCCCGTCGACCCGGCCGCCGGGCACATTCCTGGCGCGATCAGCGCCCCGGCGACCGGCAACCTTGCCGCCGACGGCACGTTCCTGCCGCCTGCCGGGCTGCGCGCCCGCTTTGCCTTCCTTGGCCTGCCACAGGCTGGCACAGCAGCCCCCGGCGCTGACGGCGCCCTGCAGTCTGTGGTCGGCGCGTATTGCGGCTCAGGCGTGACCGCGACGCAGGAAGTCCTGGCGCTGGAACTAGCAGGCCAGCGCGCCGCGCTCTACGTCGGCTCGTGGTCAGCGTGGTCCGCCGATCCTGTCCGCCCGGTCGCCACCGGGCAGGAACCTGGCTGACCGGCTCCGGCGACGCACCCAAGGTCGTGCCGGGCCGTAATCACGAGCCACGTCACGGCGCCGGCAGCCAGAGCAGGTCCGGCAGGCCTGGGCCCTGCAGCGATGACTCCGGCGACCGCAGCACACCCGGCGGTAGCCACCCGGACCGCCAGCCTGACCGGGCGCCGGCAGCGAACAGCTGCGGCAACCCTGGCCGGGCCGGCCAGGACTAGCGCGATTGCTGAGAACAAAGCACCTCGGCGGGTCGTGTAACTTCGCGCGGTCGCCAGCCCGTTTGCCTTGGCCTCGCCACGGCCGTATGCGGTGCGCAAGTCCGCATAGGCGGCCGCCGCGATCGCGAAGGTTTCCGGGTTGCCGCCGTCGGGGCGATCCGGATGCGTGGCCGTCGCTATCCGCCGCCACGCGGCCCTGACATCGTCGTCGGTCAGATGCGCGCCGGGATCAAGGCCCAACGCGGCAAAGGGATCGGCAATCTGCGGTGTCACGACTGTGATTCCTGACCGGAGGTCGCCGTGCTCCCGAAGGCTAGTTCCTGCCCGCCGGCCCGCACGGCGTTAGCGGGCTCCGGGCCGAATGCGGCGTCGAGGACCGGGCTGACATCGGGCCTGTCCGGCCCCGGCGCGGCAGGGACCTGTGCACGTGGTGCAACGGCCTGGTCCGGTCGCGCGGGATCGGCGACGGCGGCCGAGCCGGGCTCGTGAGCGGCTTCGGGATCCGGCGATGATCGTCGGCCCGGCACCGCCGCCGGAGCCGAGACAAGGCGCTTAACCTGAACGTAGGTCACGCCGCCCCGGTCGATAAAGGCGGCCTGACCTGCCTCTAGTCTCCTGATCAGGGCGGGATCGGCTACCGGGACGTCATGCAGCCTGGACGAGCCCTGCTTTCGCCAGCGCGGATACCTGCCCAGGGCCCTGGTCGTGTCGATCGCCTTGCGCGTCCCGGCGAGCGCCGTGAGCGGCTCGGGATAAGGCGTGCGCAGCAGCCAGATGCCGCCTTCGGCCGATGCCGCTATCCGGTAGCGCTCGTCCTCGGTGGCCGCCAGGCCTTGCCAGGACTGAGCCGAGACCTGCACGGCCAGTCCGAGTGACCTCGCCCGCTCGTACAGCTGCCAGATCGGCAGACGGCGTGAGACCGCGGAGAACTCATCCACCGCCAGCACGATCGCGCGCCGCCCTGGCCCACGCACGGCGAAGCTGGCGAGCAGATCGGTGAGCGCTCTGGCCTGAGCTTCGGCAACGGGAACCTGATCGGTGCCTTCGAGGATGCAGTACCAGGCGTCGGCGTCCGCGTAGCTGCCAGGGCCGTCCAGTCCGGCGCCGAGCCGCCGGAACAGGGTGCGGAACCGAAGCGCGACATCAGCAGCATGCCTGGACGTAGACCTGATCAGCGCGTGATCGGCAGGCCTAGCCGAGGCGCTGTAGGCCGCCGCGAGCCAGCCTGGTTCCAGCCGGTCCATCAGTTCGGCCGCGCTGCGCGGCGGCCCGCACGGCGCCTCGACCGCCATGCCGATCAGTGCCTCCATCACGTCGGCGTAATACGCGGCAGCACCGGTGCCGTGCTCGATCAGGTCAACGAGCGTGGTCGTCAGCTGACGTGGCGGCAGTTCCCATAGCGACAAGCTCACATCGTCTGGCCACACCGCGGTGCTGGCCCCTGACTCGCGGAGCACCCGGCGGAACCGGGCAGCGATTTTGCGAGCGTCGGCGCCGCCCTTGCAGTCGAGTACCACGAGGAGCGGCAGGTCGTCCCGCCCGGCAGCGTGCCGTTGCAACGCCGTGGCCATGAACGCCGCCCACAACCGCAGCAGCAAGGTTGTCTTTCCCGTCCCGGTTGTACCGACGACCACCTGATGGGAGCGCATCCGCTCGTAGCCGATCGTGGCGATCGTGCCAGCGCGGTGACCGACGGTTCTGATCACGGCCCCGGCAACGAGCATGTAGCTGCGGGTCGTGAGCGGTACAGAACCGGGAGCGTCGATTCTGGCTTTGGCTGCACGGACCTGCCATCGCCACTGACGCTCGTCGAACGTCACGGCCGAGGCGGGGGACAAGCCGCCGACGCCAGCCAGCACCGAGCGTGCACGGTATGTCCAGGCCAGCGCGCCGGCGGCGAGGCCAAGCGGGATCGCCTCCGGCGCGACCGTCGCCGCGGCCCTGGCAACCTCACCAGCCAGCATCAGCCGCCACCACTGCAGCCAGGCGTGATACGGAGCAGTGAGCAGCCCCTGCCAGCCCGTAACGGCCGCCGTCCAGCCAAGCCACACCGCGATCATCGGCACGCACCATGCGCTGGCGATCAGCAGCCGGCGTGGCGGCCAGCCGCGAGAAGCTGCGACGAACGCGCCTGCCGCCACCAGGGAAACGGGCGCGAGCGCTGTCGCCAAGGCGGCGAGCGCGAGCCAGCGAAGTAAGTTGGTCGCGATGCGCGACAGCGCCCTGGCGGCGGCGAGGCCAAGCAAGCGGCCGATCATGATGCTCCCGAGACTTTGCCAAGCGAGGCGTTCTGGGGCAAGAGCCTGATCTCGACCCGGCCGGCCAGCGGACCAAGAGCCGCCCTTGCCTTGCTCACTACGGGCAAGGCGGCAGCTGCGCACAGGTAAATCGCTCGCGCATGCCGCGGCGGCCGCCCAGGCACCCGTACGTCCGCGGCCAGGCAACCGTAGTCTCCTGTCCGGCTCAGCAGCTCGCGCATGATCGCGACGGTCCTGGCGGCGGTCTTCGGCGTCAGCTCAGCCTCAAGCGCCCAGCACTCGCCTGCCCAGGGGAGGGCGGTGCCGTCCGGCCAGTGCAGCTCAGCGTCGGGGACATGCTCGCGCAGGCCGATGCGGCCGCCCATCCGGGACCTGAGCCTGCGCTCGCTGCGCCAGTACGGGCGGCCGGACCTGGCCTGGGGTGTCGCATCGAACGCGAGTCGTACCGCGGTCACGGCCCGCAAGTGCGCCAGTCTCGATAATCCGGGCGGCGCCGCGCGATACGGCAAGCCGCACACCTTCAGCCCGGCTCTGGTCAGCCAGACCCAGCGCGGGCCGCGGCTCAGCACCGCCGTCTGCGCGATTCCGGCCGTGCGCCAGCGCGAGACCTGCGCCGCGGTGCGGCGCGCTGTCGCACCGATCACCTCAGCAAGCTGATCGAGCTGGATCCCGTACATCTCACCCACGAATACGAGCGGGTCAGGCTCGCTGATCACCTCACCATCACATCACGGGATGGAGCCCGCAACTAGCCTCGCTCGGCCCGCAGCGCCGCGACACAGTGCGCCATGACGGTGGCCCGGTGCTGGTGCCGCGCGGTCCCATGCTGCACAATGTCCCTGGAGTATCAGCAGCAACGCGCGGCCGCGATCACGGGCCCTGCCTGCCAGATAGCCGAGGTTCGTTGGGGAAGACGCACCTCATCCGGCAGGCAAGGAGGTCTGGTGACCGTACGCGGCGTGCTGCAGATTCACTCTGCGCCCCCGGCGCTGAGCCCGCACATTGAGTGGGCGGTGGCCGGCATTTTTGGTGTGCCCGTCAACCTGCACTGGATCGAGCAACCGGCTGCGCCGGGTTCGGTCCGTACCGAGCTGGACTGGCAGGGCCGTCCCGGCATGTCCGGCGAGATCGCCTCGGCGCTCGCCAGCTGGAATCTGCTCAGGTTCGAGATATCGGAGGACGCAAGCCAGGGCTGCGACGCGGTCCGGTACAGCTTCACGCCCGAGCTCGGGATGTTCTCGGCCGCGGTCAGCGCGAACGGCGACGTCATGATCAGCGAGAACCGGCTGCGGGCGGTGCTGACGCTTGCCGCCTCGGGAGCCGACTCCGAGGGTCTGGGCGCGATCAGGGACCTGCACGGACCGCGGCACCCAGCGCTCGGAGGCTCTCTGGAGGCCGAACTCGCCCTGCTGCTCGGCGATGCGTGGGACGCCGAGCTCGAACCGTTCCGGCATGCCTCTGCTGGCGCGCCGGTCCGCTGGCTGCACGCCACTGGCTAGAATCGCGGTTCAGCCAGCAGCGAGGACACGGGGCGTGGGCGAACAGAACATGGGCGGCCAGGTGGCCGGGCCGGTGCACGCAGGGCTGTCCTCGACTGCTCGCACCAGGCACCGTCGGCTTCGCGAGCAGGGCAGGACCGACCGCGCCGAGCTGATCGAGGTTCTAGCCGCCGGATTTATCGCCCACCTCGGCGTAATCGTGGACGGCACTCCGATGGTCGTGCCGACCTCGTACGGATTCGATGAGGAGACGCTCTACTTGCATGGCTCGGTCGCCAGCCGCAGCCTGCAGACGGGACCGGAAGCCGGCGGCCTGGCCTGCGTCACGATCACCCTGGCGGACGGGCTGGTGCTTGCCCGCTCTGTGTTCGAGCATGCGGTGAACTACCGCAGCGCGATGATCTACGGCGTGCCCAGGCTGGTCACTGACCCTGAGGAGAAGCTACGCGGCCTGCGGCTGCTGTCCGAGCACCTGGCACCGGGCCAGTGGGATTACGTGCGGCGGCCCAGCCGTAAAGAACTCGCCGCGACCGCCCTGCTCGCGCTAACCCTTGATGAGGCGTCGGTGAAGGTCAGAAGCGGGCCGCCCGACGACGGTGAGAGCCCCGATGCGGCTTTGGGCTTGTGGGCAGGGGAGCTGCCGCTGATCACCACCTGGGGTGATCCGGTACCGGATCAGGGCCTGGCTGACGGAACGGCCGTGCCGGGGCACATCTCTGTCAGAGCCGGCTCCCGTGCGTTCTCGCCGCCGCGCTGACGCGAGTGCTGCCTTAGACGCCGGCCGCCGGAGCTTCATCGGCTTCTGCGATGACAGGCTGGGTGTCAATAGCAGCCGCCGGCCGGTTCTGCGAGATCCACTCGTCGATGACTTTCCACCAGTCATACAGCCAGCGCAACTGCGCCTCGTGGTCGAGGCCACGCGGCACCTGATCGACTGGCACGCGCCACCACTTCGCCCTGATCGTCTGGTTGACCTGGAGGTTCTTCCACACGTCCGCGACGGTTACGAGGCGGTCGAGGCCTGCATGCGCGACGAAGATCACGTCGGCCTTCGGGCAAGCCTCGATCGCCGTGAACGCACCGCCGCTGCGGGGTGCGAGCAGGTTAGGCATCTGCCTGGCTCGTGCCGCCAGGTCCCTTCTGCCGAGCCGTTCGAGGCGCTGGATACCGCGGTCCCAGCGGTTAGGCGTCCAGTTTCCGCCCTCAGGGAAGATCACGAGCGCGCCAGCATCGTCCAGTCCCTTGGCCAGCCGCGCGATTTGCTCAACGAAGACGCGCTCGCCGGTCTTGGCATGCGAGATGAACACGTTCGGCAGCCGGTTGACAACGACATCAAGGCCTGGGTCCAGTTGCAGGCTCGCCTTCATCACGACCCTTGGATGACGCCCGTACACGCTCAGCAGCTGGCGCACCAGCAAGAACGAATCACCGGGGCCAGCATGCCGGCTGAGCACGATCACGGGGCGAGTCAGCCTCGAGGCCAGTTCCTCCTCCGTGAGCTCGGGCTCATCGACCTCGACCCGGAGTCCGAAAGCGCGCACCGCGCCGCGGTAGACCCGGTCAAGGAACCAACGCATGACGGCGTAGTGCCTGATCTGAAATGGCTCGGTGCGCAACCGCCCGCCGAACCCGCTCGCGATCCACAGAGCCAGGCCCATGAACACCGCCGCCGTGTCAGCGAAGAGCCATATCAGCGCGAAGAACACGAGCCGTAGCGGCCGGTTACGGCGCGGCCCTGACCTGACGAGGTGATCGAAGATCCAGGAGAGGACGGCGAGCAACGGAAATAGAACGGCGACGGCCATGGCGATAACCATTGCCAGCGGCGCCAGGACCAGCCGCCGGATCGGCCTGGGCGGGAGCATGGGCAACTCCTCGGTTCCGCAGTGCGCCCTGCTAACCCTTCCGCCCCGGCCCGCGGGTCAGCGCTCCGCCAGGGCGGCGAGATAGCGACAGGAGGCAGCGTAGGCGCGCTCGATGCTCGCAACGACCATAGTCTTGTCCCGGTAGCGCAGTTGCGACAGATCCGGCGCGCGAGTATTTCCGCCGGTCGGCAGCAGATGGACGGCGACGCCATCCGGCAATTCCGACATCTCCTCGTGGAAACGGTGCCGCCTGGCAATCTCGAAAGCAACCAGGCCGACTTCCCATGGGCGCTTCGGAACCGAGAGCGCAGCCTCGATCCGGCCGACCTGTAGCACGTAGACGGTGGTCGCGCCGAGCGCGATGGCCCTGCCAACCGGAATCGAGTCAACGAGCCCGCCGTCGAAACAGTGCTCGTCACCGACCTGGACCGGCGGGAGCAGGCCGGGCACGGCGCACGATGCGAGTATCGCCGGCACCAGCGGCCCGGTGCTGAACCAGCGGGCGGTAGCGCGCTCTATGCTCGCCGCAACACACCAGAACGGCAGCTCCAGGTCGTCGAAGTCCTCGGCAGGCAGCATGCGGGCGAGCATCTGCCTGAGGGGTTCGATCGAATGCAGGTGCGTGCCCGAGCGGGCCAGCCGGACCGCCCTGGCCCACAGGTTCTCGCTGAAGGCGTCCCTGATCGCCTCGCTACGCCAAAGCTCGCCAAGCCGCTGCGCGGAACCCGCCGGATCTGCCGCAACGAAGGCACCGTTGATGGCGCCGATGGAGGTGCCGACGACCAGGTCGGGACGGATGCCCGCCTCGGACAGTGCCCTGAGCATGCCGACCTCATGCGCGCCGAGCAGCCCGCCGCCGCCGAGCACGAATGCGGTCGTCACGCAGAACCCCCTGTCCGGACGCCTAGGAGGCGTGCGGGTTGACGTAGCCGCGCGCTACGGTGCGGGCCAGGATCCCCAGCGTCGCCCGCAGCGCTCCCTCGGATATGACGGGGAAGATGCCCGCTTCCCGCCACTTGCCGTCAATGGCCGACCAGTCGTAATAGGACGTGACTATGGTGCCGCCTTCGGCTGGCTCGAGCTGGTAGCCATAGATGTGACCAATCGGGGGGCGAATGGCGCCGAGAATCTTCCACGCGATCTCGCGGTCCGGTTCGAATGTCGTGATCGTCACGGTGACGTCGTACTCGCCGAGCGGGTAGTCGTTCAGCGCCTCCCTGTCCATGTGCACGACAAACGACTCGCCGGCGGCGCTCACGGGGCCGCCGGTCGCGTCCATCAGCATCCCGGCGCTGTCGATGGCAACATGACCTTGCGGGTCACACAGGACGCCGAAGATGGCCGAGGGGTCCGCCTGAATCATCCGCTGCACCTCGATGCGTTCATTCGTCATGGCCTTATGATGCCAGCCGCCGGAATTGTGCTCATGGCGTGCAGTCCGGCTAGTTGATCAGCGCGACGTATCGCGGGAGGACATCATGCGGGCGGTTGTCGTCAATGAGTTCGGCGGGCCAGAGCAGCTCCGGCTGACCGAGGTGCCCGATCCTGTTCCGGGTCCCGGCCAGGTCCGGATACGGGTTCTGGCTGCCGGCGTCAACCCCGTCGATGCCGGGAACCGTTCCGACGGAAGCTGGGCGGGCCTGCGCGTGCCGTGCATACTCGGCTACGACGTGGCCGGCGTCGTGGACGATGTGGGCGCAGGCGTCGCCGGGCTGCGGTCCGGGGACCGGGTTATGGCGATGACGCATTTCCCTGACGGTGCGGGCGGCTACGCCGAGCTCGCAGTCGTAGATGCTGGCCTGGTTGCCCCGATCGATGCTGGGACCTCGTTCGCACAGGCCGCCGCCACGCCGCTGGCCGCCGGAACCGCCGATCTCGTCCTGGGCCGGCTTGGGCTGCCTCCCGGCGGCCGGGTCCTTGTCCTGGGCGGCAGCGGCGGCGTAGGCCTGTTCCTGCTGCAGATGGCCGCCGGGGTCGGTATTGAGGCGATCGGCGTCGGTCGCCCGGCGATGCATGAGCAGATGCGGTGGCTAGGAGCGGTCGCCTGCGTGGATTACACCGCCGGCGACGTCGCCGGCCAGGCGATGGAACGCTCTGGCGGTGGCGTCGACGCGATCGCGGACCTGGTCGGCGGGCCGCACCTTGCCTCAGCGTTCGATGCGCTGCGGCCAGGCGGTCAGATCGCCTCGATCGCGACGCCAGATCTGGATCTCGACCCGCTGCTGGACGCCAACATCACATTCCACGGCGTGCTGATCGGTGACGACGGCGCTCGGACCAGGAGGCTTGCCGCTCAGCTCGCCGATGGCTCGCTACGCGCGGTGGTCAGCCATGAATTGCCGCTGGCCGAGGCGGCGCAAGCACACCAGATCCTCGAGCAGGGTCACTCGGGCGGCAAGATCGTGCTGCGACTCGACAGTTAGCGCAATAGCTTGCCGATCCGGATGGCGGCCAGTCTGCGCTTACAGCGGGATGTTGCCATGCTGGCCGCGGGTGTGGGCAGCCTCGGCGATCGCTTCGGCGATCACTTGCCTGGTCTTCGCGGGCTCGATCACCTCGTCGACGACGCCCATCTCCTGCGCCCTGACCAGGCCGCCGGCCTCACGTTCATGCTCGGCGGCTAGCTCGGCCTCAAGCTCGTGTCGCTGGTTGGCGGGAGCCGCTGCCAGGGTCCTGCGGTGCAGGATCCGGACCGCCGCGACCGCGCCCATCACGGCAAGCTCGGCCCCTGGCCAGGCAAACACCTTGGTGGCACCAAGCGCGCGGGAGTTCATCGCGATGTACGCGCCGCCGTAGGACTTCCTGGTCACCAGCGTCACCCTCGGCACGGTTGCCTCGGCGAAGGCGTGCAGGAGCTTCGCGCCCCGGCGCACGACGCCGTCCCACTCCTGGCCCACGCCGGGCAGGTAGCCTGGCACGTCGACGAGCACGACCAGCGGCACGCCGAACGCGTCGCACATCCGTACGAACCTGGCCGCCTTCTCGGCTGAGGTGGCGTCCAGGCAGCCGCCGAGCCGGAGCGGATTGTTGGCGATCACGCCGACAGTTCGCCCGCCGAGCCGGCCGAGGGTGGTCACGACGTTCGGCGCCCAGCGGGGATGCAGCTCGATGCCCGGACCATCGAGCACCCCTGTGATCAGCGGATGCACGTCGTAAGCACGCCTCGGCGATTCAGGAAGCAGGGCACCGAGGTCCTCATCGGCGAGCGCGGGGTGGTTGACCTCGTCGTCGTCGGAGTGCTGCCTGCCCAGCAGCAGCACAAGTTCGCGAGCGGTGCTGAGCGCGTCGGCGTCGGTCGCCGTTACCACGTGCACGACGCCCGAGCGCCGGCTGTGCGGCTCGGGGCCGCCCAGCCGCTCCATGTCGACGTCCTCGCCGGTGACGCTGCGCACCACGTCGGGACCCGTGACGAAGATCCGGCCCTGGTCGGACAGGATTACCAGGTCGGTCAGCGCCGGCCCGTAGGCGGCGCCGCCGGCGGCCGCCCCGAGCACCACCGAGATCTGCGGGACCTTGCCGGAGGCGTGGGTCATGGCGGCGAAGATCGTGCCAACCGCGTGCAGGCTCTCCACGCCCTCCCGGAGGCGGGCGCCGCCCGAGTGCCACAGCCCAAGGATCGGCGCGCCGATCTCCAATGCGCGGTCATAGGCCGTCACGACCGCGGCGCAGCCCGCAGAACCCAGGGCGCCTCCCTGGATCCTCGGGTCGCTGGCGAAGGCGACCGCCGTGACCCCGTCGATCAGGCCCTCGCCCGCCAGGATGCCGCTGGTGTCCTGGGGAAGCAGCAACTGGACCGATCCCGGGTCGAAAAGCGCCTCGAGCCTGGCCATCGGGTCGCGATCAAGGTGCCCGCCTGCCCGGCTGCCCCCCGCTTGCGCGCCGTTGGGCTGATGGTTCTGGTTCTGCCTGACCGCAGGCTCGTCCTTGCCGAGCTTGGGGAGTCGGCCGTCCAGAATGGTCACGTCATGCTCCTTGCTTCCGGTGGAACTGGCGCCGCCGGGCTGCTCAGGGGGCGGTGAAGACAACCGCGACATTGTGTCCGCCGAATCCGAACGAGTTGTTGATGACCGCCATCGGCTCGCTGCCGCGCGGGCTCAGGTCGGTCGGCTTGACCGCGATCTCGACGCCGAGGTCGTCCTCGAGGTCGTCGATGTTGATGGTCGGCGGCGCCGTCTTGTCGCGCAGGGCCATGATCGCCGCGACCGACTCCACCGCTCCGGCACCGCCAAGCAAGTGACCAGTCATTGATTTGGTGGCCGAGACCACCACGCTGGCCGCCACGTCGCCAAGAGCCTCGGCGATCGCATGTGCCTCCACTACGTCGCCTGCCGGTGTCGAGGTGGCGTGCGCATTGACGTGCGTCACCTGGGCCGCTGCCACATTGGCGTTCTCCAGCGCCCTCCGGATCGCGAGCACCGCCCCAGCGCCGTCGGGATCGGGCTGAGCGATGTGATGCGCGTCGCCGGAATAGCCTGCCCCGGCTGCGACCGCGTATACGCGAGCGCCGCGGCTGGCGGCGTGGCTCTCTGACTCCAGCACCAGCATCCCGGCACCCTCGCCGAGCACGAAGCCGTCCCTGGCCTTGTCGAACGGGCGTGATGCGCGCTCCGGCTCGTCATTGCGCAATGACAACGCACGCATGGCCGCGAACGCGCCGACGTTGAGTTCCATGATCGCTGCCTCGGTCCCGCCAGCGATTACGACATCGGCGCGACCCGACTTGATCATGTCGATCCCGTACCCGATCGCCTCGGCGCCCGAGGCGCACGCGCTGACTGGCGTGTGCACCCCGGCGCGTGCCCCGAACTCCAGGCTGATCCATCCGGCGGAGCCGTTGGGCATCAACTGGGGGACCGTGAACGGCGACAGCCGCTGCCAGCCCTTCTCCTTGAGCGTGTCATAGGCAGCGAGGACCGATCCGATGCCGCCGATCCCGCTGGCCACAACCACCCCTAGCCGCAGCGGATCCACCTCGGGCGAGCCCGCGTCGGCCCATGCCTCCCTGGCGACGGCGATCGCGAACATCTCGCACCGGTCCAGTTTCCTTGCCTGAACCCGATCAACTACTTCGGTTGGTTCCACGGCCGCCCTTGCCGCGATCTGACACGGCAGTCGCATCGCCCACTCGTCGGTCAGCGCTTGGACGCCACTGCGACCTGCAAGCATGGCCTGCCAGGTGCCAGGGGCGTCGCCGCCAACCGGCGTGCTCGCGCCGAGCCCGGTAATGACGACTCGGGTCGCGTCGTTGCGCACTTGCTCGATCTCCCTTGGTCGCTACGTCCTAGATCGGGATCACGCCACGCCGGCCGGCGGGCGGCCCGGTATGGTCGCCCGCACAGGCCGGCGCGGCGTCACGATCCGCACCTTGATCAGGCAGATACGGAGGCGCGCCCGACGTAGTCGATTACGTCCTGCACGGTCTTGAGGTCCTTGAGCTGGTCGTCGGGAATCTCGACGCCGAATTTGTCCTGTGCGGCCACCGCGATCTCGACCATGGAGAGGCTGTCGATATCCAGGTCATCGACGAACGTTTTCTCCGGGGTGACCTCATCGGCGGGGACTCCGGCAATCTCGTCAATGATCTCGCTGAGCCCGGCGAGGATCTCCTCCTGGGTCATGGCCATTCCAGTTCTCTCCCTCTGTTGTGTGATTGCTTCTCTGTCGTCAGTACCTAGGCGATGTAGTTGGCGTGTGGGCGGGCCGCCGCTCAGGGTAGCTTGATCACCTGCGCGGCGTAGCAGACGCCCGCGCCGAACCCGATCAGCAGAGCCTTGTCACCCGAGGCAAGCTCGCCGCGTTCGATCATCCGCGACAGCGCCAGCGGTATCGATGCGGACGAGGTGTTCCCGGCCGTGATGATGTCGTTGGCCACCTTGGCCTGCGGAGCGCCGATCCTGCGGGCCAGCGCCTCGATGATCCTCAGGTTCGCCTGGTGGGGGACGAACACGGCGAGTTCGGCCGGATCGACTCCAGCTTCTGTGCATGCCTGCCGGGCGACCGGGTGCAGGGCCGTGGTCGCCCATCGGAAGACCGCCTGGCCCTCCTGGATGATGAACGAGTCGCGGTCCTTGATGTAAATCTTGTCCGCCATATCGCCGTCGCTACCCCACACCACGGGGCCTATGCCAGGCTCGGGTTCGTCAGACTCCTGCCCGGCCGGGCCGACCACCGCCGCGCCAGCGCCGTCGGCGAAGATGATGCACGTGGACCGGTCGGTCCAGTCGACCCACTGGGACAGCTTCTCGGCGCCGACGACCAGCACGTACCTGGCCGAGCCCGCGCGGACAGCGTCGCTGGCTGCAGCCAGGGCGTAGCAGAACCCTGCGCAAGCGGCGTTGAGGTCGTAGGCGCCAGGTGCGGAGATGCCCAGCCTGCGCGCGACGACTGCAGCGGTGTTCGGGATCATCACCTCGGGCGTGCACGTGGCGACGATGACCAGGTCGATGTCGGCGGGGGACAGGCCGCAGCCAGCCACTGCCTTTCCGGACGCGGCCACGGCCATGTCGGCAACCGTCTCATCGGGTCCCGCGATCCTTCTGCTGGCGATCCCGACCCTGCTGCGAATCCACTCATCGCTCGTATCAACCGTGGCCGCCAGCTCCTCATTGGTCACGATCCGGGCAGGCTGGTACCCGCCGAATGCCAGGACCCTGGCGCCGGCCGAGCCTTCGTGGAGTCGCATAGGGTCAGTGTCCTCCCTCGGGGACGGCGTGAGCGCCGGGCTCGAGCCTCACGAGCGGCTGGCCCGGGCTCACTGGGTCACCGTCCTCAACGAGCCACTCAAGGATCGTGGCGGGGAAGCTGGCGGTCACCAGGTGACTGTCGCCGCGCATCTCGACCCGGCCCAGTTCGACACCGCTGCTGACTGCCGCTCCTGGTTCACCGGGAGCGGAGACGGAGCGGAACGTGCCGGCCAGCGGCGCGACGACGAGCCGCCATTCTGGTGTGTGAATATCGGAGTAAACGTCGTGCTCAGCAAGAAGCGCCCATGCCGCTTCCAGGTCATCTGGCGTCTTCACTGCGAGTGTCTTGATTCCGGACATGGCTCTCCTTGCAAGTCCCACCAGCGTGCCCGCTGGCGGGAGTTCTATGAGGGCCGAGGCCCCCAGACTCGTCATCGTCTCCATACAGCGGTCCCAGCGGACGGGGGCACTGACCTGGGCGCAGATCCGTTCCAGCCAGTCGGCGCCGGTGCGCACCGCTGCTCCGTCACGGTTGGACAGAACGGTCATCACGGGGTCGTGCACTGTCACGGTCGCAGCCGCGGCGCGGAGCGCGTCGACGGCAGGCGCCATGTGGGCGGTGTGGAACGCTCCCGCCACCTGAAGTGGCCGGAGCCTGGCCCCTGATGGCGGGTCGGCCGCGAATGCCGCAAGCTGCCCTGCCGTACCTGCCGCCACGACCTGACCGGCGGCGTTGATGTTGGCCGGCGTCAGCCCGTGCTTGTCGAGTGATCGCAGCACCTCGTCTTCATTGCCGCCGAGAACGGCCGTCATCGACGTCCGCGTGACCTCCGCCGCCTCGGCCATCGCGCGGCCGCGGACGCCGACCAGCCGGACAGCGTCCTGCGGTGAGAGCACGCCGCCGATTGCTCCGGCGGCGAGCTCACCCACGCTGTGGCCGGCCGCGATCGCGCCCGGCTGCCTGTCGTTATGCCCGGTCGGGCGAATGCCGTTCGAGCTGGGGCGCTGGCTGACACCTGATGCGTCATGGCCGTCAGTGGCCGGCGAGCCGATGCCCATGGTCCAGGCCGCGGCCAAGGCGGCGCCGACGAGCAGCGGCTGGGCCACGGCGGTGTCCCTCATCTCATCGGCTGTACCCACGGTCCCGTGCCTGATCAGGTCGCAGCCGACCAGGTCAGACCACGCGGCGAGCCGGTCCGCGACGCCAGGGATCTCCAGCCACGGTGCGAGGAAGCCAGGCGTCTGAGCACCTTGCCCAGGCGCGGCAATGACGAGCATCTATCTACCTTGCACTGTAGGAGTCCGCCATAAGAATAGAGGAGGCTACGAACTTTTGTGACCGGCGAGTGTAGGTATCCTACAAACTGGTTCGCTTGTGCGCCTGGTTCCCCTGCTGCGCGAGGCGACCGTAGACGATCGCCAGCCACAACACGAAGCCGGCGCGCCCGTCGCCGGGATTGAAGCCCGTCAACTCGGCCGCCCGGCGGAGCCGGTACCGAACCGTGTTCGGGTGCACGAACAGCATCCGCGCGGTGGCCTCGAGCGAATTGCCCTGCTCAAGGTAGGTGGTGACGGTATCCAGCATTGCCGCCCCGCCGCGATGCAGCGGCTCGTATACGCGCTCCACCAGTTCCACCCTTGCGCTGTCATCACCGTCGAGCGCTCGTTCCGGGAGCAACGCTGTCGCCGAAACTGGGCGCGGCGCGTCGGGCCATGCACCGGCGGCGCGCAAGCCAGCTAGGGCAGCCTTGGCCTGTTCCGCCGCCAACTCCAGGCTTTCGGCCGCGGGGCTGACCACCACGGGTCCGGCACCGAACCGGGCCGCGAGCTGTCTGGCGACCGGCATCGGATCGCCGGCGCCGCCGAGTATCACCACCAGGCGGTGCCCGTGCACGCCCGCGAGCAGGTCGAACTTTGCCCGCCTGGCCAGCATCCTGAGCTCATCGATCAGGCCCTCCCGCTCGCTGCCGCTGGCGTTGCCGGCGACGACGGTGACCGGGGCCGATGACCAGTTGAGCGCCGATGCCCATGACGGCAAGCTTTGATCGATCTCACCGCGCACGAGCGAGTCCACAACCAGCGCCTCCAGCCTGGCGTCCCAGGCGCCTCGTGCCTCGGCTGATCTGGCGTAGATCTGAGCGGCAGCGAAGGCCACTTCCCTGGTGTAGCGGAGCACAGCCTCTCTGAGCTCGCTCTCTCCGCCAGGTGCGGCCAGCTCATCGACCCGGCTCTCGACGACGTCGACGATGATCCTGACCATCTCGACGGCCTGCTGCAGGCTGACGGCCCTGGCCAGCTCCCGCGGCGCCGTGCCGAAGACCTCTCCGGCGACGGCAGGGCGCCCGCGCTCTGGATGCTTGACCCAGTCCACGAACGCGGCGACGCCGGCCTGGGCGACAAGGCCGAGCCACGAGCGGTTCTCGGCAGAAAGGGCGCGGAACCAAGGCAGCCGGGCGTCCATCGACGCCATCGAGGCGGCGCCAAGCGCGGACATCGACTGCTCGAGCCGGGTGATGGTGTCTGCCCTGACCCGCCCGCTATCCGGCTTAGCCGGAGTTGCCTTCGCGGTCACGTCATCAGGGTGCCATGTCACTAGCGAACAGATCGGTCTGGGACGGGATTCTCCCGCCGGCGCCGGAACCGGCCATCCGCTCAGGCGAGCGCCGAGCTGACGTCCAAGTCCAGCCGGTACTTGGTGATGGCCTCGGTGAGGACCTCGGGCTTCAGGTCACCCTGCCGGACGAGCTGGCTGAGCACCGCGAGCGTGATCGACTCGGCGTCCACGTGGAAGAAGCGCCGCGCTGCGGGCCTGGTGTCTGAGAAGCCCCAGCCGTCCGTGCCAAGCGAGCTGAACGGGGCAGGCACCCAGCGGACGATCTGGTCGGGAACCGCCCTGATCCAGTCACTGACCGCAACGACTGGGAGCGGGTTCTCTCCGAGCACCTGTGTCACGTAGGGCACGCGGTCGGTCTCATCCGGATGCAGCAGATTCCACTGTTCGCAGGACAAGCCATCCCTGCGCAGCTCAGACCACGAGGTCGCTGACCACACCTCGGCGTGCACGCCCCAGTCCTCCGCCAGCAGCCGCTGCGCTTCGAGCGCCCACCGCACCGCCACGCCCGAAGCCGCGATCCTGGCCCGCGGCCCGTTGCCGTTGGCGCCGCCAGTCTCCGGTTTTGCGGAGTAGCGGTACAGCCCACGCAGGATCCCCTGCTCCAGCGCTTCCGGTCCGCCTGGGAAATCGGCCGGCTGCGGCGGCTGGACGTAAGGCTCGTTGTACACGGTGAGGTAGTAAAAGATGTCCTCGCCATGCGGGTGCTCAGGGCTGCCGCCGTACATCCGGCGCAGGCCGTCCTTCACGATCGCAGCCAGCTCGTAAGCCCACGCCGCGTCGTAGGCCACGCAGGCGGGGCTGGTCGAGGCGAGCAGCTGCGAGTGGCCGTCGTTGTGCTGCAGGCCTTCGCCAGTCAGCGTTGTCCGGCCGGCCGTGGCACCGAGCAGGAAGCCCCTTCCTAGCTGGTCACCCATTGCCCACATCTGGTCGCCGGTCCGCTGGAACCCGAACATCGAGTAGAAGATGTAGATCGGGATCATCGGCGTGCCGTGCGTGGCGTAGGCGGTGCCAGCGGCGACGGTCGAGGCCATCGCGCCGGCCTCGCTGATGCCCTCGTGCAGGATCTGGCCGCGCTCAGACTCCTTGTAAGACAGCAGCAGCGCGCGGTCGACCGCCTCGTAGGATTGCCCGTGCGGCGAGTAGATCTTCGCCGTCGGGAACAGGGAGTCCATGCCGAACGTCCTGGCCTCGTCCGGAATGATCGGCACGAACCTGGCGCCGATCTCCTGGTCCTTCATCAGGTCCTTCAGCAGGCGGACGAACGCCATCGTGGTAGCGATCGGCTGCTTGCCAGAGCCGTTGCGGAGTTCGTCGTAACTGGCATCACCGGGCAGGATCAGCGGTCGGGACCGCACGACTCGCTTGGGCAGGTACCCGCCCAGAGCCTGGCGCCGTTCTTTCATGTAAGCGATCTCGTCGCTGTTCTCGCCCGGGTGGTAATACGGCGGCAGTTCGGCCTCCAGCGCAGAATCCGGGATCTCCAGGTACAGCCGGTCGCGGAACTCCTTAAGTTCGGCCACCGTCAGCTTCTTCATCTGGTGCGTGGCGTTCCTGGCCTCGAAGTCAGGCCCGAGCGTCCAGCCCTTGATGGTGTGCGCGAGGATCACGGTCGGCTGGCCGACGTGCTCGGTGGCGGCCTTGAATGCGGCGTACACCTTGCGGTAGTCGTGTCCGCCGCGAGACAAGTTGCGGATCTCGTCGTCGGACAGATGCGAAACCATCGCCCGCAGCCTCGGGTCGCCGCCGAAGAAGTGCTCGCGGGTGTACGCACCGGACTCGACGGCGTAGGTCTGGAACTGCCCGTCCGGCGTGGTGTTCATCTTGTTGACCAGGACGCCGTCGACGTCCTTGGCGAGCAGGGGGTCCCAGTCGCGACCCCAGATCACCTTGATCACGTTCCAGCCCGCGCCGCGGAAGAAGGACTCAAGTTCCTGGATGATCTTGCCGTTGCCGCGTACGGGTCCATCCAGCCGCTGCAGGTTGCAGTTGATCACGAAGATGAGATTGTCGAGTTCTTCACGCGCTGCCAGGCCGATCGAGCCGAGCACCTCCGGCTCGTCGGTCTCACCGTCGCCGAGGAACGCCCATACCCGGGACCTGCTGGTGTCCTTGAGCTGCCTGGCCAGCAAGTACTTGTTGAACCTGGCCTGGTACACCGCGTCGATCGCGCCAAGGCCCATGGAGACGGTGGGGAACTCCCAGAAGTCCGGCATGAGCCTCGGATGCGGGTAGGAGGGGAGGCCGCCGCCGGGCGCGGAGAGTTCCTGGCGGAATCCGTTGAGCTGCGCTTCAGTCAGGCGACCCTCAAGGAATGCGCGCGCGTAGATGCCCGGCGCGGCGTGTCCCTGAATGAAGACCTGATCGCCAGACTCGCCATGATCCTTGCCGCGGAAGAAGTGGTTGAAGCCAACCTCATACAGGCTCGCCGCCGAAGCGTAGGTGGCTATATGGCCACCCACTCCGAGCCCTGGCCGGTTGGCTCGCGACACCATGACAGCCGCGTTCCACCGGATATAGGCGCGGATGCGGCGCTCGGTGTATTCGTCGCCAGGGAACCACGGCTCCCGCTCCGGCGGGATCGTGTTGATGTAGTCAGTACTGCGCAGGCCGGGCACGCCGACCTGCTGCTCCCGAGCCCGCTCGAGCAACTTGAGCATGAGGTACCTGGCGCGGGTCCGGCCGCGGGTCCGCACCACGTCGTCGAATGACTCCAGCCACTCCCGGGTCTCGTCGGTATCGATGTCGGGAAGCTGGGTGGGCAGGCCGTCGCTGATGATCGAGTAGCGCTGGCGTCCTGAGGGCACGGGATGAAACCTCGCTCTAGTAGCTGGTGACGCTTCCATCCTCACCTGCTCCGGCCAGTAGTGCATCCATGGCCCCTGCCAATGTCGCGGCCAAGTTCTTGTCGCTGGCGTCAGTTACTGGGACGTAACGGTCTGAAACGGAACGTTCGCCCGGCCGAGTAAGCCGTAGGCGGACGGGGAAGATCGAATCATGACCTTGGATAGCTAGCTCTGCACGAATTGTGACTTGCGCAGGGGCGTTCCCCATAGTGGACTGTCCCACCAAGAAGTGCAGACGCTCGCGCGGGCTCAAGGCCTTCGGCGGCCGCACCAGCTGGTGCGCTCGCCGGGACCGGTCTGGCGCGGGAAAGGATGGGAGGACGTACGTGAGCGCGACCGCTGGCCAGGCGGCCGACCAGCGCGACCTGGCCGAGCGGCTCGGCGTCAAGCCGGGCCATGTAGTCCAAGAGATCGGTTACGACGACGACTGCGACGATATGCTACGGGACTCCGTAGCGGCAGGTCAGGACGTCGAGCTGGTCGATGAGGACTACGACGATGTCGTGGACGGAGTGCTGCTGTGGTGGCGGGACGGCGACGGAGACCTTGTTGACGCGCTGGTCGACGCCAAGACACCGCTCGCCGACGGCGGGTACGTCCTGCTGCTGACCCCGAAAGCTGGTCGCGACGGCCATGTCGAACCCAGCGAGATCGGCGAGGCCGCTCCGACAGCCGGACTGTCGCAGACCTCGACTGTCAGCGCGGGCAAGAACTGGTCGGCCACCCGGCTCGTCGCACCTAAGGCACGGCGCTGACGAGGTGAGCCGCCGCCGCTGGCGCGCCGTCAAGGGCGACGCGGCGAGTAGTCGCGCGGACGTGGCAGACTCGGTCTCGTACTCGCGCGGCCGCGGATCGCGCTGCTCGCGGAATCAAATGCGAGAACTCTCAGCGACGTCAGGAATGCGGTTCGCTGTGTGATCCGAGAAAGGATCCTCCAATGGCGGTTGAAGTCGGCGATGTGGCGCCCGATTTTGAGCTCAAGGACCAGCACGGCACTCCCGTGAAGCTGTCCGAGCTGCGCGGCAAGAAGAATGCAGTGCTCGTGTTCTACCCGCTCGCCTTCAGCGGCGTGTGCACCGGCGAGCTGTGCGAGATGCGCGACTCGTTCCCAGAGGCCAACCGTGACGACGTGGAGGTTCTGACCGTTTCGGTTGATTCCGTCTATGCGCACCGTGCGTGGGCCGACCAGGAAGGTTACGAGTTCGGCCTGTTGTCGGACTTCTGGCCGCATGGCCAGGTCGCCAAGTCGTACGGTGTCTTCGATGATGCGCTCGGCCTGGCAACGCGAGGCACGTTCATCATCGACAAGAGCGGCGTGGTGCGCTGGAAGGTCGTCAATGCCATCCCGCAGGCCCGCGATCTTGCCGAATATCAGAAGGCGCTCGCCGAGCTCAGCTAGCGAGACATCACCTAGGCGGACGATGCCCTGTTATCGCTGTGGCACCAGGCAGGAAGATCCTGACCGGGGGAGCAGTCCCTGGCTGCGCGGGGTCAGGGCCGATCGTCAGGTGCTGATCTGCCCGACGTGCCAGTCCGCCGGGGAGTGGGTCGCGGACGTGGACCGGTGCGAGGTATGCGCCAGCGTCCGGCTTGTGCGACGGCTCGGCGAGGTGGAATGCCGTGATTGCGGGAACGTCGGCGATCCCGCGACTGTCAGTTCAGCTACCGAGATCGCCGCGACCGCCGGTGAAGGGATAACCTCACCTGGGCTGGCCGAGGAGGTCGAGCAGGCCATCGCCAAGGTACTTCGCCGGAAGACCAGGGCGGCTCCGATCACCTGAGATCCAGTGGCGCGTCCGGCTATCTGCTCAAGCGGGATTTCATCGTCGGCGACGCGGTACGCTTGGGCCGGTCGCGATGGCGACATCGGGTGCATAGCTCAGTGGTTAGAGCACTCGCCTTACAAGCGAGGGGTTCGTAGGTTCGAATCCTACTGCGCCCACGCACAGGTCAGAGCACATGTTGATCATGCGGCCACCTGGATCGAAGGCCTTCGAGCGCGAGCGCGGGCCAGGGAACTCCAGTAAGAGCTGCATGCCCAGCCGTAGAGGCCGGGTCGCCTACCTGACGGCTGGAGCAGCCCAGACATACAGGGTCACTACATCAGCGCAACGCCCGACCTCGAAGAAGCCGCTGAGGTCGAGTACCGGCACCGGGTCCGCGAGCACACTCGCTCGCAACGTCCGACGTTCCACCGAGGCGTCTGACCTTCGAGTTCGAACGGCCATTTCCTTCCAGTCCGGGCAATGAGAAACCCGGCTGGAATGGGCGTTCGGCCGGGGTCATCGAGGAACAAATCCAGTGGCGTTTTGATTGTCCACGATCATTTTTTCCGGCCAAGCCGAACGGAGATGTGCGTGTGTACGCACCGCCCAGAAACCCGAACACCGAACTGAGCCAGGGTGTGGTCGACGGCACATACATACGGAATCGCCGCGGCTCGATAGAGTCGCTGACGGCCGTCCGTACGAGAGTCGTGGCATGATCCTGAACGGCGGTCTGCATAAGCACGTGCACACGGGTATTACCACTCGATGTTCTACATCATCACCCTGGACGACGACGGGCACGCCAACGGCCAAGCATGCGGCCCCTACGCCACTGCCACCGAGGCCCAGGAGATGGCGCTGACTGGT
>DATAEH010000229.1:0-24954 GCA_036258115.1 Streptosporangiaceae bacterium
TCATGCGACAATCGCACCTGTCAGGTGTCCTCTCGCCTTGGGCAACGGAAGCTTCGCAACTCCCATCGTCCCAGGCCAGAGGGCACTCTGCTTTTCTGACGCACCGCCCAACGCCTATCTCATCGGTGGATCGAGGCTAAGGCAGCGGCGCTCGAGGTTTTATTTCGCAGGCCGTTAAGCTCCGCTGGCTGCACCCGGACCCGGGCTCGTGAAGATCAGCCGGATCGGGTACGAGGACACCGACGCCCGGACGTCTACCGTTGCCGTGCGGTCAGCATCTATGACGAAGCCGACACGGAAGTCCGTCACCGGCCCGTTGGGCCCCTGATGGCCTTTCGGACGACGCAGATCAGGTTCGGCACCGGCGTCACCATCTCAGGTGACCTTGGCGGGCTTGACCTTAGTGCCCAGACCGGCTGGTCAACGACCGAGGAAATCAAGATGCAAGCCCCCCCGGCGTCCAGTTACTCGAACGGTGTCAGGTTGTGCGGGCTTCACGACACCCCGCCGAACGCCCCGGGCAAGCTCGAGTTCATCCTTGCCCCATGATGATGCGTGACCTATTGAGCATGGCGGCGGCGATCCTGGCCGCTGCCGCGCTCAGCGCGTGCAGCGGGGGTGACCCGGTGCCTGCCGGGCCATTCGGGAACTACGATTCCGACCCGGGCACGCAATGCATACCGCTCGCCGGCCATGCCGTGGCGAGCTACGGCCTGGAGTTCGTCCAGAACCCCACTAAGACAATGGCCACGATCACCTCAGTCACCTTGCGCAAGGATCACGGCCTGAAGCTGGTCCACGCTTGGGCGGTGCCGACCGCTCAGTTGTATGGGGTCGGGCTAGGTCCGCCGCCTCCCACTTTTAAGGTGATCGGCTTTCGCTGGAACCGGCGCCAGGCAGCCGATGGTGCTCGGGTCCCGCAATCCACAGGCAAGTACGACCGGATGAACCTCGTGCTCGTCCTCCGGCTGGCACCTGGGAGGACACAGGGCCGGGCGGCAGGTGTTGACGTGCGGTACGAGGTTGCCGGACAGCACTACTACGTGCCGTACAAGACCGCTGTGGTACTGGCCACCGGTAAGTGTCCAGGGGCCTAGCAGACATGGAAGCGGGATTTCGAGGTCGTGGGCGACTGCACTCCGACGTCTTGCGGGTGACGGTCGTCACGCTTGCTCTCGTTGCGCTGGCTGCTACGAGCCAGATCTGGAACTGGCCGCAGCCCGTAGCGTGGCTCATCACGGTCGTCCTGGCCGTCGCGATCGTGGTCCAGGTCATCGTGATCCGGCGCCGGACTCGGGCATAAAGCAGAGACCCCGTTCGTCCCCGTGGGAAGCGCAAACGGGGGCGTGCCGGGGTCTCGCGCCACACCACCGAGGCGGAGTGGTCAGCCGGTTGATCGTAACTCAGGAGCTGCGCTCAGCGAAGCGGCAAAAGTTCTGAGCAGGCGCGCTGGATGGCGCCCGACAATCGACCGAGGTCAGAACAATCCAGATGTGCCCGTGCCATTCATAATGAGTCCGGCCGACGTGGTAGAAGAGGTTGATCCCCGCGATGCTGCCTTTCGCGCTGGTTACCTTCAGACCCAGAGCGATCCCGGCCAACTTGCCAGCAGGAATGACAGCTCCAGCGGGCTCATGCCGGTTCGACCACCACCTGAACGCATCCCCTTCTTTTGGTCCGATCACTGGAGGGTAGGTCGTCCAGTCGCCGATGGGTCCTCCGATGGTGACGTACGCCCCGATGAGTTTGATGTGCCGGGGCGACCTGATGACTAGCCGGTCGATGACCGCGGGCGCTGAGCCGCTGTTGGTGACGGCGTCGAACCCGATCGTGTCAGCCCCGCTGCGTAGCACTGGCTGGCCCAGCTTGGTGGGGTTCTCTGGCTTTACACCCAGCGGCCCCTCCGGCAGCTGACCTAGCCCGCAGCCGGAGATGACCGCTGCTGCAATCAGCGCGAGCAGTGCCAGCATCGCTGACCGTGACTTGGCCAGCGGTGCTGGCATGCGCTTGGCGCGCCGGTCAGGGATTGAGGTGCGACTGGACAACGACTTTTTTGGCCTTGGCTGGGACTGTGTCTGAGCCGCACACGTAATTCACGTGCGTGGCATCAGCGAAGCCGTAAGTGGTCTTGGCGCTCTTGTCGTAGCCCGTGCGCGGCGGCAGTGAACTCGACATCCCCCATATTAAGGCCCAAACTGTCTTTCCAGGTGGCGGCAATCCAAAGGGCTTCGTGGTACATGCGGAGCAGTCTGACACCACCTGGGACCGTGCTGGGACCGGAAGGATCAGACGGCCCCAGCACCATATTGCAGAACCGTATATGTTGGTTAACCCTTACAGGGTTGCTACCTGCGGAAATACCAAATTAGCCCACAGAACGGTGTAGTACAGTTCGGCGCAGTTCCGTGTACTCAGCGACTCTTAATCCGCGGGACCGCGCGGTGAGTGAGGGGTCGTCCGAGACGGCTGGTTGGGCCGGCGTGACCGCCAGACGAGCCCGGCGCACAGGCACGCGAGCAGAACGGCGGGCAGGTAGACAATCGCGAATGTGCCGACCGATTCCACGCGTCCTGATGCATCCGCGGCGAGCGTCAGGGCACCCGGGTACGCGGGCACTGCCAGCAGCAAGAGCAGCCGTCTGCCGAGCGGCGGCGGCAGTGTACGCAGCAGTCCGACAGCGGCGACCGCACAGATCAGCGTCAGGGCGATGACCATGACGAGCCCATAGCGCGGCGCAGTCGGGGAGAAGAGGATCCGGTCAATCCAGGCCGGCCGTTGCCAGGCAGCGAGCCTCACCATGACTTCAGGGACACACAGTGCCAGCCCGACTCCGCACACCACTGCCCACGTTCGGACGCTCATGATCTGCGCTGCGCGACACGGTCCTGGAGACAGCACGAATGCAGCTGCGCTGATCAGGAACGCGAGGAAGAACCCGTGGTTCTCATCTGAGACAACCGGAGCAGAACCCCAGTAGCCGAGCCACAGCACTGGCACGAAGTACACCACAATCGCCAGGCGGCGGAGGGCGCGGATGGCGAGGATCGGCGCAAGCGCGATGATCAGTACAGTTGCCGCCAGGACACCGGTCACGGCGATGTGAACGTTATGCTGCACAGTGAACTGGCCGTGAACGGTCCACGAGAAGATCACCGCGTACACGATCGCGAGCATCCCCGGAATGATGACGGTGGCGACCGCCAGAGTGTCACGCCATCCGGGATCGAGCCCGTCATAGTGCCGCTGACCGAGCCTGATCCGCAGACCGCCCTTGATCAGGTCGATTCTCTCGGCCAAGCCAGGGCGCGTGCTGCCAGGCCGGGCAGATGCCAGGATCACGCCGATCATTTCCTCACCGTGAACGCGGCGGTGCTCGGCTGGGTACCAGGCGAGCAGACGGCGGCATCGCCGTTCGAGTGCTTGCGACGCGCCGCAGCAGCTCATGCCGCACCCCCCGCGAGTGCTCGGAGCCGCCTGGTCGCTACCGCCGCATTGGCTCGCAGCCGCTCAGCCTCCGCCGCGAGCACCCGGGCACCAGACGGCGTGATCTTGTAGTAACGGCGGAGACGTCCGTTGACGATTTCTTCCCGGTCGACGTCGATGCTGCCCTCGCCGCTAAGCCGGTCAAGGGCCGCGTACAAGGTCCCGGCCCGCAGCCTGACCCGGTCGCCGAAGATCTCAGCGACGTCGGTCATGATGCCGTAGCCATGCTGAGGACCGGCAGCGAGCGCGGTCAGAATCAGGAAAGTGGGTTCCTGGAGTCTCTCTTTACTCACACCGTCAGCATATACTGATCATCGATCTATCACCAGCTTCGACAGAGACGGGAACTGCTTCGGCAACGAAGATCGCGGCAGCTGATGCCAATACTGCTGCCAACGCGGCAGCCGCGGGCCACTCCCAGGCGACCGTTGTGGGTTCGCATCGCTTGCTGCCCAGGTGGGCGCTGACGGTCCGCTTGACGAAGGGGCGCGACGGGCGCTGTTGGGTGTGCAACTCCTTTCCCAGGCAATTCTGGAATATAGGCCCGCCTTCAAGATCCTCAACCTCGTCATCGCGCTCGAGAGCATGCTGCTGGAGCGCAACCATGGCCCTCAGACGCTTCGCCTGCTGCGGCGCGCCACCTACTTCACCTGCGGCAGGGCGTACGACTCCATGTGCGGCCGGGACCGCGCAGCCTGTCAGTTCCTCGCGCTAGACCCGGCAATCAGGGGGGATCGCCAGCAGTTGGACTGGCTACGCAGGCTAGCTGAGATGGGTCCGCCCTGGAGATGTAGCGAGTGGCTCAGCTACGCACACTGGTACGACTTGCGGTCATCTGTCGCTCACGGCGACGACGAACCCGTTACCGCTGAAGAGGCGAGCCAGGCTGAGTACTGGATCTTTATGTGGGCCGTAGAACCGTTGCTCCAATGGCTCGTGGAGCATCCGGGCAACCCAGTCGAGGAACTCGACCAGGCCCTCGCGGCGCTTGAGCCAGTGCCGGATTGGCAGAATCCCGTTCCGAACCCGGCTACATACGAGCCTGGGAACCATCCGGCCAATTGAGCATTCTTGTCGGACCACGCAGAATTGGTGTTCAGTACCAAGTCCTAACCCCACCTGCCTCGATCAAGAGCCGCTCGGAATCGGCGCTCCGTAAGACGTCGGATTCCTTCCGCTCACACGGCTCGCACCGCTTGTGCTCGTGTTTCGTGGTCACACACCACGACCTCGGTCCCATCGTGATCGACAGCAGGCACTGACTGGGGAAAGCGCGAGAGCATTGGCATCGACAAGCTGCCTGTGCGCGTGCTAGACGAGGAACGACAGATCAGAGTGCAGCGACCAGATTCGCAATGCGCGAGAGGCCTGATCCGGACGTATCATGCCAGTGGCGTCGGCCCTGTGAGGTGGGGAGCCACGGTGATGGCAGATCCGGGTGATGAACCGCCTGACCAGGGCGGATCTGGGGCGGCGGAGCTAGGCGGCTGTCGGGCGGGTCATGCCCGTCAAGCGCGTGCGCGTGGAGGGTGGATGTGTCCGCGCTGCGGCCTGCGGCTAATGCCGATGACCGCTAAAGAGTGCTTCGACGGTCACGCCCGGCCGGAGGATTCAGCGCCATGGACGGTTTGGATCTGTCCCCAGGATCAGGAGCTGGTCATCCCGGACGACGTGAATGCCCTCGATGTGCTCGAAGCCAACAAAAATCATCCACTGCTGATGCACTCGGTGCGCGATGTTTCGGGGGACGAGACCGGCGCTATCCGCATCGACCCGGACCTACGCATCAATTCTCTGGTGGCTTTCCCGCCGTCGGATCAATCTGACTGGGGTATACCGTTGGAGCAGGTTCAGGATCCAGCCGATCCGAATGACGTGCTAGTCACGATCGCCGCACCAATCCTGGCAGGGTTCTCGCTGGCAACCATTGTCACGATCGGAACCGCTGCCGAGGTTGAGCCTGGCGCGTTGCCCGCGATGGCGTGCTTCGCTGGGTCCGCGGTCCTCCTCTTGTTCTCAATCCAAATGCTCGCGATAGGCAGATTGGGCGGGCTGAGGACGGCCCGGTGGCCCCGCCGGGTAAAAGCTCTTCTCTACGAACTTGGCCTGCTGGCCTTCCTTGTCGGCCTTGGGCTCACCTTGTGGCTCAGCACCTGGCCTGCAGCTGCTGTAGCTGGAGTAGTGGTGGTAGGCCTGGCAGTGATATGCGATCTCGCGCTCGTGGCAACGGCCTGGTATCGCCGCAACCAGTGGGGCCGTCGGCAGTCATCTCTTGGTACGAGGAGGGCTGCACGGGCCCCTTCAAATTGGTGGCGAGGTCGTTAAGCTCCAGCAGTCTGCTGGGGGTCCCAAAGCGTCGTCGTGGCGTGCGTAGCTGGCCAGCATGTCGTACGTCGGCGGTAGGTGGCTCACCTGAGCCACGTTGCGCACCACCAGTCAACTGGGGGAGAATGACCACTGAATCAGGTCCGGCCTGCTGTCGGACGAGCTTGGCATCAGTGGCGACACCTGCTGGGTGGCCTGGTGGGACGCCGCTGTTGAGGGCCAGTCATTCATTTTGGCTGTGCGCTGCACCCGTAATGCAGCCAAGCAGGTCATCGCACCGATGGTGCCTGACCCTGACAGCTGGGATGAGACCGAGCACGCCTCGACCATGTTCGTGATCGCCGATGCCTATGGCGCAAGCAGTCTTTGGAAGATTGACGAGATGTCCATTCCCACCGAAACGCCAAGGACGTTTAACGAAAGCAGTTAATCTTCTTTCCCGTCATGGAGCATTGGTGGCATAATCGGCTACAGGTGCACGAGGAAACGAATGCCCGATGTCCACTAATTCGGCTTTTTAGCCAAAGCAGGAACCCAAGCCTGACGAGCACCGGACCCGGTGCAGGCCTTGCGGCTTTCCACGGGTACCGCCTGCTTCCTGGCGGCTCTGTATGTTCTGATCGGTCGTTCGTACTCATCTGCCGCCGACCGGGCGGATCGCCCCACTCGGCATGACGGAATCTCTACTCTGCTTCGATCAGGCGCAGTCGTTCAACGTCCTCGCGCAGCTCGCCCACCAGAACCTTCGGCACGAGGTACCACCATTCCGAGCCAGCACCCGGCATATGCCGCGATGGGGCGGTAGTCGCATGCATGAACCGCGCATCTAGCGCTGCCAGCCGGTTCTCCAGACTCAGGCGAACAGGGCGCGTGACCAGTGACCGCACCTGATCAAGCCAGCCCGGACATGAAGATCATTTGTGTAGTCATCGATGGACCGGGCTTAGGACTCCCTAATCCTTCATCTCGGTCAGGCGCGACCTGGGTGGGACGAGGAGTCCGAGCGCGACCGATATCCTGGCTAGGATGCCCAGCAAGCCATAGTGAATAGGAAAGCCTAGGTCCATCGCGGTCGCCGCAACGCCCGCTATCAAGCCCGCGCATCCGAGGACCACGACGACCATGACCCTCTTAAGCAGGCCCGCAATCGTAAGTCCAATACGACCGCGACATCTTCGTCAGGGGAATGACACGCCGTGGAATCCGCCCACCCTCCCCCGAAGGGTCACGCGGTCATAGAGCCGCAGGGATACCCCGCCAACCACACGCCATCGCTGGTGCCACGTCCAGACATCGGTATGGCGGTAGTCCGCAGGCTGGTCAGGATGTTCCACAATCGGGTCGTCCGCTTCGTTGCTAGCGGCCACGAAAAGATCCCGGTGTGCGGCCAGATAGGTCCCGCTGTGCGGTCATCAGAATTCCCGGCGGACGGTCACTAGATCTCCCGGTGACCGGCGTGTCCTGATGCGTGTGATCCCTCCGGGGTGGATGGGTTCGAGGTGTCTGTTTCTCACCCGTCTGGCCCGGAGGGACCGTGACCAAGTCTGGCAGGGAGATCATGGAGATTCTGGAGGCATACGACCTGACCGGTTGTGCGCACTCGGCGGCGCAGCTGGCCGGGACGGACCGCAAGACCGTGCTGCGGTATGTGATGCTGCGCGAGGCCGGGGCTGATCCGGCGGAGCGGCGGCGCAGGCCGCGAGCGGTGGATGAGTTCGCCGCGAAGGTGGAGGAGCTGGTGGACAGCAGCGGCGGGAGGATCCGCGCGGATGTGGTGCACCGCCGGCTGTCCGCGATGGGATACCGGGGGTCGGAACGCAGTACCCGGCGGGCGGTGGCCGAGGCGAAAGCAGTGTGGCGGGCCGGGCACCGGCGTACCTACCGGCCGTGGATTCCCGAGCCTGGGATGTGGCTGCAGTGGGACTGGGGAGAGGGCCCGCGGGTCGGCGGCCGCCGGGCCCAGCTGTTTTGCTGCTGGGTGGCGTGGTCGCGGTTCCGGGTGGTGCTGCCCTCCTGGGATCAGGGTCTGGGCAGCCTGACCGCGTGTCTGGACCGGGCGCTGCGGGTCATCGGCGGCGCCCCTGTTCCACGTTGGTGACCCTTGCGACCGCGCTTAGCGCAGTTCGGAGCCGTTCGTCCAGTTCCCGTCCCATCGAGTCCTGCCGGAAGCATTCTCCCGCCGAGATCGTGACCTGCCAGTCGAAGTAGTCGGGTTCGGCTGGTGCCGCAACTTCAAGGCCCCGGAGATAGAGCTCCTCGTCTGGCAGGCGCTCCCAATATTCGCGCATTTCCTCATCTGGCGGGGTGGTCTGCCGAACTTCTTCACTCACGAAACTTGCCCCTGCGTTCGTCTACCTGACCCTCTGCGCTTGACCCAGAGGACGACCCCGGTCACGACGAGACCGACGCCGATGAGCGCCATCGGGACGGCAAGCTTGCCCCACCCGGGCGGGTAACTGACCAGACCCCAATAGTCGGATGCAGCCTGCTCGTGGCAGAAGCCGGGGTCCGGACAACTAATAACTCCACCGACCGGCGCGAAAAGCACCATCAAGGCGCCGACGACCGCCAGCGCAGCACCGACTGCCCGTCGCCACATGACAGTCACCTCCTAGTCAGGCGCGACCTGGGCGGCACGAGGAACCCGAGCGCTGCCGACAACCCCGCCAGCAGACCGAGCAGGAGATAGCCGCCCATGGGAACCCCTCTGTGGATGAACCTGCCGGGGTAGCTGGGGCACTCGCTGCCAGGCGGACGCACGTGAGCAATGCGAGGACCTGGACCATTGACGCCGCCAGCACTCCCGCGAGCGTTCGAAGGCGAATGATGAGCGCGAATATCAGGAAGCAGTAGGTGCGAGGTTGCATGGAAGCGTTGGCAGACGTTCCTCGGTGCGGACATACTAATGACGCCGCTAGGAAACAGGGTGCCGAACGCGACGCCTGCTGTCAGACCACGCAGCCGAGCAGCACGACGACCATGACCCGCTTGAGCACGCCCTCAATGTACTCCGATCTTCCCGACGGGAGTTACGACTGCCATGGGCAGGCTCAGGTGCGATGATCTTGCGACTGTAGCGCCCGAACCTCGATCATGAGTTGCCGTGCGCAGCGGGTCACGGGTCATTTCCCGTTCGCGCGGGGCCGAGGAGCAGGGTGAGCACCAGCGCCGGGATTTCCGCGAGGGTGGGCTTCGCGCCGTGGGAGGCCCAGTGCTGGGCCAGCGCGAGGTCGGTCAGCCCGGCGAGTGCAAGCGCGAGCAGATCGGCCGGAACGTCGCCGCGAAGTTCACCGTCGTGCACCCCTTCGGCGATGATCGCCTCTAGCGCGGCCGTGAGCGGCCACTCGGCGCCGATCACCCGCGGGTACAGGCCCGGTGTGCCCATCAGGCACTCGCGCACGAGCACGCGGGCCAGCGGGTCCTGCTGCCCGGCCCAGCTGCAAAACCCGGCCAGGGCTGCGGCGAGCCGCTCCCTGGCGGAAGCAGCTGCCGGAGCCGAAGCAGTAGTGGCGGCCTGGGCCGAGGCTTCCTCGACCACCGCCAGGAAGAGCTCTTCCTTCGAGGGGAAATAATTGTAGATCGTCCCCTTGGCGTAGCCAGCAGCGAGCGAGATGGCATCGACGTTGGCGCGCTCGAACCCGGTCCGGGCGAACTCCTGCGCCGCGGCCGCGACCAGCCGTGCGCGGGTCGTCTCCTTGACATGAGCTGTGACTCTCACCATGAACGCGAGTATAGTGGGTGACTAGTCACCCATAAAGAGGCAACGCCCTGGGAGGCCAAGATGGGAGATCAGCTCGCGATCGTGGCCGAGGGCCTGTCGAAGAGTTTCGGACCGGTCCGCGCGCTCGACGGCATCGACTTGCAGCAGCCAGCCGGGACCGTGCTGGGGATGCTCGGTCCCAACGGGGCCGGGAAGACGACCACGGTACGGATCCTGACCACTCTCCAGTCCCCTGATAGCGGGCGGGCCCGGGTCGCGGGACTCGATGTGGTGGATCAGGGCGCGGCCGTCCGGCGGCTGATCGGGCTGTCCGGCCAGTACGCGGCGGTGGACTCGTACCTTACCGGCCAGGAAAACCTGCAGATGATCGGGCGCCTCTACGGGCTCGGCCGCCGCGCGGCCCGCCGCCGCGCCGCGGAGCTGCTGGAGCGGTTCGACCTGACCGAGGCCGCCGACCGGCAAGCCCGCACCTATTCCGGCGGAATGCGCCGCCGCCTAGACGTTGCCGCTAGCCTGGTCGCCCAGCCCCCCGTCTTGTTCCTCGACGAGCCGACGACCGGTCTTGACCCGCACGGGCGGATCGCCCTGTGGGAGGTGCTCGGCGAGCTGGCTGGCCGGGGGACGAGCCTGCTGCTCACCACCCAGTACATGGAAGAAGCCGAGCGGCTCGCCGATGCCATCGTGGTCATCGACCACGGCCGCGTCATCGCCAGCGGGACACCCAGCGAACTCAAGACCCGGATCGGCGGCAACCGCCTCGAACTGCAATCCCTGCCCGGCGGCGACCCACGGTCACTGGCGCAGGCGCTGGTAGGGCTCGGAACCGGACCGCCGGTGGTGGATGCCCGGGCGGGCCGGGTGGTCCTCCCGGTCACTGACGGCCCGGCGCTTCTGACCGAGCTGGTCCGGCGGCTCGCTACCTCCGGCCTGCAGGTCGCCGACCTGGCCCTGCGCCGTCCCAGCCTCGAAGACGTATTCCTGACCCTGACCGGCAGCACGCCGGTCGCCGGGGCAACCGAAGCGCAGCCCGAGAGCACCACCACAGCTGCCGTGCCAGACAACCCAGAGCCAGCCACCGGGAGGACACGGTGAGCACAGCCTTCACACTTCCCAGACGGCGACCACCCGCACTAGGCCTGGTGGTCGCGAACACCGCCGCTATCACAGCCCGCAACCTGCGGCGCCTCGCCCGGGTTCCCACGCTGATCGCCCTGGCCACCATCCAGCCCGTCCTGCTGGTAGTGCTGTTCAACTACGGGTTCGGCGGAGCCGTGCACGTGGCCGGCGTCACCCACTACATCGACTACCTGCTCCCCGGCCTCTTCGTGCTCGCAATCGGCTTCGGCGCCTCCCAGACCGGGGTGGCCGTGGCCGAGGACCTGGCCACCGGCATGATCGACAGGTTCCGGTCGCTGCCCATTGCCAGCGCCTCGGTCCTGTCCGGCCGGGTCGCCGCTGACGCCGTTCGCAATCTGTTCGTGGTCGGGCTCATGATCGCCGTCGGTTCAGCGATCGGGTTCCGGTTCCACGCCGGTCCAGGTGCCGCCCTGGCCACGGTAGGCCTAGCGGTGGCGGCTGGGATCGCTTTCTCCTGGCTCAACTTGCTGCTTGGCATCGTGGTGCGCGACGCCGAGACCGCGGGCTTGGCCGGCTTGTTCCCCATCATCATCTTGTTCTTCACCAGTTCGGCGCTAGTGCCCGTGGCCACCATGCCCGGATGGCTGCAGGCATTCGCGAAGGCCAACCCCATCACCGCCATCACCGATGCCCTGCGCGCCTTCTGCCTGGGCGGGCCTACTGCCCGACCAGCTGCCGAAGCAGTCGCCTGGCTCATCGGGCTGCTGTCTGTTACTGTGCCCGCCACCATCATCCGGTACCGCCATGCCACCAGCAACTGACCACGCCAGGGGCGCAAGCGAGCGCACCAGCGGCCGCGCCAGTGCCGGGGTGCCGGGGCGCCGCCTGCCTGCTCGCGGCGGCACGGCTACCGGCCGCGGACGGTCAGCAGCACGGCCAGGGATCTGGAGCTGCGGATCCCGTAGCCGGCGGTGACCCCTGGTGATGCCGCGCCACAAAGGCTCCAACCACGGCGGGTGGGCCCCGTCCAGCGCCACGGCCGTGTTCACGACCGCCGGGACTGTGGGGCGAGGGAACCCTGGCCAGCACGACGGTTGTAACGTCGCGCCGATATATTGGTCTGTTAATTCATATATCGGCTACCTGGTGCCTGCGGGGGCGGTGCCCGCCGACGGGCATCCGCACGTGCTCACGATCACGCTTGGGCCGCAGCATCACGCCGACTACCCGCTGCGCCTCACCGGTTGGACGCTGCAGTTCAACCGGGCAGGCCGCCGAGGCCCGGCCCAGACGCTCACCGTCTCCCACGCCGTCGCGATGCCGAATGCGCGCAGTCCGGCGGGCCGCCAGTTCAAGCTGAGCCCCCGCGGCGGACCGTTGGTATTCACCGCCAGCAAGGGAACGGGCGGCACGGAACCGACCGCGCTCGGCGCGCGCATAACGCCCGCTGGCGCTGTGACCGCTACCTTCAAGCCCGGCGTCCTTGGCTACCTCTTTAACGGCGTGGCTTCAAGCACAGCGCAAGTCGCCGTCGCCGAGAGCTTCAATGGCGGCGGCAACTCCATCCCAGCGGTCGTCTCGCGGAGCATGCTGACCGGCAGCGGGCTGCACATCGGATCTCGTCTCGAGCTCACCGTCGGGGGAACCGACGTCCCGATCATCCCGGTGGCCACCGTCAAGTACCTGCCGACCGTAGGCGCCGCTCCCGCCGTGCTGGTCGATCAGCGGGCACTCAGCGACGCGCTGCAGGCGATCGGCGCACCGCCGCCGGCCATTACCGAATGGTGGCTACGCACTTCTGGCCAGCCGATCCTGACAGGCTTGCCGCCCGGCACGACAAAGTTGTACCGGGCCAAGCTCGCCCAGTCGCTCTTCGCCGATCCGCTGACGCTGCTTCCCAGCAGGCGCTGCTCGCGATCGCCATCGCCGCCGTCCTGCTGGCGCTGGTGGGCATGCTGGTGAGCGTCGCGACTGCGGCTGACCGGGCCCGCGACCTTGCGCTGCTCAACGCGCTCGGTATGCCGCCGCGCCAGGTCGCCAAGTTGCTGGCGCTCGAACAGGCCATGACTGCCGTCGCGACGAGCGTGGTCGGCGCCCTGTTCGGGGTCGCGCTGAGCAAGGTGATCGTTCCCGCTGACACGCTCACAGCGAAGGCGGCACGGCCGATACCGCCGCTCGTCGTGCAGGTTCCCTGGCTGGCAGCCGCGGTGATCGCCGTCGTGATGGCGGCGGTTCCTACGCTCGCGATCATGTTCACTGCGCCTCGCGGGGAGAGCGGTGCGGCGATGATCAGGCTCGAGGGCGAGGCATGAGCGATCGCCGCCGCCGGGCGCGCCGGCTTGTCCTGGGCGAGGCCGGACCCGCGCCTGCACTGGTTCTCGCCGGCGTCGCCATCGTCATCGCGTTCATCGTCGCGGCTGGTCCGCGCGCGCTCGCCGCCGCCGACAACCGCGCGACCAGGCAAGCCGTCGCACAGGCGCCCGCCCTGGACACAGGCGCGCAAGTGAACGCCGACCTCCAGGCCCGTCCAGCCAGCGGCGTCTTGCATGCCCGGACCATCGATCTGCTCGCCAGGCGCTTCGCGACCAAGCTGCCGAAGTCCAGTGCGCTGTTCCCGGTTTCCCAGAGCTGGGCTGGCGTTGTCATGCCTCCGAGCAGCGTGCTGCTGACCGCCCCGCCGAAGGACGGCAGGTCGCGGACCATCGAGACCGCCTACCGGTCTCGTCTGCGCGCCCACAGCGCTGTCGTGGCCGGATCGCTGCCGAGTGGCCCTGGCCAGATACGGCGCGGCGCTGCTGGCGGGAAACCATCAATCACTTTGAACATAGCGCTCACCAAGATCACCGCCGCAACCTTCGACGCCCGGGTCGGGACTGTTATCAACCTCGGTCCGACTGTCCATGGCGGACCCAAGGTGCTGCTCAAGGTGACCGGAATCGTCAAGCCGCTTGAACTCGGATCGGCTTTCTGGCAGCACGATCCTGAGCTCGGGGTCCCCGAGCTGGCAGGGCCGGCCGAGTCGCCATACTGGCTGGGCGCCGGGTTCGTCGGACCGGGCGAGCTAGCCGCGCTCGCGTCCGCATATAACGGCCAGGCTGAGCGCGCGACCTGGTTCTTCCCGATGAGCACGCACCTGGCAGCGGGAGATGTTGGGCGGGTCGAATCGGGAGTCGCCGCGCTCGCATCCGGCCCGGATATACGCGGGGTTGAGGTCTCGTCCGGCGCGTCGGGCCTGGCCAACACCGTCATCTCGACCGGTCTGGCCGATGGTCTCGCCTCCTTCACCAGCCAGTGGCACACCACGGTCGGAGTGAACTCGGTGCTCGTCGTCGGGCTGTTCGTGGCGGTCATCGTGCTGCTGCTCATCTGCTGCGGACTTGCCGCTCAGGCCTACCGTCCTGAGCTTGCGCTTTTGCGGGTGCGCGGGGGGAGCCTGCGCCAGGTGGCGTGGCGGATGTTCGGACGGTCCTGCTGCTTCGCGCTGCCCGCGCTCGCGGCCGGCGTCGCGGTTGCGGTGGCGGTCCTGCCGGGCGGCGGCTCTTCGTGGGTCCTGGCCGGCCTCACGGCCCTCGCCGCGGTGACGGCGACGCCGCTGATCTGCGCGCTCGAGCACCGCAAGCTCAGGTCCGGCGCGGCGTCGCCGCGAGCCGACGTGATACCCGGCAGGAGGCCGGCCAGGCGTCTGGTCGGCGAACTCGTGGTGCTTCTTGTTGCGGCGGCCGCCCTCGCCGACCTGAGATTGCGCGGCGCCGGACAGGAAGCTGGCGGAGTAGCGGGTACCACCGGCGCATACCTCAGTGCGAGCGCCGTCCTCGTGGCGGCCGCGGTCGCGCTGGTTGTGAACCGGGCCTACCGCGGGCCGCTGAGGATGCTGGCCGGCGCGGCATCGATCCGGCGTGGCGCGGTCGGCGCCGTCGGCCTGGCCAGGGCGGCAGCAACGCGGGTCGGCACCGTGTTGCCCGCTCTCGCGCTTATGCTCGGCCTGACGCTGACCGTGTTCAGCGCGATGGTGCTGGCCTCCATCTCAGACGGCCAGCTCACCGGATCGTGGCGGCGAGTTGGCGCGGACGCGGCCATCAAGCTCTCCGGGACATTGTCGGTCCGGCCGGCGGCGCTGATGGCAATCTCGCACGCTCCCGGCGTGCGCCACGCAACGTCTGTATATACAGCGCAAGGCGCGGGAGTCGGCGCGGCCGAACTGACGAAAGGCAGCGTTACACGGCCGGTCGGGATGGCGGCCGTGGATCCACGCTCCTACGCGGCCCTGGCCGCCGATACTCCCTGGCCCGCTTTTCCGTCGCGCGCGCTCGCCAAGCCCGCGTCGATAGGCGGCCCATACCCGATCCTGGCCACGCCCACCGTCGCCGGTCAGCTCGCACAGGGTGGCAATGGCCCGCTGAGGCTGGCGTTGTACGGACAATTCGTCAACGTCAGGATCGCCGGAACGATCACCAGGACGCCCGCCATCCCGACCGGCCGTGAGTTCATAGTCGTGCCGCGATGGGCGAACGCGCGGCTCAATTCCCTTCCGCCGCCCTCGACGGTGCTGGTCACGGGCCCGCACCTGAGCATTTCTGCGCTCCAGGCGATCGTTGCCAAGCGGCTGCCTGGCAGCCAGGCCACGTTCAGGCGCCAGGAGCTGGCGGCGCTGAACTCCTCGCCGGCGCTCCGGCTGTCAGAGGGCCTGTATGTGGCTGGCGCCGTGGCCGCCGCCGCTGTCAGCGCGCTGGCGGTCCTGTTCTACCTGGCTACCTCGGCCAGAAGTCGCGCGGCGATGCTGGCCAGGCTCGGCGCGCTCGGCATGGCGAGATCTCAGGCGTTGCTGCTCGGCATGACCGAGGCGATCCCGCTGATCGCCGTAGCCGCCGCGGGCACGGCCGCGTGCGTTTGGCTGCTCGCCGTCGTGGTCGGGCCCGTCCTCGGGCTGAATGCGTTCACGGGCTCGCCCGAGCCGGCCGTGTCGTCGCCGACGTGGCTGGATCTGTTCGTGCCGCTCGCCGGGGCGGCACTGCTCGCAGTCACGTTCCTCGCGATCGACGGCGTTCTCGCCGGGCGGCGGAAGCTAGCCACGGCGCTACGCCAGGAGGAGGCAGTCTGATCATGACTGGCATTGACGACCTGATCGCGGCCAGGAGCCAGACGACTGCCGCACGCACGGCCGATACGGCCGGACCGCCGATGGTCATGTGCGACAGGCTCGAACGGATCTTCTCGACCGCTGGCGTCGAGACCCAGGCGCCGCAGGGCCTGGACCTCGTGCTGCAGCGTGGCGAGCTGACCGCGCTTGTCGGCGCGTCGGGGAGCGGCAAATCAACGCTGCTGAACATCCTCGCGGGGCTTGACCTGCCCACCGGTGGCCGGGCGATGGTGGCCGGGCATGACCTGCTCACGATGGGCGCCAGGGAACGGCTGGCGTACCGCAGGTCGACGGTCGGCTTCCTGTGGCAGCAGACCGCGCGGAACCTGCTCGCCCATCTGACCGCCGCCGAAAAACATCGAATTGCCGATGCGGCTGGCGAAGAGGCAGCGCCGAGAGCGCAGGAAGCACGCCGGCGACCTCCTCGAGTTGCTCGGAGTGGCTGACAGCCGTGACCGGCCGGTGACCGAACTGTCCGGCGGGCAGCAGCAGCGGGTCGCCATCGGCGTCGCGCTCGCCAACGGTCCAGGCGTCCTGCTCGCCGACGAGCCAACAGGAGAACTCGATACCGAGACGGCCGAAGAGGTCTTCGGTGCGCTGCGGACCGCGAACGAGGAGACCGGCGTCACGGTCCTGATCGTGACGCACGACGCGATGGTGTCCGAGCACGTCAACCGCACGATCGCGATCAGGGACGGCAGGATCAGCACAGAAGTGCTGCGCCGCGCGGCCACCGACGAGGAGGGTTTGCAGGCAGACCATGCACAGGAATACTCGGTGCTCGACCGCGCGGGTCGCCTGCAGCTGCCGACCGATTTCATCGAGGCGCTCGCGCTCAAGGACCGGGTCAGGCTGGAGCTGGAGCCAGACCACATCGGCGTCTGGCCCGATCATCAGGGGCAGCGACCGCAGGAGGATGCATGACCGGGCAGCAGTTCGCGGCGGCTGATGTGCCGACGACCACGCAGCCGGTGGTCAGGGCCGAGGAGCTGTCGAAGACGTTCGGCCGCGGGCCGGCGGCCGTGCACGCGCTGCGCGGGGTCAGCTTCGAGGTCCAGCCCGGCGAGCTCGTCGCCATCTGCGGTCGCTCGGGCTCGGGGAAGACCACTCTGCTGAACATCTTGTCCGGGCTCGACCGACCCAGCTCGGGCCGGGCCTTTGTGGCTGGCCAGGATGTCACGGCGATGACCAAGGATGAGCAGCTGAAGCTGCGGCGGGAACAAGTGGCGCTGGTGTTCCAGTCGTTCGCGCTGCTGCCCATGCTGTCGGCAGCCGAGAACATCGGCGTACCGATGCGACTGTCCCGCATTGACTCGGCCTCCAGAGAACGGCGCGTCAGCGCACTCCTTAGCCTTGTTGGACTAGAAGGAAGTGGACGCAAGCGGCCGCATGAGCTTTCCGGCGGCGAACAGCAGCGGGTCGGCATCGCGCGGGCGCTTGCGAATAACGGTCAGCTGCTGCTTGCCGATGAGCCGACTGGGCAGCTCGATTCGCAGACCGCCCGTCAGATCATGGGTCTGATCAGGAGCATCGTGCACGCCGAGGGGCCGACCGCGATCGCCACGACGCACGATCGCGGCCTGATGGACATCGCGGACCGGGTCCTGATCATTCAGAACGGCCAGATCTAGCCCTCAGCTGACCGCGTCAGCGCCACCACCGGGATCTCGCGCCTGGTCTTGGCCTCCTGCTCGGCGAAGAACGGATAGCTCTCCTTGAGCATCGCCCACAACCGCTCCCGCTCGCTGCCGGTGAGGGGGACCGCTTCCGCCTCGAACCGCTTGGCGCCAACCTCCACGACGACATGGGGGTCCGCTACCAGATTGGCGTACCAGTCTGGATGCTTAGGGGCGCCGATGTTGGACGCGATCACCAGCAGCCGGTCGCCGTCCCTGTGGAACATCATCGGCGTGGTCTTGGCCCGCCCGGACCTGGCTCCGGTGGTGGTGAGCAGGAGCAACCCATCTCTGTTCATGCCCTCGATCGGCCCGCCTGCCCTGAACTGCTCGATGACCCTGGCGTTGATCTGCTTGATGGCCATCGGGTCAGTCACTGCGCCCGGTCAGGGCGAGGCTCGCGCCAACGCCGATCAGCACAAGCCCGCCGGCTCCGGCCACAACCGCCATCCGGCGCGGCGAGCGGGCCAGCCAGGTTCTGGCGGTTCCGGCGACCAGCGCCCAGGTGCTGTCGCAGACCACGGCTATCGCGACGAAGATGGCGCCGAGCAGCATCATCTGCTCGGGCACTTGGCCGGCCGACTGGTCGACGAATTGCGGCAGCACCGCGATGAAGAACACGATTGCCTTAGGGTTGCTCAGGCCGACCAGGAAGCCGTCGGCCGCGATCCGGCCCAGCGACTTCGGCTCGGTCTTGGCCGTCAGCGCCGCGCTCAGTTCATCGCGGTGCCGGAGTGCCTGGATGCCGAGGTACACCAGGTAAGCGGCGCCGGCCAGCTTGAGCACCGTGAACACGGCGACCGAACGCTCGACGACCGCGCCGATCCCGAACGCCACGGCCGCGACCTGCACGTACACGCCGATCTGGCCGCCGAGCGCGGTACCCACGCCGGCCGTCCTGCCGAGCATCAGCGACCGGCTGATGATGAACAGCACGTTGGGGCCCGGCACGATGATCAGCAGGAATGACAACAACGCGAACGCGAGCAGGTGATCAGCGGGGACCATTGCCGCAGCCTAACCGGAAGAAGCTTCGGCGGGCACCGGAGTTTCGACGTCCGCCGATCCGCGGGACATACGGGATGATGGCGACATGACCGTCTTCGTCGCGGACCGGTGCGCCGATGCGACTCGGTGAGACGCTGACCAGATGGAGAGCGGGGTTGCGTGCCAGGCGATCTGGACGCACGAGGCGGTCCATCACCACGGCTTGGCTGACCGGCGTCCTGTTCGCCACGGCCACCGCGCTGCTGAGCGCGGCACTCGGGTTGCTGCCCGCCGAGGTGGACAACGCGCTCAAGCACGGCTGGGGCGGTGCCGGCCAGGCCGTCTCGTCGGCCAGCGTCATCCTTTTCGCGCTTGCCGGCATGGCCTTGCTCGGCTGGGCCGCCTGGCGCTGGCACGAGCGCGGCGTGATCCTTGCCGAGCGCGGTACTGCCTATCTGGTCGAGGAGCGGGCGACAACCTGGTGGGAGGAAGAGAAGGCGACCGTAATGGCCGCAATCGGCGCGGGATTCGCCAGCGTGCTGCGCGTGCCTGGCCCGACAGCGCTGGATGAAACCTGGCACTGGCAGGCCGACGCGATCGGCGCGCCGCAATGGGACGCCAGGACCGACCAGCTTGTCCATTCCTTCCGCGCGGTGCACTACAACGACGACCGCATCACCCACAACGCGTTGTTCACCTGGGCGCCGTGGCCTGTCGCTATGGCATTCGGGGCGCGCACAACCGCGCGCAGCCGAGGCCTGGTGCTCAACGTCCGGCAGCGTCCGAGCTACACGGCCGGACCGGGCCAGCACGAGCTGCGGCTGACCGACGAGGCGCACGACTTCGTGCGCGGCAGGCAGCACCCGCCGCTCGAGGAATGCGCGCCTGGCCATCTGGTCACGACGCCTAGCGGACAGTTGACCGTCACCATCGACCCGTTAATCGCGGCCAACGCAAGCCTGCCCGTTCAGCCAAGCGGGCACGGTGGCCGGTTCGCACGCGGCCGGCTGGGCCGTCAAGGCGCGGGACCAGAGCCGGGGCTGCTGATCTTGCTGATCCGCGTGGTCATCGGCCCGATCGGGCCGATCGGCTTGGACCTGGCGGCGCAGCAGCCCGTAACCTTGCGCGCGCCGGCCAGCTTGATCGGACCCGTTCTCCCGGCCGGGCCCGCCGTCGCTCCGGTTGCTGAGTGGCGGCTAGGTTCGCACAGCCGGACTCGCGAGGCGTTGCCGTGGCGAGCGTTTCCGCGCGTCGCCGAGGGCATCGTCGAGTGGGTTATTAAACAGGCGGCCGCGTCTAGCTGCGATGTTGTCGTGATCGCCGCGCGGATGCCGCAAGAGCTAGCCGTCGGCCTCGGCATCCAGCTCGGCCAGCGGCCGAGTAGCTGGCCATGGCGCATGTACCCGGCGATCTACGACCAGGGCCAGCTCGTGGTTCCCGATCTGCAGCTGGGCGGTGAGGCGGTGCCGCCTCAGCGAACGCCGTAGCCTCCGAGCGGTCATGGCGTAGTTCCAGCCTGCCTGATCGCCGTCCTGGCAAGATGGCGGCATGGAACGCGTGCTTGGAATCGGTGGTTACTTCATGCGGGCCGTCGACCCCGCGGCCCTTGCCGCGTGGTATCGCGATTGCCTGGGCCTAGACGCCGATGAATACGGCGTGTGGCGTCAGGGAGATGGGCTGACGGTGTTCGCGACGTTCGAGTCCGCAACCGACTACTTCGGCTCACGCGACCAGCAAACCATGCTCAATTTCCGGGTCCGTGACCTAGATGCGATGCTCGCGCAATTGCGCGCCAAGGGAGCGGACGTCTCCGAAGAAGTGCATGACATGGACGGTGTCGGTCGATTCGGCTGGGTCACCGATCCCGAGGGCAATCGGATCGAGCTCTGGCAGCCCGCCTGACTGCGCCTTCAGCACACCCTTATCGCGAAGGATGTCGTCAACCGGTCAGGTCGTCCAGGAACTGCCCGGCCACCGCGACGTAGGTGTCAATGTCCTCCGCGCTGGCCGCGAAGGAGACCGCCGGACCAGCGGCGGAGATGGCATCCCAGACGCCGCGGTTGGCCATGAACGCCTTGCGGGCGTCATCGATCGGCAGTACCACCGAATCGAAGCCGTCGGCCCCTGTCCGTGGCGGCTCCGGGGTAAGCCGCCACTGTGCGCGCCCGCCGAGGCGGTCGATCGTCTACGGAAGTCCCACTCGGTCAACCTGCGCCTGCAGTCCGCGCTGCAATCGCCCGCCCAATTCGGCCACCCGGTCGGCTGCCTCCCGGGTGAACACCTCGGCCAGCCCGGCTCTAGACGCCGACAGCGACATCGCATTCGCATACAAGGTCCCGCCGGTGGCGATGCCGTGGCAATCGCCGGTCTCCTCCCGTCCAGGCCAGTAAGCAAGGTTCTGGCTCATGGCATCGGCCAGAAGGTCGGTCATTCCGACTGTGCCGATCGGGATGCCGCCTGCGATGCCCTTGCCGCCCGTCACGATGTCCGGCTCGAAGCCGAAGTACCGGGTGCCGCCGCCGTAGGTGGCGAATTGAGTGTGGGTCTCGTCAACGATCAGCAGCGCTCCCGCAGCGGGGACTTCGGTGTTCAGCGCGGTCACGAAATCGGGGTCCGGTTGAACCAGGCCGCAATTGGTCAGGGCGGGCTCGAGTAGCACCGCCGCCACGTCGCCTTTGGCCAGTCGGGCACGCAAGGCGGCTGCGTCGTTGTACGTGAGGACATCGAGATGACGGCCCGACTCTGGGTCGAGCCCGAGCCCATCGGCCTCAAGGACGCCTCCGCCTGCCCCTGAGCCGTTGTGGCTTGACCAGAAGATCTGATCAACATGGCCGTGGTACTTGCCCTCGAAGATCAACACCATTGAGCGTCCGGTCGCCACCCTGGCCAGCCGCAGGGCATCGGTATTCGCGCCAGAGGCCGAGAGCGTGAACTGCCACTGGGGCAGAGCGAACCGCTCGGTGAGCAGGCGACAGACCTCGATGGCGTCCGCTGTGGGCAGGAGGAAATGGTTACCTAGCTCAGCCTGGCGCGTGATGGCCGCGACAATGGGTGGCGACGCATAGCCAGCCGCCATCGACTGGTCAGCGAGGTTGAAGTCCAGGTACGCGTTCCCGTCGATATCCCAGAAACGAGATCCTGCGCCTCTGACTGCCACCACCGGCGGGAGGCGCTGGAGTGCCGCCATCCATGCCATCGGGACACCGTCCGGCATCCGTTTCCTGGCCTGGGCGAGCCACTCTGCCGAGCGTGGCGTCCTGGTGGCGAACGCCGTCGTCTCCTGCTGCTTGATGGCCCTGGCGCGGGCCATCACAGATTGATCAACGACTGAGCTAATCATCGGCCGGTGATACCCGGACCTAGGCCCCGGCACGCCTGCCCGATCGGGCAGATGGCTGACGCCGCTACCGGAGCCGAGCGCCGATGCCGGCGATCCTAGCCAGCAAAGCCCCCAGGGCAGCCGCCGAGTTGCCCGGCTCGCCCGCCGCCATGAGGTTGACCATTCCCGCGTCGCCGGCGCCGGCAGCCGCAGGGATCCAGTCGAGCATGAGCTGGATACGGTCCGGAACCGCGCGCAGGATCTGGCCTGCGGTGATCTCGCCATAGCTATCCGCGATCAGCTTGAGCCGCGCGGCGGCTGCATCCGCGCCGATGTCGCGCCACAGCGGGACGCAGTTCCAGGCGATGAACGCGAGTTCGAACAGCGGGGTAGAAGGTCCGGCCAGATCCCAGTCGAAGACGCCTGCTAGCTCGTCGCCCGCGAAGCACGCGTTATAGGGGGCGATGTCGTTGTGGCAGATCAACGCCGGCTCGGGTACGGGAAAGAACCGCCACGGGCCGGCGTGCGAGAACCCCGCCACCACCTCGTGGAACTCGCGGGTCCACGCAAGCAGCGAGGCGAGCTGGCCTTCGGAAAGCAGCTCGGTATCGACGTCGACGACATGGCCGGGTAGGTAGCTCACTACCTCACGGCCTTGTTCATCCTCCCCGAGCACGCGCGGGATCCCGGCGATGCGGCCATCGAGGTACTCCAGCAGCGCGTGCACGGCCGGGGTCCAGATGCCGCGCTGCCGCCGCACAGTGTCGCCGACCCTTACGGCCCCGCCGACATTGCCGCCCGGCAGCGGAATCTCGTGACCATCGCCTGAGGTGCTGGCTGATCTGGTTCCGGTCATGCCGAGTCGTGCGCGGCCCGCTGAAGCGCGGCTAGTTGCTGCCCGGTGCCGATCGCGATCAGCACCTGGCCGGCGTCGAGCCTGGTCTCCTCTGGCGGATTGGCGACGAACTGCCCGTCCTCGTCGCGGAGTGCGAGGACGAGTGCTCCCGTATGCTCGCCGACTTCAGCCTCGCGCAGGGTCTGCCCGGCCAGCCGCGAGCCCGGCCTGATCGACACCTCCTCGAGACGGAATTCCAGGCTTCCGTCGTGCATGACGACGTCTAGGAACTCGACCACGTTCGGTTGCAGCGCTGCGGCTGCGATCCGCTGACCCCCGATCCGCTGCGGGTTTACCACCCTGGTGGCTCCGGCGCGCAGCAACTTAGACTCCGATTCCTCGGTGCGCGCTCGCGCCACGATCACCAGATCCGGCCTGAGCGCGCGGGCGGAGAGCGTGATGTACACGTTCTCCGCATCGGTGTTGATCGCCGCGACAAGCGCCCTCGCCCGCATCACGCCAGCAGCGCGGAGCACCTCGTCGTCGGTGACGTCGCCTATCAGCGCGGGAAATGGAGTGGCGGCCACCCGCGAGGCGTCGAGGTCGACGACCACCACGTCGGCGCCCTGGCCGGCGAGGTAGCCGCCGACCGCGCGGCCGACACGCCCCCAGCCGCAGACGATTGTGTGCCCAGTCATCCGGGCGATGTTCCGTTCCATCCGGCGCCTTTCGAAGTGACGGCGCAGGTGGCCTTCCACCAGCGTTTCAAGCACGATGGTGAACGCGTACAGCGCGGTACCCGTGCCAGCAAGTATCAACACGATCGTGAAGATCTTCCCTGCTTCGTCGAGCGGGTGGATCTCGCGGAAGCCGACGGTGCTGATCGTGGTGACGGTCTGGTACACCGCGTCGAGCAGGCCGAATCCGAGCACGATGTAGCCGATGCTGCCGGCAACGATCACGGCGAGCACCAGGCCCAGTGCGAGCTGGATCCGCCGCACATTGCTCACCCCGCAATTGTCCCCACAGCTGACGTGATTCACTGCGCGGTCGGACGATGTGCGAGGCGGAGCGTGGTTTCGCAGTCGCGGCGCGCCCAGCTAGGAGCTCTTCGGAGTCGATGCCCGCGACCGGTCTTCGTCGCCCGCGACAACCCGTCGGTGAGCCGCTCTATGTCGGCCTGCGTTTCGCCGGCAAGTCGTCCCAGTGCAGGCGATTCTTGCTCGCGGACTTCTTTGGCGCGGCAGGGTCAACCATAAGGCTTTCATGGGTCGTCTAATCCGCGAGGTGATCGCGTGGAGGAGGAGTTCGGCCGTTTCGTCGCGGCGCGCGGCCGGGCACTATGCCGGACCGCCTATCTGCTGACTGGCGACTGGCAGGTCGGCGAGGACCTCGTGCAAGAGGCGCTGACCAAAACCTACCTTCGCAGGCGGACGCTGAGAAGCGTCGAGGCGCTGGAACCCTACGCGCGCAAGGTTCTCGTCACGTTGTTCTTGTCCTCACGTCGCAGGCTCTGGCACCGGGAGCTGCCGTTCGCGAGCGTGCCCGACCGAGTTTCGACCGACCTGCTCGATGCCGCCGAGGACCGGCGCGGGCTCTGGCCCGCGCTGCAGGAATTGTCGGCGCAGCAGCGCGCTGTGCTGGTGTTGCGCTATTTCGAGGATCTGACCGAGGCGGACATCGCTGCCGTGTTGGGTTGCTCGCCGGGCGCAGTTAAGACCCACGCGGCGCGCGGCCTGGAACGGCTGCGCAAGTCGGTCTCGCTGGAGGGATGGACCAGATGAACGACCTCGAAGACCTGGTCCGCCGGGAGCTGCGCGCCCACGTTGACGCGGTCGAAGCCATGCAGGCAGACGAGCCGTCGGTGCTGCTCGGAGCTCTGGACCGGCGGATCCGTCGGGCAAGGCTCCGCCGCAGGTGGACGGCATCAGCGCTGAGCGCGGTAGCGATCGCGGCCGCCATCACGATTCCGCTCGCATCGCTCGCTCCGCGAAACCCAATCGCCCGCAGCCTCACAGCTTCGCCGGGCAGTGTCCCGTTGAGCGATACGAGCGTGACGCCGACCGGCTGGCTGCCGGTCGCATATGGCGACGCCCAGATCTCCGTGCCGGCCGACTGGCGGGTCGCTTCAAGGCCGTGTGGTCACGAAGCGCCTGGCTACGTCCTGGTAGCAACCACCTCGACGTCGCCACGCTGCAGGCATGCATCCAATGTGGCCGCCATCGAAGTACTTCCGCCGGGCCGGCGCCAGACCCAGCGCCGGTCGGGCTATATCAACGGGATTCCCGTGCTCGGCGTGCGACCGGTCACGCGAGGCTACGCCTCGTTTCTCGCGCCCACGCTGCACGTGCTGATCTCGGTCCGAGGACCGCTCGGCAACAAGATTCTCGGCAC
>DATAEH010000230.1:0-12158 GCA_036258115.1 Streptosporangiaceae bacterium
GGTCTGCCAGCCGACGAGGAGATCGCGACGGCCAAGTTCTGTGCGGCCGAAGGCGGCCACCGGATCGCTCACACCGCGGTGCACATTCACGGCGGCGTCGGCGTGGACACGTCGCACCCGTTGCACAGGTACTTCACCGCCGCCAAGCAGAACGAGTTCGCCCTCGGCGGCGCGACGGCACAACTGCGCAGACTTGGAACTGTGCTCGCCAGCCGGGACGACCCGCCGGAGCCCGCAGCGCACTGATACGTTCGTCCGCGTCGGAGTAGTAGGGGACCTGAACCTGGCAGGAGGCTGCATGACCGGGGGAACACCGATCTCCTTCGCGGCCGCGACCCGCGGCACGCCGGTGCTGAGCAGTTCGGGCACGCAGATCGGCACGCTCGAGCACGTCCTCGACGTCGCCGAGCTTGACATCTTCGAGGGCATCGTGGTCGCGACACATCACGGGCTCAGGTTCATCGACGCCGAGCATCTGCCGGAGTTCACGACCACGCACATCCAGTCCAGCCTGAGCGATGAACAGGCCGCCAAGCTGTCGCCGCCGGACGGCCCGCCGGTCTACACCGTGGACGCGCTCCAAGATTCCGGTCAGAGCCTGCACGACGTGGTCAGGCGGCTATTCGGCAAGCCGCACTGGAAGCGTGATACGGACTAGCACCGTCGCAGCGTGGCCAGGTCGGGAGCCCTGTTCGTCCTGGCATGCCCCGTTCGTTGCTGGAACCGGCAGCTGCCGCGACCACCTCCCGGTCAGCCCAGCAGGGTCTCGCCGACATAGCCGCCGCTCGACGCTCCGGGCGGGCAGGCGAAGATGGCGCTGCCGATGTGGCTGATGAACTGATTGAGCGAGTCCCGCGCGGCGAGCTGATGCTGAATCGGTATGAACTGGTGGCGCGGGTCGCGCTGGTAGCACAGGAACATCAGGCCTGCCGCCGGCGCGCCCGATGAGCGATCGATGCCGTCGACGTAGGAAAAGCCGCGGCGCAGGATCTTTACCCCGTTGTTCGCGCCCGGCGAGGACAGCAGGACGTGTGAGCGCAGCGGGATGTCGCTGAGCAGCTTGCCGCTGGCCTTGTGCCGGCCGATCGTGTGCTCCTGGCTGGTGACTGCCGTCTGGTCCCAGGCGCCGAGGGCGATCTCGATGCGCCGCGCCACCAGGTATGAGCCGCCGCGCATCCAGGCGGGCGAGGCCGGGCCGGCCGCCCAGACCGCTTTCTTCAGCGCGGAGGCGTTCTCGACCTTGATATTGGCCGTGCCGTCGAAGAACCCCATCAGGTTCCGCGGCGTCGACTGGTGGCGGCTTTGCCGGTCCTGCCGAATCCCGCCAGCAGCCAACGCGGCCGCGCCACCGGAGCCGCTAGCCTGATCAGCTCGTGCACCGCGTGAAATGCGACCTGCGGATCGTCCGCGCAGACCTGCACGCCGAGATCGCCGTCGCTGATTGGCGCCCGCAGTGCGTCGTGCCGGAAGGCAGGCAGGTCTACCACCGGCGCGGGCCGGTGCGCGGCGAGGCCAAAGCGGTCGCCGTTGCTGAACAGTGACGGGCCAAATCCGAAGGTCATTGTCAGGTTCGCCGCGCGCAGTCCGAGCGCCTCGCCGGTGTCACCGGCCGGCTTGGCTCCTGTCTCGACCGGGCCGATGGCCTTGCCAGCTGCCATCAGGGCTGCCGCGCTGGACCAGGTTCGCATCAGGTCGCGCAGGTCTGCCACAGACCGGCTAACCATATCCAGCGCCGCGAACTGCAGGTGCTCCTGCGCAGGTGTGGCAATGCCTGCCTGGTGGGCGCCGTAGAAGGCAAGCGCCTCTCCGGCGGCCCCCGCGGTCGCGGCGTGTGCCAGGCTCGCGTCCGCGAAGATTGCGCCTGCCGCCGCCGTGCCAGCCCCGAGGCTGGTCAGGCCTGCCGAACGGAGGAAGCCGCGCCGAGTGCCATCCATTGGCCGGATTATGGCAGTCGGGCCTATCTAGCGTTGGCGGCCCGCCGCATCCGCAACAAGCTTGTTGTCGATCATCGCCAGGCCGAGGTCAAATCGGACTGTGCGGCCCTAACATGGCTGAGAGGCGCCTTAACGACTGCGCCGCGCAGGCGGGGATGACCCATCCGACCCCCGGCACGGACGCGAGGAGGCTGTTATGTCCCCGAAGATGCTGCGATCGGCGGCAGGGGTTGCCGCCGCTGCGACCCTGGCGCTGACCGCGCTCGCCGCTGGATTGCCGGCCACCGCCAGCCAGCGAGCGTGCGGGTGGGTGGTCAAGTCGAGTCCCACCAAGGGCTCGGCGATGCTCAACGCTGCGGCTGCTACGTCAGGTAAGGATGTCTGGGCTGTCGGCGACTTTAACGTCGCCGGGGACTACAAGACCCTCATCGAGCACTGGGACGGGGCGCACTGGACGATCGTCCCGAGCCCCAACCCTGCCTCAGGCAGGCATACGACCAACTTTCTAGGCGCCGTCGTGGCGCTGAGCCCGAAGAACGCCTGGGCGTTCGGGTTCTACGAGAAGGCAACTACCAGCTTCCGCACGCTGGTCGAGCACTGGGACGGCGTGAAGTGGTCGGTCGTGCCGAGCCCCAACAGCGGAGCCGGGGAGAACGCGCTGCTCGGGGCCTCAGCCACGAGCAGCACCGACATCTGGGCGGTCGGATACCGGCATGAGCCTGGGCACCGTCGCACACTGACGGAGCGCTGGAACGGTGCGCACTGGTCGATCGTGCCCAGTCCGAGCGTCGGGTCGGGGGACAACTTCCTGTTCGGCGTCGCAGCCCGCGTAGGCGGGCCCGTCTGGGCCGTGGGCAGCGACTCGGTGTCGTTCGGCAGGACCCTGGCGGTCCGGTGGAACGGAACGGCGTGGACGGTCGGCAGGACGGCGAATCCCGGCGGCGGCGATCGATTCCTGCAGGGCGTTGCCGTTCCTTCGGCGCGGTATGCCCTGGCAGTCGGCAGCTACCTGAAGGGCAACCAGACCAGGGCGCTGGCTCAGCGATGGACCGGCTCTGGCTGGTCACTGGTGCCGGCCGCGAGTCCGGCTGCGGACTACAACAGTCTGCAGGCCGTCGCGGCGGCCGGCACGGCTAACGCCTGGGCGGTCGGGATAAGGCGCGCCACACCAGGTTCGGCGTTCCGCACCCTCGCCGAGCACTGGAACGGCACATCCTGGAGCGTGGTGACGAGCCCTAGCCCTGGCAACGGCGACGACATGCTGTTCGGCGCCGCGAAAGTCCCTGGCGGTGGCTTCTGGGCGGTCGGATCGTCGGGGAACAACACGCTGACGGAGTTCCACTGCTGAAGCAGATAGCCGCTTTGCTTGGCGAGGCCGGGATCGCCGACCCGGGAGATGTCGCCGAGGTGACGCCGCTCAGCGGAGGTGCCATCAGCAGCGTCTGGATGGTGCGGCTCGCAGGTCGTGCGCCGCTGGTGGTGAAGACCGAGGACGCTGCACCTGCAGGGATGTTCGCCGCCGAGGCCGACGGGCTCGCCGCGCTCAGCGGAGCGTTGCGCACCCCGGCCGTCATTGCCGCGGGGCCGCGATGGCTGGTGCTTGAGGCACTCGGCCCCTGCCCATCGGGCGAAGCCGCAGATTTCTGGGCTGCGGCCGGCCGGGCCATCGCCGTCCTGCATGGTGTCGGCGGCCAGCGGTTCGGCTGGCCATCGGACGGCTGGCTCGGCAGGCTGCCGCAGCGCAACGGCTGGTGCGACGACGGGCACGAGTTCTTCACGACCGAGAGGGTTCTCCGATATCTGGACGAGCCAAAGGTTGCGGCCGCCTTCGGTCCCGGCGGCATTCGGGCGCTTGAGCGCCTCTGCGACCGGCTCCCTGAGCTAGTACCGGCAGCGCCCCCGGTACTGACCCATGGCGACCTGTGGCGCGGCAACACGCTCGCGGCCGACAATGCGCCCGCCTTCGCCGATCCCGCTGTCTGCTGGATGTGGGCAGAGACCGACATCTCGATGATGTACTGCACCGCCCAGTACGCGGCCCCTGAGGCCTTCTTCGCCGCATACAACGAGGTCCGGCCGCTCGAGGCGGGCTGGCGAGACCGGATGCCGGTCTTGCACCTGCGCGAGCAGCTCAGCCTGGTGGCGCATTTCGGCCCGGAGCCAGGCAACATGGTGGCGATCGAGCGAACGATCAAACCGTTCCGAGCGCGCTGAGAGCGGCGCTCAGCCGAGCTTGCCCAGCCTGGTCAGGGCCTCGTCGGCCTCGGCGAGCAGCCCGGCCATCACCTCGGCAACGGGCCGGACAGTGTTCATCCTGCCGACGATCTGGCCGACCGGCATCGGCACGACCGCTGGGTTGCCCGACTCCATCAGCCTCTGATGTGCCTCGCTGACCAGCAGGTTCTGCAGCGGCATGGGCAGCGGCTCGGGGGCACCGGGCTCCTCCCACGCCTTGGTCCACTCGTTCTTCAGCAGCCTGGCGGGCTTGCCGCTGTAGATCCGCGACCGCACGGTGTCGGACGACGTCGCCGCGAGCAGCGCGTCCCGGACGCCGGATACACCAGAGCCGAGCGCGTACTCCTGCGTGGTCAGCCAGTAGGAGCCCATCCAGACACCGGTCGCGCCGAGGGCAAGGGCGGCGACGATCTGGCGGCCAGAGCCGATGCCGCCCGCCGCGAGGACCGGCACGTCAGGTCCGACCGCGTCGACCACCTCGGGCACCAGGACCATGCTGGCGATCTCGCCGGTGTGGCCGCCCGCCTCGTACCCCTGTGCGACCACGATGTCGACCCCGCGCGACACATGCCTGGCCGCGTGCTCGGCCTTCCCCGCCAGCGCCGCGACGGCGATGCCCTTGTCGTGCGCGGCCTCGATCACGTCGTCCGGCGGTGATCCGAGCGCATTGGCGATTAGCGCGACCGGATGTTCAAGCGCCACCTCGACGTGAGCGCGCGCCACCGAATGCAGCCAGCCGAGCACACCTTCCCGCTTGTCCTCATCGACCGCCAGCGGCGGGACGCCCAGCCGCCGCAAGGTCTGGTCGACGAACTCCTTGTGGCTGGCCGGGATTAGCTGGTCGAAGTCAATCTGCGTGCCCTCGGCCGGAATCTTGGCAGGCATCACGACGTCAACGCCGTAGGGGCGACCGCCGGTATTGGCATCCATCCATGCCAGCGCCGCTTCGAGCTCGTCGGCGTCGTTATAGCGGACCGCACCGAGCACACCAAGCCCGCCAGCCCTGCTGATCGCGGCGGCGACCTGTTCTGATGGGGTGAACCCGGCGATCGGATGCTCGATGCCGAGCCGGTCGCAGAGCGAGGTGCGCAGCGCCACGGCTCAGCTCCCGCTGGCCGGCGTGGCCGCAGGAGGCGCGGTCGTGGTTGCTGGCGCGGCAACCGTCGCGGTCATTGCGGCCAGCTTCTCGTCGGCGAACCGCCTCGCCCAGGTGTGGTCGGCCTTCCCGCTCGGCGTCCGGCCGATGTGATCGGTCAGCCACACCGTCCGCGGCACCTTGTACCCGGCAACATGCTTGCGCACCACCGCCTCCAGCTCGGCCTGGTCCAGACTGACGCCTTCGCGCGGCTGCACGATCGCTGCGACCCGCTGACCGAGGCGCTCGTCGGGAATTCCGATCACCAGCGTGTCGAAGACGCCGGGGTGCTCCTTGATCGCGCCCTCGACCTCCTCGGGGAATACCTTCTCACCGCCGGTATTCACGCAGACGTTGCCTCGGCCGAGCAGCGTGACAGTGCCGTCCTCTTCGACCCTGGCGAAGTCCCCTGGCACGACATACCGCTCGCCGTCGACCTCGACGAACATGGCCGCCGTCTTGACCGGATCCTTGTAGTAGCCCAGCGGCACGTGCCCGCCCCGCGCGATCCTGCCGATCTCGCCGGGACCGACCTTCCGGCCGTTGTCATCGATCACGATCGTGCTCGGGCCTGGGGTGACCCTCGGGCCGCCGCTGGTTTTAGCGCCTGCGCTGACGAAGCTGATGCCGGTGAACCCGGTTTCCGACGATCCGATCGCATCGGTGAACACCACGTTCGGCAGCGCGGCGAGGCACGCTTCGCGCACGGCCGGCGAAAACAACGCCGCGCTCGAGGACATCGCCAGCAACGATGAAGCGTCGTAGCCGCCCGCCTGGTATTCCTCGATCAGCGGCCTGGCCATCGCGTCGCCGATGATCACAAGCACGTTGACCTTGTGCCGCTGCACGGCCTGCCAGATGTCCCGCGGGTCGAACTTGGGCACGAGCACGATCGTCTCGCCGGCGAACAGGCCCATCAGTGCTGCCCACTGCGCGTTGCCATGGATCAGCGGCGCTGTGCACAGCTTGACCAGCCCTCCAGCCGCAGCCTTCTGCGACTGCACCCATTCGTCAGCCAGCCGCTCGCCGGTGAGGAAGTCGATGCCGCCGCCAAGCGTCCGCCAGACGTCCTCCTGCCGCCAGAGCACGCCTTTGGGATAACCGGTCGTCCCGCCCGTGTAGAGCATGTAGATGTCATCGCCGCTGCGCTGTCCGAAATCTCGGTCCGGCGACTGACCGCCCAGGGCGGACTCATACGGAACACCGGGGATGTCGCCCGCAGGGGCGGAGCCGTCGTCGATGACGACGGCTCCGAGCAGTTTGTCGGCGTCCGGCTGCACCGCGGCGACCAGCGGGGCGTACCGCCGGTCGTAGACCAGCGCGACTAGGTCAGCATCGGTGACCATGTAGCGAAGCTCAGCCTCGACGTACCGGTAGTTGATGTTCACGGCCCTGGCGCGCAGCTTGTACGTCGCGATCAGCATCTCGACGGCCTCGATCGAGTTGCGCCCGTACAGGCCGACATGGTCGTCGCGGCCGACGCCGATGCTGGCCAGATGATGGGCGAGCTGGTTGGTGCGCTCGTCCAGCTCGCGGTAGGTCACGTGCCGATCCCCGCAGGCCACCGCCATCCGGTCAGGAACCACGTCGGCGGCATGCTCGAACAGATCGGCGATGTTCAGTGCCATAGGGACGAAACTAGAACCTGTTACAGTCTTCAGGCAAGATTCGGCCGACGGGGAGATGCGCGAGCGATGTCAGCGAGCAATGGGCCCGAACCCCCGCACGCACTGATCGAGCGGCGCGGGCACGTGCTCATTGTCACTATGAACCGCCCGCACGCGCGCAACGCGCTTAGCGGCCAGATGATGGCGCTGATGCGGCAGGCGTGGGACGACGTCGATGCCGATCCGGACATCAGGGTCGCGGTGCTGACCGGCGCGGGGGGTGCGTTCTGCGCTGGAGCGGATTTGAAGGCAATGACGGCCGCCCCTCCAGGGGATGCGTTTCAAACGGGCAGCATTGATCTGTCGGTCATCGACGCCCTGCTCAAGGGCAGGCGCCTGGCCAAGCCGCTGATCGCGGCTGTGGAGGGTGCCGCGGTCGCCGGCGGCACCGAGATCCTGCAGGCGACCGACATCAGGATCGCGGGCCAGAGCGCGCGCTTCGGGGTATCCGAGGCACGCTGGGGGCTGTTCCCGCTCGGCGGGTCCGCGGTCCGGCTGGTGCGGCAGGTCCCGTACACGGTCGCGGCAGACCTGCTGCTGACCGGCCGGCACATCACCGCGGATGAGGCGCTGAGGATCGGCCTCATCGGGCAGGTGGTGCCGGACGGGCAGGCCCTGACCAGGGCGCTCGAGGTGGCCGAGCAGATCGCCGCCAACGGCCCGCTCGCGGTACAGGCGATCCTGCGAACGATCAGGGAGACCGAGGGTATGGCCGAGAGCGAGGCGTTCACGGTCGAATCCAGGATCGGCATGAAGGTCTTCATGTCGGCCGACGCCAAGGAGGGGCCGCGCGCCTTCGCCGAGAAGCGGAAACCCGTCTTCACCGGTCAGTAGGCCAAACAGCCGTCGCGGTCGCCGAACCGACATTGCGGCCGACCTGGCAAGCCCACCTCCGTCCCGGCTTGGTGACGGCCCGTGGGGCTATTTGAACGCGATCAGCATGCGGCCGCGAGAACCGCTTCGACGGATGCATTGCAGGTCAGCGTATGTCTCTGACCTGGGGTTTCCAGAGTCCACCTTACTGGGCAGGGGTGCCGAAGTACCCTTCCGCCGGTCCGGCGTCAGCCGCGCGCGCCCGGGTCGCTAACCCCTGGCGCGTCGAGCCCGCCAGGCAGCCGTCCGGCACGGCGAGCAGGTCCGTGCATCGGAGCGGGCCTGACGCGGGAACGCGCGCTGGGCATGTCCGGAGGTAGCCGGCGCAGTAGGCCGTCTACAGCGTCGAGCGCGATGACGGGTAGGTCCAGGCGCAGGCCAGCAAGATCGATCTCATGCCCGGAATATCATGAGCGGATACGGCGGGCATGTCTACGTCCCGGGGGGACCGTGACGGAACCTGAGATCGACTACAAGCGTCTTTTCAAGATCGGGCCGTACCGCACGGCGGTGATCTCGCCAGACCTCACCATCCTCGATGTGAACGATGAGTACCTGACGGCGTCGGGGCGCAAGCGCGAAGACCTGCTGGGTCACAGCCCGTTCGACTTGTTCCCGGACCTGCTTGATGATCCGGCTGACACCGGGCCGGGCGACCTTCGCGCCTCTCTGGAGGCGGTGCTGGCCTCAGGCGAGCGCGACGTAGTCTCGCTGACCAGGTATGACGTGGAGGACCCGGGCAGGCCGGGTGTGTTCGAGGAACGGTATTGGAACGTCGTCAGCACTCCGCTGCTCACCGACACCGGGCGCGTGATGATGATCGTGGTCATCTCGCACGACGTGACCCCGATCGTCTCCCAGTTTCGGGCGGAGCGGGACCAGCAGGGATGACGATCCGGAGGCTGTCGGTCGAGCAGGCCGGTGAGGATCTGAGAGCCGGTCTCTGACCCTGGCACTCAGGCCGGACGCACAGCTCGGCTCTCTGGGTCGATCAGCTGCGCCCCGACGTCGACTCCGATCACCGATGCGCCACGGGCGGCTAGAACCCGCGTCAGGTAGGCGTCGCCGCAGCCCGCAGCGAGTACCTTGAGGCCGGCGACGTCGCCCAACAGGTCGAGCGTCTCCCGCAGGAGTCCGTCGAAGGCAAGGCCGCGTTCCTCGCGGCCAGCTGTGAACCTCGCGAGCTCGTCCGCGAAGGAGTTGTAATTGCTCGCCTGCAGCGTCATTCTGCCTCGCCGGGCTTAGCGACCCAGGCCGAGAACACAGGCAGGCCGTTCCACTGATCCGGCCAGTCGTCGGCGCCCTCTGGTTCGGCGTCCGGATCACTTGACGCAACGGCGATCACCGCATATGGATGCCCGAACCGCAATTCGCCGATGCGCAGCTTCCCGGGCGGACGCGCGCTCAGCAGAACGCCCATCGCTGTCACCGCGGCTGCCTCAAACCCGAACCTGGTGTACCTGGCCATTGCCGCCTGCTTGGCTTCCCATGAATCGCCCCCACCCAACGCGCCCGCCGCCGCAGCGAAACCCAGTCGCGCGTTTGCAAGATCGTGCACGCTGCGCGCCTCCCACGCGGGCAGGACTGCTCTGCACCGCTCACCGGGCCCGTCTGGCGACATCTCCTCACGCACCGACCAGAACGGCCCGTCTCCAAGCGGCAGGTCAAACAGCGAGCGCATCGCGACCGACCGATTCAGCGCCACGTCTATGGCAATGCCGTGCGCAGTCGCCAGCACCTCCACAGCCGGTACGTCGCACGCAGCGATCACAGAGGCGACGATCAGCCCGTCCTGGGCCCTGCCGACGTGCACACCGACCTCGCCGACTTCCGTCGTGTTGGCAAGGAACACCTTGTGGCGACGATGCTGCGGCGACGCCAGCACCTGCTTGACCTCTTTGCTCCACGGACTGGCCTCGCCGAGCTCGCTCCCAGGTGCGGGCTCGAACGGCCGGTCCCACGAAACCTTGGTCGCAATGGCGCTCGCGAGCAGCAGGTCGTAGCGGGCTGCCTCCCAGAGCGGAAACGTCTCGATCAGCCCGAACGTGTGCTCCCTCACCCAAGCATCAGCCTCGTCCTGGCTCGGAATGGGCCCGCGCTCGACCGCCGCAGGCAATCCGGCAAGCCAGCGCGGATCACCCGTTCGCCCCCTGTTCCAAACCGCAGCGGCAGCTCCTACCAATGGATGCGGCCGTTCGAGCAACTCTCCCGCGACCGATGCTGCCTGTTCTACGCCGCATCCGAGCACGTCCTCGAGCGCGCGCCGTTCCTCGCGGTGCGTGGCAGGTCCGCACAGCGCCAGCAAAAGCCACGCGCCCAGCGGCGACGCAACATGATGCTGGCCTCCTGCGACCTCATGAAGCCGCCGCGCGTACTGCGTCACCAACCCAGCTACATCTGACACCTGCATAGTCACGAGACCACTCTGCCTGGCCACGTCGGCACCAAACCAGTGCCGAAGACCCGAGTTCGCGACCAGCGAAGCCGATCCACTCGTAGGCACGTGTATGGATGGCACAGCCATCACCTGATCGCGCCATGAATGTACCTTTCATACACGTCGCAGGCGCTCGACCAGCGAGCCATAATCGGATATAAGCGCCGTAGAGACATGATTCGGGCTGACGACAGGCGAACCTGGCGCCGACCGGTCTGGGCGCGGTCGATTTCCGTAGGGATGCTATCTAAATACCGCTGAGCCGAGCTTGTCAGGCCAACCGCCGCGGAAGGCGGGTCATACTGGCAACGTGCCCGACGACAGCACGACGACGTTCCTGCCCTCGAAGCACGGCCTCGCCTTCGGCAACTCTTGGCCGGCCGGTCCGGCGGTGTCGATTCCTCTCGGCATTGGCGTGCTGGGAATCGGGAACGCGGGCCGAGGCCTGTGCGGCGGGATGGTGTTCGCCGCGCTCGACTACTGGCATGCCGGATTTGCGCCGCCAGCGGAACAGCCTGAGGCGGGAACGCCGCTGTTCCGGTTTATCGTGCGGCGGCTGGTCGACTCCTGGCGCGTGCCCGCTGGTGTGGCGCGGTATTACCAGTGGATGCTGCTTCCCGATCACTACCGTCCTGCTGCCTTGGGGGGCCGGACCGGTGCTGGCCGGGCTGGAGCGGCCCGGCGCACCATCCAGGAGCACTGGCCAGCTGTGCGGGCGATGCTGGACGCCGGGGTTCCTGCCGCACTTGGCGTGGTGACCGTAGCGTCAGCGAACCCGCTGTTGCTTGGCGGCAACCATCAGGTGCTTGCATATGGCTATGAGACCGCGGGCTCCGTGGTGATCCTGCATGTCTACGACCCGAACGTCGGGCCTGACGACTCAGTGCGGATCAGATTTGACACGGCAGCCCAGCCTGCGGCGTTCGCACACAATCTGGGCCTGCAGCGGCCAGTGCGCGGGTTCTTCCTCACCAGATACAAGCCGGTGTCCCCGCCGGGGCACACCGGGGCCAGCGGCTTTAGAAGCCAGCGACTCCGCGGGCGACGTGCAGCAGGTACTCCTTCCGGTTGAGCGGGTTGCGGTCCGATCGCGGGCGCACCGGGATGTCGCCGCGAACGAGCTGGTAGTGGTCGAACGCGCTCTCCAGCGTGCCCTCGCCGCGCGTTAGGCCCGGCAACTGCTGCTGCAGCCGGTGTACAGCCGCAGCCGGGACGTGACCCTCGACAACGCTAAGAGCGCCCTTAGTGTGCTGCTCAAGCGGAATGGCCAACATCTTGACGAGCGCGGGAAGCGCCGCGCCGAGAGTGTCAGCCGGGAGCTCGAGCAAGAAGCGGTGCATTGGCTCGTAGACCCTGGTGGCCGCCTGGCTCAGCGCATCCATAAGGACCAGCGGCGTGAGGTTCCTGAAGTCGCCCGCCGTGCTCGACATCGACTTGTCGAAGTGCGCGTGGGCATGGCTCTGCCGCGGGTAGTAGCCAGAATGGGTCATCGTGACCGTTAGGTCTGTGACCTGCCAGCCGTAGATGCCCTGGCCAAGCGCCTCAGAGACGGTTTCCTTGACCGCTTTCAGGAACGAGAACGGCAGCGCCCCTAGCTCGATTTCCAGTCCAAACTCGACACCTGAGCCGACCGGAGCGGGATCGACCCGCAGGCCGACTCCTGCCAGGAACGGATTCGGCGCCTGGCCGATGAACTCAACCGCTGCCCCAGATCTGACCGGCCTCTCGATGCAGATAGCGAGGCTGGGCCTGCTCGCCGCTTGGTGCATGCTGGGCCAGAATGCACCGTCCTGGCCCTTACGGAGGCAGCCGAATTTGGAAAGGGGCCGGCATTGACCGACGCATACCAGGTCAGGCTTCAGTTCCGCAGTGATGAC
>DATAEH010000231.1:0-5280 GCA_036258115.1 Streptosporangiaceae bacterium
TGCGGATCACTTTCCTCGGCGTCATCTCGGGGCTGGCCGCAGTCGGATCGGTCCAAGCTGCCTGGGTGCTGATGGGTCCATTCCTGGCAGCGTTGATGGGCATCTCGCTCGTGACGGTTCCCGAGGCAGCGCGCCTGCTCAAGCAGTCCCCGCGCAAGCTCAAGCTGTTCTGCCTCGCTATTGGCGGAGGCATGGCGTTTGCCGCCCTCGTCTGGGGCATCGTGCTGCAGATCGCGCTCCCGCTAGGAATTGGTCACATCGTGCTGCGCTCGCTCTGGCGGCTGACCTATCCGCTCGTGCTGCCGGTGACCATCTGGGTCATGGCGACATGCCTGACAGTTGGCGCCGGCGCGGGGCTGCGCGCGCTCGGAGCCTCGCGCCGGAGCTTGCGTGCGATGGTCATCTCGTCGGTCACATTGGTCGTCGCTAGCGTGCTTGGCGCCGTGGCCGACGACGCGATCGGTGCGGTGCGGGGGATGGCGATCGCGGGCGTCATCGCCGTCGTTGCCTGGTGGTGGCAGCTGCGTGCCGCCCTCGGGGAAGCCAACATTGCGTCTGAGGGGATCGGCCTGATCCAGAGCCCGACTGGACGACATCGCGCGCCGTCGGCCGTGGCGCTCCGCCGATCCGCGCGCAGTGACCGGGTGATCCGTGCGCCCTGACCAGGCCTGGCGCGCTGCCTGAGCGGCTTAGCCGCGAGCCCTGATCGCGGGCCTGACGGGCCGGCCGCGAACCACCGCCGCTGCACCTTGTTCGAGCGCCCGGCGGTAGACCGGCATCAGCTCGGCAATGGCATCCATGGTCTGGCTGATGGCCGGCTCATCGTGGGCGGCGCAGACCACGAATGACGGCGCGAGAATGCCGCGCTCCATGAGCTCTTGCAGCACGAGGGTGCGGAACGCCTGGGATGGCTGGCCCTGCTCGTCGCGTGCCACGTAAACCAGGTTGCAGTCGCGACCGCGCAGCTGGAAGTAGTCCGACAGGCCCGCGTCCGCCACAACCGCCTCAATCCGGCGCCGCAGGTCGGCGCCGACCTCGAGTAGCCGCTGAGCCACCTGCTCGCGCTGATAGGTGTCGATGACGGCGAGCGCCGCTGCCAGCGCCCACGGCTGGGCACCAGCGGTCTGGGACAGCAAGAACACGCGGTCCGCGTCCTCGACGAATCCGCCCAGGCGCATGATGTCCCTCCGGCCCGCCAGCAAGGACACGGGAAAGCCGTTCCCCATGCCTTTCCCGAACGTGCATAGGTCGGGATTGATGTCATAGATGTACTGCGCACCGCGCTCGTGCCAGCGGAAACCGGTAATGATCTCGTCGAGAATGAACAGCGCGCCTTGATCGTGACACAGCTTGCGCAGCCCATCGAAGTAGCCGCTGGCCGGGGGTTCAACCGTCTCGGCCTCCATGACCACTGCGGCGATCTGTCCAGGGAACGTGGCGAAGACCTGCTCGAGGTCGTTCAAGTCGTTGTAGGAGAACTGAACGGTCAGCGGCCACGCTGCCTTGGGAATGCCAGCGGACATCGGGGTAGTGACAATGAACCAGTCATCCGTCGACAGGAACGGATGCTGCCTGCACACGGCGACGATGTCGCGATTGGTGTAGGCCCGTGCGAGACGTACGGCCGCCGTGGTGGCGTCGGATCCATTGAGACCGAATTTCACCATCTCGGCAGACGGGATCAGGTCGATGACTCGTTCGGCCGCTTCGCGTTCGATCCGGTGTGGACGGACAAAGTTCACGCCGTCGGTGAGATGGTCCCTCACGGCTGCGAGCACCGGCTCGAACGCATGGCCGAGCGTGGTCGACCGCAGCCCGTTGCCGTATTCGACGTAATCGTTGCCGTCGATATCCCATACCCGGCACCCGGCGCCGCGCTCGATCACCGGGGCCATCCCGGCAGGGTACTGATCCTCGCCCTTGGCATAGGTATGCGCGCCGCCTGGTATCAGCTCGCGCGTAGCCGCCACGTGGGCGTTGGAGGCTGCGAAGCTTCTCATCGACGTGTCTCCGCTCTGTCTGCTGTCAGGTATGTATTGGCCGTGAGGTGACTCTGCCGGCTGTCAAGGTGCAGGCACGAGACCCGGTTCGTGGGCTGTGTCCGTGCCTGGCGAGGTTGCGAATAGGAGTCCGGACAGCGCCGTGAACTGCTCGGCAACGCGCCTGGCGCGCTCGGCGTTACGCTCAGCGATCATCGACCGCAACTCGGCCGACCTGTCCTGCAACTCTGCCAGCTGATCGATCAGCGCCTTGGCGTCGAGATTGTCGGCGGGCTGGCAGAACTCTGAAAGGCCGGTCTCCGCCATCAGCGCCCGGTGCTTGGCCGCGTAGCCAAGGGAGATCGTCGGCTTGCCAAGCAGGAGGGCACAGATGAGGTTGTGGTAGCGCGTCGCCGCCACGGCGCCGGCCGGTGCCATCGACCGCATCAGCTCGTCGAATGTGACCACGGGCTCCGCCATGGCCTGGCCCGTCGGCGTATCAGGCCGCTCTGACCTCAGGTGGGCGAGGATCTCGCTGGCCACTGCGTCATCCTGACCTGTCGTGTCGCCCACGAACAGGCGGACCGTGCGGCCGCTGTCCACGAGCGCAACGACGAACGCCTTCATCTGCTCCAGGTAGGACGCCCGAATCTGATCGGCCCGTTGGCGGTCATCGTTGGAACCCTCGAAATCCATAACGCCGATGCCGATGGTCTGCGGATCGCCCGGCTCGTCGGTGAGCGGCGGAAGACCGAACGCGAGGTCGGGATAGATCAAGCCGCGCTGCCCGGTTTCATCGCGTGTCCGCATCGCGTCGCGTGACACCGCGTCCCGGTACGAGACGTAGGAGGCAAGCCGGGCTGCAGTGGAAAACAGCCACCTGGTCAGGGGCTGCTTCGTGACGTTCGCGCCGATGCTTATCAGCGCCACCTTCGTGCCGAAGATCCTGCCGGAGACGCTGAGCAGGAAGAACGAGTAGGGAGCGCCCAGAGCATGGAGCGGCAGCGTAGCTTCCAGCACTCCCATGCCTGGCACGATGACAAGGTCGTGGCGCCGTACCCACCATGCTGTCCTGCCGGCATCGACGAGCTTGCCGAGCACCTTGAGGCCCGGCGTCAGCAGCCGGGGCACCCGCTCCTCGTATCTGCGGGCCCAGGACAGGTGGACAGCCTCGATCGCGTACGCGCTGCGCAGCCGATCTGGCCCCATGCACATCGCGTCGATGACGGCGTCGGGGTGCTTAGTCCGCAGGTACCCGAGCACTGACTCCATTGAGGCGTCATTGCCGATATTGCCGGATCCGAGATAGCCGAACAGGCCAACCCTAGGCGGGCGATGGCTCATCGGACGCTGCTGTCCTGACCTGCGACGACCGCGCCAAGGGAAATCGGCGGAGCATCGGCGGCCGCTGTTTCCGAGACGAAATTGCCCTTGTCGGTGAGGGCGCGGCTCGCGGCCCAGCTCATGAGATGCCGGTAGCAAGCAAGCCGCTCGGTTCCGGACAGCGGTGCGTTCCTGATCGCCGAGATGAAACCCCATATGTACTCGCCATACAGCCGGATGGCGGGGTTGCGCAGCCGGTTCGCGCGCTTCGGGTCCAGGTTGGCGCACCAGTCGCGGACGCTGGTGAAGGCTCGCGCTGCTCGGTTGGGATGATCGCGGCGGAAGTACAGCCAGTCAGGGATGTGGTGGAACGGGCCCGCCAGCGCGAGCTCGGAGACGAAAGTCCTGTCCGCGCGGTAGTAGCTGCCGTTCAATGCCGTTTGCCGGAGCACGGGCGTGCGGATGACGCCGCTATCGTCGTCGCCACCGGTGTCGAACAGCATGCTCCTGAACCGCACGGGCGGTGAAGGAGAGCTCGTGGCGAGCCCGTACTGCAGCGCCTTGATCACCTGACCTGCTCCGTCGATCAGTGCGGTCCAGGAGTGAGCGAGCACGATGTCCGGGCGATCGTCGAGTGCCTCGACGCAGAGCCTGAGCAGGTCCCTGCCGTACAGGTCGTCGTGCGATCCCCACTTAAAGAGCTCACCCCTTGCCTCAGCGACGAGGCAATTGTGGTTCCTGGCCAGCCCGATGTTCTCCGGATGGCGCAGATGGCGGACGCGCGGGTCCTCCCGTGCGTAACGGCGGCAAATGTCAGCCGTGCCGTCCGTAGACGCGTTGTCCGCGATGATCAGCTCAAAGTTCTCGTAGGTCTGGCCCAGCAGGGCTTCGATCGCCTCGGCAAGGTAGTTCTCGCCGTTGTACACGGGAAGCCCGATGGTGAGCCGCGGAACCGCGCTCACGTGTCTGTCATCTCCTTTCTGTCATGACTGCGTGCCCCGCGCAGGCGCGCGAGCCGTCATGCACTCTCATCGAGGTTGAATCTGCTGCCTGTCCGGTCACGAGCGTTCCTTGTCTCTGCGGCAGTCTCGCGCGTCGCTGCCCGCGTGGCGGGATCGATCCGATGGCGGCCGGTCGTTCCTGGCAGCAGCCGGACCGACGGCACGTCCGCTTCGCGCAGGGCAACCTGCAGCTGCCGCCACCACACCAGCGCCCCCGCTGTCGTTCCCACGGCGCTGCCGTATACGGAGCCAACGGCTCCGCCGAGGAACGCGCCGATCAGGCATCCTGCGATATAGGTCGCCGAGCCGAACATGCCAGCCCGCAGGCTGCGCGTGGCGACTCCGAGAGCCCGCAGCCCAGCGGTCGCGCCGGAGCTGAAGCACGCGCCCATAACGGCGATCGTCATAGGGAACACCAGCCCATACGTCAGGTGCCAAGTGCCGTGCAGCCACAATTCGCCGAGCCCGCGCGGCAGAGTAACGAGCAGGACACCGCACCAGAGCAACGCGGCGGCGGCGAGCCCGCCGCCGATCAGCACGCAGTACAATCTGAGGTGCCTCGGCGAGTTCCGCAGCACGCGAGCTGCTTCGGGAACCGACACCAGTGAGACGCCGGTCAGGACCATCAGGAAGGGGCCCATCAGGGTGCTCACGGCCTGCACGGCTCCGACCGCGATAAGCCCGACGATCAATGCCAGGCCATAGGCTCTGACCTGGCCGGTTACGCTGCCCAGCGTCTCCTCTGCGAGGTAGCGGAAGGAGAGGTCGCGATGCCGGATGACCCAGATCCAGGCGTCCAGCAGGCGCGGCACGATCCGGGCCTGGAACGGCCCGGCGGCGGCGGCGACGTTTGCTGAGGCGCCCCAGACCAGCACGAACCACAACACCGTCTCGTGCCCGGTGAACCGCAGCGCCAGCAACCCGGGCACCATCGCCGCGGCCCAGATCATGTCGTTCAGGAACGCCTGCCCGCCCCG
>DATAEH010000232.1:0-29236 GCA_036258115.1 Streptosporangiaceae bacterium
ATGGCCAAGACCGGCGAGTCGTACACGACCGCCCGCAGCAGGCTCCTCGCTGAGCAGCCTGGCGTTGCGCCAGACGATTCCCCGCTCGACTGGATGCCAGCAGCGCTACATATCAGCAACGGCGACGCCACCGATGTGGCGGGAACCGGGCTCGCCAGGCGGGTCATCTACTGGCGCGACATCTTGCACGAGGGTCCGGTACCCGACGTCGCGCCCGCCCAGCTGCGCCGGATCAGGGCCGACTACCTGGCCGACTCAGACAGCGCGGAACGGGCCAGTGTTCTGCGCCAGTTCACCGAGCGAGACCAGGTGCTGGAGGCCAACCGCGACGGGGAGTATGTGCTCTGGTTTGAGGCGGACCTGTACGACCAGCTGCAGATTATCGAGATCCTGGCCCGCCTGGCCGACCTCGGCGTCGCCGCCAGTTTCATCACCTTGATCTGCATAGGTGAGCATGCTGGCATCGCCCGCTTCGGCGGCCTCGGAGAGCTAACCGCCGAGCAGTTGCGCGAGCTGCCGAACACGAACGCAGCCGCGCGGCTAAGCCCGGCCGCTCTCGACCTGGCCACCCGGGCATGGTCGGCCTTCCGTGCGCCCAGCCCCGCGGGTCTGGGCGTCATCGCGGCGGCGCGGTTGGGAGAGCTACGTTTCCTGGGTGAGGCGTTCGACCGGCTCAGCCGGGAGTACCCAGCAACGCGCGATGGCCTGTCACTAACCGAGCGACGAGTGCTGGCCGCCATCGCCGATGGCGCGTCAGACGCGGGGACGGCATTCGTCCGGGCCTGGGCGCGGGAGACGCGGCCGTTTCTGGGAGACACCACCTGCTTCGGCCGGATCCAGCAGATGGCGAAGGGGCCGCGCCCGCTGCTCCGCCTCGACCCCCCGGGCAGTCTCGTGGAGCGCACGACGAGCGTGGGCCTGACCGAGACCGGTGAGCGCGTGCTTGCCGGTCAGGAGGACCAGATCGCCCTCAACGGCATCGACCGGTGGATCGGCGGCGTCCACCTGCAGGGCCACCAGGTGCCCTGGCGCTGGGACGACGGGACTGAAGCGATCGTCAGCAAGCTGCGACAAATATGAGCGTGCCATCCATGCCGATCGGCGGCAATGGATGGCACGCCCGTATGCACGCCGCTAGCAGGGGGGCACGGCAGCCAGCGGCTAGCTGGGTGACGGACCAGCTGCGGAGGGGCGAACTCGCCCGTCACCCACGTGAGTCAACGACCAGCCATCCGCACGAGTGCCCATTGGGCCGATGATTTCCTGGCAAAATTCCGGGCTGTTCGCATACCCCGACCTCGGACCTAGGCCAATGATTCCAGCGGGACTGCCGAGTCGGTCAGTGCGTCTTTGCTAACCGGCTTGCCCGAGCGGACAAGCGCGCCGATGGCGTCGTTGACATCCCAGATGTTGACGTTCATTCCAGCCAGCACCCGTCCGTCGCCGCCCAGCCAGAAAGACACGAACTCCCGCCCAGGCACATCCCCGCGAAACACCACCTCGGCGTAGCCGTCGGGCTCGACGTAGCCGGCGTACTCCATGCCGAGGTCGAACTGGTCCGTGTAGAAGTACGGGACCCGGTCGTAGGCCACGTCCTGGCCAAGCATCGCCTTGGCGGCGGCGACCGGCTGATGACGCGCATTCGCCCAGTGCTCGACCCGGATGTCCTTGCCGAGCAACGGATGGAACGCGTTCGCGACGTCCCCGGCGGCAAAGACGTCGGGGACGGACGTCCGCAGCGCCGCGTCCGTGACGACGCCGTTATCGACCTGCAGGCCCGCTGCTGAAGCAATCGAAGTGTTCGGTGTGATGCCGACTCCGACGATCACCACGTCGGCGTCGATCTGCGTGCCGTCGGTCAGCCTGACCCCGTTCGCGGTACCACCGCTGCCGGTAATCTCGGCGACCTGCACGCTCGGCCGCAGATCAACCCCGTTGTCGGCGTGCAGCCTGGCGAAAACCTCCGCGACTTCGCGCCCGAGCACCCGCAGCAAGGGCAGCTCGGCCATTTCCAGCACTGTGACCTCGTCTCCAGCAGTCCGTGCTGCAGCCGCGGTCTCGAGCCCGATCCAGCCTCCCCCGATCACAACCACGCGCGATGCCCGCTCAAATGCCGCCCTCATCCTGTCGCTGTCCTGCACCTCGCGCAGATAGAGAACGCCGTCGAGATCGGCGCCGGGGACCGGCAGCCGCCGAGGTGACGAGCCGGTCGTCAGCAGCAGCTTGGAGTAACCGAGTCGCGAATTGTCGTTCAGGACAACTTCGTGCGCCGTCGGGTCGATCGCGGTCACGATCGTGCCCAGCCGCAGGTCCACATCGTGCTCGCCGTACCACTCGCGCGGCTGGACGTAGAGCTTGTCCCGCCCGTGCTTGCCCATCAGGTAATCCTTGGACAGCGGCGGCCGCTCGTACGGAGTTTCGTCCTCCGCGCCGATGAGGGTGAGCGGGCCGTCGAAGCCCTCGTTCCGAAGCGTCTCGGCCGCCCGTGCGCCGGCCAGGCTCGCCCCGACGATCACCATCGCGTTGTCAGTGCTCATGAACAGGTTCCTTTCAGTGCTCTCATTGAGGCGCGCGTGCCCGCGGCTTTCTCAGGCGTGCACGCCAGCCAGGGCGAAGAACTCCGAACGTGACCGCGGATCCGAGCGCAACGTGCCGAGCAAGGCCGAGGTCACCGTAGTGGCGCCGGTCGCGCGGACACCGCGCAAGGTCATGCAGCTGTGCTCGGCCTCGAGAACAACGCCCACACCACGCGGCTGGAGGCGCTCCAGCAGCCTGTCGGCGACCTGCCTGGTCAGCCGTTCCTGCGTCTGCGGCCGGGCTGCGAAATGCTCAACGAGACGGGCGAGTTTGGACAAGCCGAGAATACGCCCGGCAGGCAGATAGCCGACGTGCGCGACGCCGGCGAACGGAAGCAAATGGTGCTCGCAGACTGTGCGGAAAGGTATCTCGCGCGCGATCACCAGCTCGTCATATCCTTCGGCGTTCTCGAACGTCGTCAGGCGCAGCGGAGCTGGCTCGAACAACTCTGCGTATGCTCGCGCCATCCTGCCCGGCGTGTCGCGCAGCCCGTCAGAACCGAGGTCGACGCCAAGCGCTGCCAGGAAATCGGCGGCGGCCTGTTCGGCGGCGAACATGTCCACGCCTGGACCAGCCCAGTCGGCGACGACGTCGGCCGACGGCGCCGGGTCGGGCGGGCACGGCGGGGCAAGGGTCAGCTCGTGAGTCATGGCGCTCCATCGGTTCCTGAGTTGGGATCTTGACCTGTACGCACGACGACGCAGCACCGGCAGGGATCGGGTTCCAGCGCTGGCCGCACATCCCGCGCGCCGATCCCTGCGGTGACACCCTCGAGCAGGGCGAGATTCATCGTGCAGACGACCTCCCGATGCCGCTCGGCGAGCTGGTGGAATGGGCAGTTGCGCAGCGCCATGCTGCCGTCGGCATCGGTGAACGGCTCGAAACCGTGCTCGGTCAGCACGGCACGCATAGTCTCTTGGTCGGAGCAGCCGTGGGCCGCCGATCGCGGGCCGCTGCCGCGACGCTGCGGCTCGTCCGCTGACCCGCGACCGATCTCGGCACCGAGCCGCCGTGCCGCACGCTTCAGGGACGCCAGCGAGAACCCGCTCGCATCCGACTCAACCGCCTCTGCCAGCAGCCTGGCCGCAAGCTCATATTCACGCGGCGGCAACGTGACCGCGAACTCTCGCGGCGACCGCGCGTAGACCTTCGCCGGCCGGCCCGCGCCGGGACCGGTCCGGCCCGGCGGCCGCTTGTAGTCGGCCGTGAGCAAGCCGACGCTGACCAGTCTGTCCAGGTGGTATGCGGCGAGCGGCCGGCCGATGCCAACCGCGGCGGCCGCCTCGTCCCGGCTAACCGGCTCCGCCGACCCGGACACGTAGTCATATAGTTTGCGCCGCACCGGGTCGTCGAGGCCGTAGACGAGCGCGTGGCGCTGCTCGTCCCGGTTCATCGCGACGTTCTGATGCACGCGAGCACTCTAACACTAATTCTTGTTGGTTAAATAACTGGGCTCTCCCGTTGGTCGCCTCCGCACGGCCTGAGCCGGTGACCACTGAACGACGGCGTCGCGTTCTTGCTGGTCAGCTAGCTCGATCGTGCGGCGGCTGACCGGGAGAGCATCTCGATAATCTCGCCGGCCGGGTGCGTGGTCGCAGCCCAGTAGCCCGTGCCGGCCCAGAGACTCATCCGGTCTGCGTCACCCGCAGCGGCGGCCGCGGACCGGATCGGCCTGGTCGCATTGTTGACTTCCGGGTAGGCGGCAGGCGCGTCCTCATGCCGGCGCATGAAGGCGTTTGCCAGGCCGCGCGCCGGTCGCCCGCTGAACGCCCTGGTCACGGACGTTGTCTGGAAAGCAGGGTCGGCCAGCGAGGCCTTGTGCGCTGGATTGGCGCCGCTTTCCGGGCAACGCAGGAAGGCCGTGCCGCATTGCACCGCAGCTGCGCCGGCGGCGATGGCCTCGGCCACAGCCTCGTCGGTCATGATGCCGCCCGCAGCTATAAGCGGGACATCGGTGACCGCCCGGACCGCCGCGACTAGGTCAAGGACTCCCGCATCACTGCCGGGTCGATTGGCAAAGGTTCCCCGATGTGCGCCTGCTTCTGACCCCTGGACGCACAGGCAGTCGGCACCGGAGCGCACCGCGATCGCTGCCTCGTGCTCGTCGGTAACGGTCACCCACACGCTCGTGCCGGCGGCGCGCAGCGCAGCGATGATGCCGGGCTCCGGGCAGCCGAAGGTAAAGCTCACGATGGGGACAGGGCGGGACGTCAGATCGGCGATCTTGGCCTGCCAGTCGTCGTCGTCCCAGGTAGCCGGGCCTGACGCGACGCTGAGCGAGGCGGCATCCTCGGTGAGGCTATCCAGGTACCTGGACACAGCCTCTGCGTCGGCGGCTGGTGCTCCGGGCACGAAGACATTGACGCCGAAGGGGGCGTTGGTGACCGCCCGGACGGCATCGATGTCGGCGCGTATCGCCTGCGCGGTCTTGTAACCGGCTGGCAGGAAGCCAGTCGCCCCGGCGGCAGCAGCGGCCGTGACTAGCTCGGGAGTCCCGATGCCGCCGGCCATCGGCGCGATGATCACGGGCCGGGTGACGAGATCACCGATCACCCGGCCAGTCTGTCAGCCATAGGGTGGCGGAGTGGCAAACCCCCCGCAGACCCTCGCAGAGGCCGCTGCGGAGGCTGCGAGATGGGAACGACAGCTGCGAAATGCCGGTACACCCGGCCGGGCGACCCGTGAGAAGGCCTACCTGAAGAGCGACCTGGAGTTCGCGGGGACCGGCGTTCCGGCGATCCGGGTGTTGGTGGCTGACTGGTGCGAAGCCAGGCCATCGCTGCCGCACGACCAGGTAACAGAGCTGGTGCGCGCGCTATGGGATCGCCCGCTGTATGAATGCCGTCAGGCGGCCGTCCTCTTGCTCGAACGGACCACGCGGCTGCTTGACCCGTCTGACATGGCGCTGATCGAGCGCTTGCTGAGGACCTCCCGTACATGGGCGCTCGTCGACGGACTTGCCGTCAATGTGGCCGGCGATCTGGCAGTGCGCTTCGACGAACTCGGGTCCGTGCTCGATCGCTGGGCAGACGACGAGGACTTCTGGCTACGACGCTCGGCGCTGCTCGCCTTGCTGCGCCCGCTCCGGGCCGGCCGCGGGGATTTCGAGAGATTCTCGCGCTACGCGGACGCGATGCTCGGCGAGCGGGAGTTCTTCATCCGCAAGGCGATCGGCTGGGTCCTGCGCGAGGTGGCCAAGCGGCGCCCCGCCCTGGTCGCGGACTGGCTTGGGCCGCGGGTACACCTGGCATCCGGCGTGACGGTCCGCGAGGCGGTCAAGCCGCTGCCCGCTCAGATGCGTACCGCATTGATGACCGGATACCGGGACAAAATCCCGATCCGCTGGGAGCATTTGGAGGAGCTATAACCGGATGAACGACCTGCCCGCGGGAGGCGCCACGTCCGACACGCGGGTATCTGTGACGCGCGGCGAGCTTCGCTGCCATCTCGCCAAGCCCTCAGGCGAGGGCCCGTGGCCTGGCGTGCTCCTCATGCACGACGCTCTCGGCATGACGCCGGACCTGCGCGCACAGGCCGACTGGCTGGCCAGCGAGGGCTACCTAGCACTCGCCCCGGACCTGTACTCGATCGGCAGCAAATCCCGCTGCCTGGTGTCGGTGTTCCGAGACCTTGCAGCGGGACGGGGTCAGGCCTTCGACGATGCGGAAGCATGCCGGTCCTGGCTGGCGGCTCGACCCGAATGCACCGGCCACATCGGCGTCATCGGCTTCTGCATGGGCGGAGGTTTCGCGTTGCTCCTCGCGCCGCGGGATGGCTTCGAGGCAGCCAGCGTCAACTACGGCATGCTGCCGAGGGACGTGCACACAGTGCTGCAGGGGTCATGCCCGGTCGTGGCCAGCTATGGCTCGCGGGACAGGACGTTGCGCGGGGCGGCGGTCAAGCTGACGGCCGCGCTCGAATCGGCCGGCGTTGAGCATGACGTGAAAGAGTACCCAGGCGTGGGACACTCGTTCATCAACCATCACCCGAGCGCGCTGGAGACCCTCCGAGGCGCGGCAGGACCGGACGCGGCGATGCCGCGATTCTTCGCGGTGTTCAACGCGATAGCCGGGCCCATCATGGGCGTCGGCTACTCCGAGCGGCAAGCCAGCGACGCCCGCCGCCGGATCATCGCGTTTTTCCACCGGCACCTGAAGCCCTAAACGACGCGCGATCCAGGCGCGATGGCGCCGCAGAAGGAAGCATTGTGGTAACGGATATGAGTGACCGCGCGGTCGTCGACGGCCGCACCGCGCGCAAGGACAGGAACATGGTGGCCGTCCTCGATGCCGTGCTCGAGCTGTTCGTCAGGGGCGACCTGATTCCTTCGCCGGAGGCGATCGCGCAGAAATCAGGGGTATCGCTCCGTTCGGTATATCGGTACCTGGCCGCGAGCCGTGACCTCGTGCACGCGGCGATCGAGCGGCACCTTGAGCAGGTCGCGCCGCAGTTCGCGCTCGATCCCCTCGGCGAGGGCGCGTTTGCTGCCCGGGTCGAGCAGTTCGTCGAGATGAGACTGGGGCTGCACGAGGCGGTCGCGCCGATGGCGCGAGCCGCTCAGGCCAGGACCCGGATGCGACCTACACCGGCCAGCGAGATCATCAAGGAGAGTCTCAACGCCCGCCGCGGGCTGCTTCGCGTGCAGTTGTCCAGGCACTTCGCCCCGGAACTCACCACGTTCGGGCCGAGCGCAGATGCGATCCTCGCGGCGGCGGACGCGCTGACGCAGATCGAGACCATCGACTGGTACCTCGTCGACGGCGGCTACACGCTGCCGCAAACCAGGCAAGCTCTGATCACCGGCCTAACTCGCCTCCTCACCCCCGATCCCAGCTAGCTCCCCGACACTCTCGATAAGTCGATAAATCGACCCCCGAGCTCCGTCAGGAGTCTCATCGGAAGGCCGGGTAGAGCGGCAGGTCGGCTACCTGCCAGTGCTCGGTGCTGGCTAGCAGCTGGCGGGCGAGAGCGTCCAGCGCGGGGAACTCCGGGCCTATGGAGGCGCCGGGCATCGGCGCGAGCTCGGCGATGAGCTGGCGCCACCGGTAGCGCAACAGCTGACGCTTGGTTGGTGCGGCTCTGCCGTCGTCGATCGTCGGCTGGTCTGCCAGCAGCGCCCTGTCGAGCAAGTACGTCATCGCATGCAAAGTCCACGCGGCAACTGCTCTGCGCAAGCCAGGGTGCCAGACCGCGTCGTTCAGCATTTCAGGATGGATCCGGCTGACGAAGTCCCGGTAGGCACACTCAGCGGATCGCTGCAGGCTGTCCGGCAACCGGAACACGCACCAGCAGGTGCTGAACGGCATCCGGAGGTAAGCAGCGTCCATGAACGCCGAGTGGAATTCCGCGTTCTCGTAGTCGACGAACATCACGCGGCGCTCTGCCAGCAGATTGTTATCCGGGCAGATGTCGCCCGGCGAGAACACCGGGTACCGGCCGAACCGCACGATCGTGGCGACCTCGGCCAGGTCAGCCGCGAGTCCAGCAGGAGCCGGAATAGACAGCTCGGCCAGTATCTCGGGGATCTCCGCAATCCTCCGCTCCAGCCAGTGCGCAGTCAAGCCTGACTCCGGCGCGATCCGGTGCGTGGCTAGCAGACTGGCCAGCTCAGCTTCCCGGCCAGCCGTCGCGACCGCGAGCTCACCGCACGCCCTGGCCCAGGCGAGCACCGCTTCCGCGGCCGCGTCGGCGGAGCCGCCCAGCAAGAGATCGGCAAGGCTCGGCCCGCTGCCAAGGTCGGTCATCACTATCAGGCGATCCGGTTGGCTGGCAGCCAGCAGGCGCGGGCCCGTTCCGGCGTCACCGGTGAGCGCCAGGCCGGCGGCCTCGGCGGCGAAGCTTTCCCTGCCATCGGCACTGTCCGGGTATGTCTTCACCACCACGGTGCCGCCATCGGACGTCCAGCAGCGTCGCACCGCGGACCGCTCACTGCCGCCGAGGTCGTGAGAATCGGTGAGCGGTATCCCAATGGCCGCCGATGCGGCAGCTAGCACCTCGTCCACGAACGCAGCCAATCAGCCGTAGAAGACGCGTTCCATCACGGCCCTGGCGCGGCGCGCCGCCCGGCGCCAGTCCTGCACCAAGTCCTGGGAGCCCTCTGGCCGGTAGCCAAGCAACCGCGCGGTCGCTGCCAGCTCTGCTGGCCCGGACGGCAGCACATCGGAGGCGCGTCCGGTCGCGAGCATCACAGCGTTCCTGATCCTGGTGGCGAGCAGCCATGCGGCACTGAGAGCATCGGCGTCGGCGGGCCTGAGCAGTCCCTCCTCGCTCGCAGCTCTCAGCGCCGGCAGCGTGCCGGTCGTGCGAAGCGACGGTACAGCCCCGGCATGCCTCAGCTGCAGCAACTGCGCCACCCACTCGGCGTCGGACAGCCCGCCGGGCCCGAGCTTCACATGAAGAGCGGGGTCGACGCCACGAGGCATGCGTTCGGCCTCCATACGAGCCTTAATTCTGCGGATTTCGCGAACCTGGCCATCGGCAATGCCAGCGGCCGGGTAGCGGATCTCGTCCGCGAGAACTACGAAATCCTCGCCCAGCACGGCGTCGCCTGCCATGGGATCGGCGCGCAATAGCGCCTGGACCTCCCAGGGGCTGGCCCACCGGCGGTAGTAGGCGCGGTAGGCACCGAGCGTGCGTACTAGCGGGCCTTGCTTACCCTCCGGCCGCAGGTCGGCGTCCACGTGCAGGGGCGGGTCGGGGCCCGGCCGTGCGAGCATCGCGCGCAGTTCCTCGGCGACCGCATGTGCGGCCCTGCTGGCTGCCTCCTCGCCGGCGCCGCGGACTGGCTCGTACACGAACAGCACGTCGGCGTCGCTGCCGTAGCTCATCTCGTGCCCGCCGAACCTGCCCATCGCCACCACGCTGATCACGGCGGGCAGTTCGCCGTCCCGGCCGGCCACCGCCGCCTTGGCAAGGTCAAGCGCGGCGCCGATCGTGATGGCGGTGACCGTTCCGATAGCCGCTGCCACATCCATCGGATCAAGTCGGCCGAGCAAGTCAGCTACAGCCGTGCGGAACAGCTCACGGCGCCGGATCGCGAGCAGGCCGGGAATGGCGCCGCCCCGCATGGCCTCGCCCGCATGCCTGTGAATCGATGACTCGGCCTCCGCGCGCAAGGCGGCGACCTTGCGCGGTTCAAGCAGCGCGTCGTCGGCCAGCATCGCGACCGCCTCAGGGGCACGGAGCAGCAGGTCGGTGGCGTACCTGCCGGATGCGAGCACTCTGGCCAGCCGTGCCGCCACGTTCGCGTCGTCGCGCAGCAGTCGCAGGTACCAGGGCGATCCGCCTAGGGCCTCGCTGACCTGCCGGAACGCGAGCAGGCCGGCATCAGGCCGTGGCGCGTCGGCGAACCAGCCGAGCAAGGCCGGCAGCAAGGCACGCTGAATCGCGGCTTTCCTCGATACGCCGGTGGTGAGCGCGGTGATGTGGCGGAGGGCACCGGCGGGGTCGTCATATCCAAGCGCTTCGAGTCGTTCAGTCGCCGCCTGCGACGTCAGCCTGATCACATCGCCAGGCAGCCTGGCGACGGCGTCTAGCAGCGGTCGGTAGAACAGCTTCTCGTGCAGCTGCCGCACCGTGGCCGCGTGCTGCCGCCATTGCGCCATGAGCTGGTCTGCTGGATCGCCCGGCACGTCGGGCGGTGGTTCGTGCTCGGCGTCCGGTGGACCGGACGGCGCATAGCGCATGGTGCGCAGCGCCCGGCCCATCTGCCGCAGGATGCTCGGATCGGCTGGCAGCGAATGCGTCCGCCTGAGCTGACGGAGCTGAAGCAGGTGCTCGATCACGCGCAGGAACCGGTACGCCTCTGCCAGGCTCGCCGCGTCCTGCCTGCCGACGTAGCCGCCTGCGGCCAGCGCGGCGAGCGCCGGCAGCGTGGCCGGATCCCTGAGCGTCTCGTCGGCCCTGCCGTGCACGAGCTGCAGCAGCTGAACGGCGAACTCGATGTCTCGGAGGCCGCCAGGCCCGAGCTTGATCTCGCGCTCGGCGCCGCCTGGCGGAAGGTTGTCCACGATCCTGCGCCGCATCGCCTGGACGTCGGCGACGAAGTCCTCGCGCTGAGCTGCTTGCCACACCAGTGGAGTCACGGCCGCCATGTACTGTGCGCCGAGGTCGGCGTCGCCCGCAACCGGCCTGGCCTTCAGGAGCGCCTGGAACTCCCACGTTTTCGCCCATCGCTGGTAGTAGGCGAGGTGACTGCCGAGGGTACGGACAAGCGGGCCGTTGCGGCCCTCAGGGCGCAAGTTCGCGTCGACCGGAAAGAGCGATCCCTGCGGCCCGGGTTCTGAGCAAATTCTGATGATTGCGCTCGCGAGCTGGGTTGCCGTGCGCAGCGCGGCGATTTCCGCGTCCGGCCCAGGATCCGCGCCCGGTCCAGCAACCTCGGCCGGCTCGGCGACGAAGATCACGTCAACGTCGCTGGAGTAGTTGAGCTCACGGGCGCCGCACTTGCCCATAGCGATCACCGCGATGCGGCAGTCCGTCGCCGATGGCGGCAGTTGCGAGCGGGCAATGGTCAGGGCCGCCGTCAGGGCCGCGGCCGCCAGCTCGGCGAGCCCTGCCATAACATCGTCAATCGCTAGCTCGCCGGTGATATCACGGGCCGCGAGCCGCAGCAAGGCGCGCTTGTACGCGACCCGCAGCTCGCCGGGATCAGCAGCGGTGCGCACACGGGCGTCGAGATCGTCCGGCCGCCCCACTATGCTGTCGCCCTCGCTCCTGAGCAGGTGCCAGTCCCCTGGATGGCGGCGCAGGTGATCGCCGAGCGCGGCGCTGGTGCCGAGGACCTGCGTGAGGCGGGTCCGCAGGGCGGCGTCATTCCGCATGGCTATATGCAGTTGCTCGTCTGGCGGCAGCCGGGCCAGCCCGGTCAGGGCGAGGTCCGGATCGGGTGCGGCCCCGAGCGCGCTGACGATCTCCGCGTCGTCGCCGAGAACGTCCCAGCCCAGCTCGCTGGCGAGCATGCGCTCGGCTGCCGCCGTGTCCCCGAAGCCGAGCGCGGCCAGTCGTCCGGCTTGGGTTACTGCACGAGGCACGCTCACGGCTGCCACCGTAGCCGCATAGACGGCGCGCCTGCGGCTTAGGTCAGGAGCAGAACCGCGTAGGCCGCGAGCCAGTGCTCGACCATGTAATGATCTCCGACCACGTGCGGCAGCGCCGCATCGGCGTGCGCACGGGCAGCGGCGAGCGCTGCCCCGATCCTGGCATCACCGGGCGGCAGTCTCTCAGCGATCGTGCGCCAGCACCAGGCCCTGCTGGCGTTCAGTCCGTGCAGGTGAGCGATCTGCCCGTCGCTGGAATCGGTTACGACGGCCGCCTGGAACAACGCCGTCGGCTCGCCGTTCTCGATGCCGGGCAGGAAGGCGCTGAACCATGTGCTGAACTCATCGGGCGCCAGTAGCTGCGCCATCAGCTCGGCCTCGACCAGCGCGGGCGAGAGGAAGTCGGTGCCGGATGGCTCCCAGCTAGCTGGATAGCCCGCATCGGCTTGATACCAGCGGCTCGCCGCATCGGTGATCGTCTGGGCGAATGCCGGGTCACCCTCCGCAGCAAGGCGGCGCGACCACGCCAGTGACCTGGACAACGCGAAGGCGGTGTTCGAGTGCATCCCGTACCTGATCGGATACGTCATCTTGGGCAGCCACCGAGAGAACCGGTCCGTGATCGCGTCGGCGAGCGGCCTGAGCGCGCCGGCCCAGCGCTGGCTGTCAGGGTCGTCAAAGGCGGCCGCCTCTTCTGCCAGCGTGAGCGCCCAGCCCCACGCATACCATCCAGGCCCGTCAGGCCCGCTTACGTAAGCGACCTCGCCCGCTACCGCGTCCGCGGAGAACTGGCGGTCCAGGGCCGCCCGGACATCGTCGGCTGGGACCGAGTCCGAGGCACTCCGCAGCAGCCTCACCAGCAGCCAGTGCATCTCCACGCAGGAGTGCCAGTCGAGACTGCCGTAGAAGATCGGGTTGCGGTCCTTCGGCCGGTTCGGGAAGTCGCCGGGCTCGGACATCATCTGACGCAGGTCGTAGGGAAACTCACGGCCGATGTTGGCGATCGCGACCCGCGCGTATTGTTCCGCGTTCGCTTTGAGAATGCCGTCCCAGTCGCTGCCGCTTGTCATGGGTGACAGCCTGGCTCACCGGTAGCGCTTGCTCAAGCCGAGTAGCTTGTGCAACGCGCGGATGAGGCGCTCCGTAGGATCGTATGGTTCCCTACCGCCGAACGGCCGTTACAGCGAGGAAAGGTAGCGATCGAGCTCGAACTCGGTGACCTGGCGGCGGTACTCCTGCCATTCCTCCCGCTTATTGCGGAGGAAGAAGTCGAATACGTGCTCACCTAGCGTCTCGGCGACCAGCTCGCTGTTCTGCATGACGTTGCACGCGTCGGACAGGCTCTGCGGCAGCGGCGCGATGCCGAGCGCGCGCCGCTCGGCCGGGGTGAGTGCCCAGACGTCATCTTCGGCGCCCGGCGGGAGCTCGTAATCCTCTTCGATGCCCTTCAGCCCGGCCGCGAGGATGACCGCGAAGGCGAGATACGGGTTGCAGGCCGGGTCCAGCGACCGGAACTCGATCCTGGTCGCGTTGCCCTTCTTCGGTTTGTACATGGGCACCCGGACCAGGGCCGACCGGTTGTTGTGCCCCCAGCAGATATAGGCGGGCGCCTCGCCGCCGGCCCCGGCGATCCGCTCGGCGCCGCCCCAGAGGCGCTTGTAGGAGTTGACCCACTGGTTGCACACGGCGGTTATCTCTGCGGCGTGCGTAAGCAGGCCGGCAATGAACGACCGGCCGACCTTCGAGATCATGAACTCGCCGCCCGGGTCGTGGAAGACGTTCCTGTCGCCCTCGAACAGTGACATGTGGGTATGCATGCCTGAGCCCGGGTACTCGGTGAACGGCTTCGGCATGAACGTGGCGTAGACGCCCTGGTCGAGGGCGACCTCCTTCATGGCGAGCCGGAACGACATGATGTTGTCCGCCGTTGTGAGCGCGTCGGCATAGCGCAGATCGATCTCCTGCTGACCAGGGGCGCCCTCGTGATGGCTGAACTCGACCGAGATGCCCATGCTCTCGAGCATCCCGATCGCCGACTTGCGGAAATCGTGGGCGATGTTGTGCGGCGTGTGGTCGAAATACCCGCCCTGGTCGATAGGGCGCGGCTTGGCACCGCCCTCAGGCCGCTCCCGCAGCAGGAAGAACTCGATCTCGGGGTGGGTATAGAAGGTGAACCCCAGTCCGGCCGCCTTGTTCAAGGCGCGCTTCAGCACGTATCTCGGATCGGCGTAGGAGGGCGAGCCGTCTGGGAGCAGGATGTCGCAGAACATCCGCCCGACGCCGACGGGATCGCCGCGCAGCGGCATCAGCTGGAACGTAGAGGGGTCCGGCTTGGCGATCATGTCGGCCTCGTAGACCCGCGAAAATCCCTCGATCGCGGATCCGTCAAAGCCGATGCCCTCGGCGAACGCGCCCTCGAGCTCGGCCGGCGCCACAGCGACTGACTTCAGGTAACCGAGTACGTCGGTGAACCAGAGCCGGACGAACCGGATATTCCGCTCCTCGAGCGTGTGCAGTACGAACTCTTCCTGCCTGTCCACGTGGCCAGTCTGCCGCCTCCGTGTTTCCGCCGCGTAACGCGACCCGTTTCATGCCGCTGCAGTGCCGCACCACGCAGCGGACTCGACGGCGCGGCGGTGCGCACTCCTGGCGCACCTAAGCTGAGGTTGTGCCCCAGATTCGTATTGCTCTCGCTCAGGTCAACTCCACAGTGGGCGATCTGGACGGCAACGCCGCCACGGTCGTCGAGTGGACTGCAAAGGCGGCGGCCGCAGGCGCCTCCGCGGTTGTGTTCCCGGAAATGATGCTCACCGGCTATCCGGTTGAGGACCTTGCGCTGCGAGCTTCGTTCGTCGAGGCCTCGATCCGGGTGCTGCACCAGACGGCCGCCAAACTCGCCGGTGCCGGGCTCGGTCACATCGCAGTGGTGACCGGGTACCTGGACCGGCAGGCCGGGATGCGGCCGCGGGTGGGGCTGCCTGCGGGGGCGCCGCTTGACGCGGCCGCAGTGCTGCACGGCGGCGCGGTCGTCGCTACCTCGGCCAAGCACCACTTGCCGAATTACGGCGTCTTCGACGAGTACCGCTACTTCGTGCCCGGCAGCGTCGTTCCCGTCTTCCGCATTGCCGCGGGCTCGGGTGAACCGGTGGACATCGCGGTCGCGATCTGCGAAGACCTGTGGCAGGACGGCGGGCCGGTGGCGGTGGCCAGGCATGCCGGAGCATCTGCGCTTGTCGTGCCCAACGCGTCACCGTACGAGCGGGGCAAGAGCGAGGCCAGGCTGGCGCTGTGCCAGCGGCGCGCGGCGGAGGCCGGCTGCCCGCTCGCCTACGTCAACATGGTCGGCGGCCAGGATGAGCTGGTATTCGACGGCGACTCGATCATCGTCAGCGCCGATGGCGCCCTGCTCGCCAGGGGGCCGCAATTCGAGCAAGCTATGGTCGTGGCCGACCTGCAGGTGGCAGCCGCCGGTACGGATCCGCCCGGTGATACGCCGGCCGACGCGCACGACGGCACCACGATGACGATCCGCCGCTTTGAGCTGCCAGACGGCAACGGCCGCCAGGCCCAGGTGCGAGCCACTGAAGGCCGGATCTGGCCGCGGCTCAGCGAAGTCGGCGAGGTCTACGCGGCGCTCGTCACCGGCGTGCGCGACTACGTCAGCAAGAACGAGTTCCGATCCGTCATCCTCGCCCTCTCTGGCGGCATCGACTCGGCTCTGACGGCAACGATCGCCGCTGACGCGATCGGCGCTGACCGGGTGCACGTGGTGCTGATGCCAAGTGACTACTCATCTGCCCACTCGGTTACCGATGCCGAGGATCTCGTCAAGCGGCAGGGCGTGCACGCCAGGACCGTGCCGATCGCGTCCATCGTCGGGGCGTTCGATGCGCTCCTGCACCTGGAGGGTCTCGCCGAGGAAAACCTGCAGGCCAGAGTGCGCGGCATGATCTTGATGTCGCTCTCCAACGCCGAGGGCCACCTGGTGCTGACAACCGGCAACAAGAGCGAGCTGGCGACCGGCTACTCCACGCTGTACGGCGACTCGGCGGGCGGGTATGCGCCGATCAAGGACGTGCCGAAGATGATGGTCTGGGAACTCGCCAGGTGGCGGAACGAGCAGGCTGTTCAGGCTGGCCAGGACGAGCCGATTCCGGAGAACTCGATCACCAAGCCGCCGAGCGCTGAACTGCGGCCCGGTCAATTGGACAGCGATTCGCTTCCCGACTACGCCGTGCTCGACCCGCTGCTTGACGACTACGTCGAGCAGGACATGGGTGCTGATGAACTGGTCGCCGCCGGGCATGACCCGGATCTCGTTGAGAGGGTGATCATGCTCGTCGACCGGGCCGAGTACAAGCGCCGGCAATACCCGCCAGGGCCCAAGATCTCGGCCAAGAATTTCGGCCGGGATCGCCGGCTGCCAATCACGAACCGCTGGCGCGAGCCCCGAAGCAATCCTTCGAGTTGAGCGCGCGGCCATAAGGCCGGATACTTGGACGGTCCTTGTGGACTGACCAATTGGCCGGCAGTCGGGTGAAGGTCAGGTTCGGCCAGGGCAGCCAGCGGGGGGTCATGGAGGCGGGCAGTGGACGGCGAGAACAGGCCGGCGATCGGGGACTTTCCCGCCGGATCGCGTATTGCCGGCTACCAGATCCAGGAGCTGATCGGCCGCGGCGGCATGGCGGTGGTGTACCGAGCGGCCGACGTACGGCTCGACAGGCTCGTCGCGCTCAAGGTGCTGGCACCCGAACTGGCCAGGGATTCGGCGTTCCGGCAGCGCTTCATCAGGGAATCGCGCTCGGGGGCAGCCGTCGATCATCCGAACGTGATCCCTGTCTTCGAAGCGGGCGAATCCGAGGGTGTCCTTTTCATCGCGATGCGGTACGTGGCCGGCCGGGACGTCCGAGGCCTGATTGAACGAGAGGGCTCGCTCAAGCCGTCCAGGGTGGTCAGCATCGTCACCCAGATTGCCTCCGCGCTCGATACCGCCCATGTGCACGGTCTGGTGCATCGCGATGTCAAGCCGGCGAACATGCTGCTAGGTGCCGTCGCCAGCGGGTCGGCGCCGGACCACGTTTACCTTTCCGACTTCGGCCTCAGCAAGATGTCGGTGGCCGCGGTCAGCCTGACCGGCACGGGGCAGTTCCTCGGCACGCTTGACTACATGGCCCCTGAGCAGGTCGAGGGCCGCCCGATCGACGGCCGGACCGACCTGTACGCACTGGCCTGCGCGGCTTTTGAGATGCTCACCGGCAAGCCGCCGTTCCAGCGCGAGCAAGACCTCGCGGTCATGTGGGCCCAGGTGTCGGCGCCCCCTCCGTCTGTCCGCGAGTTCCGGCCCGAGCTGCCCGCCGCCGTCGATCAGGTGATGAGCAAGGCGCTGGCCAAGGTGCCGGACAACCGCCACGCCAGCTGCATCGAGTTCGCGACTGATCTGCATGCCGCGTTCTTGGCCGTACAGTCCGGCGGGGCGAACAACCCGGCGCCAACCGAACTAGCCGGGACCCTCCCGCCCGCTACCGAGCTGGCATTTGCCGCGCCCTCGGCAGGATCCGGCGGACCAGCCGGTTCCGCCGGCGGCGCTCCGCCCGCTGGCCAGATACCGCCCGCTGGCCAGGCACCGCCGGCGGGCGCTGCACATCCTCCAGTCACCGCGGCGGGGGTGCACGGCGGCGCACAGGCCCCGGCCAACGAGGCCACGATCACCGAAGCGGCTGCTGGCGGTAGCGGCCCGGCCAGAGGTGCCGCTGGTCGCCGGGCACCTGGAGCGACAACGCCGGAGTACGCGGCCAGTGCCTACGGCCCGGCCGCTGGTTATCAGGAGAGCCGCTACGGTCAGGGCGGCTACGGTGCCGGTTACGGGCAAAGCGGCTACGACGACCGTCCAGTTCAGGCCGATCAGCTGTGGCGTGGCTCGGGCTATCAGCAGCCGCCGATCCAGAGCCAGCCGCCCACCCAGGGCCAGCCGCCGCGGCGAAGCAGGGCCATGCCGATTGTGCTTGGCGTTCTCGTGCTGGTCATTCTGGGCGGAGCCGCCGCCCTTGTGCTATACCTGCGCGGCCACGGCACTCCGAGCGGCGGACCTGGCACCGGGGTCGCGACCGGCAGCCACAGTTCACATTCGGGTTCGCCTAGCTCCAGCCCGTCATCGTCGCCGGTCACGCCTGCCAGTCCTGGCACCGTCGTGACCGAGTTCTACAACGCGATCAACAACCACCAGTACAGGACCGCGTACCGGCTCAACGAAGTAGCACAGTCACGCGACTCGTTCGCGACTTTCAAGCAGGGTTACGCCGACACCCAGTACGACAAACTGACGATTACCGGTGTCAGCGGCAATGTGGTCAGCTTCAACCTGACCGCTGATCAGACCAACGGCTCGGTCAAGACCTTCCAGGGCACGTATACGGTCCGCCATGGCAAGATCGCCGACGCGAACGTCACGCAGACCGGATAGCGCTCAGGTCCTAGATGTCGACCGTGCTGCCCGGCTCTAGCCTGGTGTAGCCGCCCTGTCCCTCACCGCCGAGCAGAGCACCGGCGAGCGACCCCATCAGCGCGATCCCGTTCGCGTTCAGGACCTCATCGTGGATGGCGTAGCTCATTGACGGCCCGACCGTGCGCGCGTAGTCAAACACCTCGGCGGCCTTCAGCCACGGCGCGCTGATCGGCAGCAGCAGGTTCTCGACCTGCTCGCCGGGAACTGTGAACGCATCGCCGGGGTGGAACAGCGTTCCATCAACGGCGAATCCGATGTTCGGGACCACTGGTAGGTCGGGATGTATGACGGCGTGGTCGCGACCATAGACCCTGACGTCGAAGCCGGCCACCGTGAATGCGTCGCCATGACCGACCGCATGCACCCGGTGGCCGAAGGCCTCGAACTGCGCGGCCACGGCAGAGTTGGTCCACAGCTCCACGGCCGGGTCGCGCTCCAGAGCGGCCTGGACAACGCCGGTGTCCAGGTGGTCGGCGTGCTCGTGCGTGATCAGCACGGCGTTCGCCCCCACCAGGGCGTCGGCTCCGCTCCAGACGCCGGGATCGAGGACAATCTGCTGACCATCGTGCTCAAGCCGGACACAGGAATGCCCGAGTTTCGTCATCCGCATCGCTGCTCCCGTCGTCGCTGATCGGGCCCGGCGCGGTATCCGCGCCGCAGGATCGAACCTATCGCGACGCGATTCCGGTCAGCAGTTCATCGACGACGCGCCGGCCGTAGGTGCGATCGGCCCGCTCGTGACTGAGCCTGCTTGTCTTCGCGAGCACGGCACCGGTCAGCATGTCGACAGCCATCTCGACGTTCATCTTCTCGCGCAGCTCACCCGTGGCCACGCCGCGCCGCAACACAGCGCGAAACACATCACGCCGCGGCTCGATCACCGCTTCGACATACCGCTCGATCAGCCGCGGATACCTGGCGCCCTCGCCAAGCAGCAGCGCGAACTGCCTGGCCTGGCGCGGGTCTACAGACTCGGCCCTCATCGCGTCGAGCAGCGCGACCAGGTCGTCCCTGACGGACTGCCCCTTGGGCTTCGGCAGCGGCGCCCGCAGTGACGCGAGCGCGTCCAGCAGCAGGTCCTCCTTGCCCGGCCAGCGCCGGTAGATGGTCGCCTTACCGACGCCGGCCCGGGCGGCGACCTTCTCGATGCACAACCCTTCGGCGCCTGACTCAGCGAACAGCCCGAGTGCGGCGTTTATGATCGCGCGGTCGGCGTGCTCGCTCCGCGGCCGACCACGCCTCCCCTGATCAGGCGCCACTTCTACCGGTGTTGTCAACGAACTAGTCCTCCATCAGAACGGCGACCGGCGCGTTGGCGCCGCCGTGCAGTTCGGTCAGGGTTCGCCGAGAGCGCGCGCGGCGGCCTGGCATCCAGATCGCGATGAGCACGGCTCCGCTGGCCGCGATGACCGCCGAGAACACGGTTGTCACGTGCATCGCGTGCACGAACGAGCGCCCGGCAAGCGAAACGAGCCCCGACCCGTCTTGTCCGAGCCGAGCCGCGGCTGACTCGGTGGCAGCTATCGACTGCGTGGCCGCTGCCCGGCTGCCCGCGGGCAAGACATGCAGGCCAGGCGCGACATCTGCGCGGTAGGACCTGGCCAGTATCGATCCGAGAACGGCGACGCCGAGCGCGACGGCGACTTGTCTGGACGTGTTGGTAATCGCCGAGCCCGCGCCGCCGGTCTCACGGGGGATCACCGACATGACCGACTCTGTCGCCGTCGGCATCACGATCCCCATGCCCGCGCCCTGCAGCAAGAAGATGCACTCCAGGGCGATGACCGGCGTCGTCGCAGTCAGTGAGTGATAACCAATCAGCGCGCCGGTGACAACAGCGAGCCCGCTCGCCGCCACGGCCTTCGCGCCGAACCTGCTGACGAGGCTAGCGCTGCGATTAGACGCGACAAGCTGCCCGATCGCGATCGGGGTCGTCAGCAGTCCGGCGTGCATCGGCGTGTACCCGCGAACCTCCTGCAGGTAAAAGCTCATGAAGAAGTACACGCCCGCCATGGAAAAGAAGTTGAGTCCGATCGCGACTGCAGCCGACGACAACCGCGGGTCACGAAACAGCCGGACATCGAGCGAGGGATGCTCGCTCCGCGATTCGTGCACGCAGAATATCGTCAGCACGGCCAGCCCAGCGGCAACCGGGCCGATGACGCCGCGTTCGAGCCACGAGCCTGCGTCGCCGCCCCTGATGATCCCGTACACGAGCAGCACGAGGCCAGCGATCGAGAGCAGCACGCCAAGGTAGTCCACCCGGCCGGGTGACGGGCTCTTGGATTCCGGGACGAGCAGCAAGATCGCGATGACGCCAATGGCGGTGAGGGGCACATTAATCAAGAAGACGGAGCCCCACCAGAAGTGGTTCAGTAGCAGGCCTCCGGTAACCGGGCCCGTCGCGATAGCGACGCCCACGGCCGATGCCCAGATGCCGATGGCCTTTGGCCGTTCGTCGGAATCGAAGACGTTGGTGATGATCGACAGGGTCTGCGGCATGACCGCCGCGCCGCCGAAGCCCATCGCAGCCCTGGCCAGGATCAGCTCGGACGGCGTCTGAGCGTAAGAGCAGATCAGCGACGCCAGCCCAAACAGCGCCATGCCGATGATCAGAATCCGCTTCCGGCCGACGCGATCACCGATCACGCCGAAGGTGAACAGCAGCCCGGCGAAGACGAGCGTGTAGGCGTTGATAGCCCATTCGAGCTGGCTCTGCGTCGCGCCGAGGCCGGCCGACGGTTCAGCGATCGTCTTCAGCGCGACGTTCAGGACAGTGTTGTCGAGGACGATCGAGAAGAGGCTGATGATCATTACGCCAAGGACGAGCCACCTGCGACGGTCGGTGATCATCAGAACGGGCACACCTTCTCGGCCGCGCGGCGGCCAACGGCAATAACGATACGGAACGTCATCGTATCGGAATAGCGCCGCTCGGGACCAGACAGGAAACCAACGACCCGATCGCGTTACTACCGTTGAAAGTCACCGCATGTCATCATCGAAGCGTCCGGGGACGCCATCGTGGCGCCACGAGACATGGAGGACACGATGACCGCAGGTTCAGTTCAGCCCGCCCGGGAACATCCTGAACCCCAGACGCTCTACGGCACCGTGACCGGCCGCCGCGTCACCGTCCGCGACCTCGCAGCCGCCAAGGCGCGGAACGAGAAGTGGCCGATGCTCACGGCTTACGACGCCCTCACCGCGCGGATCTTCGACCAGGCCGGAATTCCGGTACTCCTTGTCGGGGACTCGGCCGCGATGGTGGTCTACGGCCACGACAGCACGATCCCGGTGACAGTCGATGACCTGATCCCCCTGACGGCAGCGGTCGTCCGCGGCACCAGCCGGGCGCTTGTCGTCGCCGACCTGCCGTTCGGCTCGTACCAGGTCTCGGTCGAGACCGCCATGCGCAGTGCGATCAGGTTCTTGAAGGAGACCGGCGCGCACGCTGTCAAGCTGGAGGGCGGCCACCGGGTATTGCGATGTGTCGAGGAGCTCGTGGCGGCCGGGGTTCCGGTCATGGCGCACCTCGGGCTGACGCCCCAGTCAGTGAACGCGTTCGGCGGCTACCGGGTGCAGGGCAGGGGCGAGGAAGGCGAGCGCCTGATGCAAGACGCGAAGGCGCTTCAGGCCGCGGGCGCCTTCGCCGTGGTGCTCGAGTGCGTGCCCGCCGAACTCGCTGCCCGGGTGACCGGGGCGCTGTCGATGCCGACGATTGGCATCGGCGCCGGCCCGGACTGCGACGCCCAGGTTCTGGTCTGGCAGGACATGGCCGGCCTGACGCCGACCGTGCCCAAGTTCGCCAAGCGGTACGCCGATATGGCGAGCGTGCTCGGCGACGCCGCCCGCGACTTCGCGCAGGAGGTAGCGACCGGCGCCTACCCTACGCCGGAGTACAGCTACCACTGAGCCCGACGACTGCGGCGTTCCGCCCTAGCTGGTGAGCTTGGGCAGGACGTCGCGGCCGAACGCCTCGATCCACTCGGTCTGATTGCGGCCCACGTTGTGCAGGTAGATGCGGTCGACGCCGAGGTCCAGGTAGCGCTGGATATCGGCCCTGTGAGCGTCGAGGTCGGATGTGATCAGCATCCGGCCCTCGAAGTCTTCAGGCCGCACCAGCTTGGCCATCTGCTCGAAGTCGTACGGTGACCGGATGTCCTGCTTAGGAAACTTCATCCCTCCGTTCGGCCACTCATTGACCGCGTTAGCCAGCGCCTCCTCGTCGGTGGGCGCCCAGGACAGGTGCAGCTGCAGGATCTTCTCCTGGGAGCCTGCCTCGCGGCCAGCTTCCTTCGCGCCCGCGTCGAACCGGTCAAACAACCCGGTGATCTTCTCGAGAGTGGCGCCCGGCGTGATAATTCCGTCGGTCATCCGGCCGGCGCGCTTCGCGGTGAGCGGTCCCGCCGTTGCGATGTAGATCGGCGGCGGTGACTCTGGCATCGTCCACAGCCGGGCGGTCTCCATCCGGAAGTAGGTGCCGCGGTGCTTGACGTCCCTGCCGCTAAAGAGCTTCTTGATCAGCTCGACGGCTTCCCACATGCGCTCCAGCCGCTCGGGAGCTTCGGGCCAATATCCACCGGTCACATGCTCGTTGAGAGCTTCGCCTGACCCCAGTCCCAGCCAGTGCCTGCCCGGGTACATGGCGGCGAGCGTCGCCGAGGCCTGCGCCACGATCGCTGGATGGAAGCGGAATGACGGGCACGTGACGCCGGGGCCAAGGTCTCCCCTGGTCCGTTCGCCCATCGCGGTCAGTACGTTCCATACAAACGGGGCCTGGCCTTGCGAGGGAACCCAGGGCTGGAAGTGGTCGGCCGCCATGACGCCGCGGAAACCGGCCTCCTCGGCCGCCACCGTGTAGTCCGTCACCTCAATCGGGCCGAACTGCTCGAGCATCGCCGCGTAGCCAATGTGAGCCTGGCTCATCCATAGCCTCCGAATCACCAATCGCGTTACCCAGTAAGACTTGCACAGCCGTCTGCGTGCGCGGCATCCGGCTTTCAGGCAGCATGAGTTGCGTGAACACCGAGCAGGTCGAGGCCCTGCGAACGCTCCTCGCCTCGTCGGGCTGGCTCGATCGCACCAAGTATTTCGCCCGCGCGCTGCGCGGCAGGTCCAGGACACCCAACGGCCTGCTCGTCGTCGGCACGCCGACCTTTGAGCCGTGGCACATGGCGGCCCACCTCGACGACGAGAGCCGTTACGCCGGACTGCCTGAACTGGCTCCGACGCTCGTGCGATGGGCGCCGCCTACCGGTGCACCCGCCCACCTACGGGTCGGCATCGACCGGATCGCGCGCGCTGGAAGGTCGGAGACCTTGCTGGTCGTCGGGTCGGATGCGGCACCCGACGCGCTGCTAGAGCGTGTTGCCGACGCCAGGAAGGCCGGTGCGAGCATCCTGGCGCTAGATCGGGGCGACGACGAACTAGACAGCCTGGCCCACGAGTACCTCGCGGTCCGCCCGGTCGTCGATCCCGTCTCGTTCGACGGTGCCCAGCACCTGGTCAGCATGGCAGTCGGAGAGGCCGACTTGGAGCGCATGCCATCGCCAGCCGGTCTGCGCCAGACCGACGCACGCGAGTCAGATGCACGCCAATCCAGCTCCGGCGGAGTACGGGGCAGGCTTGCCCGTCTGCTCAGCGCGGTAAGCGGCACCCCGGACAGCTGATAGCTCGACGATGGCATCTGGACAGCGGCAGGCGACCGCGGCCGCTAATGCTGAGAGGCGGGCGCGACAAACGTGCCGCGGCCCTGGCGGGTGATGATCAGGCCCCGCTCACGGAGTACCTGCATCGCGTGCCTCACCGTCTGGTAGGCAACGCCGTACTCCTCCGCGAGCGCGCGCTCGGCGGGCAGCTTGTGCTTGATCTCGCCGACCTCGATCCTGGACGCGATGTGATTGGCGACCTGGATGTAGGCGAAGTCGGGACCCAGCGGGTCTATCACCGGCACGGTGATCAACGTAGGCGCACCGCTAGCTGTCTAAACCTCAGCTAGCTCCGGGTGCTCTAGGTGCTCTACTATCTACCTATGACGGATCCGGATCACGCCACAGCTTCGAGCACCGCCAGCGCCACCAGCGCCGCCAGCACGGCCATAGCCACGGCCGACAATGTCCCCGAGCGCTTGCCTTACCGGGCAGCCGACGACTGGCTCGCACTCCCCTGGCCGGTCGCGGATGAAGATGAGCGGCGCAGGCTCAGGCGCGAGATGGTGTTGCGAGCGCTCATCTGAGTCCGCCGACAGTCGGCCTGAATCCGCTGGGGCCGCAAGCCGAGTCACGCGTCCAGGCTCAGCACCATGGTCGGCCGTTCGATCACGTGATCAGGCCGCAGCGGACGCACCGCCGTGCCGATCGCGAAGAACTCCGTCGTGTGGCCGCCCCAGGTGTGCGAGTGCTGCCGCAATTGGACTCCCACGATGCCCTCCGCGTGCAGCGCCTCAGCCTCGGCCTGCATCCTGGTCATCGCCAGCTCGCGCGCGTCGTAGAGCGCCTGAGTGAACTGCTCGATCTCGACGTTGCGCCCGATGTTGCCGATCACGCTGCCCAGCCGCTGGTGCGCGACGTGGTACACACACGAACCCATAACCATCCCGAGCGGGGCGTACCCAGCCCTGATCAGCGTCCAGAAGTCCTGACCGGACAGGTCAGAGGTGAACGGCAGGTCCTTGTTGTTGCGCCAGTTCGTCACCCCGCCGCCCGCCGCGTTCGGCTCGGCCTTGACGGCGGTGCCGACCGCGATGAACTCGGCGATGTCGGAGCCGAACTCCTTCATCTCGACATCTAGCCTGACGCCCACGACACCGTCGGCGCCAAGCGTCTTGGCCTCGACTTCCATCCTCGTCATCGCGAGTTCCCTGGCGTGGTACATCGCCTGGGACAGGACGTCGAGCTCCTGGTTCTTGCTCCACCGGCCGATCTGGAGGCCGACGTGGTAAATCGAGCTGCCGAGTACCAGGCCGAGCGGGCGGAATCCCGCCTCCCTTACCAGCAGGAACTCGTTGACAGACAGGTCGGAGGTGAAGATGGCGCCTGCCTTGCCCGGCGTGAGCTCCGCAAGCCGCTTGATCGCGTCCACCGGTACGCCCATCGCCCCGAAATCGGCGGCTTCCTTCTGGTCCGTCATGGTGCTCCTAGCCTGCGTATCCCTCGTTGGTTTCTGGTTGTACTACTGTCCAGATGTGCCGGCGGTCAGACCTTGCCGAGCCTGATCCTGGCCGCCTGTCTGCGCTGCGGGTCCAAGGACAGGATCGCCAGGCTCGGTCGCTCGGCGGCGCGGTCGGACTTCTTGAAATGCGTGATTGCCGTGCCGATGAACGTCACCTCGGCCACGTGGTCCCGCGCGCCCTCCTGAGCCGGGCATTCGTGCTCGCCGATCTGCATGTCCATGGCCTGAATCACCACGCCCTCTGCGCCAAGGGCCCTGACGTCACGATGAAGCTGGTCCCTCGCGTCGTGCCTGGTGGCGTTGATCAGGTCGGTGTACCCGGTCACTTCGGTGTTGCCGCTCATCCAGCGGCTGGCCTGGTTCCTGGTGAGCCAGTCATCGTGCCGGGCGCCGATCGAGATGCCGAGCGCGAGCCCGACCGGCACCGCGCCGTCGCCGATCAGCTTCGCGAAGTCCTGGCCGGAGATGTCGGACGTAAAGGGCCGCTGCAGCGGCATGGCGCCAGGAGCGCGGACCGCCGTGCCGATCGCCTTGAATTCCAGCCCGCCGGCCGGGAACCGGCCGATCGTCAGCCGGACGCCGACCACGCCGTGGCCGCCCAGCGCGGCACACTCGGCTGTCATCCGGCCGATGGCCGCGCGCCGGGCCGCGTACAGGGTCTGGACCATCGGCGCGTATGCCGATCCTGACCCTGAACTCGACACCGCAGTCGTAGCCCCCTGATAGCCGGACCAGCCTGCGGTGAACCTGCTAAAGGTGCCGAAGTACGCATAGCTCGGGCAGCCGTAGCCGCCTCGGTAGCCGATGTTGTAGACGGCGGCGCCCAGCACCTGCCCGGCCGGCTCGAATCCGACGCTTCTGATCGCGGCGAATTCGTCGGTACTAAGCGCAGAACTCCAGGTCCCGCTGGCCTTCATCTCGGCCATCCGGGCCTGCGCGACCGGGGGAAGGCCCTGGCCGGTCCATGGAGAAGTCACAGTGAACGCCCTTCGCGCCTTCTTGCGCCCGCGTCCCCGACTCTACTGTGCCGGGATGTGTGCTGCCATCAGGCCGGCAGCTAGTGCTCCTTGTCCTGTGCGTCCCACTCCTCGTTGCGCCGTCGCACGGTCTCGAGCGCCCGCGCAGCGTCTTCGCGGGTCGGGTACGGCCCCAGGCGGTCCTTGCCTGGGCACCCAGCATCGGGTTCGACGCGGTGATGCTTGAGGCAGAACCACCAGTGCTCCTCAGTGTCCATGCGAACTAGACTCTCAGATCGTGACTATTCCGATGCTTAATGGCACCGGCTTCTCAGGCAGCTTGGGCCTGAAGGGCCAGCCCGGCCCGGAGAATGTTCGAGGCGGCATTGACGTCCGCGTGGGCGGTGTGGCCGCACGCCAGGCAGCGGAACTGTGCCTGGGTGGGCCGATTGCCGGCTGCGGCGTGCCCGCACCGGCCGCAGCGGCGGGACGTATTGCGGGCATCGACCTCCACGACTACGCGTCCGGCGCTTTCAGCCTTGGCCCGCAGAACCGAGAGGAACACCCCCCATCCCGCGTCCAGGACCGACCTGTTCAATCCGCTCTTGGCGGCCACGTTCACACCGGGCGCTGCCAGCGTCCCGGACGCCGAGCGGGTCATGTTCGCGATCTTCAGGCTCTCGTGCGCGATCAGGTCATGGCGGCGCACCAGGTCCAGCGCGGTCTTGTGCGCGAAGTCGAGCCGCTGGTTCCTGATCTTGCGGTGCACGGCGGCGACCCGGTCCCTGGCCTTGCGGCGGCGGCCCGATCCGCGTTTCTTGCGGGCCAGGGATCGCTGGGCGTCGGCGAGCTTGCCGCGGGAGGAGGCGTAGCGGGGGTTGGGGACGCGCCTGCCTTCGCTGGTCGTCAAGAACGCGGCGACGCCCAGGTCGATGCCGGTGACCGCGCCGGTCGCGGGCAGGAACTCCGCAGGCACGTTGTCGCAGGACAAGATGACGTACCAGCGGCGGCCCTCCCGCTTGACGCTGATGGTCTTGACGGTGCCGCGCACCGGCCGGTGCTGGCGGACCTTGACGTGCCCCACACCCTGGAACCTGACCCGCACCTGGCCGCCGGGCTGGGAGTCCCACCGGCACCCGTCCCCGTCCTCGGGCCACTCGACCGTGTCGAACCAGCCGCGTCCCCGGAACCGCGGGTAGCCGGGCTTGTGCCCGGCTTTGACCCGGCGGAAGAACGCGGAATATGCCTTGTCGAGCCGGCGCAGCGTGGCCTGCTGCGAGCTGAACGACCACTGGCCCTGCCCGTCCGGGTCGGCTCTGCGGATGTGCTTGAGGTCGGCCGACTGCTGGCCGTACCGGATCCTCACGCCCGCCTGCCGGAAGGCCTCCTTGCGGTGCTCCAGCGCCCCGTTGTACAGCTGGCGATGATCTTCCAGCATCGCCGACAGCGTGGCAGCCTGCCGCGCCGTCGGCCGGATCAGGAACTTGTACGCGCGCCTCAACGCTTCGTCTCCTGGCGCCACGACCGCCCGTACCCGGAGACGGTGGACGACCGCACGGCCGCGGCTAAGACACCGCCCGTCGGAGCCGCGACGTACGAAAGGGACCACAATGCCTGCAGCCGAGACCGCAAACCCGAGAACTCCCGCCGCAGCACACCCGACGTGACTCCCTGGAACTGGCGGGCCACAGACCAAGGAGAATCACGCAGATGCGTCTTGACCCACAGGTGAACCTGACCGCATATGACCACCAGCGCAGTGACGCGCCAGACATGCCCCGCGGCCCCAGCGCCGATCAACTCCTCGCAGCGTGTCCTCAGCGCGCCCGTCAGCACCGGCCGCCGGCTCAAGCACCACGCGAAGTGGTAACCGAGGTCGTACGCCCCGCCAGCCCAAACCCGCAGCTCACGAGCCACGCCTCCCAGTATGCCGGCGCGGTCTGTCAAACACGACCAACCGCGATCCACCCCTCGCCTGAACGCGACAACCCCCTCGCGGAGGGCTGATGGTCACTACTTTGCGCCCCGGCAGGGTCTCGCCGATGCGCCAGGTTCCCTCGCAGATCACGCGGCCCGAGTATGTCGGCAAGAAGCATCCGAAAATTGGCGAGCCCAATGTCAAGGATGCCAAGACCATTGAGGCAATGCGGGTCGCCGGCCGGATCGCCGCACTCGCGCTCAACGAGGTCGGCAAGCACGTCGAACCAGGGGTGACCACGGACGAACTGGACAGGATCGGGCACGAATTCCTGGTTGACCACGGCGCCTACCCGAGCACGCTTGGCTATCGCGGTTACCCGAAATCGCTGTGCTCATCGCTCAACGAGGTCATTTGCCACGGCATTCCTGATGACACGGTCGTGGGCGACGGCGACATTATCAATATCGACATCACTGCGTTCATCGGCGGCGTTCACGGCGACACCAATGCGACCTTTCTCGCCGGCGATGTTGACGAGGAATCCAGGTTGCTGGTCGAACGCACCCATCAGGCGACCATGCGAGGCATCAAGGCCGTCGCTCCAGGCCGGGCCCTGAACGTGATCGGCCGCGTGATCGAGTCGTATGCCCGGCGGTTCGGTTACGGAGTCGTGCGCGACTTCACGGGCCATGGCATCGGCAGGACGTTCCACTCCGGGCTGATAGTGCCGCATTACGACGACCCCGACGCCGACACGATCATGGAGCCGGGGATGACGTTCACGATCGAGCCGATGCTGACGCTCGGCTCGATCGACTACGACGTGTGGCCAGACGGCTGGACCGCCGTGACCAAGGACCGCAGGCGCACCGCTCAGTTCGAGCACACCGTCCTCGTCACCGACAGCGGCCACGAGATCCTTACGCTGCCCTAGCTAGTCCCGGTTTTCCCCTGCGGGGAGGTCGCGCAGGCGTGAAAATTGGTGCCGCGGTGGCCCGCCGAGCCCGGGACTCCTCTGGGACGCAGTGCCCGGTAGCTAGTCTGGCGCCGGGGTCTTGACCTACGGGTT
>DATAEH010000233.1:0-3010 GCA_036258115.1 Streptosporangiaceae bacterium
CCTCGCTCGAAGGCCATGTAGAGCCGACCGTGGCGGACATCGGCGCGGTGCGGCTTGAGGATGCGGCTGCACATCATGGGCGTGAGCGTGAGCGAGACGAAGCCCGAGATCAGCACCGCGGCCATGATCGTAACCGCGAATTCGTTGAGCAGCCGGCCGAGAATTCCGCCCATGAAGAGCACCGGAATGAACACCGCGGCGAGCGAGATCGTCATCGACACGATGGTGAACACGATCTCCTTCGAGCCGTCGAGCGTGGCCTGCATCACGCTCTTGCCCTTCTCGAGGTGGCGCGTGATGTTCTCCAGCATCACGATGGCGTCGTCGACCACGAAGCCGACGCACAGCGTCAGCGCCATCAGGGAGATATTGTTTAGGCTGAAGCCGAACAGGTACATCACCGCGAACGTGCCGATGATCGACATCGGCAGCGCGAGCGCCGGGATGATGGTCGCCGGGATGTTGCGCAGGAAGAGGAAGATCACCAGCACCACCAGCATCAGGGCGAGGTACAGCGTGAACTGCACCTCCTGCACCGAGGCGCGGATCGACACCGAGCGGTCGTAGAGGACCTGGAGGTCGATCGACGGCGGCACCTCGGCGCGGAAGGTGGGCAGCAGCTTCTTGATCGAGTCGACCACTTCGATGGTGTTGGTGCCGGGCTGGCGCTGGATCGCGAGCACGATGCCGCGCTTGTCCCCGAACCAGGCGGCGACCTTGTCGTTCTGCACGCTGTCGACGACCCGACCGAGCTCCTGCAGCCGCACTGGCGCGCCGTTGCGGTAGGTGACGATCACCGGCCGGAACGCGGCCGCGTTCTGCAGCTGGCCGGTCGACTGCACGGCGAAGATGCGCTCCTTGCCGTAAAGCGAGCCGGTGGGGATGTTGACGTTGGCGTTCGCCACCGCCTGCTCAACCTCGTTGATGCCGACGCCGCGCGCGGCGAGCGCGTTGGGGTCGAGCTGCACGCGCACGGCATACTTCTGCTGCCCGAAGACGTTCACCTGAGCGACGCCGTTGATGGTCGAAATGCGCTGCGCGAGGTAGGTCTCGGCATACTCGTTGACCGTCGACAGCGGCAGCGTCTCCGAGGTCAGCGCGAGGTAGAACACCGGGAAGTCACCGGGGTTGACCTTGCGGAACGAGGGCGGCGCCGGCATGGTGGCGGGCAGCTGGCGCGCCGCGGACGCGATCGCGGAGTTCACGTCCTGCGCGGCGGCGTCGATGTCGCGGTCGAGGGCGAACTGGATCGTGATGCGCGTCACCCCCTGCCCGCTGACCGAGGTCATCTCGTCGATCCCCGCAATGGTGGAGAATTGCTTCTCGAGCACCGTCGCCACCGACGAGGCCATGGTCTCCGGGCTGGCACCGGGGAGGTCGGCGCTCACCTGAATGGTCGGGAAGTCGACGTTGGGCAGCGTCGAGACCGGCAGCAGCCGGTAGGCGCCGAGCCCGAAAATCAGGATCCCGACCATCACCAGCACCGTCATGACCGGGCGGCGCACGAAGAGCTCGCAGAAGTTCACGAAGCCTCCGCGGGCTGCTTCCCGATCTGGACGCGGGTTTTCGGACCCAGGCGCAGCTGGCCGCGCGTGACCACGCGCTCGCCCTTCGCCAAGCCCTTGGCGATGATCGCACGCTCGCCGTCGGTATGTGCCACGGTGACGCGGCGCACTTCGGCGGTCATGTCCTCGCCGATCACGTACACGTACTGCCCCTCGGGGCCGGTCTGCACCGTGGTCGCCGGCACCACCAGCGCATCGGCCTGCTCGTAGAGCCGCAGGCTCACGTTCACGAACTGGCCCGGCCAGAGCATCGCGTCGGCATTTTCGAACTGCGCGCGCAGCCGGATCGTGCCGGTGCTCGGATCCACCGCGTTGTCGACGAAGATCAGCCGGCCTTGCGGAACTGCCTGCTGAGGATCGACCGGCGTGACTTCGGCGGCGAGCGGGCCGGCCGCCATGTGCCTGCGTACCTCGGGCAAGTGCTGCTCCGGGATGCCGAAATTGACGTAGATCGGCCGCACCTGGTTGATCACCACCAGCGGGCTTGGATCGGCCGCCCGCACCAGGTTACCCGCCTGGAGCAGCACTCTGCCGACGTAACCGTCGAGCGACGAGCGGATAGTGCAGTACTCGAGGTTGAGGCGTGCGTTCTCGAGCGCGGCCTGGCTCGCCTTCGCGGTCGCTTCGGCGGTCGCGGCGTTGGTGCGGATCTGGGCGTAGGCGTCTTTGGAGATGAAGTTCTTGTCGAGCAGTTCCTGGTAGCGCTTTTCCTGGGCGTGCACATGGTCGCGCGCCGCGCGATCGCGCAGCGCGTTCGCCTCGGCCTGGCGCAACGCCGCCTCATACGGCCGCGGGTCGATGCGAAACAGGACCTCGCCCTTCTTCACCGGCTGGCCCTCGCGGAAGTTAACTTCCACGATCTGGCCGTCGACGCGGGCTTTCACCGCGACCGTGGCATACGGTTCGACGTTGCCGATGGCGTGCAAGCGCACCGGAACGGTCTGCTGCTGCACGACAGCAACGGTCACCGGAACCGGCGGCGGCCCTTTGCCTTTGTCGCTCTTGCCTTCCTTAGCTCGGCCGTCGGTGACGAAGTAAGTGCCCAGACTTGCGCCGGCAAGCACGATGAGCAGCAGCCCGAACATGACGAGGCGGCGGGGAGTCATGGAAGCGACGATTGTCAGCCCGGAATACGCTCCGGGGCAAACAGCTCCTCGACCGATTCGCGGCGGCGCACCAAATGGGCTTCTCCCCCCTTCACCAGGACCTCCGCGGCACGCGGCCGGCTGTTGTAATTGGAACTCATCACCATGGCGTAGGCGCCGCAGGACATGATCGCCAGGAGATCGCCTTCGGCCGCGGCCAGCCGCCGCTCCTTGGCGAGGAAGTCAGCGCTCTCGCACACCGGCCCCACTACGTCGTAGACAGCCCCGGGCGCGGTGGATTCCTTGACGGCCTGCACGTCGTGCCAGGCACCGTAGAGCGCGGGGCGGATAAGGTCGTTC
>DATAEH010000234.1:0-105943 GCA_036258115.1 Streptosporangiaceae bacterium
ACCCGAGTTGGCTCAGATTAGTGCGCACCTGCCGCCCGCTCAGCGGCAACGCGGCCAGGAGCGCGAAGCCGTGCAGTGGGCAGAGTCCCGAGGGTCACGAGGTCGTCGCCGTGGTCGCCGACTTCAAGAGCGGCAACTCCCCGCGTTCCCTCCAGCGTCGGTAGCGTGGCTGATCTTGTGAGTACCCTCGGCCCATGCCCCGCACAAGTTCAGTTAGCGGCATGGCTGGGGCGCCCGGCGGACGATGGCCTTCCTTTCGCGAGGCGCGGGCGCTGATCCTCGGAGGGCTGCGCGTCCGCGGCTGGGTGTGGCGGCTGGCGATGCTGTGGGCGGTGCTCGGCGCTGGCGGGGCTCTTTACGGCTTTGCCTGCGCCACGGTGGGGTGCACCACCCGCCTGTGCACCGACGAGGAATTCTGGTTTCTGCCATTCAACGGGGAACCCGCGGTGATCGCCGATGTGGCCGCGCTGGCAGCGGGGGTGTGGGTGCTGCTGACTGGGCCATTGCTGGTGGCGGGGTTCGTCCGGCTCCGTGGCTGGCGGCCGCGAAACTGGCGCCCGGCGGCAGCGTGGGCCGGTGCGTGGCTCGCGGGCTGCGCGCTCATGGCGGTGGCCGTGGTCGTGGCGGGGATCGGTTCCGAAGCTCCCAGCCTGGGCTGGGGAGCGCTAGAGCTGCCGATCTTCGCCGCGTGGCTGGCACTCGGAGCCGTGATGAACCGGATACTGTCCAAGCCGCCGACCCTGCCGTCCAAGGAAGCACCCGCCGCGGCCCAGACGTGAGCCAAGCCTGGGTACAGGGGGCACAGGTGCGGCCAGGGGGCCGGTTTGGTGCGCACTTCCGCCCGCTTAGCGCCGAGAACTCGCAGGTCAGCGCCTTGAGCTCGCCGCGAGTCCAATGATCGTGAGCCAACTCGGGAGTGACTAGGTCGAAAACGCTGGGGGGCGCTCCTGCCTGATGAACTGGTTCGGCTCTACAAGGCGGCCAAGGGGTATTACAGCGTCCACGAACAGTGGTGGGTGATCTGGCCGCTTGATCAGATGGCGGATGCTGAGAGTTGGCTGAGACCCCTCGATGGCTACCTCGACGACTGGATCGCATTCGGCGACGACGGAACGGGTGACCCGTACTGCTTCCATCGCGCTGACCAATCGATCACCAGGCTGAGCATGATCGATCGAAACCACGAGCGCGTGGCCATTGGGCTCCCGGACTTCTGGACGATCGTCCTCTCGCGCGTATAGCCGTGGGTCCGCGAGCGAAGAGCGGCACGAGCGGATGTTTCGAACCAGCGCGATGTGAGCCTGCCTGGACGCGGTCGGGCCACAATTTGGGTGGATCCACCCGTTGACGGGAGGCCGTTACTGCGACTCTTACAAACCCCCGAGTCGCCGCTACCGGCTACCGCGGCTGACACGAACCCCGGAGATCCCACTCCACGAACCCAGGGCCGCGATTCGCGGCTATGAGTGAAGGGCCGACGCATGCAGGTGTCCATTATTCCGAAGGCGTGAACGCTGCGGTGAGCAAGGGGTTAGCCCGGTTCTCCAGCACGCGTGGTCGATGCTCCCGTCGGGCCACTTCTACTGACAGAAACGCCGCGTAGGCCAGAGGAGATCGGACGGCATCCGGCTGTGGATCGGCAACATCGGCGATGGCTCGGCCCCCGCTTATGAGACGGTCCAAGCCGGGTATAAGGGCTAGGAGTCCGCACCAGGGTGACCGGACAATTCTCCCGAAGCGAGATTCAGACATGTAGCTTTCGACTTGCTCAATTGCCTCTTTGAATTCCGATTCGAGCCGGTCGAGGGCTCTCCTCTGCTCCCATCGATTTTCAAGCTTGAAGATTGTGTCCACCCGCTCTTCAATTTCACGCCGAAACGCAGGCACTAGACCAGCGTGACGGCGCCGGAACCTGTCTATATCTGTGGGCGGAATGGCGACGACGGGAGCAGGAAACAGGTTCTCAAGGACCATCATCTGGATCCGTCCAACTATTGCCAGGCCCTCTGCACGTTCCCTGAGGACAGAGTCGTCTTCGTCCAAGGATCCAGCTAGGAGCGGAAGGAGCGAATGAAGCTCGTCCGTGATTGGCACTCGTCGTACAGTCGTATCTGGAACTATTTGGGCGTGAGTATCATGCTTCATCATGTTGTGCCCTGGCAAAGACAGCGCAAGCGCAAGAGCCGCCATATAGTCTGCGGCTGTCGCTCGTTCAACGCGCCACCACTGTCCAGCCGGGGAGCAAAGATGCTGATCCTCGAGGCCATAGAAGGCCTCCGCTACGCCCTTATCCGAATGAATGGACTCGGTCACCCCTGCGGCAAAATCCCGGCGGCGTTTTGCTAGCTCCTCCGGCAAAAGGTGGTTGATGTATTCAGCGAATCGGTTCCCCAGGCTGATCAAATCGGCGTATGAGGGAAGTAGCTGCGTGACGACTCCGAGCTGCACAAGCTCGCGCGTGTAGGGCCCCAACTTGTCGGGATCTGCTATCCACTGGTCGGGCACAATCGTGGCGACAGAATCCCAATACAGCACTGCCCTGCTGAACCAAGCTGACGCCGGCACGCGGATGTACGGATAGTAGATGACCCCGTCCATAGACCCTCCCGGGACCTGGGTTTCCCTCTAGTATGTCCCACTCCGCATCGAACATCCCCGATGCTCAGTCGTCAGGCGCAATCGCACCCTAAAAAGCGATGGGGTTAGCTCAGACGTCTGGCACCGTAGGCCAGGCAGAGCAGCGTGGACCAGGCCGCGGAATGGCCCATGTACTACAACCGCTCATCGGCATGAGCGGTCGCCCGGGGGCGGCCGGTTCGCCCTGATCATGAAGCACCAGATCACCTGTTCTGCTACCGCGAGCGCTCTCGTAGAGGAACTCTCCATCAGTACATAACGAGCCGTCGGCGTGCGCTTTCTGGCCGACTGCAGCACCCTTGGGGCCCGGCCTGGTCGGCATCAGCTGGGAGCCCTGCGACTGCCCGCCCGCGCGGTCGGCCCGCGGCGGCCACATCGCCGTCCGCTGCCGCGCGGACTGCGAGGGTGAAGGTTTCGAAGCCGATGTTGATGGGCTTGCCGGGCGTCCGGGCTCGGTTCGCTGCGGTCAGAGCTGGAAAGGCGAATCTTTCGCCTGGAAAGTGGCCCGCCCGTCGGCGACCGTGGCCAGGACCCGGATGTCTGTGATCTGCTCGGGCTCGGTAACGAGCGGGTTACGGTCCAGGATCACGAAGTCGGCGAGCTTGCCCGGCTCCAGCGACCCGATTTCGTGTTCGCGGTGCATGGCGAACGCCGCTTCGCTGGTGTACATCGCGAGGGCGTCCCGCACGGCGAGCTGCTCGCCCGGTCCCAGCAGGCGCCCGCTGCTGGTCCGGCGCAGCACCGCGTCCCGGATCCCCACCAGCGGGTCAGCGATGATCACCGGCGCGTCGGAGGACCCGGCGACACGGATCCCGCTTGCCGCCATGAGGCGTAGGCGTAGAGTTCATCGCTGCGCTCAGGCAGCGCCTCGGCGAATCCGTCACCGAGGGTGGACGGCATCCCGGGCTGGGCCGCCACCACGATCCCCAGCGCCGCGGCCCGGGCGGCCAGCGGCGCGAACATCCCGCCACCATGCTCGATCCGGTGCCGCCGCGGGTTGGGCGACTGGCTGCCCAGCACCGCGGCGTAGGCGTCCAGCACGGCCTCGATCGCCTGGTCTCCCTGCGCATGGATGCACACCTGCATCTCGTGGGCATCGAACTCGGCCACCATCGCAGCCAGATCGTCCGCTGAGAAAATACATGATCCCCGAGCCGTAAGGCGGGACCGGATAGATGCCGTGGATGGCGGCGGTGCGGCTGCTCATCCCGCCGTCGGCCCAGATCTTCACCGAATCAGCGGCCAGCCGCGGTGAGCGGCGGCCGCGCAGCCCGGACCGCAGCAGCCAGTCCGCCTCGTCGTGCACCACTAGCCCGCCGACCCGCACGCCGAGCACGCCCCGGTCGTCGGCCTCCGCGTAGGCGGTCAGCGATGCGCGGCGGGTGTCGCCATGAACGCTGAGGCGCACACTTGGAAAGCGTGTTGGGGGCAACCCCTCGCGAGTTCGAATCTCCTATCCTCCGGCGCGCTGACCTGTGGTGACGCGAAGGAGTTCGTTGCCACTCAACGCCGCTCGGGCCTCCTTGCCTCAGTTTGGTCTCAGTCGCAGTTCCGGGCGCTGCCAGACCGCTGTGAGGCGAGGCGCGAAGCTCGGCGATCGCCGCTCACATTGGCCCTTTGGTGAGGCGGGCGAGCTCCAGGTCGAGGTTTCGCTGCAATACGTGACGGGCGGGAATGCTGATCGTGCCGTCGTCGAACAGCCTGCCTGGCTCGGCCGTCTCGGCGGCGATCAGTTCTCGGCGCAGTTCACGCTCAGTCAGCTTCCCTGGCCCGTCCTCTGGTACCTCGCTCAAGCCAGTACGGGCGCTCCCGATCCGATCCTGGAGGCTGGCCCTGCCCCGGTCAACGACCGCGTCTGACACTGCGTCCAGGTCTCTCGCTGCCGCATGCTCAATGAGATCGGCGGCTGTCAGCGAGTCCTGGTGCTCCAGCAGGCGATGATGCATGCTTGACGGGCCCGGCGCCAGGCTCTTGCTGGCTATGGTCTTCAGCGGCACGACCAGTCACACCATCACCTGCACCTCTTCGCCAGCAAAGATCCGCGCGGTCAACCGGGCCTGCGCGGAGGTGCTGCGAACGTTGAAGTTGACGAAAACCTTCCAGGCCCGTATAAGCCTGGTCAGCTTCGCTGGGCTCCAGACGAGGCGTCCTCCTCAGCCGGTGCGTCTGGGGGTGCTGCTGGTGCCAGGTGAAATATCGCGGGGATGGTGTTGCAGGCCATCGGTGGCCAGGACGGGCGCTAGCTCGTCATTGGTTCGGGGTAGCGGAGCTGGTGGCGTAGCGCCGGCGGGAGGTGCCAGGGCATGTGAATGTCCGGGGTGTTCAGGTCGGCTAGTTCTGGAACGTAGCGCCGCACGTAGTCGCCGGACGGGTCGAAGCGGCGGCTCTGGCGGAGCATGTTCATCGTGCGGCCCTGGCGCGGGTTGTTGCCGGTGCCGGCGACCCACTGCCAGTTTCCGGCATTGCTGGCCACGTCCCCGTCGGCCAGCAACGCGAAGAAGTGCCGGTAGCCGAGCCGCCAGTCGATCTCCAGGATGCGGGTAAGGAAATGCGCGGTGATCAGGCGTGCCCGGTTGTGCATGTAGCCCTCGGCGGCAAGCTGCCGTAGTCCGGCGTCGACGATGGGGACTCCGGTGAGTCCTGCGCGCCAGGTGTCGCATGCGTCCGGGTCTTGACGCCAGTGCCGCTCCCGCGGCCGGTACGCGGTCCTGGCCAGGTCCGGGAACGCGGCCGTGACCTGGTGGAAGAAGTCACGCCAGGCGAGCTGCCTGGCGAACTCCCAGCCGCCCGGGCAGCGGCGGGCGAGGCGGGCTAGTTCGAGCGGCGACAGGCAGCCGAACCGAAGGTAGGCACTGAGCCGCGACGTCTGGTCGCCCGCCAGGTCGCCGTGGCCGCCGGTGTAACCGGAGAGCGGGCCGTCCAGCCAGGCCCGCGCCTGCAGCCAGCCGGCCGTCTCGCCCCCGGCTGGAGGCGGGGTGAGACTGCGCCGCTGGGAGCCGGAAGTTCTCCGGCCCGCACCCCCGGCGGCAGCCGCACCGTGTGCGGCGCGGGCAGCGGCCGCCGCCATCGCGCGTGGCGCCACGCGCGCCAGTACGGGGTGAACACCTTGTAGTGATCCCCGCCGGCGGGCCGCAACTCCCCGGGCGGCACCACTGTCAGGCCATGGGTAACCCGCAATTCGAGCCGATGGCGGGCGCACTCGCGCGCCAGCCCCTCATGGCGGCGGGCGGCGTAGCGCGAGACATCCCCGGCGACGAATACCGTCTGCGCGCCGGCCTGCGTGGCGAGCCGGACGGCTTCATCCTCTGGCCTGCCGGACCGGACCATCAGGTCACCGCCCCGGGCGCGCAACCCCTCGCGCAGGTCAGCCAAGGACTCCAGCAAGAAGCGTGAACGGTTCGGCGCCGCGCTCATCAGCGTGGCGTCCACAGCGAACAGCGGAACAACGAAGTCCGCCTGCTCGCACGCGGCGGCCAGCGCCGGGTTGTCGCGCACCCGCAAGTCGCGGGTGAACAGCACCACCGCGGTCCTGATGGCCAGCTCCTTGCGATGTCGGGCTGGCGGCTACGCCGCCCGCTAGGTGGTCCGCCCCGTGCCCGATGGCCCCCGTCCTTGGACACGGGGCGGAGTCGTGATACCCGGTCAGGACGCCATGGCGTGGCGGCGCGCGCCCCACCGGGCGGGCAGCGCCCGCAGCTGGGTGAGCTGGTACACGGCGGCCAGGCCGACCAGGCCGTAGACAATGCGGCTAGCCACGTTCGTCTGGCCGAAGTCAAGCCCGAAGATAGCGGCGACCAGGTCGAAGTTGGCAATGGCGACCAGACCCCAGTTCAGGCCGCCGACGATGAGCAGCGCTGCGCTCACGATATCGATCTTCCTCATTGTGTCTAGCTCCCGTCTAATGTTTGTCTAGACAGTAGTAGACCCCATGCGATGGAGGTCTGTCAAATCTCGGTCTAAGGGCTGTAGAGTGTGGGGATGGGCGAGGAGACGGCCTCCGCGATGGTGCGGATCGGCGAGCTGGGCCGCCGGGTCGGCGTGAGCGAGCACGTGCTCCGCGCCTGGGAACGGCGGTATGGGCTGCTCCGGCCAGAGCGGTCGCCGGGCGGATACCGGCTCTACACCGACGCCGATGAGCACCGGGTCCGCCGCATGCAGGCACACCTGGCGGCCGGGCTGTCGGCGGCGGAGGCAGCGCAGGTAGCCCTGAGCGAGGAGCGGTCCACCCCACCCACCCTGGCGGGCATCGAGTCAGCCGACGGCGGCCTGGCGGGCCTGGCCCAGGACCTGACGCACAGCCTGGACCGGCTGGACGAGCCCGGGGCCCAGGCCTCTCTTGACCGGCTGCTCGCCGCCTTCACGTTGGAGACGGTCCTCCGCGACGCTCTCCTGCCGTACCTGCACGATCTCGGGGACCGTTGGGAAAGCGGGCAGGTCAGCATCGCCGGTGAGCACTTCGCCAGCAACCTGCTCCGCGGGCGGCTGGCCGGTCTCGCCCGGGGATGGGGGTACGGCAACGGGCCGCAGGCCGTCCTCGCCTGCCCTCCCGGTGAGCAGCACGACCTTCCCCTGCTGATGTTCGGCATCGTGCTGCACCGCTGCGGCTGGCGGGTGGAATACCTCGGCGCCAGCACCCCCGTCGCGGAACTCGCTCTCACCGCCCTGGAATCTCGCGCAGACGTCGTCGTTGTCGCCGCCACAGTGAAAGAGCATTTCAGCACGCTCACCGATGATCTCGCACAACTCGCGCGCCAAGTACCGCTCGCCCTGGCCGGCGCAGGCGCCACTCAAGCCCTCACCGACGCAACCGGCGCGCGCCAGCTACCCGGCGACCCCGTCACCGAAGCCCAGCGCCTGCTCCCCCCGCCCGAAGGCGCTGACCGCCGACAGCCGGGCGTCCAGTGGCGCCGCCGCGGGGCGGCTGCCGACCCATCCGAGGGCCCGCTGGCAGCCGCCGCTCAGGAGCGCGGTTCGCCAGGTGCACGGGACAGCGGCGCGAGGTAGCGCAGCATAAGCAGCGACCAAGTCAGGTGGCTGAGCGCCGGGGCAACGGTGCCGCCAGAGCTGCGACGCTGCAGGCCGAAGAGCACGCTGGTGGCAGCGCCGGCGAGCACAAGCGCGGGGTTGCCCGTCGTGGCGGTGACGGCGGTGTAGGCGAGCGTAGTGGTGACGACAGGATGTGAGTCCGTCACAAGGGCCCACAGCGCGCCGCGGAAGAACAGCTCCTCGGCCACCGCGTTGGCGGACGCAATGAGCAGCACCAGAGGCGTCGAGCCGTCGTGTTCGTAACGCAGGGCGCCGCGAATGCCCCGGTCCAGCGGCGGGACATGGCGGGCGATGCTCGCGGCGCCGTAGCACAGCCCGAACGCGCAGGCGCCGGCCAGCACGGGAACGGCCAGGCCATGGCTGCGTTCGCGGCGCTGCTCGTCCAGCCGGCCGGACCGCAGGGCGCCCGAGCCGAGGGCGCCAGCGGTCCAGGTGCCGGCCAGCCCGGTGGTCAGCAGGTAGAAGCGCCGGGATCCGGGTGGGCTCGACAGCGAGGCCCCCAGCAGGCCCGCGCCGCCGATGCCGGCGGCGATGATGGCGCGCCGGCTGACGGTCACCGGTCACCACGTTTCGCCTGGCGGCGTTCGCTGAGCGCCCGGCGGACCGCGTCGTCGTAGGGCATGGGCTCGAAGGGGATCAGGTCGCGGATCGACGGGTCGTGCACGATGACCTCGTTGGTCATCGAGTCGACCAGCGCCCGGCCGGTGGCGGTATCGACGTCGGTGACCAGCGCCAGCCACAGGGAGGACAGTTGGGGGCTGAGCACCGGCACCGGCAGGACCGGGAGCGGCCGGCCCTCGATGGCGGCTACGCGGCGCAGCATGGTGACGTACTGGAGCACCTCCGGGCCGCCGGCCTCGAACACCCGGCCTTCAGCCTCCGGCAGGGTCAGCACCCCGAGCAGGTACCGCACGATGTCGTCCGCCGCGATCGGCTGAGTGCGGGTCGCGACCCACCGGGGGGTAACCATGGCGGGCAGGTGCTCCACGAGCTGGCGCGTCAGCTCCCAGGAGATGCCGCCGTGGCCGATGATGACCCCGGCCCGGATGACGGTCACCGGGACACCGCCCGATCCGAGCAGCTTCTCGACCAGCCGGCGGCTGAGCAGGTGTGCCGACAGGCCGTCCGTGTCGTCGCCAAGCCCGCCGAGGTAGATGATGCGCTGCATCCCGGCCCGCGCGGCCGCGTGCCCGAACGCCACGGCGGCAGCCGCGTCCTTGCCTTCGAAGTCTGCATCGCTGAGAGAGTGGACCAGGTAATGGGCCGCTTCACAGCCGGACAGCGCATCGTCCAGGCTCGCGGGATTGTGGACGTCCCCGTGCACCGGCTGCCCTGCGCCGGCGTAACCAGCGGGGTTACGGGTCATGGCGACCACGCGGTGACCGGCTCCAGCCAGGGCAACACACAATCGCCTGCCCACGAACCCGGACGCTCCCGCCACGACTACGTTCACCGTGGGCTTTACCGCCGCGCTTGCCGAGCCATCCATAGACAAAGATTATACATCTCCTGGACGTACATTTGATGCCAGGGCCGGGTTCGCGCAGTTTCCCGGGCCTGGAGGTGAGCGCTTGTGCGGTAGCCGTCGGGAGCTCCTGGTTGCCCACGATGGCCTTGTCTCATTCACCTCCGTCCGGCACCGTTCACCCGATGGCCGCCGCCGCGACCTTTGCCCAGGTCATGAACGTCGGCGGCGCATGGTGAACAGAGGCCAGCAGTGCTGGAAAGCGTGTCGGCGGCAACCCCTCAGGAGTTCGTATCTCCTATCCTCCGCCACCTCTGACCAGGCTCTTTACAAACCGAGGTCATGCGTTCGGCCTGGGCTTTCGAGACTGCGCAGTCTCATCTGTAGTCTCACTCATTCTACGTATATCGATATAAAACGCCCAAGGATACATGCGCACGCTTCTGATTCCTATCGCGGTCGTGGCCGCCGATTGGACGTTCGGCTCCGAGCGACCAACTCGCCGCCGTGACCATCACGGTGGGTGGGCGTCCCGCCAGCGATCATGCCACGCACTCAACGCAGATCGCCGACTTTGTGGGCCGCAAACGCGTTGGATAGACCGCTGGCCGGGCGCAGTACATCCGCTGCTTGCGCATGCTGTCGATCACGGTCCTCATCGCCTTTCGGTCTGGCTGCTGCATAGACGCGTCTTGAAGTCACGGTCGCGGCAGTGGTGGCGGGCGTGGTCGTCGCGGCAGAGTTTCGGGACAGGCTCAGTGTCGATGCCGCTGCCTGTGTCGTCGCGCTTGACGTTGAATCCGCTGGCGGGTGCCCAGCAGGTGCTGATCCGGCCAGCGCCCGCTTCCGCGGCGCGAGGATGCCGGCCAGGCCGGTCAGGCCGGTCCATTGCGGCACCCGCGATGCGAGTACGCGCCAGGTAAAGGCTCCAGAGGCTGCGGTAAGCAAGGGCAACATCATCGGTGGCCGTCGCCCGGCGCGGCAGGTCAGGCTCGATCTTCTCTAAGATCTGCCGCGGCAGGATGAGAAGCGCGTCGCCCGGTGCAGCGCCGTCAACCCGTGCCGCTTGACGTGCGAGTGTCACGGTCCCGAAAACGACACTGCGCTGTTGAGGTTGACATGGCACGGAAATGGCGAGCACGATGAGTCACTGTATGATCACTTTCTGTTGCAGGCGGTCTAGACGCGCCGGTGACTGTACCCGGGGGACTCCGCGACACGTTCTGCGCCTGGCCGCGTCGTCGGTCCATTCACGAAAGGTGACGATCATCATGTACGCCAAGCTGCGATGGGCCAGTCTCCGCTGGCGGGCAGTGCTACCGCTGGGCGCCGGGGCCTTGCTGCTGTTCATGCTGCCGGCGTCGGCCAGCACGGCCCCATCGTCGTCGACCACCTGCGTCGGCACGCTGCCGCCAGGCACGTATCACTCCCTTGTCGTCCCAGCCGGGCAGACCTGCGATCTTGGCGTAGGGCCAGTGCGAGTGCGAGCCGGCGTCCGTGTCGGGCCGGGTGCCACTTTCATGCTCGGCTTCGAGCTCGGTCCTGCCACCGGGACGATCAACGGCGGCCTGGTCGCCGACCACGCCGCCCAGGTGCAGGTGCACAACGCCCGCATAGCCGGCGGGGTGCGTATACGAGAGGGCTCCGGCCCGTTCGGGTGCGCGCAACCCTTCGGACCGGTGTGTTTCACCGACCTCGAGGATAACTCGATCAGCGGAGGGGCCATCATTGACGGCTACAACGGCTTCTTTCTTGGTTTCATCCGCAACCACGTGAATGGCTCGGTCGTGATCAGCAACAACACGCAAACCCTGGACCAGCTCGATCTAGGCTCGAACGTGATCAATGGCAGCCTGACTTGCGCCGGCAATAACCCGACCGAGAACACCGGAGACTCGCCAGGCCCGACACCTGACGCGGTGACCGGGCGGAACACCTGCCACGAGGTCGCGTAAGCCTGGCGCAACAAGCAAAGACCCGGTGCAGCATCTCTCACATTGGTCGCCTGCCGGGGAGCTGTCGCACGAACGGTGCTTCCGGCTGGTCGGCTAGTAGGTTTCGGCGGCCCGCCAGCCGGCTGACCACCACCGCTGCCTACAGCGCTGGCCATCGAGCGGAGGAGCTGGCCAAGCGCGGCACGGCGCCTCGTCAAGACCGCTCGCCGCAATCGTCTGACCTTCGCGCCTGGACGCGGCCCAACGCCCGGCGCCGCGCTCCGCATTCGAAGCCCAGCCATGCTAGCGTTCACAACTCGGCAAAGATCGCCGATTAGGAGCGCCTGGCCATGCTGGAAACCTCGCAGCGCGTCCGACGCAGATCACCCGAATCTGGGTAGCCTGATTGAGAGCGCGGGGCGCGCGTGCTGGCGGCCTGACCACGGGCCGTGAGGCTTTGGGCTATCTGGTCATGGCTACGTAAATCCTCCCCCAGCATTGTGACAGCTGCGAGCAGAGCGCCGTTGAATTTGGGGGCACCCGCGTCATAGTTCGGGTTGTCAGTGTGCCCGAATTCGCGAAGCAATGCCCTTACAAGTATTCCCGTTGCTGAGCCTGTATGCGGGTAAGCTGCAGTCTCGGGTTTCGGCGCCTGCAGCAAATGAGGGCTCGAGCCGCCAAGTGCAAATACTGTCTTCTGGGTCACTCCACTGAAGAACACGATCCTATCGTCTGCGCTGAATGGGCCCCATCGGACCTTCAACGTATCGAAGACGAACGCCCCTGGATGATCGATTGTGCCGCAATCTTCGTGCTTCCGGATATGGCGTGCAATCCTTTCGAGCTGCTTGTAGCGGTTCGGGTCAACCGATCTGCCTTCTGCACCGATGCTCGCGGGACCGGCTGCGACGTCCACTTTCCATCCGGCCACTATTCCACCAAGGCCGCGGCGCAGCTGGCCGCCGAGCATCTCTACTTTCGCGTCTGAGATGTACAGGTAGTACTTCACCGCCGCGCTCTCTCTTCAGCCGGAAAAGGATGTTGGCCGGGACTGGTTTGCTCGCAGGTTCGACGGTTCCTGGTGCCTCGCCGTCTTGTGGGGTGGACATGTCCGTACGGCTATCCAGAGCCTGGCACGTGCCAAGGTACCTGTGGCAGGCGTCTTCCGCGAAGGATGGCCCGACAGGTCGCCCTGCGCATCGATCAGGACAGCACCGCCGATTCTTGTCTGGTCGCGCGGTATCAGCGGCATTTGATGCGCGTGCTGCTGTGCCGCTAGCGGGCCGCATTATCCGTGGTCACCGGCCGCGTAGCCCCGCACAGTCGGTCAAGCGATGACCAGCGCCAAACCAGTGCGTGAGGGGAGAACATAAGCCGATCGCGCCTGATCGCCGATTAGGCGTGGTCGCTTCGGCGAACCGACTCCTGATCGTCGCACACCGAGTGCATGTTTATGTGCCGGAGAAGAGGCTGAGCCCTCCCGGCGAGTCTTACTCGGCTAGAAGGGCGGTCCTACCTTGAGATGGTTGAGGAGTTCGTTTAGTTCTCCGATCCGCAGCTGTTCTAGTTCAGGAATGCCACCGTCGGAGTACAGCTGCACAACCTAGGGACTTCTTCCCATTCATCGAGAGAACTTTTTATCGACGTAGTGGCGACTTTTATCAGCCAATAGGTGCATCTCTTCTGAAGCGGCCTCTTATTCGAGCATTGAGCCATCAAAGTCGATTGTCTCTAGCCTTCTAAGGACCGGTCCAATTTCGGCTCTGACCTGGTGCTTCAAGTCTTGCATGCGCTGAGCTTCGGCGTTCTTCAGGTCCTTCCAACTCATGGCTTTGGTAGGGGGTGGTTGTCGCCGACGCGCAGCGTCTTCAGCGCGCTGCCCGGCGATCATGTCGGGTTGCTTCAAGGCGATATGTCGGAATCTGGGAGCGCCAGTGTCCGATTTTGGGAGCGGCCCGGGCGAGAATGAGGGGTCAAGGCGCGGTGCCCCCTCTCGGCTGCAGCGCTTCCAGACCCCTCTGGGTCGTGTCGTGCGTCTTCGCGGGGACGGAAGGAAGCGCCGATCCGCATGTCGCCTGCATCGCGACGGACTACCGCGCCGGGCGATCGTCGCAGACGCGGCGCAGCCGGGACTCGCGGTCCGCGTGCTGACCGACCTTGCTCCGATATCGGAGCGGGCACCACGCTGTGCAGGAGATGCGTGCCAACGGAGTCAGGCTGACCGGGCTGGACTAGCAGCCGCGAGTGGTGGTCGCTGTCCGTGACATGCTCTGCAAGAGCCTGCGCAAGTACGGCTCGCTATCTCAAGCGTAATTTGGCCCGTCGACGACGTAGCTGACGCGGGCGTTTTGTAGGGATTCTGCTGCGTCTTAGACAGCGATGTCTTCGACGTGAACTCCAGCGAAACCCCCTAGTCGCTGCTGCTTTCGGGTTTCCGCGTCTCCGGCGAACGCTGTTCAGCTACATGTCCACGACGCACGGGCCCAGCGTTGCCAGCGGTTCTCGCAGACGGGTTCAGATAAGGCTGTGAGTTGCTGGATCAACCGGGCGAGGCTGCCGCTCGCGCATCGGCCCATGCGCGGGCATCGGCGGCATTGAGTACCGCCACTTCTGCCTGGTCGATGGCCCACGCCGCGTAGTCCAGCGTGTCGGCCGCGTAGTCCTCCGCCGACTCGGCGTCCTTCTCGGCCGCCTTCAAATCGTGCTCGTCGCGTTTCCGTTCGATCTGTTCTTGCAGCTCGGCCATCTTGGCCGAAGTGTCGGCCTTGAACGACTGCCACTGGGCATGCGCGCGGTCGGCGGTCTGGCCTGCCTCACCGTGCGCGGTCTCCCTCGCGGCACCGGCCTTAGTCTTGGCATTGGCGAGCCGTGCCTTGATCTGCTCGTTGGTTTCACGCCGGGAGGCGTCCAGCGAACTCTTGAGCTCGGCCGCTTTGGCCTGCAGTGCGTCGGTCTGCTCGGACAGCGTCATGTCGTCCCCCTACGGCACCCCGATTTGTCCCTGCACCTCAGTTCCCCAGGCCGTCACACGGCTAAACGTCCCGCGCGAGCGACGGTCAACTGCCTCACCCAGGCTGTGCATGGGGGCTCGACACCTGGCTCGTCCGGCGGCCAGGTGAGGCCTGGGAGCCAGGGGTTCCGCCCGAGCGCCATTTCCCGTCTCCGCGGTAATCGCTCATGGCATTCTCGCAGTCACCACGGTCGTACTCGTCGTACTGACCGTCTTGGGCCAACTCGGTGGAAGCCGAGCCAGCCTTACAGGGTTAGGCGCGACCACGGTGGCACCAGGAAGCCGACTGCAACCGACAACCCTGCGGCGGCAGCCCACCGGTCACGCCTGCTCGGGCCAAGGGGCCACCCACACGTCGCATGAGTGGTCGTTCTCAACCCGCCCGGTGATGCGGTCGCAGATACCACCCTGGTTCATCGCGCAAGTCCCGCACGACTGGAGCGGATCCGCGGTTGGTCCGCCCGGAATCGGAGGCAGACCGTGGCGCCGTCGGTTTCTCGTGCCAACCGTGCCCCGCCCCGGCGCGTCTAGCTAGTGGCGCCGTGCCGAGCAGGCTGACGCGGCCAGCGGGAACTCGGAGGTAGCGGTCATGCGAGCAAGTCGGCTGAAGATCATGCTGGTTGTTGCGTTCACGTCCGCGGCAGTGCTCATCGGGCCTGATGTCGCGTCGGCGGCCGCTGGCTTGCCGGCGGGCAGCGATGCTGCCGGGACCGGGCCGGGTTAGGGCCGGCGCCGGCACGCAAAAGCAGGCTCAACAGCCCCATAGGTATATGTCATCCGAGCCTGCCCGCTTTGCGGGGATGTCGGCTGGGACTACCTCAACGGCGTGAACGACCGCCACGGCATGGCCTGCCGCATCGGCTGAGGTTACACCTGGGCCGGAGAAGACCCAGGCTAGCGATCCCAGGTTCTGCCGACCTCATCATGCCGCTGACCGTGACAACGTCGTTGACGATCATCTGCACTTACACGCGACGAGGAACTGCCCGGAGGACATCCGGTCAGCGCTCGTGGGACGAATCATGATGGATCCGCCCCGCTGACGGGTATTGCCGACTGGAGACGAGCCGCGGGCGTGGCTCCAGCCGACGATGATTCTCGGGGGGACGAGATGAGCGTTGGAAGCAGCTCAAAGGTGCAGTCGGGGCCGATGCAGGTGGTCGGCCGCCTGACGGGACCCTGGTGGGCGTACCTGCTGGCCGGGATCGCGTGGGTCGTCATTTCGGTCATCATCCTGCGTTTCAATATCGGCTCAGTGGCGACGATTGGCCTCCTGCTGGGGGCGCTGTTCCTGCTATCCGCAGCGGAGGAGTTCGCGCTGGCCTTCGTCCGGCCCGCGTGGGGGTGGGCACATGCCCTGCTAGGCGTCTTGTTTATCGGTGCCTCGATATGGTCGTTCGTGACGCCTTATGGGGCGTTTTGGGCACTGGCCTCCGTCCTAGGCATCCTGCTCGTCGTGGTCGGCACGATGCACATCGTCAGCGCGATCTACAGCAAGGTCTTCAACGACGCGTGGTGGTTCGGCGTCATCGGCGGCGTCCTGGAAGTGTTCATCGGCTTCTGGGTCTCGGCACAATCTGTCCGTGCGCAAGCGTTCTTCCTGATCATCTGGGCTGGCCTGCTCGCCCTCTTCCGCGGCATCTTCGAGATCGTGGTGGCGTTCGAAATGCGCGCGGCGCAGTCGCGGCTGGAGAGAGGAGCTCCTGCCCGCGCAACTGCGAGCCGTTAAGCTGCCGTTGCCGGACGGCGATGAGCTATCGCCGACCGCGCTACTGGCTCACCTGGCCGTTTCCCTGGGAAGCCCGCTTCGAAACAGCCAGCGGCGCCGAGCCGTTCTGGCCTTGTCGATAACAGTCTGTCGGATGGCCAGCGGTCGGGCGCCCGTGCCGAATGCGTGCCCAAATCCTAGATCGCCACCGCGTTTGCGCAGGTCAGGCGAGTTCACGGACAGGTCTTGAAAACCGCTAGGGGGCGTGAGCTTCCTCGTGGGTTCGAATCCCACACCCTCCGCTCACATCAGCGAAAACGGGGCTTTGAACTGCAGGGTCCCGCCTGCATTGCCGCCGTGTGGAATACATCGAGGTAGGACCATTCGGCGACGGTGCCGCCCCGCGGGCCGGAAACACCCGTCGGCCCGGGCCGGCGCCGAAGCGTTGCAGGTGGTCGCGCAGTAGCCTCACGAGCTCGGGATGGATGGGGACCACGCGTGTCTCGCCATCGGCCCTGTGTTTCAGCGCCCGGCGCTCGCGGGACCTGCCGCTGTCTGTCCATCGGGTCCCGCTACGGGGCTGTGCGTTCGTCAGGCGCATCTCACCCCACCCTGTCATGGGCAGCCTGATCAGGTTCTCGTCCCGGCGCAGGTCGATTGCCTCTTCGGGCCGCAAGGCCGCGTAGTACAGGCAGCCGAAGAAGGCGGCGAGGCGCTGTGCGCGCGGGCCCTGGCTGGCGACGGCTGCGAGGAACTGCCGCGCTTGGTCGCTGTTGATGACGACTCGGGGGTCTACTGTCCGCAGTGTCCTGGCCTTGGTCCACGTGTCCTGGGCTTGGTCCACTTGATCTTCTTCAGCGGGCTGGACGGAACGACTCCGATTCCGCAGGCGTATTCCATGGCGTTGCCGAGCACCGTGCGCTTGCGGGGCCCTGATCACCCGCCAGATCGGCCATCCGGATGCTGTTGTGCTCAAGCCAGCGAACAATCGGTGCCAGGTCGGCCGGCGGGTCGCTGTCGCCGCGGATCGACGCGCTGAACGTCCATTCGCGCAGCGCCCTGCGAAGGTCCTCACGTGCTGGAGCACGCCCGTCGTCGCGGATTAGTACCTCGAGGTTCGGCCCGACGTGGCCCGGCCGGTTAGCCGGTGATCACCAGGTCGTCGCGGACATTCTTGACGCCGACGCCCCGCCAGGCGGCGCGGATAACCGCGTCGTGCTCGGCCCAGTCGGTGACGTGTCCGGTAAGCGTGATCGTGCCGTCGCTGGCGTTGACCATGACGTCGCTGTCGTCCGGGATCAGCGAGTATCGGTCGAGCGCGTCCTGTACCAGGAAGGAAACATCTTCCTCTTCGGCCTCGCTGAAGATCTCGATGTCGTTGACGATGCCGCGCACGCCGGTGAGCCCGGCGACGGCTTGCCCGGCTGCGTCCCGTTCGAACCCGTTCCGCACCGTGCCGGTCAGCCAAACGACGTCCTGGTTAACGCTGGCCTCGACGTTGTCCGGCACGCTGACCGTCTGCGCCAGAGCGTTGTTCGCTGCCGTGGTTAGCATCGGGCCATCGCGGTAGCTCTCGGGCGGCAGCGCCACGGCCAGGTGGTTATGCACCCTGGTGACGCCGTTCACCCGCTTTGCAGCCGCAGCCGCGTCCAGGTACTGGGGGTAGCTCGGCACGGTGCCGTTCAGCGCCACGTTCCCGTTCATGTTCTTCACCGTGATATCGCTGGCATCAACCAGTGGATCGAAGTCCAGTTCCTTCCGGACGCCCTCGCGGATGTCCTTGGCGGCCTGAACCTTCTCCCGGATGACGTTCTTCTTGGGTGCCACGGCAGGTCTCCCTCCCAGCCAGCACGGTTGCCCCACACCGGCCGTACCCACATCACCTGGGGACTAGACCCCAGCGCAGTGGCGTACGCCTGGCCGCCCTCGCCGTATTCCACGCCGCGACCCCGGCCATCCCCATCGCCCGCAGCCAGTGATGCAATGCCGCAGCGCCCGTCCGTTGGCGCCTTCTTCGATTTCGACTGCAGTCTCGGCGACGGGTATTCGATGGCTGCTTTCGCCCGTTATCACCTCAGCTCCGGCCAGGTCGCTCCGGCCGGCCTCAGGCAGATGCTCGTATGCGGCCTCCGCGCGGCATACCGCCCAACGGGATTTTGAGCGGCTCACCACAGCTGGCCTGCGGACCTCGGCCGGGCGCAGCGAAAGCGATCTCGCCGCGCTCGGAGAGCGGCTCTTCGCGCATGTCATCACGGGATCGCTGCATCGGGAGGGCGACGGCTGGCCGAGGACCCATCACCGGGCTGGCCATAACCTGGAAGTGGCTTCGGCGGTTACCCGCTTCCAAGTGGAGCCCGCCGCGAAAGCCCTGGGCATGACACATCCTGGTATCGCAGGTGGAAACGGTGAACGGCATCTGCAGAGGCCACCCGGTCGGCCCGCTACTGTCGCGTGAAGGCAAGGCGGCAGCCGTCCGCTCGTTCGCCCGTGACCACGGCATCAATCTCGAAGGGAGCTACCCATACTCAGACGGCTACGAGGACCTGCCGCTCCTACAGACCGTCGGCCGGCCCGGGTGCTTAATCCCAGCCATGATCTCGAAGTGGCGGCCCGCGATCACGGATGGCCGGCCGCTAAGTTCCGAGCCCGCTGACCCGGCTTCCCCATCTGAGCGCCGCAGCGGCGGCGGTCAGCGCCTGCCGGATCGCCATCGACCCCGAGCGGGGTCGTTCAGAAAGGAGACGCGCAATGGGAAAGACCACGGATATCCGCGAGACCGTTGAAGAGGAGCTTGCCGGTGACCGGCTTGTCGACGCGGCTGCTATCACCGTCAGGAACTTCAACGGCGATGTGACACTCCAGGGCAAGGTGCCGAGTTACCCGCAGTACCTGGAAGCAGCTGAGGTGGCCTGGCGCATTACCGGTGTGACCAGTGTCCGCAATCACCTGGAGGTCGTGCTACCGCCGCACAACTACCGTGACGACGCAATGCTGACCACCGCGGCAAACAATGCGCTCGCTGCGAGCGCCACGGCACCTGACGGGGTCGAGGCAATCGCGATAGACGGCAACCTCACGCTGACCGGCACAGTGAACTACCGCAGGCAGCGGGCCGCCGCTGAAGCGACCGTCAATGGGCTGACCGGTGTCCGCAACGTCAAAGATGAAATCCACATAGTCTTCGACGTAGACCCGGCCGACGTCAACCAGCTTGTGCAGAAGGCACTCGACCGCCACAAGGTACCTCCGGACAACAGTCAGGTGGCCGCGAACGTCACGGCTGAGAACGCGGTTGTGCTCGTCGGCAATGTGCGGACCCAGGAACAGCGCGACGCAGTCGTTGGGGCTGCATGGCTTGGGCACGGTGTCATGCTCGTCATCGACGAACTCCAAATCACCGGCTGACGGCCCACCTCGTGCATGAGGCGGCCCGCGCTCACCGCTTGCCCGGCCGCCGCGGCGCAGGGCCGGTCGTCAGGACCGTTCCGCATGGCGGACTTCGAAGGCGACGACGATGTCGGAGATGCCCCGGAACAGGGCGAAGTACCCGACCCAGATGAGCAGTGCTGCTCTGGCCGGGAAGGCTTGCTGCGATGCCCAGAATCCGATGATCTCGGCGATTCCGGCTAGCAGGCCGAGCCACCAGTCCGGGTTGGCGTCCCTGGCGTTGATGGACGTGACCAGGTCCAGGCTGCCGCGCAGGATGAGCAGCAGCCCCACGATGGTGGCGAACGCCCAGAACGCGCCGTAGGGGTGGACGAAGGCCCAGATGGCGGCCCCGATGAACAAGACGTCATCAAGGATGTGCTGCCAGCCCCAGCTGGCTCGGGTCGAGGCGAGCAGGATCTCGCTGGCCGACGCGATCACGAACACCGCGCCGATCAGGATTCCGATGGTCGGCACCGACGTGGTGTTGAAATGCAGCACCGCCGCCGAAATGATCAGCCGGCGCCGAGATGACCCGTGCGCAGGCAAGGGCCTGGTCGGCCCGGATGACTGCCAGGTCCGGCTCCATGGGTCACCCTGTCCAAATGGGCTGCAGGCGCCCGGTCGAAGTCACGACCGTGCAATAGCTCGACGATGCTGAGGCGTCGCTGCGCATCCTCAACGACCAGCGTCAGCGGCAGTTCACAGCGTATCGGCGTCGCGTACACCTCCCGCGGCAAGAGGAGTCACCGAACGCGGCGGTGCTGGCATCAGCGATCTGAGTGGCCCGGGCTATCTCCTCCCGCACTGTCAGACCCGGATCCCGGCCGGGTCTGGGCAGCTCGCGCGTAGTGGCGGCGGAAGAGCAGGTAAGCGGGCAATCCCGAGACAAGGGGTAGCCAGTATGACGCGAGCCGGTATGCGAGGGTGGCCAGGACGGCGTTGGCGGGGTGCACGCCGGCCAGGATGAGCAGGCTGCTCAGGCCCGCCTCGACGATGCCGAGCCCGCCCGGGGTGATCGGGATGAGGGCGAGAATGCCCGCGGCGGCGTACGCCAGCAGTACCAGTGCGGGCTGGGGTGAGCTGGAGGCCGCGTGCAGCGCCGCCAGCAGGCACCCGTAGTCGAAGGCCAGCCGCCCTGTGGTCAGTAGCAGCGCCTTCCGCCAGTGCTCGCCGAGTACCGTTCGGATGGCGTCGCGGTCGGCCAGCAGCCGCTGGTCCAGGCCGGTGACCGGATGCCGGCCGCGGGTCAGCCAGTTCCACACCTTCTGCGCGACCCGTCCGGCTGTGGCCAGCGGCCGATCGGTCGCGAGCACGAGCGCGCCAAGCCCGGCGAAGAGCACGAAACCTGCCAGCCCTATGAGTGCTGCGTGGGCCAGACCCGGGCTTACCCGGATTCCGGCGATCATCGCGGGCGCTGCGAACAGCGGCAGCCCCAGCAATGCGGCCACTCCGATAAAGGAGATGGCTGCCAGCCCGCTCGCGGCGGTATCGGTGTCGAAACCGGCGGTGGAAAGCATCCGGAACTGGACGCCGGCACCTATCGCGCTGCCGCCCGGCAGGCTGCCGGTGACCGAATTGCCTGCCAGACCGGCCGTGACGACGGCGAACCAGCCTTTCGCTCGCAGCGCCAGCCGCTGAAGGCCGAAGTTGCACGCGAAGGACGCAACCTCCGCGGCCAGCGCGACGGCGAACCAGATGGGATCCAGGCTGGTCAGACGCGGCCAGGCACCCAGCACCTTCGTTATCGCCGGAAAGAGCACGTAGATCGCAGCGCCGGCGACAGCCAGCGGGATAGCGCGCTTCAGCAGCACCCGCCATGTCGGCGGGTGCCGCCGCGCCGCGTCGATCGCGGCGGTCTTCTTCTGGATCGCCGACGCCCGGCCGCCGGCCGACTTGGCAGCAGCTGACGGGGCGTCATGTCCAGCTGAAGGCTTGTGATCCAAGGTAGCCACCAGGTCCGGCGTGCTCGCGGGTCAGGACAAATCGGGCGACGCGTCACCCTGAGCTTCGGCTGGCAGGGCATGCCTGGTCGACGTCGCCCGCCGGATTCCCCGCACCGCTACCTGCAGCGATACAGCGCTCGGAATCGCGAGCGGGCGGCGACGGCACCGAACGTGCCGCCTAGCCAGTTGCCGGTGGCCCGGGCGACCAGTACCGACATGAAGAGCAGCGGATTGATCCGCACCGTCCAACCACGGGTCCAGCCGTGACACCCGCAGGTTGCGCAGGTCCCGCTCTGCCGTATACGTGCCGCCGAATGCCGCCGCTGCCAACTCAACAGGCATGCTGCCGCCGCCCGTCCGGTTTCCGCGTGCCTGACGTCAGCCCGACGTTAAGACAGCCCCGCCACCCATGCATCGCCCACGGCGGGTGAATACCGGCCCGCCAGCTGTGCCGCTGGCGCCGTGCTCATGTTCATCCACGGTGGCTGATGCGATGCCGCTGAGTGGGGCGCTGTGCCGGGGCGATGCCTGTCATTTGCCGAGAGGGAGGCCTGGATATCTGATGCCTGTCACGGGCAGCCGGATGGTGAGCACGCGGCTGCGTCCAGCAGCCGCCACCTGATTCAGATCGTGGAGGACACGCTCCGTGAGCGGCCCATTGTGGATCCGTGTGAGCGTAAAGTTCATTGGCACATTAGTGCTGGTGACGGTACCCGGGTTATCAACGACTATGTCGGCGACGCCCCGGTGACCAGAGCATCCGGACAGGCGAGACCAAAAGCCGGGCCACACTGCGTCGCTGCGAGCGCCCGGTTGTCGTCGGCCCCTGGTCCCGCGCGGCCCGCTGACGCGCTGCCGTAGAAGCTGGCAGGGCCGAGCATGACGCGGCATCGACGCCGCCTGTCGGGACGTCGGCGTCAAGAATGAGTGAGATCATCTGCTGATCACCAGCTGATCCATCTTTCCGTGACGGGCGCTTGAGATACTTATCGCCTGTCTTGAGCGCGGTGGTCGTTAAAGCAATCGCAAAACCACAGTAATCCGCAATTCGCTTCTCCCAAAGACGCCGGCGGCGCGCAACTAGCCGCGTACGCGCTGCTCAACATGCTTTGTCATCATGGCGACATGGAGAAGGATCGGCGGCCAGCCTCCCGTTCGGAAAGGTTCTGGGGTGGTGCCAATGCCAGGGGCATTCCCTTGCAGGCAATCGTGGCGGCGGTGGCAGTCGTCGCCGCTACGTACCTGGCCGGAACACTGCTCTACCGGCTGCGCGACGTTGTCTTGCTGCTACTGGTTGCGGGCTTTTTCGCGGTGCTCTTGAACCCTCTCGTCACTGGTCTGCAGCACCGGGTCCGGCGTCGTGGTGCCGCGGTCTTTATCGTGACAGTGCTTGCGGTGCTGGTGTTTGGCGGCCTGGTAGCCGCCTTTGGTGTTCCGCTCACGCGCGGGATCGTTCATCTGGCGCACGCCATGCCCGGGTATGTCGCTCAGGCCAAGCACGGCCGGGGCTGGGTTGGTCATCTCGTGCGCCAGTACCACCTCGAAGCGTGGGTCAGCCGCAATGAATCAAAGCTCGTCAAATTCGGCCAGGATCTGGCGAGACCGGCCCTGACCGTAGGCAAAGGCGCCGTCTCGCTGCTGGCGGCGCTGGCGACACTCGTGGTGCTGGTCGTGCTTTTGCTCCTAGACGGGCCGGCGCTAAAGCAAGGGATACTCAACGCGATGTCGCCTGTGCACGCTGAAAGATTCTCCCGGATTGCCGAAGAGGCTAGCCGCACCGCCACGGGCTACATGGCCGGTAACGGCCTGACTTCGCTCATCGCTGGCATCGTCGTGTTCGTCACCCTCCTGATTCTGAAGGTGCCTTTCCCGTTTTTGTGGGGACTTTGGGTGGCGCTTGTCGATTTCCTGCCGCAGGTCGGCGGTGCGCTCGCAGGGATACCGACGGTGCTGTTCGCTGCGGCCCATTCGCTGACGGCGGGCATCGTCACCGCGGTTGTTTTCGCGGTCTACACCCAGATCGAGAACCACGTGCTCAACCCCGTCATCATGGGAAAAACGGTGCGAGTTAGCCCGCTGTTTGTCCTCGTCTCGGTGCTGGTCGGGGCGTCCATCGGGGGCTGGCTGGGCGGAGTCTTCGGCGCTTTCGTAGCGGCCCTGCTCGCGATCCCGACCGCCGCGGCGCTTCAGACTGTCATACGGGAGCTATGGCGGGAAACCGCGCCCGATAGCTCATCGGCGTCTGGCAACGGCAACTGAGCGGTTTGCAGCTGCCCGGCCAGGATCTGCTCATTCTGGCCGCGACTGGGCCGAGCGCAAGTCGAACGCCAGCCCGATCCCGAAGACCCCTAATGGACGCCATGGATTAGTGCGGGCAGCACGCTGACTGGCGCAGGCGTGCCGTGTCATTCCGCAACTCCGAGGCTTGGCCGCAGCCATGAGCATCGCCCGCCGCGCTTTCCATCTCGTGGATGCTTCTGCAGGGCTTGGCGTCCCCCGCGCTGCGCGACAGTTACGTCGGCCGGGCAGTCGGGCCGTCCGAGATGCGGATCCGTCCCGGGACCTTCGTCACTATGAGTACCGGACGGAGGTTGTTGGCCTGAAGCCGATACGAAACACCACCGTCTGCCATGAACAGAGTTGGTAAAACGGAACCAATCAGGAGCATCGCCAAGTCCGACAAAACGGGCGTTGCGCAGGCATGGCAGTAGCCAGGTTCAGATCGCGCCGGCGGCGTCAGGACTAATGGCTGGTGCCCCTGGGTAAATCTCGGCGGGAGTGAAGAGGGACGCCGCACCAGCAGCCTGATAGCAGGGAGGGGACTTGGTCATGGCACCGAAAAGCCCACGCGAAGCAGCTCAGAAGACCAAGGACATCCGCGAGGCGGTGCAGAAGGAACTGGAGTTTGACCCGCTGGTCGATGCGTCCGGGATCACCGTGAAGAACATGAGCGGGGATGTGGCGCTGAACGGCACCGTGCCCAGCTACCCGCAATACCAGGAGGCGGCTGCGGCGGCCAAGCGGGTCAAGGGGGTCACCAAGTTGCATAACCACCTGATGGTGGATCTGCCGTACGCCAGTTACCGGGATGACGTGACTCTTACCACGGATGCTAATAACGCCCTGGCGATGACTGTGAGGGTGCCGGCCGATGTCGAGGCCAGCGCCAGCGAGGGCGATGTCTGGCTGACTGGCACGGTGGGCAACCGGTTCGAGCGGGACGCGGCTGAGCAGGCCGTCGCAGTGCTTCCGGGCGTGCGGGGCATCGCGGACGACATCGAGATCTTCAGCGACATTGAGGCTGTCGATGTCAGCGACCTGGTGCAAGGCGCTCTCGACCGCTACGGGGTGCTTCCGATTGACAACGACGTCCAGGTACAGGCCAGCGACGGCACCATCACTCTTACCGGCAGCGTCCTCAGCTGGGGCGAGCATGACGCGGTGATCGACGCCGCCTGGCGGGGCGTCGGCGTCAAGAATGTCCGCGATGACCTCGTAGTCACCGGGTGAGCGGACTGACTCTCCGCCCCTCCCGTGCCGGGCTGGCGGCGGCGAGCCACGCGGGGCTCCGCTCGATTCTGCTGAAGGGAGTGCGCATATGACTGCCCGTACGCAAGCCCAGACCCAGAGCCGTCCGGCGATGCTGGCGCAGCTCGGGTTGCCGTGGTGGATGTTCCTGGTGACCGGCGTTGCCTGGCTGATCATCTCGGCGGCGGTGCTGCGGTTCAACACCACGTCAGTGGCGACGATCGGGGTGCTGATCGGCGTGGTATTCCTGATCGCGTCGGCCAGCGAGATCCTGCTCGCCTCGACCCGGGCCAGCTGGGGCTGGCTGCACATCCTGATGAGCGTGCTGTTCATCGGGGCAGCCATCTGGGCTTTCGTCCGCCCCTACGGCGCGTTCTGGGCACTGGCCACAGTGGTGGGGCTGCTGCTGATCCTGCGCGGCAGCGTGGACCTGTTCACCTCCATCGATGCCCGGGACATCAACCCGAGCTGGTGGCTCGGAGTGCTCGCGGGAATCGCAGAGATCATCATCGGATTCTGGGCCTCGCAGCAGGCATTTCCGACCCGGGCGTTGCTGCTGATCTTCTGGGTCGGCTTCTTCGCCCTGTTCCGCGGCATCTCCGACATCGTCGTCGCCTTCGAAGTCCGGCACGCCGAACGTACCTGACGGCGCTGGCCGGCCGGTGCCCGATAGCCGGCGGACAGCCGGACCGGCCGGCCTAGCGCCGCCGCGGCGGGGTGAGCGGGGGGACGTGCGCGCCCGGCGGCGTGCCCGGATGGCGCCGCGAGATCCGTACCCGCAGCGCTGCCGGCCGGATCGTGAAACGCAGCGGCGGGATCAGGTCCGCGGGCTCGCCGTCGATCCCGGCGTGCACCGTTACCTGGGCGCTGACGTCTAGGCGCGGAGCGTGCCAGGACCGGCCAGGCGGCGGCCCGCTGCCCGGCGGGGCGATGATCACGATCCCGAGCTGGCCGCTGTCCAGCGCCGGCCGGGTGCCGCGGGGCAGCGGCCGCTCCAGGGCGTACGGGTTATTCGACACCAGCACGAGTTCGACCCCGCGGTGCTCGCGTCCCGCGTCGTCGGTCAGGCGCACGCCGGGCGCCTGTCCGCTCGGCCCGGCCACCCTCTGCGCCGTCTGCAGCAGCGTGCGCACCTTGGCGTCGCGATACTCCGGGCGGCGGACGGCCTCGCCGTAGACGCCCAGCGAGACGTTGTTGAGGAACATCCGGCCGTTCACATCGCCGACGTCGATCACGCGTTCCACCCCGTCGGTGAACGCCTCGAGGGCACCGGTCAGGTCGCTGCGGTCAATGCCCAGGTCGAGGGCGAAGTGGTTCCGGGTCCCGGCCGGCACGCAGACAAACGGAAGCCCGTTGGCGGCAGCCACCGCCGCCACCTCGGCCAGCGAGCCGTCGCCGCCCGCCATCCCCAGCGCACCCGCGCCCCTGGCCGCCGCAGTACTGGCCAGGGCGGTCAGGCTCTGGCCAGGATCCCAGATGATCACCTCGATGCCGAGCCCGCGTGCCCGCTCGGCGACTCCCGCGCGCGGCGCCGCGCCGCCGCCCGACCTGGGGTTCACGAACAGCACGGGCGAGCGGGCCGGACCGGCGGGCCGCCAGCCCTCAGGTGACGCGGTCGGCCGTGGCTGCCTCATGGCACGCTCCGGCACGGCCATGGCCACAGGCGGAACTGGACGCGCGCGCTGATCACCACCATGACGGTCTTCCAGGTATGGCGCAGCTCGAAACGACGCCGGTACCGCGGGCCTTTACCAGGGGCTGGTCGGCGGCAGCGGCAGGCCAGCGAGGCGGGCGGCTTCCGGTGCGTGGACGCCGAGCAGCCGCATGACGGCCTCGGCGAACTGGTCGACGGCGCCTTCATCGAGGCGCCCCGGGTGCTGCTGATGCTGCCGCAGCAACCCGAGCAGGGCGCCGGCGACGGCACTGAGCGCGACCTCGGCGTCGGGGATCGTGAAGCACCCGGCGGCCTGGCCGGCCTTGATATCGCGCAGGGCGCGCGGGGCCAGGCCGTAGGGCGCGTCGAGCAGGTCAAGGCCCCGGCCGGTCAGGAAGCGGGCCACGTCGGGGTGGGTCCAGCCGAGCCGCCCGGAGATCCGGAACGAGACGGCGAACACCTCAGCCGGATCGGTGATCGCGGTGCAAGCATGGTCGATCATCTGCCCCCAGCGCTCGAGCACCTCGGCCGACGCGACCTGGAACAGCTCTTCTTTGCTGGTGAAGTGGTTGTAGAACGACCCGAATCCGATGTCGGCTTTCTCGGTGATCTCCTGAATGCTCGCGCCCTTGCCGGGACCCTCGGCGATCAGGCGCGCCGCGGCATCGATGAGCGCCTGCCGGGTCCTCGCCTTGCGCCGGTCAAACCGGCTGGCCGGCGTTACCTGGGCCGCACTCCCCGTGCTCATCATCCTTAGTCCTTCCGTTGGACCGCGGGACGGAGCCGCATGGAATAGGTCCTCGCCGCCCGCCACGGTCGCCGCGATCAGTATTGATCGTTCGTCACAGAAGCAGTCTAGCCGCACGCTGACAGCCGGACCGCACTTGCGCCGCATGAGCTTGACGGATCATCGGTCGTGATTGATACTGCATAACAGATCTGATAGTAGTCGCTAAGTTGCGTTGACGACATCCGTTTCGTGCTCCGAACGAAGGAGCTGCTGTGTTCGTCGCGCTCTCCTTGCTGCTGGCCGCGGCCTGCCTCGTGCCAGGCATGGCCAAGGTGCTTGGCCAGCCGAGGATGCGAAAGCCTGCCGCCCACTTTGGCATCCCGTGGCGCGGCTACCAGCTCATCGGGGTGGCGGAGCTCGCCGCCGCCGGCGGCGTCCTGGCCGGGCTATGGTGGCACGCTCTTGGCCTGGCCGCGGCCAGCGGCATGGCGCTGCTCCTCATCGGCGCGCTGGCGAGCCATCGGCGGGCAGGAGACACGATCAAGGAGACAACGCCTGCGCTGATCGCCTTCGCCATCGCCGCCGCCTACCTCGCCGTCGCCGCCCTGCACGCCTGACAGGCAGCTACCTCGGCCCGCGCTGCCCTTTCAGTTTACGGCTCCTCCTCCGGCTCGGACGCGATGAGCAGCGACACGGCCTCGATCAGCGCCAGGTGCGTGAAAGCCTGGGGAAAGTTCCCCAGATGCTCGCCCGTCGCCATGTCGATCTCCTCCGAGTAGAGCAGGGGCGGCCCGGCGAATGACAGCAGCTTCTTGCACAGAGCGCGCGCACGGTCGGTCTCGCCGATCATGGCCAGCGCGGCGCGAGCGTGAGCCGGGTTCACGATCCGAAAGAATGAGACGGGCCGAGAGGCCCCTGCGGTCACCGGCCTAGGTCCGCACAGGCCCGAACCGCCGCCCCCGCCCCGCCTGGAGCCCGGGGCGGGGCTGGCCCGGTTCGGCTCAGCGCAGACGGGACGGGCGAACGAAGCGCTGACGCGCGCGGTTTTCGGAGCGCTGACGCGTCCCACCGGCTGGCGACCTGAAGCATGCCGCCAAGTGCGAGCTGACGGATCCGGTCGACCGCCGCCCAGGCACATCCGGGCTCGGCGCGCTCCGGCACGCCCAGAACCAGGGCTCCGCCACGCTCAGCCCCGCTTCCGGCGAGTCCCTCCCAGGGCGCCGGACTCCCCGGCCCAGCCCTGTGGCGTGATGCCGGGGCCACCAGCCCTGATAGTGCGAGCCCCACCGCGGATTCGTGTCGACGCGCACTTGACGGCACGGTCAGTCATGACTGATAATCAATCACAAAACTGATGCATCTTGCTAGTTGATCAAGCGAGGGAGCCACGATGCAAGCTGACACTTCGACCCAGCCGCCGAAGCAGGACCCGCACTGCTCACTGCACAGCGAGATAGGGGCGTTGCCCGGCGAGCACCCCGGGCGGTCCGACAACCCGCTGATCAAGGTGGCGGGCGTGGCATGGCTGGAGTTCGAGAAGCCGGACCTGGACCGGGCCGAACGGTTCTTGACGGACTTCGGCTTCACCGTCGCCGACCGGACCCCGAAGACGCTGCTGCTGCGCGGGCGGCGGGCGGGCGCCGCGTGCCTGGTGGTCCGCCGGGGCAGTGGCTCCCGCTTCACGGGTGTCGCCTTCCAGGCCGCCGCCAGGAATGACCTTGACCGGCTGGCCCGCGGGACCGGCGGGGCGGTCACGCCGCACTCGGGCGGCCACGCCGTGGTGCTGCGCGATCCCAGCGGCTTCCCGGTGCAGGTGGTCTACGGCGTCCCGGAATATCCCGCGCTGCCGGTACGCGTGCCGCTGGCGCTGAACTTCGGGCCCGAGCCGGAGCGGATCAACGCTACCCAGCGGCCGGCTCGCCGGCCGGCCGAGATCGAGCGGCTGGGGCATGTGGTGCTGGGCACCACCAGGTTCCTTACCGCCCTGGATTGGCACCTCGACGCCCTCGGGCTGATCGTCAGCGACTTCCTTTACCTGGACGGGCAGCGCGACCGCGGCCCGGCGATGGCGTTCATCCGCTGCGACCAGGGCAGCGTCCCGACCGACCACCACACCCTGGCCATGCTCCTGCAGCCGCGAACCGGATACGTCCACTCCGCTTACCAGCTCACCGACCTCGATGAGGTGGCGGCCAGCGGCGAGTACCTGCGCGAGCGCGGCCACCGCCACGCCTGGGGCATCGGGCGGCACATCCAGGGCAGCCAGATCTTCGACTACTGGCGCGACGCGGACAGGCTGATGTTCGAGCACTACGCTGACGGCGACCTGTTCGACTCCTCGGCCGAGCCCGGCTGGGCGCCGCTGTCGGTCAGCGGGCTGGCCCAGTGGGGGCCGAAGGCGACCGCGGAGTTCACCGGCGCCCGCGACCCCGGCGTCGTGGTCGCGGCGATCAAGGCGCTGCGCGACAAGGGCAACGAGGTGGACCTCGCGGCCCTGCGCGGCCTGGTCAAGGCGATGAGTTCATGAGCGCCAGCCTGGCCCGCACCGCGGACGGCTGGTGGGTGGTGACACCTGCTGGCCTGGTCCCCCTGGGCCTGACCGCCGCCACGACGGCCCGGTTGCTCGCCGACCGGCCCGCCGTGGACCAGGCCGTCGAGGCCGCGCGGGCGGCCGCCGCCAGCGCGCCCAAAGACACGGTTCCCGCCGACTCCCTGGACTTGCTCAGCCCGGTGACCGCTCCGGCGCGGGTGGTGGCCCAGGCGGTGAACTACCGCTCGCACGCTCTGGACTCAGGCCTGGACCCGGACATGGTCCCGCCGATCTTCTTCCGCAAAGCCTCGCACTCCCTCACCGCGCCTACCGGGGACATCATCCGGCCGCCCGGAGTCGGGTTCCTGGACTACGAGGTGGAACTCGGCCTGGTCATCGGTGCCGACCTGCCGGTCGGCACCACAGTGACCGACGCGAGCCTGGCCCGCTACGTCGCCGCGCTGGTGGTCACCAACGACGTCAGCGCGCGCCAGATCCAGCTCACCAAGACCCAGTTCTACGAGGCGAAGTCCTATCCCACGTTCACCCCGGCCGGGCCGTGGCTAGCCTTGGTGGACGCCGCGGACCTGGCGGCGCTGGATTCGCTGCGGCTCACCCTCGCGGTCAACGGCCAGGTGCGGCAGGACAGCACGGTGGCCGACATGATCGTCTCACCGGCGCGCGCGCTCACCCTGCTGGCCAGGTTCCAGCCCTTGGCGCCCGGCGACCTGCTGCTGACCGGGACGCCTGGCGGAACCGCGCTCAAGGCGCCCCCGAAGGCCGCCGAGAAGCTCGCCGGGCTGCTGCCGCCCGCCACCAAGTGGAAGCTGTTCTTCGCCCGGCAGGCCCGCAATCCCCGCTACCTGCGTGACGGCGACGTTATCACCGCGAGGATCTCCTCCCCCGACGGGCAGCTTGACCTCGGCACCCAGCACAACACCGTGATCGGGAAGTCGCCATGACCGCCCCGGAAGACACCGCCCAGGAGATGCTGGCGGAGCCGACGTCGACCTACCACCTGCTTCTGGACGCGGCCCGCGCCTGGCCGGACGGCGTTGCCACGCAATGGATCCCGGACCCGGCCGCCTACGCCCGCTGCCTGACGTGGACCTACGCCGACCTGGCCGGCATGGTGTCCCGGATCGCGAACGCGCTGGCCGCTCTCGGCGTCCGGAGGCCGGACGCGGTCACGCTCAGCGCGCCCAACACCGCCATGCTCTACGCGGCGACGCTCGCCGCGCAGGCGGCGGGGATCGCCGCACCGGTCAACCCGGCCCTCAGCGAAGAGCACCTCGCCGGGCTGATCCGCCGGGCCCAGTCTCGCGTCGTCGTTACGGCGGGGCCGGAACTAAACGAGCGACTGTGGCGACGGATGCTGCCGGTCGCCCGCCAGGCCGGAGTGACCGCCATCCTGGCGCTGCGGCCTGACGGCGCATCCGGCGCGGCGCCGCCGCTGCCCACCGATGGCGCGGCCACCGCCAGCCTGACCGTGGCCTACCTGGACGAGGTGATTGCCGGGCAACCGTCCAATCACCTGACCGGCCACCTTCCGGCGCCTGGAGACCTCGCCGCGTTCGTCCACACCGGAGGTACCACCGGCGCGCCGAAGATCGCCGCGCACACTCACGCCAACCAGCTTGCCTGCGGCCGCGGCATCGCCGAGCGGTCCGGCATCGCGGCCGGCGAGGCGATGCTCGGCGGGCTGCCGCTGTTCCACGTCAACGCCCTGCTGGTTACCGGCATCGCCCCGATGTTCATCGGTGCCCCGGTGGTGTGGCCGAGCCCGGCTGGCTACCGCGACCCGGCGCTGTACGCCCACTTCTGGAAGATCGTGGAGCATTACCGGATCGTGGCCATGTCCGCCGTCCCCACCGTCTATGACACCCTGGCCGGGGTCCCAGTGGATGCCGACATCAGCACGCTGCGTCTTCCGTTCGTGGGCGCGGCCCCGCTGCCCGCCGCGGTGTGCGAAGCGTTCGCCCGGCACACTTGTCGGCGCCTGCTGGAGGGTTACGGGCTGACCGAGGCCACCTGCGCCACCACCGTCACTCCGGCCGGTGAGAAACGGCCCGGATCGGTCGGCCGTGTCCTGCCCCAGCAGCAGATCAAGGCCGTCCGCATCGGTGATGACGGGCGATGGGAGGACTGCGCACCCGGCGAGACCGGGCTGCTGGTCATCAGCGGCCGGGCGGTGTTCGCCGGCTACGTGACCGAGCCGGGCGCCCTCGGCGCTCGCGTCAGCCGCGGGGACATCGTCCGTGACGGCTGGCTGAACACCGGAGATCTCGGCCGCGTGGACGCCGACGGGTTCGTTTACCTCACCGGCCGCGCCAAGGATCTCATCATCCGCGGCGGCCACAACATCGATCCCCGGGTGATCGAGGAAGGGTTGCTCAGCCACCCCGCCGTCACCGCCGCCGTGGCCGTAGGGCGCCCGGACCGGTACTCCGGCGAGGTGCCGGTGGCCTACGTTGTCCCCGCCGATCCCGGCCGGTTCAACGAAGCGGAACTGCTCAGCTGGGCGGCCACCGCCATCGGCGAGCCCGCCGCCCGGCCGAAGCGGATATACCCCATCGGAGCGATCCCGGTCACCGCCATCGGCAAGCACTTCAAGCCCGCGCTGGCCGCTGATGCCGCCGTGCGCGCCGCCGCTGAGGCACTGGCCGACGCTGGCCTGCCCGCCGCCCAAATGACCGCTGCCCCCGAGAACGGGCGGCTCGTCATTACCGTGACCGGCGCCGATCCCGGCCGCGTGCGCGAGGCCCTCGCCGGGTTCCCGCTCACCATCCGGACTTCGCCGTAGCGAGCCGCTCGCCGCCGCAGCCCGCCGAGATGAGGAAGACCAACATGGACAACAAGCACCGCGACGCCGGGGCTCCCCGCGCTGGGCTGCGCCGTGTCATCGTGGTCGGTGCGGGCCCGGTCGGCTGTACCGCGGCCCTCCTGCTCGCCGACGTCGGGAAACCCGTCACACTGCTGGAACGTCACACCCGGCCCCACGCCCTGCCCCGAGCGGTCCACCTGGACGACGAGGTGGCCCGGATCCTCTACCGGATCGGCGTCAGCGACGGATTCCTGAGCCGGTCTCGGTCCTGCAGCGGGCTGCGCCTGCTCGACGCCGGACACCGAGTGATGGCCGAGTTCCGCCGCGAGCATGAGGTCGGCATCCACGGGTTCCCGCAAGCGAACATGTTCCACCAGCCTGACCTGGAACAGCTCATGCTGGCCCGGGTGGAGCAGCACCCGTTGATCGACTTCCGCCGCGGGGCCGACGTCTGCGGGCTGGAGGATCCCCCAGGCGCGGCCACGGTCCAGGTGCACGCGCGCTTCCCCGGGGACCAGACGCCGCAGACGCTCACCGGGAGCTTCGTGCTGGGCTGCGACGGCGCCAACAGCACGATCCGCGAACTGCTGGGCGTGCCCATGGAGGACCTGGGGTTCACCGAGCGCTGGCTCGTGGTGGACATCCGCGCCGATATCGCCCTGGACACCTGGGACGGCGTTGAACAGATCTGCGACCCCGCCAGAGCAGCGACGTTCATGCAGGTCACCGGAGATCGTTACCGCTGGGAGTTCCAGCTGCGCCAGGGCGAGGACGAAGCCGATCTGATCAGCCCGCAGGCTCTTGGCCGGCTGCTGCGGCCCTGGACCGGGCGCGGCGACCTGGCAGGCCTCGAGATTATCCGCAGCGCCACTTACACCTTCCGAGCCAGGCTCGCGGCCCGCTTCCGGGCCGGGCGGGTGTTCCTCCTCGGCGATGCCGCCCACCTCACCCCGCCGTTCATCGGCCAGGGCCTGGCGGCCGGGCTGCGCGACGCGGACAACCTCGCCTGGAAGATCGCGTACGTAGCCGCTGGCCTGGGCGGCGAGGATCTGCTCGCCAGCTACGACACCGAACGCCGCCCGCACGCCCGTGCCATGGTCAAGAAGGCGGTCCGGGTCGGCTGGGCGATGACCGGCGGCCAGGACTGGGCCGCTGCGGTTCGCCGTATCGTCCTCGCCAATGCAGTCCGCAGCGCCCGCTTCCGCGAAGCGATGGCGTCCACGCAGACGCCTGGCCTCACGACGGGCGCGCTGCAGCACGCCCCGCGGTGGGTCCTGCGCGGGGGCGCCGCGGCGCGAATCGGCGCCCTGATCCCCAACCCCCTGGTGAGCGCCGGCGCGGGCGCGCCGGTACGGCTGGACGCGGTCCTGCAGGGACAGGCGGCGGTGCTGACCGCCGGACAGCCCGGCGCCGACCTGCTCAGCTTGTGCCGGCGCCACCGCCTCCTGCTCGTGCGGGTCACCGCCGCGGCCGCACCCGGCGTTGCCGCCCAGCTCGGTGGGCCACGCCCCAGGCACGGGCCTGACGGCGGATCGGACTACGCCGAGCTCAGCCTCGCCGACAGCCACGGGACCGCGGCCTTGCAGGCCCTGATCCACGACCCGGCGATGGCCGTCCTGGTGCGGCCGGACCGGGTCATCGCCGGCGTGGCCACGGCGCCCCGGCTGCCCCGCCCTCCCTGGACCATCCCGGCTGCCGCGGCTCCCGCGCCCAGTCGGGAAACCCCTGCCCGAACGTGATCAACCTCAATTCCTAAACCACTCCGCCGGAGGCTCACCATGTTCCTCGCTCTCTCGCTCCTGTTCGCCGCGGTCTGCCTCGTGCCGGGCTCGGCGAAGGTTCTGGGCCATCCGCAGATGCGGAAGGCCGCCGCGCACCACCGGATCCCCTGGCGCGGCTACCAGCTCATCGGGGCCGCCGAACTGGCCGCCGCCGCGGGCGCCCTGATCGGCCTGTGGTGGCATCCGCCCGGCGTCGCCGCTGCCGCCGGCATGGTCTTGCTGGTCACCGGAGCCTTGATCGCGCACCGGAAGGCAGGAGACGCTGCGAAGGAGGCCGCGCCCGCCCTGCTCGCCCTTGCGATCACGATCGCCTACCTGGCGGCCGCCCTCACCGGCTGAGCGCCAGGAACCGCCCACGGCGTCAGAGCCCGGGCGGGCGGTGCGGCGAACGGCCTTGCCACCCGCCAAGGCCCTCGGCCGCCCGGACCACGCATCCACGATCGGAGAAACGATGACCGTTCACAGGGAAGCAACCGACGCTGCAGCGCCGCGATCCGCCGACGGAGCCGCCGCCGAGGACCGTGCAGCAGCCGACCACCTCGCCGACCCAGGCGGCCCCGCTGGATGCGCTGCTGGTCGACGCCGCGCTGGGCACGTTCCGCCGGTTCGCCCCGGACCTGCCCGCGGCCCGGTTCGCGGCGGCGCTAGCCCGGCGGCCGGGCACTACGGCCCGCCGGATGAACAGCCTCGCCGTGGAACTGGCCGGGATCGCTGCTGGCACCTCGACAGCGACGCCCACCAAACGCGACCGTCGGTTCGCCGACCGGGCATGGACGCAGAACCCCGTGCTGCGCAGGATCCTGCAGACGTACCTGGCGGCCACGCGGACGGCGGACCTGCTCGTCGGGGATGCCGCGCTCGGGTGGCGCGACGACGCACGTGTCCGCTTCCTCGCGGAGAACCTCGAGGAGGCGCTGTCGCCGAGCAACCTCCGCTGGTTAACCCGGAGTCGGTGAAGGCAGCCATCGGCAGCCGCGGCCTCAGCCTCGTGCGCTGAGGGATGAACTCTGCTCGGGAAACGGTCGGAAATCCGGGTCACTTAACAGACGTGCTGCCAGGCTCCAACCGGCCTCCGGATACGTCGGCCGCGACGCTGCCCGACCGGGTCGCTGCCAGCCCTCAATTGCGAGGCCCGGTGCAGCCTACTGGGAAGGCGCAGCCTCGACATCAGCGTGAGCCAAGGCGGCGTCCAGCACGGCATATTCCGCTTCCTGCACGGCCGCGATCGCGAAGCTGACCGCATCATCGGCGTAGAGGTCGGCCCTGTCAGCGCGCCGCTGCGCTCTGCTGCGATCCATCTCGGCCTTCTTGTCGGCAGCCTTGTCATGCAAGTCGCTGACGTGTGCCTGCCAGTTCGCCTTCATCGACTGCCAGCCAGCGGTGGCATCGTCGTGGGCCTGGGTTGCCTGGGCCTGGATCTGGGTCGCGCGCTGCTCGGCGCTGGTCCGCGCCTGCTCCACCTGGGCTTGCAGCTCCGAGCGGTTCCGAGCCGCCGCGTCCTTGATCTGGGCCTCAGCCTGGTTCACCGTCTGGGTGAGCTGGTCGAACGTGGCACTTGTCGTCATCAGAGATCCCCCCTGGCGTGCTGCGGCTTATGGCGCCAGCTGAATACGCTTCGCCGCACAACTGGTTCCCCTGGCCCAGTGGCATGAAACCGTCACGACGGACCTCTGGTCAGCAGGGCATCATCGGATGATCCTGTGTCATGGCCGCCATGGCACCAGCCGGACACGCTCCGGAGCCAGCGGCTGCGCCCAAGGACGGACGCGGGGTGGACGACACTGCCGACCACCGCGGTCGGTAAGCTGCTCAAGCCGGAACTCGTCGCGGACGATATCCGGCGCATTGTCGCCGAGATCAGCCAAGGACAGCGGCGCAGATCGTGCTGGAGGCCGGTCGGCCGGTCGTCCTGATCGGGCGGGACCCGGAGCAAGGCGCTGAACTGGACCGCTACTACCGCGCGGAGGCCTCGTGATCGAGCCGAATGTGCGCGGCTTCCTTGACCGCCAGCGGGCCGGCGTCCTCGCCAGCACCCGGCCCGACGGCGGGATCCGCCAGTCAGTGGTCTACTTCGCCCTCGACGGTGACCGCCTGCTCATCTCCACGGAACCCGGCCGCGCCAAGGCCAAGGACGTGCAACGTACCGGCCGCGCCTCGCTATGCGTGATCGGAGCCGCAGTACCATACCCGTCCGTGACGCTGGAGGGCGCCGCCCGAGTCCGCGCCGCAGACATCGGCTCCGATACGGCGCGCGTGTGGTCGCGCATCGGCGGTCAGCCGGTCGAACCGATGAGCGACGCAGATCTGGCCGCCATGAACCGCGTCGTCCTGGAGATCACCGTCGAGCACGTCTACGCCGCGAGCTACCTCGACCAGGCAGACGCGACTTGACAGCCGCACGCGTCGACACCCGCCAGCACGTGCTCCTCGAGCTGTACGGGCGCGTACCCGCGCGGGCGGGGCCAACGCCGCCTGCCCGCCGGTGCCGGAGCATACCTCCGCCTCAGGCCCGGTCCGAAGGGCAGCCGTCAGCCGGGCAGACGGCAGGATCAGGCCTGTCCTCGCTAAACGGGCAGGAGCCGATCGCACGCCGCCGCGACCATGGCCGCCGTTCCCGCGCCGAGAACCGAGCCGATCACCACGTCGCCCGGATAATGCACGCCCGTGTGGACCCGTGAGTAGGCGACCCCGCTGGCCAGCAGCCTGATCGGCACGGCCAGCTCCGGTACGTGCCGGCCAACCGCGTAAGCGAACGCGAACGCCGACGCAGCGTGCCCGGACGGGAACGAGGTGGATTCTGGCAGCTGCACGTGGCGGGCACCGGAAAGAGCGGAACCGGCCCGGTCAGGACGCCGTCGTCGGACAACGGGTTTGATGAGCAGATTGACGGTCGCTGAGGTCACGCTGATGGCCAGCAGGCCCTCCAGCGCCGCTCGGCGCCCGCGCTTACCGCCGACCACGGCGATCGCGGCGGCAGCGCAGAGCCATAGGCGCGAGTGGTTAGCGGCATTCGAGAGCCGGCGAAAAGGACCATCGAGCTTCGGAGTAGGAGTACGCACCACCGCCTGATACACCGCCCTGTCGATGGCCCCAAGCTCTCGCAACTTCTCGGCGTGGGCAGACGCAGCACCCCGCCGGGCCGCCACCCGCCCGGCCAGCGCATCCTCGGCAGTCTGCCGCGCGCCGGCCCGATCGGTCATGGAATGATCCTAGACTCCGCGAGCGGGACCGAGGCTGTCAGCTGCCGCTTCGAAGGTACGAAGGGCAGCAAGAGGTGATGGCGGAGCTGGGTGGCCCGTTGCCCCGTGGCGGTGTCGAGGACAAGGTGGCCCGCGATGTCAGGGCGGCTGCGGGGGATACCGACTGGATCAAGATGATCATCCCCGACGACGCCGCGCCTGAGGTGGTGGCGGGAAACGTGGTGCTGTGGTCCCACGGCGAGGGCGGCGGCGAGGCGATGTCAGAGATCGGCCGGATAACAGCAGCGGGCGGGTTAAACCGGACCTATTGGGTGTGTCTAGCGCAAATGGGCCGGGCACGGCACTTGACCCCCGTGCGAAGCACCATGCCCGGCAACCCGGTCCCGCTACCCCATGATGAGGGTCCAAACGCCTCCGGCCCGGCGAGCCGTGTGCTAAGCCGAGTTCTAACTCGGGGAGTCACGGTACCGGGCCAGGCACAGGCGGCCGCGACCATGTGCGAGACAGTCCGGTCCAAGCCAGCCCGAACGCCGCCAGCAGAGACCGGTAGCTCCCGTCGAGCGGAGCACTGCGGTTTCTTCGCCGGCAGGGTGGGCACTGATTTCAGCGTTCAGCGCGGGGAAGGGCGACGATCAGCGGAACGCGGCCGCAGCAATGCCCGGCTGCACCAGCTACAGCCGCGGTCCTGTGACGTCACGGTCCCTGACGCTGCCTAAGGGGCCGGTCCGAGCGCGCGTGACAGCTGTATAGGCTGCCAGGGTGCCCGGGGGGAAGAAGGGCAGGCCGATTCCGGCTGTATCGCTGCGGCGCCTGCTGATCGGGCCGCCGCTGCGGGCACGGGATGTCGCCAGCGAGCAGATCACTCCGGTGGAGGGGCTGCCGGCGCTGTCGCTGGACGCGCTGACTTCGGTCGCTTATGGCCCGGAGGCGATCATCGTCGTGCTCGCTGCCGCGGGTGCCGGAGCCTTGCACCTGGTGCTGCCGGTCACGATCGCGATCGTGGCGCTGCTGGCAATCTTGGTATTTTCCTACCTGCAGGTGATCGACGCATACCCCGGCGGCGGCGGTGCCTACGCGGTCTCGCGGGCTAACCTCGGACGCAAAGCCAGCCTGCTGGCAGCTGCCGCCTTGGTGGTTGACTACACGCTGACCGTCGCGGTCTCCATCGCCGCCGGGGTAGGGTCGCTGACCTCGGCCTTCCCCGCCCTGACGTCGGCCACGGTGCCGATATGCCTGGCGATTCTGGCCGCTATCACGGCGCTCAACCTGCGCGGGCTGGGGGATGCGGCCAGGGCGTTCTTGCTGCCGACGATCCTGTTCATCGCCGGGCTCCTGGCCGTCATCGTGATCGGCCTGAGTCATCCGCTGGCACTGCATGCCGCGCAGCCCGGGCGCAGCCTGGTGCCGTCCAAGGCGCTGGAAGCAGTGAGCGTGCTGCTCATACTGAAAGCTTTCGCGGCAGGGTGCAGCGCGCTGACCGGCGTGGAGGCGATCGCCAACGGGGTGCCGCTGTTCAAGAAGCCCCGCCAGCGGCGGGCCAGGCAAACCGAGCTGCTGCTCGGCTCGATCCTGGCCGTGCTGCTCCTGGGCCTGGCCGTCCTGGCGGACCGCTGGCACATCGGGCCGCGTTCGGGCCAGACCGTGCTCAGCCAGATTATTGGCACCGCGATCGGCCGGCACTGGGCCTACTACGCGCTGTCGCTGGTGATCACCCTGGTTCTCGCGCTGGCCGCCAACACCTCCTTCGGCAGCCTGCCGCTCCTGGAAAGCCTGCTGGCCAGGGACAACTACCTGCCCCACGTCTTCGCCCTGCGTGACGACCGGCAGACGCTCTCCTTCGGCATCTGGACCCTGACTGTGATGGCCGCTGTCCTGCTGATCGCGGTCCGCGGCAACACCCAGGCCCTGATCCCGCTGTTCGCCATCGGCGTCTTCACCGGGTTCACGCTGTCCCAGACCGGGATGGTCGTGCACTGGCGGAACACCCGGCCGCGCCGCTGGCACTATCGGGCGATCATCAACGGCACCGGTGCCGTTGTCACTGCGCTGGCCACGGTGATCTTCCTGGCGACTAAGTTCACCGAAGGCGCCTGGGTGGTCGTGATCGCCGTCCCGCTGCTGATCGTGCTGTTCACCCGCATCCACCGCTACTACCATCGGGCCGGGCAGGCCCTCGGCCTGGGCAGCGTCCCCGCCAAGCCAGCCCCCCAGCCCACCATCGTCGTCGTCCCGGTGACAGGGGCGTCCCGGCTGGCCGAGCACGCCATCTCCGAAGCGCTGTCGATCAGCAACCAGGTCATCTGCGTCACCGTACTGACCAGCGAAAATCCAGACGACCACAGCTCAGACGGCGACGATCGGGCCAGCAAGCTGCGGGAGGAGTGGGCGCAATGGAACCCTGGCCCGCCGCTGCGGATACTGCACACCGAGTACGCCTCCGTCGCCGGGCCGATACTCGCGTTCGTCGACCAGCTCACCCAGAGCCATCACGAGCAGATCATGGTGCTCATCCCGGCGGCGGTACCCGATCAGCCGCGGTACCGCCTCATGCACAACCAGTACGACTACGTCCTTAGCTACGCGCTGCAAAGCCGGCCCGACGTCATCACTGCACGCGCCCAGATGCCGCTGCACCTCGCCGGCGACGACCCCGAGGCGCAGCCGTCACCGTGAACAGATGATCCGCACGCCGGACCGGTCGCGTGTCTCCCCCCGATCGGCTCATGGGACTCGCGGTGCGCGGATCGGCAGCAAGCCGCTGGACGCGGCGGACGCCGGGGGCAGGGCGATCACTCTGCCGCGGCGGGCCGCTCACAAGATCACCGCCAACCCCGTTATACAGGCAGACGCAATTGGCCTATCCAGCTACCGCATGGAGATGGCGCTCTCTGCAAGGAGCCTCGCGCGATATGAGTCGTCGGAGGCGTGCCCTAGGTCGCTCGCCTACGCGACGCGGCAGCAGCTGGCCAGAGGCACGCCGCGGCCTCGCCGCCAGGCTAGCTGTCACCTCGTGACCGGTAATGCTCAAGGCTCACCGTCGCCTACGGCGGCGGGATGTCCCGCCAGGCTACGACCACGCCGTGCCGGTCGGGCAGGGCCTGGATGCGTCCGGACCTGGCATAAGCGATCCGCAGCAAACGGTAGCTAGCGTGGAGAAACCCCGGCAGGAGGCGGCCCGCCGAGGTTCCGGCAGATGACGTACCCGGCAGTGAGGAAATTGTCGGCCACGAAGTTACCCCGGTCTCGCAAGAATCGCGCAACTGCACGAATGACGACGTCAAACGCCGCGTGCACAGCATGTGCATGACCCTGCCGGAGAGGGACCGCTGGTCACTCCCAGGCTCACCCCCCAGAAGCTGCGAAGGTTCTCGCCGTGTCATCGCTCGCAGCTCGCCCACGAAGACATACCGCTTACCGCGCCTGAGCAGGCGCAGATTAAGTGCCTCACAACCCTGGCCGACGCACCCGCGACGCTGCGGCGCCGACCGCGCTGACGGCCAGGCGCGGATGGTTCGTCAGCGTTCGGCGTCAGTGCTGACGCCCGGCCACCGGCGAAGCCAGTCCACATAGGACCGGGAGTCGCCCGCACTGAGTTCCAGGCCGACTGGCAAACCTGCTGAAGAGATACTGTGTCACCGCCTCGGTAGGCCGGAACCTCTACAGGAGCATTTCGGCGTGATCAGGGCCCGGGGACAATATGGCCAGAAGTTCCTCGAGCCGCCCGCAGATCTCAAAATAGTTGGTCTCGAAGCGCTCGAGCACGGCGTCGAGCACTTGCTCGAACCTGTCGAAATACGTTGCGAACTGGTCGCTGAATGGCCGAGGCTCATCGAGCGCATTGCGATGCGCCCCGGGTTGCCAAGCTGTCCGCGCTACCCTGACCTGCGAATCCGAGCCAGTACTCGGCGACCAAGTCATCATTCGAGTCCGGTCAAGATGGCCAGGATGTTGGCCTTGTGCCCATCTGACTGGTTGCGGCGCCGCGCGCGTTCAGGCTCCAACACCCACAGCACAGCGCTGTCAATCTCGCGCATCAGGTGCGCAGCCAGGAATTGTTCTTGCCGCGCTGCTCAGTGCGCGGCTGATGCGGGCTTGTCCGCCGGGCGGCCCGCTCGGCGGCTGCGGTGATGTTGCGGACCATCCCGCCGAATACCAGGCTGTGGAACGGAGTCATGGACCGCCAGTACGCGTGTCCGGCGAGTCCGCGCGGCTGGAAAATTGCTCGCTGGCTGTAGGTCGTCAGGCCGTCATGCTCTGGGCCGGCTGCCAGCTCGAGCCAGGCCAGGCCAGGCAGCTTCATTTTCGCGCGCAGCCGCAGCAGCGATCCCGGCGTGATTGCTTCAACCCGCCAGAAATCCAGCGGGTCGCCGACGCGCAGGTGCCGCGGATCACGGCGTCCGCGGCGCAGCCCGACGCCGCCGCCGAGCCGGTCGAGCAGCCCGCGTACTGCCCACGCGGCGGGGAAGGAATACCACCCGGTCTGGCCGCCGATGCTCTCGATGACCCGCCATAGCGCCGCGGGCGAAGCGCGGACAGCGCTGCTGCGTGCGTCGACATAGAGCGAGCCGCCGGCCCACGGCGGGTCGCTCGGCAGCGGGTCGCTCGGAACGCCCGGCGTGGCGGCGGATGACCAGCGGGTGGAGACCGCGCCGTCGCGGGTGTGCCGCAGCGCCAAGGCGATCGCACGGTCGACAGGAACAAGACCCTCGGGCGGGTCCGGGACGTACGAGGCGATGTCGTGCTCGGAGCACACGACCTCGTTCCTGAGCGATTCGACCAGCGGCACCGCCAGGCCGGCAGGCACGGGCGTGACCAGCCCGACCCACAGCGACGACAGCCGCGGTGTGAGCAGCGGCACGGGAATGAGAACCCGCGGCCGCAGCCCGGCCACCTGGGAGTACCGGCGCATCATCTCCGCATACGTCAGGACGTCAGGGCCGCCGATGTCGAAGCGGCGGTTGACGTCGGGAGGCAGCGCCGCGCAGCCGACGAGATAACGCAGCACATCACGCGCGGCGATAGGCTGGATGCGGGTTCCCGTCCATGTCGGGGTGACCATGACCGGCAGCCGTTCGGTGAGATACCGCAACATCTCGAACGACGCCGACCCGCTGCCGATGATCACCGCAGCCTGCAGCGCTGCCGCCGGAACGCCGCTGCCCAGCAGGATGTCGCCGACCTCGGCCCGCGAGCGCAGGTGCGGTGACAGGCCGCCGCGAGCGCCGGACACGATGCCGCCCAGATACACAATGCGCTTGACCCCGGCGGACATGGCAGCATCGGCGAAGATGGCCGCCGCCTCGCGGTCCCGCTGCTCGAACGACGCGCCCGTGCCCAGGGAGTGAATGAGGTAATAGGCCACATCGACACCCTCGAAACCTTGCCGCACCGCCGGCCGGTCCAGGGCGTCGGCTACCGCGATGCCGACGTCGCCGGACCAGGGCCGGCCGCTGAGCTTCCCCGGGTCGCGAGCCATGCACCGGACGGGATACCCCGCCGCCAGCAGCTCAGGCACGAGCCGCCCGCCGATGTACCCAGAAGCCCCGGTAACCAGGCAACGCGTTGGCGATAGCCCGGGCCAGCGCGGCGCTGACGGAGACGATCCGGCCAGCTGGGTATGCTTCCCCGGTCTCAGCGTCTGGCCCCGCGCGAGGAGCGCCCGGACACCGCCGTCACTGCCGAGTCTGCCCGGCCAAGCAGTATGGCAGTACGGGCGGACGGGTCATGGCGTTCCGCGGCGACAGCGAGGCGATGGACAAGCAGCCGGGCCAGCGGCAGCGCGATGGCCAGCAGCAGCCACGTCCGCAGCCGGGCAGACAGAAAAACCCACATGCTCAGCGTCCCTTCTTTCTTCCCGCGCCCGGAGCCGGCCGCAAGGCCGCCCGGCGCTGATTTGCGCGACTTCTTACTGCAACTGAGCTACGCCTTTGCCGTTGCCGGTGCCTGTAGCGCGGTCGGCCACAGTGCCGGGCATGTACCTGGATCCAGGGACGCGGCGCTGGCGGACAGTCCCGCTCGAACAGCACCGGACGGGTGCGCCTGCCGGCGGCCAACGCCACCCACGCCGCCAGCTCCCCCGAAGCCGCTCCCCGGCGGCTGTGCGAACGGCTGCGCAACCGAGTTTCCCGGGGCCGATGATCAGATTGACGGGCTATTGACCTCGCCCGGTTGCCTTGTCGCGGGCGCGGTCTGCTGCCGCCGCAGCCGGCCCGGTAGCCTTCAACACCCCTGGTGACGGCGGCGTGTGCGGATGCGGCCGGGTAGGGCCCGTTTTCTTGCCCTGCTCGATCTTGGTGCCGATCTCGCTGGCCTCCCCGGCAGACAAGACATTCCGCAGCGGCGGCCAGACCCGGGTCTCCTCGTAACTGATGTGCGTGCGGGCGACCTGGATGAACTTTGTGACCAGCTTCTCGAACCCGGCGTCGCCGGCGTCTAGTTTGTCCAGCTCGTCGAGTACTTCCTTGCCTTCTTGCTCCTGCCCGATCGCGGTGTCGGCAAGGGTGTCCCCGCCAGGCAGCTTCTCCCGCACGGCAGGCCAGAAATACATCTCCTCCAGCGCCTCGTGCTTGGACTCCTCAATGACGAGATGCTCCATCATCTTCTTGCGCATCGACAGGTCATTGCTACTGGCGCCCGAGGACGCGGTTTTCCCTGCCTCCAGCTCGGCCAGCATCTGCCTGACTTCGGCGTGGTCCTGAGCCAGGACCTCGAATACTTCTGCCATCACATTCCCCCCGTCTTGTTTGCTCGCTCCACCGAGCCATAGACCTCTCCGGCCTCGTCGGGTTAAACCTGCCTGCCGGACGCAAATCGCCGGCGCCAGCCGACCGGTTGCTGCGGCCGCTCCGGCCACGGGTCAGCTCCCAGGTTCTGGCTGCCGGTCATTGAGGGTCCGCCGGCTCCGCAGAAGGCCGCAGATCCGGGCGGTGATCTTGAGCTGGACGATCCGCGCGGTTCCTGGGACCACGACCGTCAGGATGCCCCGGACCGCCGCGAATAGCAGCGCGACACCGAGCGGCACGTGGCCGTGGGCGCCGAGATAGCTGATGCTTGCCCGTTGACCGGTCTCCAGTATGAATATCAGCAACAGCGCCAGTACCAACGCGAACAGCACCGACGCCACGCACACCCCGCCGGTCCGGGTCCGCTTGATCACGTGCTGGCTGGCGCGGCTGCGCAGTTGCGGTCGGCTCCTGCGCCTGATCTTGATGAGACTCACGAGTCACATCCCTCCACCTGAGTGTGATCACCTGCGTCCCCGATCCTTTTCTCCCTGAGCTTTCGGTCGTCCCGCAGTTCCGAGAAGGGCTCCTTCCCGGCCGGATGCCCGGCCGCCATGGCGCGGCCGCGCTCCAGTTCGGCGTTGAACTCGGCGCCGAGCAGGACGGCGACGTTGGAGATCCACATCCAGATCAGGAAGATGATGACGCCGCCCAGGCTGCCGTAGACCTTGTCGTAGTGGCCGAAGTTGGCGACGTACACGGCGAACAAGGCAGAGGCAATCAGCCACAGGACGACCGCGACGAAGCCGCCAGGGCTGACCCACCGGAAGCCGTGCCTGGCGTTCGGGCTGGCCCAGAAGAGGATGGCGAGGATGAGGCCGATGATGATCAGCAGCACCGGCCACTTCGCTATGTCCCAGACGGTGACCGCTGTCGACCCGACGCCGAGCACGTTCCCGACTTTCCGGGCCAGGCCGCCGGTGACGACCACGATCAATGCCGCTGCCACTAGCAAGATCATCGTCACTATCGTGACGCCCAGGCGGATCGGTGCGGTCTTCCAGACCGGGCGGCCCTCAGGTACGTCGTAAATGACGTTGGAGGCCCGCATGAAAACCGCGACATAGTTAGACGCCGCCCACAAGGCGAGCAGGAGCCCTGCGATGCCGAGGATGCCCGAGGCCGCGTGACTGTGCTGCAGGTGGGTGACATTAGTCATGATGATCGTCCGCACGGACGACGGAACCGCCTGGCCCAGGTTCGTGACGAGCGGCTGAGTGGCGGACTTGCCAAGAATCCCGAGCAGCGACACCAGGACAAGCAGGCCAGGGAAGATGGACTGGACGCCGAAATACGTCAGTGCCGCCGCGCGGTCCTGCAGGTCGTCGGCCTTAAATTCCTTCAGCGCCCGTTTCGCGGCATCCAGCCAGGAGCCGCCGCCCAGGTCTGCCGGGCCAGCCGGGCCATCAACGCCCGGCGGGCCGGCCGGATTATGCGTTCTGATCATCTCCGGTAACTCCCTCACGCGTCGTCGCGGCAGCTGGTTCTGGTTACCTCATCGCTGAGCGAGCAAAGAACAAGGTGACGGGCGGGGCATCACACGCGGTCTCCCGAAACGACCTCCGCAGCCGGAGAAGAAGGGTCGGCCGGCCATCCGCGCTGGATGCGAAGGCTGCGGCGGCATCTGGGCGGCACGGGCCAGCAGCCGCACGCTGATGGCCCGTGCCTGTTCCCCCATGCGCCGGCCGGTCCCCCGTGTCCCGCCCGGCTGGCTGCTCCCCCTACCCGCAGCCAGATGGCTTACACATTAAACTTCCCTCGGAAGCTTACCCGAACAGCTTACATTGAAAGCTTATGATGTCCACAAGGCGGTGCCACGGCACTCAGGGCAGCGTCCCGGCCGCTCAGGCCGGCCACTGCCCGGGCTTCCCGCCCGTACTGAAGCCGCGATCAAGCAACCCCGCCGAGAGACGAAAACAGCCCGGCGGTCCGGGAGGCAGCCAGCCCGGCCGATGGCGTCAGTCTCTCCGCAGAGCCGGCTCATCGCCCACGAATACGGCAATGCGGTCAAGCATGTCCTCGAGGCCTCTTTCGAACTCCCCGTCCCAGCGGTCCTCCGCGAGGCCAGCCGCCAGGCGGTGCAACGTCGGGTAGCGCCTGGCGTCAATCGCGTCCGCGGGATCGAGCAGCTCACCGGGGCTGTCCGCGTCCTCGATCGCCTCTCGCTGCCCGGCCGAGCGGCCCGGGCTCAGGCCGCCGATAACCGGGGCCGAGGCCGCCTGCCCGGCGGGTCCGCCGCCATCATCCTCGATCGTGTCAGGGCCGGTGAAGGAGCCGTCGCCGGGCTGCGGATCGCGCAGTGCCATGGCGCTGGTTTCCAACAGCAGGTAGCCGAGCAAGAAGCTGTTGAACGTGCGGTAGGTGAACAGGACCTGATCGTCGGTGAATCCTTCCCTGGCCAGTCCCGTCAGCATCGCCTCGACCCATCGCAGCGAGCGGAGCGGCGGATTGACCCACGGAGCCTCAGGCGGACGCGTGGCGACCAGGGGGAATGCATGGGGATGGGCCAAGGCGTAGCGGCGCACCCCGTGCGCCATGCCGGTCAGGTACGGCCGCCAGCCGTCGACCGGGCGCAGCTGGACCTCGGGGTCGTCGGCTAGCTCGTTGACGATCCGCTCCACCACCGCGTCAAGAAGCTCATCACGGTCGCGCACGTATCTGTAGAGCGACATCGAGCGGACCCCCAGCCGCTCCGACACCGCCCGCATGGTCGCCGCACCGATGCCCAGCTCGTCCACCAGCTCCAGCGTAACCGTCACGATCCGGTCCAGCGACAGACCACGACCCGGCCGGCGGCGCACCTGCCCAACCTGTGCTCGTATCACCGAAACCTCACTTCAAGACGACAGCCGCGATGCTAGCGGCAGCAGGAATCTCGCCTGGCCGCTGGCGCACGGCGCATTGTGATCATCTTAGAATTCCCGCACCGGATTGCTCGGGCAAGTCTCGGCTGGGTCTACCGCGAGCAGGGAACCTGCGGCTGCGACCAGCGCAGAATCGTGGATAGAGTTGCGGTCTGCCGCTCCCGGAACGCTCGACATGAACGGCGACGACGTGGAAGTCACCGACCGGGACCTCCCCGGGCTGCACGGCGACATCATCTGCGGTGCCATCAGCGACAGCGGCAAGACGGTCATAGTCCTCATGCTCACCGCCACCGGCGCCCTGCCGACCGGGTGACCGGCCGCGGCCTCGGCGCCGACGAGTACCTGCCCAAACCCTTCCACCTCCCCGAACTCGTCCTGCGCATCCGCTCCCTGGCCCGCTGCAAACCCGGGCGGCCCAGCCCCGGATCCTGCGCGCGGCCGGCACCGAACCCGACCCGCTGCACCGCACCCTCACCCACGACGGCAGCAGATCCAGATCTCGCCCAAAGGATTTCACTGTGCTCGAAGTGCTGATGCATCGAGCCGACGCGGCGCGAGTCTTCCACGGTCGTCGTCCTGATGGGCGAAACGGCGAGGGGTTGCCGGCCTGTCCGTTCACCGAACGCGTCTGTAGCCAGGGCACCTGCCCAGGACAACAGCCTGCGGGAGGCGGCTCGCCTGCGGTAAACCTACGTGGTCGTGGCCAACGATCCGCTCGCCGACGGAGCTGCCAGATGGTACGCGATGTGGGAGGTGCCGAGCGGTCCCGACGCCGCGGTTCGATTCGAGGAGCATGCGGCTGACGCGCTCGCGGGCTGGCAAAGCGAGCAGTTCGAGCTGCCCGACCACTAGCTGGTCATGGCAGCCGCTCAACTAGAGGCTGCCGCCCCGAATGTACCTCGGGCCGCTACTGGGCGTCCGCCCGCGCAGGGTAGCTGTCGCGGCCGTCACCGAGCAGCGTGCCGTACCGGCCGAGGTCATGCGGGCGCTGAAGGAACTCGAGCACGGACCCTGGTTGCCGCCACTTGACGATCTGCCCGACGCGGGCCGCCGTTTCTACCCGGGAGCCCTCACCGACGCGCACTCCGCCGCGATCCGGCTCTGACCGGCTCGTCGGCCTCGTCGGCTTCGTCGGCTTCGTCCTCGTCGTAGTCAGCCTCGGCCTCGTCGGTCTCGTCCTCGTCGTAGTCAGCGTCGTCGTAAGCGGCTTCGTCGTCGACGTCTTCAGCGTCGCCATCTGGGTATTCGTCATCGGACTCGTCCGAACCGCTCTCGCGCTCTTCCCGGATGGCGGTTTCGTGGTCCTTGACCACCTCACCGTCCTCGATGACGCCTCGCCAGCCCTCGATCTCGTCGGGATGCAGGATGGCGTTCGTCATGACGTGGCGCCTGAAGTGCTTGAGCTCCAGCCGCACCCGGCGGCCCTGGGCTCGCCACATGTTGGCGGTCTGCTCGAAGAATCCCTGTGGCCAGTACTCGAGCACCACAAGAACACGGGTCATCTCGGGATCGAGTTCGTGGAACGTGACAGCACCGTCCACGTGACCCTTGTCACCCTCCGAGGTCCAGATGATCCGCCGGTCAGGGATTTGCTCCTGGACGGTCGCTTCCCAACTCCGATGCGACAGGAAGATCTGCGCCTGCCAGTTGAGCTTCTCTTCCGACTCCTGCTCGACCTTCTCGACCTTCTTCATGAAGCTAGGAAATTCGGTGAATTGCGTCCACTGGTCATAGACGAGCCGGATCGGGGCGCCCACGTCGATCGACTCGACGATGTTGGTGACCTTCAGGCCCTTCGCGCCGCCGCCGCTGCCTCCGCCCTTGCCGAGCAACCCCCCGGCCGCTCCCTTGACGGCGGTCGCTCCCGCACTGACCGCCGCGCTGCCGCGCGAGTCGCCTTCCGCAAGCCGGTCGGCACCCGTCAGGGCAGCCTTCAGGCCAGGGCCGCCGCCATTTTCGGCGTATTCATGCAATCGGCCCACCGATTCCTCGATCCGGCCGCGCACCGATCCCAGAGCCCGTCCGGCCAGCGCGCTGGCCAGATCGCCCGCTTCAGACTTGAGGCGATCGATAGGCGAGCCGGAGTTGGCGTTGCTAGCAGTCTTGTCTGTCATCGACATCACTTCCCTCGCCTGCGGGCAGACAGCGAGCCCGATCCGCCATCGGAACTGGGCCGGCGGGCAGCGCGCTTGCTTTCGCTACTCTCCGGCTCACGGCGCCGCGGCCGTTCAGAATCACGCCGAGCGCCCGGCCCGCTTTCGCCGCGACCGCGGCCGCGTGGCCGTCCATCCCTGCCACGGCGATCTGGCTCACCGGGCTCTTCCTGTTCTTCCTCTTCCTCTTCTTCTTCCTCCTCTGGCTCATCAGGTTCGGCCGGATTGCGCAGTCCTTCGGTTCGCTCGTGCAAGGAGTCAGTCAGCGATTCGATCCGGCTGGCCACCGCTGCCTGCACTGCGGCCTTGCCGGCTCCAGCCAGATCACCACGCACCGTGCTCATGACCTTGCCGAGGTCGGGAGACAGCTTGCCCATGGCGTCGGACGAACCGAGCAGTGACCCGCCGCGCTTGATCGCCTGGCTTGCCGCGCCCCCGAGGCGGCCGGTCGCTGTGGCTGTCGCCAGGACCAGCGCCAGGCGCAGCTTGTGCTTCCTGCCGAGCAGATATCCGGCCCCGATCGCAAGTGCCACATTCGATGCTTTCTTCATACTTCGATCCCCCCGTCATGGCTCCTGGCGCCTTCGACCCGGCGCGGCCAGAACTGTCAGCCCCCGCCGCGTCGCTGCCTTCCGGCACAAGACGCGTCATCGTTCTCATTGCTCGCCTGCCGCGACGGCTACCCGCCCATGCATCCTGAAAACAGATTCACCAGCAACAACAGCCTGATCATGGACGTCATGAGCCCGCAAACCCAGCAGCCGCAAGGCTTCGCGGCCGAGAAGATTTCTGACGCCGACGGCCGCACGGGCGCACTCGTCGCGGCGCCGAGCCGGGAGGCGGGTCACGATTCGCTAGACCCGTCGGCATCGGCCAGCCACGCCGCAATTCGGATGGTGGCATGCGCATCGGTCGAGCGGCCGCCTTGGCGCACTCGATCTTGCGGCCCGCTTCGCTGCCCGATGTGGTATACCGGCGCCACGCCCTCCGAGTGCGTGCGGGTACGACCTTGCACCAGGAAGGTGATGTGCTTAGCATCTGCCGCGGCGCCGAGCTCGAACGCTGGCGGCCGGTCCTTACCTGCTGGCATTTGCCCCCCTATATCTGCGGTCAGCATCCTCACGCGGAGAACGGCGGTTCTTGCGCCGGGCTCGTGATAGGTCCGAACCGGCGGACGAAGAATCGGCTTCGCGCGGCTTCGAGCCGGAACCGCCGCGTTTAGCCGGCCGCTGCTGCCGGCCCTCCCCAGTCCCCCGTCTCCTTGGCGCCTGCGCCGGTCGATCCGGCGTATCTTCAGCGATCTGCTGGATCCCGGCGCCAGTTTGTTGCTCTGTGTGGCGCACACTATCGCCTGCAGTCTGAACCGCATCCGAAGCGGTATCGCCGGCTCCTTCGGCGACGTCGCCGGCCGTGTTCGTCGCCTCGCTGGCGGCGCCGCCGGGCTCCACGGCCTGGGAGACCGTTTCCGTCACGCCCTCTGTCGCTTGCGAGGCGGCACCACCGGGCCTGACCGCCTCTCGCGCGGTGCCGCCAACCGTCCCGACGGCCTCGGCGGCAGCGCCGCCCGGGCCGAGCGCCTGCTTGCCGACCTCGCCGACATCACCGGCCAGCTCGCTGACGGCGCCGCCCGGCTGGACCGCCTGCTTCGCGGTTTCGCCGACGGCCGAGTCGACCGAATTCACCAAGCCCTGCAGGATCTCTGGGTTGCGATCAATCGTGGTCAGGGCCCGGTCCAAGATGCTGTAGAGGTTCTCCAGCCTTACCTTGAGCACTGCCTCGGCACCGACGTCCTTGATGTCCAGTTCGACCTTGCCGATGTGCACGTGGACGCCCGCGACGAGCTGGACGAGATTGGCGAGCCTTGCCTGCAGGGACAGGTGCGCGTCCAAGTCCTCAACGTCGAGGTAGATCTCGCCAACGTGCACGTCCGGTACGTGCAGGAAGACGTCGGGTTTATCACTCGGAGCGCGGCCTTGCGTGCCGGGGCCGTCCCGTGCTGCCATAGTGCCTTCTTCGCTCCGAACTCGGGCGTTGCCTCGATCTTCGCGCGAAGCCGGCTGACTACCAGCGCGCCCTGCCCCCCGCTGCACGGGCCCACGGCCGTCACTCGCCGCGCGCCCCGCACTCTGCGCCCGCCCGGCGTTCCGCCGAATGTTCCGACCGTCGCCGCGAGCGGCGGCTGCGGGCCGCCCGCCGGTATCGGACGACATGGCAACCCCTCCCCCCTGTTTGGTCACCTGAATACAAAGCAGTGTTTCCAGCGGGTCAGGATTACACCTGAGTCGGCTCATGAGATTTCAAAAATGACGGCGCGGCCAGGTTCGGCGTCGGTCGTCCTGATGCCAGATGCACCGTGCGGACAGTGCGTTTACCGAATCGGGTAATTGTGGCGGTCCGCGGACGCGAAGACCCAGGGCAGACTCCCCGGCGAGTGGAAGAGCGCGGCAGGGCCGGGTCCAGCGTCGCGTAGTAGCGGCGGATGGCCTCGATGCGCCGCAGGAGGACCGCGTTTCTCGACGGCGGTCTCCACCAGCCGGACGAACGTGAACAGACCCAGGATGTCCAGAGCAGGCAGGGCGGTCGCCAGCACCGCCGCCAGGCCGTGCGTGGCGGTGGCGAAGATCCCGAAGGCCACCAGGGACATGGTCACGCAGGTCAGGTAGTCCCCAACCGGCCGACCGCCGGGCTGACGGCGGTGCTCCGCGCCGACTGCCGGGTGTTTCCTTTCCGGGACAATCGCCAAGGGACTGGAGTTTGCCGCTATGGACGAACATCCGCAGCCGAGTCAGGCGTTCATGTCGGCCCGGTGACCGAGCACTTCGTGCTGCTCGGTTTGCGGCGTGCTCGATCAACGGCGCGAGCTTCTTACGGAAGGATTGGGCGTTCTTGGCGTTCAGATCGATCTCGTAGTCGGTACCGCCGAACCCGAGCCGCACCGTCTCATCCGCGGGGCCGCCATCGAGGTCATCTTCCAGCGCGACGGTCACTTCTGAGCCATCTTCCGCCTGCCACGCAGATGATGTAGTTCAGCCCGCAATCACGGCAATGATCCCCTATACCGACTGTAACGGCACAGATCACACGCTGATCCCGGGAACCAGCCGCGACGCGGCGCCCGACGTCACGGCCAGGCAGCTTCACAGTGCCGGCCCCGTACTCCCGGTGACCAGGTTGATCCGGCCGCGGCGGAGTTCGGAGCGTGCCAGGCGCGTTTACTTTGCGCTTGGGGCGCGGGCGAGGTGCAGGAGGTTGCCGGTGTCGGTGTTCGCGCCCACAGCCCCGCGGGGGCTGCTGGCGATGTAGATCGGCGTTGTGCCGGCCGGGACGGCCTGGCGACGATCCTGTTGGACGCGGGGTCGATGCGGGCGAGTGCGCCGGGTGGCTCGGTCGATGCCCATGCCGAGCCTGCCCAGAAGGTGACGGTGAATGCGTGTGGCAGCCGGATGGTGGCTGTCACCTGGCCGGTCGCGGGGTCGACGCGCTGGATCCCGCCTCGGGTGGGGATCACCCACAGCGAGCCGGCGCCGACGGCATCGACGCTTTCGACATTCGCCAGGATCGGGGTCACCGTGCCGGTCACCGGGTTGATGCGGCTCAACCCGCTGACAATATTTCCGCCAGCGATCCACAGCGCGCCAGCAACGGGGATGATCGGGCCGGCGCCGATGCCGACCCGGATGGGCGGGCCGCTGACTCGGTTGGTCCGCGGGTCGATCCGAACCACGATCGCCGGACCGTGCGTGGGCTCGGTGGCCCAGACCCGGTCGTAGGCGACCGCGATCCCGGTGGGAACCAGCGGGAGGCGGAGGAAAGATCTGACGCGGTTACGCCGCGGACCGATGCGGTAGACGCCGCGGTGGCCGCCAGCGCTGGTCACCCAGACCGAGCCGGCGCCGGCGGCGATGTCGCTGGTGACCTCGTTGGTTCCGGGTACTGAGACGGGGGCGACTTCCCGGCCGGTGGCCGGGTCCACCCGGTAAACCACGCCAGGTCCGACGACCCACACACCGCCGTAACCGGCGGCGATCTTGGTGATTGCCGGGCCCAGCTGGGTCCGGCTGACGATGACGAGCTGGGGCGCTGGCCGTGGATGCGGATGGCTGACGGGCGGGGGGAGGAAGCAGACCATAGGAACGAAGCCGCGGCGGCGACTGCGAGTCGCGAGGCACGCGGCGGGGATCCCGGCCCGGCGCCAGGCTTGCCGGCGGAGCCTGCCCTCGATTTGCGGCCACGCGCCGGGAGAAAGCTGATGGCGGGCAGCCTCCCGCTCTAGGGCCAGCCGCAGCCGCGCGGCGATCTGATCTTGTTCCATCAGCAACCCCCACGGTCGTGCCCAGGTCGCGGCACTGAGGTGGTGCCGGGCTCGGCGAGCAGCGCCTGCCGCCGCACCAGGGCCTTGGCGGTCTCGCGCTTGACGGTCCCGACTGACACCCCCAGCACGGCGGCCGTGTCGGCCTCGGACAGATCCAGGTAGTAGCGCAGAACGACGCAGGCCCGCTTGCGTGCGGGAGCCGCGCCAGCGCGCGCAGCAGGTCGATGTCCGTGCCGGGGTCGGCTGATCGCGGATTACCGATGCCGGACCAGGCCCGGCGCTCTTGCAGCCTATGGCGCAGGCTCCGGCGCGCGAGGTTGACGACGGTGGCGCGCAGAGACGCCGGGGCCGACTGCTGATCGCGGATGTTTCCCCAGCCGCGCCAGACGCGGACGAACGCTTCCTGGGCGGGGTCTTCGGCCAGGCCCCAGTCACCGGTAAAGGCGAAAGCGAGCCGCACCAGCTCGGCGTAATGGCACTTGTGCAGCAGCGCCAGAGCCTCACGGCGTGACAGGCGACCCATGCCAGTAAGATCCCAGGGCCCTGCAAAAAAGTTGCCGCAACCCGCCCGGCATCTCAGATTGCCGCAGCCCGCACCACTTCACCCGCTCCGCAAGCACGGGAACCGCGGCAAGAACGATCGCAGTGGCTGGGGCGCCGGCCAGAGAGCCAGACCCGGCACCGGCCAGGCAGCCAACCGGACGAGAACCGCGACACCGAACTGACCGATATGAGCCGCCAAGCAGAACCGGCCAGTCATCCATAAACACGCAAAGAATCGGCGTTATACGGGTGATCGAAGATCACCAAGCCCTCCGGGCCGTATAACGCGAGATACACGGGTGATCCTCGCTGAGTTTCCGAATAGAGATGCGGAGATGATCACCCGTGTATCACTCGTGCCGCCCTTCAATGCCGAAACGGAGATTGGACGATGATCAATCTCCGTCACAGGGCTTGCTGGAGCCGTCATGCCGAATACGTGCCGAGACTGTTTACGGCAGTAGCGTTCCCGCTGATCAAGCGGTCCACGTGAGCGGTCTTGATGAAAACCGGCGTGGTAGAGGGCAACCGAGCGTTCCGGCTTGCCTACGAAATGGTCCATGACCGTGACTTGTCCGACGCTGCGCATTATTCCTCCGCTGAGGACGCCGGGCTCCAGGATGGACGCCACCCGCAGGTGCCGGTCGTCATCTGGTTGAGGTGGAAGCCTGAGCTGCCTATAACGCAGAGGTCAGAGGTTCAAGTCCTCTGTCAGCTCCTGGGTCGCGACGTGCGATGAATTCTGGCCACTGCCCGCGTCTGTGTTTACGGCCGACCGAGATGAATGTGCCAACCGAGAGGATGCCAGTCATGACGCAGCTCGCCTCGAGCAACCAGGCCACGGACCTGATGAACTACCTGACCGGGCAGCGCGAGCACGTGCTTGGCATCTTGGAAAACCTGCCCGAGGAGGCGATGCGCCGCCCCGTATTGCCGACCGGCTGGAGCTGTGCCGCACTGGTCCAGCACCTGGCCCTGGACGTGGAGCGGCTGTGGTTCCGCCAGGTCATGGCCGGTGAGAAGGTCGAACCCGACGAATTCGGCGACGACGGCTGGCAGGTGCGCTCGGAAGTGTCGGCCGCGGCTGTGCTGGGCCTGTACCGGCGTGAGATAGAGCTGGCCGACCAGATCATCAGTTCAAACGCGCTCGAAGCTCCGCCTGCCTGGTGGCCGGACTTCTTCCCGCCCAGCTTCCACCTGGACAACCTGCGGCAAGTCCTGCTGCACGTGATCGCCGAGACTGCCTGCCACGCGGGTCACCTTGACGCCGCCCGCGAACTGCTCGATGGCCAGACCTGGCTCATCATCACCTGATCGTGCGGACAGAGCAGCGCAGCCCAGCTCGGCCTGCGACCACAGGACTGCGCGGCAAAGTCAAAGGCGGCATTCCAGATTCCGGGCGGACGTAACACCGGTACCAGACCGGCGCCCGCATCCGTCCACACCGAACTGCGGCGTTGCCGAAGCCAGAAAGGACAGAGCCGAATCGCGTATTGACGCACCCAATTCGGGTTTCGGAAGCTACGCAGAAAGGAGATCACCGATTATTCAATAAATGTCAGGGTTGAGGTGTTTGGGCGGACTAGGATCGCGCCAGGCTGCGCGACCAGAGGGAGACGGTATGGACAGCGAGGAATTCCGCCGGGCCCGGGCGTACGCTGCTTGGATCCTTCTCGTTGCGGCCGCAGTCGAGGTCGTTATCGGCGCCTGGACGCTTTCTGGCCTTCCCGGGGGGCCAGGCGCCGTGAGTCAGGTGACACATTCTTTCGGTCTGCCGACCGGCACGCCGTTCTCGTTGCGGGCGGAGGAAGCGATCCCCAACCTGCTTCCGTTCACGGTCACAGCGCTGCCCGTCGCCGCAGTGCTGCTCGCGACCCTGGGCAGACGCCCGGCCGGCACCGCACATCGGGTAACGCTCACGGCGGTGACGATTCAGACCGTAGCCTTGGCGCTCGGCCTGGTTGCATGGCTGGCCAGTGTCGGCCAGGCCTACGGCTGGGAGGTCGTCTCCTCGGCGATCCAAGTTGCTGTCGCGGCGGCCGGGCTGATTCTGACCAGTGCCGTCCTTCGGTCACGTGGCCCGAGCCCGCAGACACGCCCAGGGCCAGCGCCGGCAAGCGGCAATGGCGCATCTGAGTGAGTTGCCAGTCCCCGTCGTCGCACAGCCCTAAAAGCGGCGACGTTAACCCGCATCGCGCAGACGAGCCAGGTACGCCTGCACGGTCAGGCTGAATGGCCGCACCCGTCGGCGCACCGTATCGCCGATGCGAACGATTCCCTGGGTGACGCCATCCCCGATCAGCAACTCGCCTTCGCTCATAGCGCAGCAGCCTAAGCCGAGCCGGTCCGAGAGCGCCGACACGGCGAGCTGACGGCCGATGCCGGCGCACTACATTGCGTGAGCGACCTGCTACGTTCTGCCACATGCGGCTAGCCTGCCGGTCTTGGCGCCTGCCATGACCTTCACGCAGGTCATGGAGCACGTGGCGCAAGCCTTCGAAGCGCTAGGTGCACTCGTACTGGCTGCCGGGGCACTGTGGTCCTTCTCCTTGGCCGGCCTCGTGTGGCGTCGGTCGCGGCAACCGAAGGAAACCTATGCGGTGCTCCGGCAGGCGTTTGGCGGTACCTTGCTCCTCGGCCTGGAGGTACTGGTAGCAGCCGACCTAGTCAGGACGATTGCTGTCGCCACCACTTTGAACAATGTTCTAATTCTCGGGCTGATTGTTCTCATCCGAACCTTCCTAAGCTTCTCGCTGGAGACTGAGATCGACGGAACGCTGCCGTGGCGCCGCGCCCCGACGACCGGTGCCGATGTCGTCCAGCGAGCATCTGCACGTGTGCCTAAAGATCAGGCGCCGCCTTGAGAATTGCGTAGCTTGCTTCCGAGAACGGTCCTACCGCTTCGACTGCTTGGCTGTCCAAGCCGCCAGGACCCGGTCGATAGCGGGACGCACGCGCTCACGGGCTTCATCGCGAGACAGACCAGCCATGCGCAAGGAGTCGTAATCGGTGTCCTGGTGGCGCACAGAGGCGACGACCGCCAGCGTGATGGCCGTCTCGTCCAGAGCCCGCCCGGCCGCCGAGCGGCCTACGCGCCCGCTGCCACGCACACCGGTATGCGCTGCGATAGCGTCCGTGCGATCGGGCGGGCAACTCGGGAAGACCCGGCCGATCTCTTTCGCGAATCTGGCCTGAAAGTCCTCATCGACCTGGAACCGGCGTACGTCGTCGCGTTCTCTGCGACGCAATCGCGCCTCCGCGTCGGACATGCATTGTTGCTCGGCAAGCGCGAGCGCTGCCTCCTCGACGAGGATGCCCTGCCGCTCATACCTCTTGCGACTGCGGCTCCACCTCACCACCACGGCAGACAGGCTGCTCGCCTTCGCCGCACGACGCGTCAGCGCGGCATCACCTGACGGGAGGAACACAAGGTGATCCAGTTCAGAGCAGTTAAGGCAGAGAGGGCCGGCGGCCTCCATCCGAAGCAGATCGCCGGTCGCGCCGCACTCACAGCAGGTCCAATCCCTGATCGGCTGGATGACCAGCACACCGGATGATCGGTCGACCTGCGTCATACGGCATCACCTCCGCTAAAGGCAGGGTAAATGGCTGCAACCCAGGTCGGCAGGCGGACAGCTATCCCGGCCAGACGTACAAGGCTGCCCGGGCGAAGAGGACACCCTCTGCTGTCGGCGCTTCCGCGCTCGGAAGGACGTGACGCTTGCCGGCGATCGCTCCAACACGCCGCAGTACCTCGTACGTGTCTCGGGCTGCCATGTGAGTATCCGTAGGAGTCGGCGGCATGCCGTCCGGCAGCGCCCAGCCGATCGACCCGAGTATGTGCGCGATCGTCGCGTCGAGATCGTCGGCCTGCCCGCCCGCGATCGCGAGAAGGAGCAGTAGCCCGACCTGCAACTCGAACGGATCCGTCGAGCGAAGCGGCATCCGCCTGGCTAGATGCCACCAGAGAGCAATGGGGTCGTCGCGGAAGGCGCGGCCGTTGGCCGTCTCCCGTAGGTAGCCACGGTGCTTGCGCACCAGGCCCATCTTCTGCGCCGACTCGCGCAGGTGAAGGACCGGCCACGTGTCGGCCTCGCGGTTCCCCAGGCCGGGCCATTCATCTTTTAGGCCAAGTTCAGCGAAGGCAGCCGCCACATGAGCGGGCGGCAGGTAGCCCGCGCTGGTCAGCCTGATTCCCGCTGATCCGACGCGATCCAGCAACCATACATACTGGCGAACCATCCGCTTCGCCATCGCTACGTCAACGCGGATTGGGCCGGCTTGGTCGACTGCGGCTATCAACTGCCGCACAGTTCGCAGGCCGTCTGTCGAACGAACCGAATGCACTATCTCGGCGAGTGGCGCGGGCAAGCCCATCACATCGATCGCGGGATTGGCGCCCAGTAGACCAAGCGTGGCGTTGACCTGATCGATGTCGAACGGCGTGGGACTATAGCCCCGCGGATCGACTTGGTCTCCGAAGGTCTCCGCGAATTCGATCACAGCGAATGCATGATTCGGATTTGCGGGATCAATGGCAGCTGAGATCAATTCGTAGCTATATACGCCGCCGCAGTCTTCCGCGGGCCCGCCGCGCTCGCCCCCGGTGCACACCGCCTTAGGCACGCCTTCGTCGCGGGGAAGGACAGCCTCGAGCGTCAGCAGATGCTGCCAGCCGTCGCCGTAGTCATAGGCATAAGCCAGCGTGTCGCCCACCTCAGCCAATACCTCGTCGAGTCGCACCTGTTCTTCTGGAGTGCCCTCGTCTTCGCCTTCCTTCACGTCAAACGGGCATAGGTAGCGCTCCGCTTCCGCGCTGTAAAACTCGGGCCCAGCAGCGAATGAACCTCGGCCAAGTGCAGGTCGGACGCGAGATTAAGCCGACGCCACGTCGAGGGCTTGGTCTCGTTCAGATCAACACGGATGCGATAGGTAACCTGCTCCGCTCGGCGCGTCCCTCTTCCATAACCCGACAGCTGTCCGCTCGTCACGCACTCACGTTAGCGGCCCTCGCTCCCAGGCAATGTCGATTCACGACGACCATGCAGGCCCAGCCGTCAGCTACGAGAGTGCCGAGCTGACCGTCAAGGCGATTATCACTCCGGCCGCTCCTGCGCATAGCAAGGTGAGCACGACCCCCCGGCGCAGCAACAGCAGCAGCGCCAGCGCGGCTGCCAGGACGGCGTATTGCCATGCATGGCTGAGTTCGCGAGTGAGCGGAATGGCAGAGCCGAAGATGGCGCCGATTGCCGCGGGCCCGGCGCCATCCAGGAATGCCCGGGCGCGGCGGTCGGTTCGGACCTGGTCGAAGCGGCGGCCGCCGAGCAAGATGAAAGCAAATGAGGGGCTGAACGCGATCGCCGACGCGAGGATGCCGCCTCCTAGACCGGCCGCCGCGTAGCCGACGACCGCCACAGTCTGGACAACCGGCCCCGGTGTTATCTGGCCGAGCGCAACCGCATTGAGGAACTGGGCGCCTGTCATCCAGTGGTAGTGGCTGACCGCATCAGATTGCATGAGCGGGATGATGACGAACCCGCCGCCGTACGACAGCGCGCCGACCTTGAACGCGACCCATGCCACCGACAGCAGGACCCCGCCACTGATCGCCCCGGCCGCGAGCATGGGAGCGGATATCAGGCCCTGGATCGTGCCGTCGGCTCGGTGCCCAGCAGTGAGCTGAATGGTTAGTTCCACCAGGCCGCAACCCAGCAGTACGAGGACAAGCCATGGGCCAAGCGACGCTGCAGCGGCGGCGCCCGCCAGCAGATAACAAATCCAGCGGATCGTGTTCTTGCGCCGCTGCCTGCTCGGCCCGGTCAGGCTCGCGGCCGCCTGGATGGCGACAGCCGGGACCGCTGCGCCTGCCCCCGCACCTGCGCCCAGAACCCACAAAGGCGGGGACGTTCCCAAGAACAAGGCCGCCAGCGCCAGGATGACGACCAGGCCAGGGACGATGAACGCGATACCGCCGATGAGCGCGCCAACCCGGCCGCGCAGCCTCCATGCGCAGAAGATCGCCAGCTGGGTGGAAGCCGGACCTGGCAGCAGGTTGCAGGCAGCGATCGCATCCTCGAAGTCCTGCCCGCTGATCCAGCCGCGCTGCTCGACGCACAATTCGCGCAGCAATTTGATGTGGGTGGGCGGCCCGCCGAAGCCGATGCAGCCGATGCGCCCCCATTCACGCAAGATCGTGGACAGCGGCACGTGTTCGTTCGCACCGCCGTCATCGGCGGCGTGAGGCACAAGATTCTCCGCAGCCTGCGTCCAGGATCACGGGCGGGCCGACATACTCGACGCGGGCTCGAATAGCTCGACCACATTCCCAGCCGGATCCTCGATCAGGATCTGCTTCCCGCCAGGGCCGGTGACGATCTCATTGCGGAAACTGACGCCTTCGTCGCGCAGGCGCGCCACTTCGGCGGGAAGGTCGGGCACGATGAAGTGGATGCGGTTCCAGCCGCCGGGCTCCGGCCTGCGGCCATCGGGCATCGGGCGCCCTGCCGAGCTCTTCGGACCAGCAAGTAGCAACCGGAGATTGCCCCTGGTCACGTCGGCGAATGCAGGCGCGGCATTGGTGCGCACCGTGAATCCCAGATGGCCGGTATAGAAGTCCACGGCCGCCTTGACGTCGTCGACCATGTACCGCACATTGACCATCTGCTCTGGACTGGTCATCTCTCCTCCTGAACTGATGCGTGATCTGATGCCTCGCTGATAGCTGCCAGCAGGAAACCGATGCGTGTCTGCAGCTCGGCCGCCATTTGCTGGAAGGCCGGGTACGTGTCCTCGTCGTCCTGGCCGACCGCGGCGGGATCGGGAACGCTCCAGTGCACCTGCTCGGCCGGGCCCGGGAAGTCCGGGCACACCTCACGGACGCGGTCGCACAACGTGATGACGTAGTCGAAGGGATCGTGCTCAAAAACGCTCAGGTGCTGCGGCGGTCGGTCGGTCATCTCGATCTTGTACTCGCGCAGCACCCGCACCGCGTTCGGATGCAGGGGCTTCGGACGGCTACCCGCGCTGACTACCTCGATCTGATCTGCCCGCTGCCGAAGCAATGCCTCCGCGACCGGTGAGCGCGCGCTGTTTCCCGTACACATGAACATCACCCGGCACGCCCGCTCGGGCGCGACCGGCGGCGTGTTCGCGAGGCGTAGACCGGGATGCAGCGCCAGCCCGGCCGCGGAAAGCGCGTCTGCGGTGTTCGCCAGGTCCAGGTGATAGTAGGCATCCCGGGCATCGAAGGCGCTCTTGCGCGCACCTACCAGACCGGCAGAGCGCAGCCTGCCAAGGTGATAGGACACAAGGTTCTGGGGCTCGTCGAGCAAGCCGACCAGTTCTCGCACACGCCTATCGCTGCGCGCGAGCTCGCCCATCAGCCGCCAGCGAAGCGGATGACCAGCCAGCCGCACGAAGGATGGCGGTGCAGACAAAGCCGATGACGCCACTTCAGCAATATACATCAAACTACATTGATGAATCTACTGGGTCCTCGTTCACGCGCCGGCTCCCGCCTCCCGTATGCCTGGGTGATCCCAGTAGCCGAGCCGGGGATGGCCTCAGATCGCGGCACCAGGTGCGTCAGGCGGGACGATCTCGTCGAGCACGTCAGCGAGCCCAGTCAGGTCAGGAAGCTCCCGGGTGGGCTCACGGTCGGCGCGCTCGTCGAGACGGTTGATCCAGATCGAGGGAATGCCCAGGTCGCGGGCGGGCACGATGTCGTGGAAATAGCTCTGCGCTACATGGACGTGCCGGGACCGGTCCGCGCCTGTCGACTCGTAGAAGGCCCCCCAGTGGCCATGAGCGGGCTTGTACGAGCCGACCTCCGAGGCGACAATCGCCCGCTCGAAAGGGACTCCGATGGCCTGGAGGGATGCGTCGATGAAGTCCCGGTCGGTGTTCGACAGGGCAACCAGTTGCCAGCCGCGCCGCTGCGCCTCGGACAGTGCCGTGCGTACCTCGGGGAACACCGGCCAGCCCGGAAGCGAGCGGCCGAGCGCGTCACTCTCGGCCTCCGGGAGATCAAGCCCCTGCTCGGCGGCGAGTTCTGCGAGGACGGCCGCCATGACGGCCCGGTAACGCCAGTCTGGATGCTCGCTCTGAACGCGGGGCTCAATGATGTGATAGCGGGCCAGCAATTGGCCGCCTCGCGATGCTCCGAACAGGCGATCAAGTTCGCCCGAGATACCTGAATTCCAGTCGACCAGCGTTCCGTAGCAATCGAATGTTGTCCATCGTGGCGTCATCGCAGGAGCATCGCACAAGCTGGTCACGCGATCTATGCGAGATGACGGACGGCCGCCACGCCGGCATTGGCCGCGCTGCACCGGTCATTCGGAATCGGGCCGCCTGCGGCGCCTCGGCGTCATCGTGCTGACGACTTTGCCGACGGCGACCACGAGGAACAACTGTCCGGTCACGGCCTCCACGACTGCGAGCACCTGTCCTGGATTAGCCGCGGGCACCAGGTTCCCGTACCCGACGGTCGTCATCGTCACGAAGCTGAAGAAGAGGTCCTGGCTGAGCGTCCCAGGACCGGCTGAACCGAAGAACGGCACACTGCCGAGCTCGCCTGCCGCCCGGTAGGCGAAGGCGAAGAACATCCCGAACAGCAAGTAGGCGGCGACGGCACCGAGCAACGTCTGCCTGTCAACCTGCTGCCGGTACAGCAGATGGCGCACGATAACGAACGGTGCGACCAGGTAAAGCAGGCATGTGATGCTGAAAATAGCACCGAGCTGGGCACCCGAGCTGTGCACGAAGAAGCTCCCGACAGCGACGATCGCTGTCAGGCATAGCACTACGTCAGCGACGGTCCTGACCGGCCTGCCTGCCTCGGAGGTGCGCAGCGCGAGCCACACCGTTGCCAGCTGAACGGTCAGGACAATCGAGGCCGCTTTGGCCTCGGTCACGGAGATCGAGACGACGTAGGTCACAACCACGAGCACCAGGACGAACCCGTAGCTGTTCGGGCGGAACAGGGCACGTCCAAGTTGGCGCAAGCTGATGGTCGCGCCGTGCTGCGTAGGCTCGTCAGCGGGATTCGGCAATTAGCTACGCGCTCCCTGTCGTCCGGCCTTGCCGGTGCTGCGCCCCAAGCATTGCGCAGCACCGCTTCGGGCTCCGGGAGGACATGCCGGAAGTCCATCGCGGTTCGGCGGAAACAGGCATCACCCTCGCTGGGTGAGCCGCCTGCTGGCCAGCGCATCAGCCCGCCCGCGATGCAGTCAATCGCGCGGGCGAGGTCGTTGTGGCCAGAGCAGAGGTACTGGAACGACTTGCGCGCACCGGTGCGATTCAGCCTGACAAGCGCGACTCGCCTGCTGTCTGAGGCTCACGGTCCATCGACTGACGAAGCAGCTCTAGTCGGAGGCCCAGAATGCCCATCAGGGCCCGGGCCGGCGCCGACATCATTCCGCAAGCGACGAAGAAGCCGTGCTCACGCATCTCGAGGTACAGGCGGCACATCAGGCCGATAAACGCGTCGTGTTCCAGATTCTGATGGGTGCGCGCCACGCACATGCGGCCTACGTCGACGACCGAGCCACGTGGCTCGACAACGAGCCCGCAAACCTCCTCTGTAGGCAATCCGGGAGGGAGCACCACCCGGCCTGTGCTCATTGCGACGTCTCCATCCCACCCGATCACGTGAATGGCGCGGTCGTCGTACTCATCGCGTTCCATCCCGTCAGGAATATCGACGGCCGTGGACCATCCGCTGTCGAGCACGGCATTACCGCGCAGCCGGTACGCGGCCTGGCGTTCGGCGTCGTCGACGGCTACCCGGTAGTCGAAGCGAGACCCCGACAGCATCCGGGTGATGAGAGCGTCAAGCGCCGCACCATCCACGCCACGACCCTGCCGGGAGCTCAGGCCGACGTCAACTGATCTTGTGGGCCAGTTTCGGGAGGCGACGTGCGGAACGGTTCAGCGCAGGGCCCCTGGAGGTTTCAGCCGGCGGGAGGCTCCTCGTTCTCCGGCGGGTGACTACCCGATCCTTTCCGGCCGAGCCTTCGTCGGCGGCCTTCGCGGGTGGGTCGAGTTCCCGCCCCGGGCGGGCCAGGTCCCGATACCGGGCCGCCCTCGACGACCTCGTAGTACCTTCCGTAGGCCCTGAGCCCCGCCTGGATCACGCCCGCGACGGGCAAAGCCAGGAACGCGAACAAGATCCCGCCGAGCAGGCCTCCTATGAGCGCAGCAGCGAGCGCGATAGGTGCCGACAGGTCCATTGTTCTCGCGGTCAATCGCGGACTGAGCAGGTAGTTCTCGATCTGCTGGTAGAGCAGGATCCAGATCACGACGATCAGAGCGTCGACCGGGTCATAGAGCAAGGCGACTATCGCGGGAACTGCGCCCGCGATGTAGGTGCCGATGATCGGGATGAACTCGGCGGTGAATCCCTCGAACAAGGCCAGCGGAGCGGCGAACGGAACGCCTCGCCACCGCAGCACCGCGTACATCAGCAGGCCGTTGATGATGGCGAGGAGCAGCCTGGAGTAGAAGTATCCGCCGGTCTGCTCGATCGCTCGTTCCCAGATGAACAGGATCTGCCGCTGCCGCTCCGGGTTGAACCGGGACAGCACGGCCCGGCGCATCTGCGGTCCCCTGGCGACCATGTAGAAGGTGAACAGGCCGATCGTGAGCGCCTGGAACACCCCGCCGACGATGCCCGTCGCGACGTTCAAGACGCCGCCGAGCAAGCTGCCGGCTCCTGCCAGCAGCTTGCTGCCGTACTTGCGTACCTGTTCCTCGATGTGAGCCGCGTCGAGCTGGATCCCCAGCGGCTTCAGGTACCTCGAGAGGTTCTGCACCAGGTCTGGCAGCGCCCGGAGGAGGTCGTGGGTGCCGGTGATGATCGCCGGGATGAGCAGGGCTACCAGTCCCGCGATCCCGAGGATCACCAGCACGAACACCAGGCCCGTTGCGAGCCCGCGGCGCCACCCTCGGCTGGCTAGGTAGCTGACGGCCGGCTCGATGGCGAATGACAAGAACAGCGAGAAGATGATGATCTGGATGAACGGTCCGAGCCGGTGCAGCAGCGAATCGGTTATTCCTCCGAAGACGATGCCGCCGACGATGGCGAGCATCAGCCACAGAGCGGCGTTCCGCAGGAATGTGCGGCTCCACGGAGCGAACACTTCCGCGTGCCGCGGCGGCGCTTCGGGCGCCTGCTGTTGTTGCTCCTTGTTCTCGGCAGTATGCGGTCCTGGCTCGCTCACATGCCCTCCCACGGGCTCGCCATCGATGACGCGAACAATCTCACGTCGCGCCCCGGCAGGCCACGGGAAGTGGCCATTGCCCGCTATTCGGTTGCGTGCCCGTGCGGCTTAGCATCCGATCTACCCTCGCTGGAAATGACCTGAAGATAGCCAGACTAGTCCTCGTGCCAGACAACGGGCCCGGTCTCAGGAGGGCCTGCTCTCGCGTCTCGCGGCCCTCGGCGATTCTTACGACAGCTACGTGCCGACGACGCTGAAAGACCGAGCGCATCTACGACAGCTACGTGCCGACGACGGTCAAACAGTGCGGATGACGGCACTTGGGTGTTCCATTTCAGTGCGGTAAGGCTAGACCGGCGGTCGACGTGACACCTGGCCGACGTGACAGCCGCCCGACGTGATGCTTCGATCGGTGCATCGGCAGGTGCGATGACCGCAACCACGGGAGACCGGATGACCATCCTCGACGAGATCGGCTCCCATGTGCCCGAACATCGCATCGTCACAGATCCGGACGTGATGCTGGGCCTGTCCAAGGACCAGGGCGAGGGAGCGCCGGCGGGCAAGCCGATCGCTGTGATACGTGCCGAGTCGACAGAGGAGGTCGCCGAGATCGTCCGGGCCTGCATCAGGTACCGCGTACCGCTGGTCACGCGCGGCGCCGGTACCGGGCTGTCGGGCGGGGCGAACGCGATCGACGGCGGCATCGTGATCGCGCTGGACAGAATGAACCAGGTACTGCGCGTCGACCCGATGGAGCGGCTCGCTGTCGTGCAGGCCGGAGTGGTGAATGACGACCTGCGGCGCATCGTTGCCGATTGCGGCCTGTGGTATCCGCCGGACCCGGCTAGCTCGCCATGGTCGACCATCGGCGGGAACGTAGCGACCAATGCGGGCGGCATCTGCTGCGTCAAATACGGCGTGACCCGCGACTACGTCCTGGCGCTCGAGATGGTCACCGGCACAGGGGAGATCGTGCGGATCGGCCACCGGACGGCCAAGGGCGTCGCCGGTTACGACCTGGTCGGTCTGGTGGTTGGCGCCGAGGGCACGCTGGGGGTGGTGACCGAGGTGACCGTGCGGCTGCGCCCTCTGCCGCCGCCGGCGCGGTCGATCGTTGGCTTCTTCGGCTCCATCATCGACGCGGGCAACGCCGTTCGCGCCGTGGCCGACGCCGGGCTCACCCCGTCGGCCCTGGAACTCATTGACCGCCACTGCCTGGCAGCGGTCGACGCGTGGAAGAACATGGGCCTGTCGGTGGATGCCGAGGTCATTTTGCTCGGCCGGGTCGACGACCCTGGCGGGGCTGGCGATGCCCAGGCCGCTGCGATGGTCGAGTGCTTCACAACCTCCGGCGCGACATTCGCGGCCGCGTCCAGGGACGATGCCGAGGCCGATGCGATGTTCGCCGCGCGGCGCCTCGCTTATCCGGCGCTCGAGCGCCTCGGGCCGGTGGTCACCGAGGACGTCTGCGTGCCCAAGGCCCAGGTACCGGAAATGCTTACCAGGATCGAGGCTGCCGCGGAGCGGCATGGCGTCAAGATCGCCAACGTCGCGCACGCCGGCGACGGGAACCTGCATCCGCTGCTGATCGCGCAGACCGGGGACGACGACGAGCGGCACAGAACCGAGCTCGCATTCGATGAGATCGTCGCCGACGCCATCGCGCTCGGCGGCACGGTCACCGGCGAGCACGGCGTCGGCCTGCTCAAACGACGCGGCCTGAGCGAGGAACTGTCGCCGGCGGTCATGGAGATGCATCGCGCGGTCAAGCAGGCGCTCGACCCCCACAACATCCTCAACCCAGGAAAGATCTTCGACCCCTCCTGAGCAGTTGCCCTCAGGAGGCGCCGCCGGCCCCGGGCGCTGCACCGACGGTCGGCGCGTTGTCTCGGCAGTATGTTTGAATACTCGCGTGGAGCAGGTTGGACTTCCGCTCATTCCAGAACAGTGCCGGGCCCGCCACCGGTGGGGGCCGGGCCTAGTCACAATCGACTGGGAGCCCTGCGACTGCCCGCCTGCCCGGAAAGCTCGCGGCGGGCACATTATCGTTCGGTGCGGTCATTCAGGGTGCCCGGAAACCTGGCTCGCGCCGGTGCACCGGCGCGACGACATGAAGATCCTCGGCCACCACCGCCCCGGCTACCGCTAAGCAGCTGGCTCGGCGGTCCTTGCGCCGGCGCCGGCGATTGAACACCGACGGCCCATCAATGTTCAACCAGGACGGTCGACGTCACATCGCTGTTGTATCGCAGGTCAGTTGCCAGGATCTGGGCGCAAACCCAGGCTCGCCGAGGTCGCTCAGAGCGAGAATCCGGGCGGCTGCGATAGATCCGGATGCTCGACCTGAAACGCCCGCGCCGCCTCGAGCGTCCGGATCCAGTCGTAGTAGATGCTCTTGCAGCGGAGCAGTTCGAAGCCCAGGCCGCGCAGCCGCTCCAGGCCGGGAGCGTGGGCCCCGCACGGCGAGAACACAGCGTCTTCGGTCACGACTACCCGGTAGCCGGCATCAGCCAGCCCGGCGGCTGAGTGCGTCACGCATACGTCAGTCTCGAATCCGATAAGAACGGCCGTCCGGCGCCCAGTCGATTGCACCGCCTGCATGATGTCCGGGCAGTCGGCCAGCCCGAAGACGGGCTTGGCGAAGACCGGCGTACCGGACGCCAGGGCTGCCAGCACCGATGCGTCAGTAGGCCCGTTGCCCTGCCTGTCCTCCTCGGTGACCACCGCAGGGATGCCAAGTGCCGTTGCCGTGGCCGCCAGCCAAGAAGCACGGCTGGCCGCCGCCACGGCTTCGGCAGCGTCAGCGGCGTCCAGGCGGTCGCCCCAGAATCTCGGCTGCAGGTCGACTACGATGAGCACGCTGTCGTCGCGGGAGATCAGCGGCACTTAGGCCTGCTCCTCGCTCTTGCTCTGGGCGCGCTTACGCCGCTTGCCCTCATGCATCGCTTGGACCCGCGCGATGGGGATGGAGTGACCCTCAGCGATCAGTTCTGCCGACAGCGACTGCGGCGCCGGCAGCAACTCAGCCCACAGATCCCGCCCGCCCGCCAGTTCGGCCGCGTTGTGCAGGGTGAAATCGGCGGGCGTCACATCCCCGAGTTGCTCCCATCGCACGGGGAACGACACCGGCGCGCCGGGCCTGATCCGGGGGCTGTAGGCCGCGACGACGGTTGCGCCGCCCGCTCTCGTGGAATCGATGAACACTTTGCCCTGGCGGTCTTCCTTGATGAACGCCGTCGTCGCCAGGTCGGGATCGAGCCGTTCTGCCCTCCCGGCTAGCGCGCGGGTAGCCGCGGCCACGTCCTCGATCTGTGGTTTGTCATCCAGCGGGACAATCACGTGCACGCCCTTGGCACCGCTCGTCTTCACCGCGCCAACCAGCCCAGAGTCCGCCAGCGCCTGGCGGACCAGGTAGGCGGCCCGGACTGCGAGCTCAAACGAGCCGTCAGCCGCGGGTGGGTCGATGTCGAGGATGAGATGGGTCTGCCGGTCCCAGCGCTCGGTGCGAATCAGCGCGGGGTGGTACTCGACGGCTCGCTGGTTGGCGAACCACAGCAGCGTGCGGCGGTCGTCGCAGAGCGCATATGTCACCTGACGGCCTGCCGACTGCGCCCACTGCCCGACGCTGCGGATCCACGACGGGGCGTATTTGGGCAGGTTCTTCTGCATGAACGGATCCTGGCCGCGCAGCACCCTGATCACGGACAGGGGGCGATCCTGGAGCGCGGCGACGAGCGGCCCGGACATCGCGTCGAGGTAGTCGACGAGGTCGCGCTTGGTGGCGGCGGCGTCGGGAAACAGCGGCTGGTCAAGATTGGTAAGCGAGACGCCGTCCCGCTCATCGCTGCCAGATTTGCTAGCCGCCATAATCGAAGAGGAGCGCTAGCGAGTCGTCCAGCTTGCGAAGAGTGTCCGCGGAGACGCGGCCAATCGGGTCAGGACCCAGGCGATCGCGGCGCAGCCGGACCACCGAGTACGACTCAAGATGACCGCTGACCTGATCCTTGCTGGTCAGTGCCACGACGTACGGGGTTTCAGTCAGATCGGGCCGATCACTGACCCTGACCACGACAGGGTGGCCAGTGATCGCACTGAACCCGTCATTGCTGACGATGACGACATACCCTGACCGTCCGAGACCTTTATGTGCGTATACGTCACCGCGATTCACGCGGCGCCCTTCCCCGCCTCCGGGTTAGGAAAGTCTTGCTCACTGGCCTCAGCCCAGGCTGCCCAAGCGTGCCCCGTGCCGCGGTCGAGCTCGGCTACCGTCGCAGCGGCATCGCGCTGCACTTTCTCCTTGGCCGACCTGGACATCCACGCGGACATCGGCAGCCCGGCGAGCTCGGCGGCCGCCTTTGCCTGCCGGTATGTCCGCTCGTCCATGCTTATGCTGATGGTCTTCACAGCCACGTCAATAACGTTATCAATAACATTCTCGCAACGAGATAAGTTGGCGGCACGAATTCCGAGCTCGTGCGATAACTGTCCGCCCCGGTGCTACGCCCGGAAGCTGTCATCGACAGACTAGTGGGATGACTGAGCACAGCGAGCCCGGCCCCGAGCAGTTCGGCAAGATCGTGGTGGTCGGCCCCGACGGCGTTGCGGAGGAAACTGACGCCGCTGACGCAAGCCGCGAACGCCCCGTGACGGAGATGGTCGAGCAGCCCGCGAAGGTAATGCGGGTTGGCAGCATGATCCGCCAGCTGCTCGAAGAGGTCAGGGCAGCCCCGCTTGACGAGAAGAGCAGGCAGCGGCTCAAGGAGATTCACACCAGTTCGATCAAGGAGCTCGAGGACGGCCTGGCACCCGAGCTAGTCGACGAACTCGAGCGGCTCTCGCTGCCGTTCGCCGAGGATGATGTCCCCAGCGAAGCCGAGCTGAGAGTTGCCCAGGCGCAGCTTGTCGGTTGGCTGGAGGGCCTGTTCCACGGGATCCAGACGACATTGTTCGCCCAGCAGATGGCGGCGCGAGCGCAGCTGGAGCAGATGCGCAGGGCGCTTCCGCCGGGGATGATGCCCTCGCCCGAGGACGCGGCCCAGCAGCAACAGCAGCAGCGTGCGTCGGGGCCCTACCTTTAGGACGCTTGGCATCCAGTCCAGTCAGCCAGGACCTGGCGTGCGCCCGTTACGCCAGCCAGGGCTGCTCGGGTGTTAACAGGGTGCCGTTCCTGACCCGCTCCAGCCACGCCGCGGCGTTGGTGAATGATGTGTCGCTGCGATCGGCAAGCGCTCGTTCGCCCGCGACCTGCCCGGGATCGGCCGGCGTGGCGCTAGCCATCGGATAGCTGCCGAGGAACCGCACCGCGCTGCAGGTCCTGCGCAGGCCCATCAGCGCCTCGCCGACCCGCGGCGCCGTCACGTGACCCTCGCAGTCGATGAAGAAGCAGTACCTGCCGATCCCCTCGCCGGTCGGCCTGGACTCGATCCGGCTCAGGTTGACCCCGCGCACGGCGAACTGGCTCAGTATGTCCATCAGCGCGCCAGGGTGGTCATCGGCCAGGAACGCGATCACCGAGGTCCTGTCGTGCCCGGTCGCGGCGGGCAGCGGTCCAGGCTGGCCCACCTCGACAAACCTCGTGACTGCTGCGGCGTTGTCGTGAACACCGTCGGCCAGCACGGCAAGCTGGTAGTACCTCGCGGCGAAGCTGCCGGCCAGGGCTGCGTCGAGCTGGGAGTCCGCGACCTGTTGCGCGGCTTCGCCGTTAGACAGCGTTGGCCGCCAGTGCGCGTCGGGCAGGTTTTTGGCTAGCCACTGGCGGCACTGCGGCTGCGCCACAGGATGCCCGCCGACGAGCTTGATGTCCGCCAGCCCGGTGCCCGGCCTGACCAGCAGCGCGAACTCGACCGGGACGATGACCTCGGCGGTGATCAGCAGCTGCGGGCCGGTGGCGAGTTCGTCCAGGGTCGCGTTCACGCCGCCCTCAACCGAACTCTCGATCGGCACGAGCGCGCGATCGGCGCTGCCCGCGTGCACCGCGTCGAGCGTGGCCTCTATCGACGTGCACCCGATCGCCTTGTACCGCTCGTCCGGATGCAGCGCGCTGACTGCCTGCTCGCAGAACGTCCCGCGCGGCCCGAGGTAGGCATACCTTGCTGATCGGTTGGTCACGCGATGTCCGCCCGCCTGGTCACCTCAGCGTCCGGCTTGAAAGCTGCCTGCAGCCAAACGCGCCGCGCAACTACAGCACGCGCGACTCCGGCCAGTTGCCTCGCCCGATGCACCTGCGAGCCGAAGTCGGTGCCCGTCGCCCGGTGCGCGAGTGGCACCTGCACTTCCTGGATCCGCATGCCCTTGCGCAGCAGGTCGATGGTCAGGCCGGTTTCTGCGCCCCAGCCGGGCGCGAGCGGCCGGGCTGCCTCGAACGCGTCCCTGGTCAGGCAGCGCTGCCCGTTGAGCGGCTCAGCAGGGCGCCAGCCTGTCGCGCGCTCGATGCCCGCCCCCGACAGGCCGACGACGAGGCCGTGGCCGCCGCGCTTGACCCTTGTCGCGAAGACAGCGATCGTCATGTCGGCGCGGCCCGCGATGACGGGCTCGACAAGCGGGCCAGCGTGCACGGCGGTCTCAGCCAGGTCGGCGTCGAGAAACAGCAGGTGATGAGGCTCGGCGGTGCCGCGCTCGGACTCGATCAGCCGTACCGATTCCGCACCTGTCTCCAGCGCGGCCGCCTTCCCTCTGGTGCGGGCATGGCGCACGACGGTCGCGCCTGCCAGTGCCGCCTCCGCGCCGGTCCCGTCGCAGGACCCATCGTCGACGACTACGAGGATGTCCACACCTGGGATCTGCGCCGCAGCCTTAACGGTCGCGCCGATCCGGTCGGATTCGTTCCTGGCAGGGATGACGACGGCCAGGTCGCCGCCTGGCGACATAGGTGCGATCTTAGTGGCGCGATGAGCTTGGGACTGCCCGCGCGGAACTAGCTGCCGACCGCCTGTGCCGGATTGTCGGTCACGGTGAACACGGCTTCCAGTCCCGTCACCTGCAAAATCTTCCGCACCGCCGGTCGCGGGGCGGCCAGCTCAAGATCGCCGCCAGCGTCCTTAGCCTGCCGGTGCGCGGCCAGGAGCACATTGACTCCGGTTGAGTCGCAGAAGTCGACTCCCGACAGGTCAACGACCAAGCGAACCGGGCCGCCGGCGGCGAGCACCCCAGCAAGCTCGCGCTGCAGCCGCGGAACCGTGTAGAGGTCGATCTCGCCCTGGACCGACATGACGACGTATTCCCCCTGCTGCCGGCATGTGACCTTTAGCTCCACCTCCCGCACATTACTCGTCCGCGCTGCGATCCACCACCCGGCAAAGATGCACCATAACGGGTACGCCGAGCGCGAAACCACCTTCTGCGACTGACGTCTCGCGGGAGAAGGAAGTTCTCACAAAGGTTTGGCAAAGCGGGATGGTTTGAGCTGTTAAGCCGGATGCCGGACCGCCACTTTGCCGAGTTCCGCGTACTCTGGAGGCATGGCGCGCATCATCTTGTTCATCATCGCGGCGGTCGTGGCCCTAGTGGTGGCGTGGGTGCTGTTCTGGCACCTCCTGCACCTGCTATTCCTCGGCTTCTGGGTTGTCGTCGTCGTGCTGCTTGGCTTCGGGCTCTTCCGCATCGGGCGCTGGTCCTCGCGGCGCAGCAGAGAGAACTAGCCCGGGTAGCTGGCCATCTGACAGGCCGCGACGCCCGCCCCGGCTGGCGTGACGCGGCGGATAAGGGCGTTCTGGTAAGTTCGCCGATCCTGCGCAAGTGCCCGCTTGCGGGCTCGCCAGGTTCCGGCACGCGCGCGCTGGCAACCGCGCCAGCCAGCTGCGGCGCTCCGGCAAGCTCCACGGCCACCGGCTCCTCCGAAACCAGCTGGTCGCGATCACCCGTCGTCTCGACGGGTGCCTGCGACGGCACCGGATCTCGGTGAATCGGGGCGCACAAACCTCGCGGACCACCACGAATCGCGCCAAGTTCGTTGCCGGGCACCGCGATGACCTCGAACCCGGCAGCCTCCAGCCTGGCGTTGGTCTCGACGTTCCGCTCGTTGCAGACCGCCGCACGTGGGCCGATAGCAAGCGCATTGCCGCCGTCGTCCCACTGGCTTGCCCGGCTCGAATGTGAGTCGAGGCCCGTGTCGATCACCGTGAGCCGCTCGATGCCGATTGCCCGCGCGGCTGCCTCGAGGAACGGCTGAGGACGCGAGATCCGCAGCTCGCCGCAGTTCGCGGTGAGAGTGAGCGCCGTCATGGTGAAGGCGAGGGCGGGAATCATGATCACGACACCGGTGTCGATGACGGTGCACAACAGGTCCAGGTGACCGCCCTCACCGCGCTGGTGCATAGGCACGGCCAGCACGGTGTGCGCCACCCCGGTGTCGAACAGGTGCTTGGCCAGCCGTTCCGCGCTGGCTGGCGAGGTGCGCACGCCGACGCCGACCGCGACGACGCCCGGCCCGAGCAACAGCACGTCGCCACCATCGAGATGTTTGCGGCCCGGGACATATCGCCCGCTCCGCTGGCCGAACCTGGGGTGATGACCGTAGATCACCCCCATCAGCGCCGTCTCTCTGCGCCGCGGGCCCGGCATGCTGGCGATGACCGGCTGATCACCGATCCAGGTGCTCGCGTTCCTGGTGAAGACCAGGCTCGGCAGCGGATCGATCACGAAGTCGTGCGCGTCCAGCAGCTCGTAGACCAGCCCGCGGCCTGACCTGACCTCGCCGGGCGTGAGCCCCGCGATCAGGACCGCCGCCAGATCTTCCGGCGGCAGCGACTCCAGGTGCTCGCGGACGCGGTCGCCGAGGATGTCGCCGAGTTCGGCCTCGGCGAGGACCGACGCGATCGCCTCGTCTCGTGCTGAGGCGTAGACGAGCACATCCTGCAGCAGCTCGGTGACGTAGAGGACCTCCGCGCCACGGTCCCGCAGCACGTCGGTCAGGACATCGTGTTCTTGCTGCGCCCTGGCCACCCACGGCTGGCAGTCGAACCCCAGTCGGCCCTTGGTTCTCGGCGTGATCCGCCGAAGCTCGAGTCCGGGCCGATGAACCAGCACTGTCCTGAGGCAGCCAACTTCACTGTCAGCACCAATGCTGTGGCTCACGATTCCCCCGCGATTCCTCGCCATACCCCCGCACGGCGACCCCTGTTGGGAGTATCACCAATCCGTGCCGGATTACTCCAAGGCGCGTGAGGCGGCGCCAAGTCGCCGATTGCGGCGCTGGCTAGGGAGCGGTCTTGGGGAAGCCGGCGACCGAGCCGGGATGACGCCACGACGAGCCCGCGTCACCATTTCCGGACTGAGAGTGCGGTGCTGACACGGCGGCCGTTGCACCTGAGCCGTTGTGACGCGGCGCGGAGACCACGGCCCAGACCGTCAACCCGACGTCATCGGCTCGTATACCCCAGGTCTGGCAGAGATGCTCGACGATGCTCAGCCCTCGGCCGCTGACCGAGGAGGGCGAGGGATGACCGGCGTGCGGGACCGTCGCGCTGCCGCCGTCGCTGACCGCGACCTCGACTGAGCTTCCGTCCACGGCCCACGCCACCTGCAGCCGCTCACCGGGCAACGGATACGCATGCAGGATCGCGTTGCTGAGCAGTTCGCTGATGACAAGCACTGCGTCCCTGACGGCGCTATCGAAGACCCCGGCGGCGCGGAGATCGTCGGACAGCGCCCTGCGCGCGAGAGCAACGCTTGCCGGGGCACACGGCAGGTGGACGATGCTCGAAGTCCTCACCTCCCTGGCCACCTCGCCCGGCATCGTGGCGCGGCTCTTTCCGCACTGCGGATGTTCGATGCCCGGCCTCGTACAGGCGGAAACCGACCGGAAACGAGGCGCTGATCACAATAAGCGCTTCCGTGACCTACCTCGGGCAACCCAGGAACGCACTTGTGCCAAGCCAGCAAGGCATTGCGGCACACTGACCCAATATTGAATGGTTGTTTGCGTTACTCGATCGTTATCAAATAGTGGCTATCGGTGACAGCGTGTCCGCGGCGCGCCGTAAGCGGTCGCAACCGTCCACGGCGGGGCGGCGCCAGTGCTCCTCGGGTACAGTCGGCGCCGTGATAACCGAGGCAGCGACCGAGCAGCCCGACGGCTCACTAGCAGCCCTGGCAGCCGAATACGGCCTGCGTCCCAGCGCCCAGCGACCGACCATCGGCATCTATCTCAGGGAGCTCTGGCGTAGGTGGAGCTTCATTATGGGCTTCGCCACCGCACGCAACGTCGCCATGTACACCGAGGCGAAGCTCGGTCAGCTCTGGCAGGTGCTCGCACCGCTCCTCAACGCCGGCGTGTACTTCCTGATCTTCGGCTTGATCATCAAAGGTGTCAGCCGGGGCGTGCCCGACTACCTGCCCTTCCTGGTCACCGGGGTCTTCGTCTTCAGCTTCACCCAGCGGACGTTCATCTCGACCTCGAAGGTCATCACCGACAGCCTGCCGCTGATCCGGGCGCTGAAGTTCCCGCGCGCCGCTCTGCCGCTCGCCTACGTGATGATCGAGCTACAGCAGATGCTGCTGTCGATGGCGGTACTCTTCGTCATCATCCTCGCCAAGGGTGAGCCGCTGACCTGGGACTGGCTCCTGGTCGTCCCGGCCCTGCTGCTGCTGACGATGTTCAACGCGGGGATCGGCATGTTCGCCGCCAGGACGGGCGCCAGGGTGAACGACTTCGCGCAGCTGCTGCCGTTCCTGATGCGGACCTGGCTATACCTGTCCGGCGTCATCTACAGCGTCCAGCTTTTCGTGGCCGAGCACTCGCAGAACCACGCCTGGGTTACAACGCTCGTGCAGCTGAACCCGGCCGCCATCTACATCACTTTGGTCCGCCAGTCGTTGCTGAAGACGCAACGGGAAAGCGCCTTCGGCGCTCATCACTTCGACGCAGCCAAGTGCTACGCCTGGGCGGGGAACCCGACCAGACCGTCAGGTGCGACACCTGCCCAGTGGCACCTGGCGCAAGTACAGGTCCAGCATGAGCTCCCACAAGATCACCCGCTCAACCTGTACGGCAGCGCATATTGCCATCCGACCTTCATCTCCAGCCACCTGTGGCTATTCGCCGCCGGTTGGGCGGTCGTCGCCCTGCTGCTCGGCTTCTGGTACTTCTGGCGGAAGGAGGTGAACTACGGCCGTGGCTAAGCAGGCGAACACGGTCGCGCCCGTGGCTGAAGCAGCCATCCCTGCCGGAAGCACCGGCGAGCCCACCGTCATCGTCGATGGGCTGCACGTCGTTTACCGCGTCTATGGCGCGGGCGGCGATCGCGGCACGGCGTCGACCGCGTTGTTCCGCATCATCGGCCGGAAGACCAGGCCGGCGATCCGGGAGGTGCACGCGATCCGCGGCATGTCGTTCGTCGCCTACCGCGGCGATGCCATCGGAATCATCGGCAGGAACGGCTCGGGCAAGTCGACGCTGCTGCGCGCGATCGCCGGGCTGCTGCCGCCCGAGCACGGCACGGTGTACACGATCTGCGACGCCTCCCTGCTCGGCGTGAACGCGGCCCTGATGGAAGATCTGACGGGCGAGCGGAATGTCGTCCTCGGCTGTCTGGCGATGGGAATGACCAAGTCCGAGATCAAGAGCAAGTACGCCGAGATCGTCGACTTCTCTGGCGTCGGCGAGTTCATCAACCTGCCCATGAAGACCTACTCATCCGGCATGGGATCGAGGCTCCGGTTCGCGATCGCTGCTGCCAAGGACTACGAGATCCTGCTGATCGACGAGGCACTGGCCACCGGCGATGCCGAGTTCCGGGTCAAGAGCCATGCCCGCATTGACGAGCTTCGCAAGAAGGCCGGCACAGTGTTCCTTGTCGCCCACGACCTCGAGGAGGTTGAGGACACCTGCAACCGGGTGATTTGGCTGGACCGGGGCAAGATCGTCGAGCAGGGTGAGGATGTCATCGGCATCATCGACCGGTACATAGACGCTTCAGGCGGTGAGAAGGTCCCCAGAGACCCGATCACGAAGAAGCGGATCAGCGCCCCCGACCCGGACGACTGAACAGCGCGCCTGGCCTTAATACTGCAACGGCCGGTTACGCGACCGGCACGGAACCGTGCTCTGCACTATGCAGCATTAGGTCTTGCGCCCAGCGCTGCGGTCGCTGGTCGTTCGCGGAATTGGCAACCGTGCAAGCACCGGCGGCAGCCGACGTCCGATCGCGAGCGGCTTGACGTCGGACTCGCTCGACTCCGCGGGCTCCGGTTCCTCTGCAGCCTCCGGGCCGGACGCTGCGGCTTCGCTGGCAGGCTGAGCCGTATCGCCGTCGGGGGCGGTCTCCGCGCCGGAATCTGTGGCGTCGCCTGGGTGCATGTCGGGGGCCGCAAGCTCACCACCATCGGCGGACTCTTGGGGTGCGGTCTGAGCCGCTTCGGCGGCCTCTGCGGGCGCACCCGCTGGGCCGGCGACGTCATCGGACGTTCCGTCGGCACTCACATCCGCCGGAGGAGCGTCGGCGGAGGCTCCAGCGGCCCGCGGCAGGGTGAGCCGCATGATCGTCCCGCTGCCAGGCGCCGGAGCCGCCGTCACCTCACCGCCTTGCGCCCTGGCAAGCTGACGCACGATATATAGGCCAAGCCCGATGCCGCCGAAACGCCGCCGGTCACCGGCCTCGCCCTGCACGAATCGTTCGAAGACCCGCTCGACGTCGGCCGGCGCGATCCCGATTCCCCCATCCCGCACCGTGACCTCGACCTCGCCGGTCTCGGGAATGTCAGCCGCCGTGATGGTCACCGTGCCGCCGTCGGGTGAGTACTTGAACGCGTTCTCAATCAGCTGGCTCACGATGCTGTCCGTCGCGGCCGCGTCGCCATCGGCCTCCGGCAGGTCGTCTGGCACCACCGCAACCAAGGTGTGGCGATCAGAAAGCGGCCGGAACACGGTTGCGACGTCGGTCAGCAACCCGGCCAGATCGAACGGCTCGCTGGTCACCGTCAGCCGGTTCGCTCCGGCCCGTGATCCGAGCAGAAGCTGATCGACGAGCCTGGCCAGAGACTCTGCGCGCTCGGCGATCGTCTGCACCGCCATGCGGCGGTCCTTGTCGACGAGCTTGTCCCACCGGTTCGCCAGCGTGCTCGCGAATCCCTGGACCACCGTTATGGGGGTGCGCAGCTCGTGACTCGTCGTTGCCAGGAACAGGTCCTTGGCCTCCTCGAGTTCCTTGGCGGCGGTCACATCGCGGAAGTCGATCACTTGCTCGTCCCGGCCTTCGAGCACCGTGCAAAGCACGTTGATCCAGCGCTCATTCTTGAGCCGCCAGGTCAGTGTCGCGCCGGGTTCGGGCAGCGGGAACGGGGGCAGCTTGCCGACGGCCTGCGCCGCAGAAACGCTGGTGAGCGCGTGCGCGGCCGGATTCCACTGCCTGACCAGACCCTGGCGGTCGAGCACGGCAATGCCGTCCGCGCTGCCGTCGATAACCGCCCGCTCATGCGCGCGCTGCCGGACCACCTCGGCGAAGGCGGTCGCGTTCGACAAGGCGACGCTGGCATGGCCCGCCAGCAGCTCGAGCAGCTCAAGATCGACGTGACCGACCTTGCGGCGGCTGTAGAGCGCGTAGAGCGCCCCGTACGGCCGCCCAGCCACGTGCGACAGGCTCAGCGTGATCGTGTGCAGGCCGGGGAGCGCCGACCAGATCAGATCATCGAAGCGGCCGGACTCCCCGGTCCGCATCAGCACGGTGTTGCCTGACCGCATCAGCTCGCCGACCAGGCTGCTCGGCAGGTCGGCGGTCCGGCCGCGCAGCTCGGCCGGCAATCCGTCCATCGACACCAGCCGCAGCCGCTCGCCCTCAATCAGCACGAAGCCGCCGGCGTCAGCCCTGGTCAGCTCGCGCAGGCTGGCTGCGATCCGGTCAAGCACCGCCTCCAGGTCCAGTTCGGCATTCATATCGGCGACGACATCGCCGAGCCTTCGCACCACCCGCGCCCGTTCGGCCATGTAGTGCCGGACGGCGCCGTCGCCATCGCTGGGATGCGCGAGCATGATCCAGCCGAACTGCTTACCGGATGCGTCGGTCAGGCTTGCGAAGTCCAGCCGCAGGTCGAGCATCTCGCCCGCCTTCGACATGCGCCTGGTCGCCAGCGAGATCTGGCCTCCGGCGGCGACCCGCTCGAGCACAGCGTTGTGCTCGGCCCGCAGTTCCCGCGGAATGATCGGCGGCTCGAGCCCGAGCACCTCGGCGGCGCTCCAGCCGAACATGCGCTCGGCGGCCGGATTCCACACGGCCACGGTGCGATCGCGGCCGAGCGCGACGATCGGGCCCGGCGCGCACTCGATCACCGCGCGTGCGGCGGCCTCCAACTGGGCCTGATCAGGCCCGGTCGCCGCCCCGCGACCTGACCGCCCCGCTGCGCCCTGCCTCCGCCACACGCCCCTATGGTGACATCTAATCCTGGTTTCGGATCGGTAAAGGCCCAGGCCGCGGCCTGATTCCAACAACAGCCAAGTGCCAGCGATATTCAAACAGTGCGGGTGGTGGCACGTTGCTGTTGTATTTCCGGGGGGAACAGGACGCCGGGGTTAAGCAGGCCCGCAGGATCGAGCGCCGTTTTGATCGACCGCATGGCGTCTACGTCGGCGGCCGAGTTGGAGAAGGCGAGCCAGCCGGTCTTGGCCCTGCCGACGCCGTGCTCGGCCGCGACCGAGCCGCCGTGGGAGGCCGCCAGCCGGGCAACGGCCTCGTCCACGCCGGTGTCGGCAGGGTCCGGGTCGAGCACATTGACGTGAAGGTTGCCGACGCCTAGGTGCCCGAACACGATTAGCCGCGGCTCAGAGTTTCCATGCCCGCGAACCGCGTCGCGGACGACGCCTTCTAGGTCGGCACAGAACGCACCGAGCGCGGGGATCGGCACCGCCACATCGACCTTGTGCGGTATTCCGATCGTCGCGATCGCCTCGGTGATCCGTTCCCGGTAGGACCACAGCGCCGCCATGGCGTTCGCGTCCAGCGCGACGACGGTGTCGGCCGGCAGCCCGACCGTGTCCAGCCGCTGCAGGTAAGCATCAGGATCGGGGACGCCCGCCGTTGCCGCGATCTCGACAAGCAGGTAACCCTCGTGCGGGTCGGCGGTCGGTGGTGCGAGCCCGGCCACATCGCGCACCAACGCGACGCCGGCGGCGTCTATGTACTCGGCAGCCAGCAGGTCGGGGATGACCTCTCTTATATGTGCGAGCAACTCCGTTGCCGCTGCGATCCCGGTAGTTCCCGCGATGAGCACCGCCGTTGCGGGATCCGGCGGCCGCAGCGCCAGCCTCGCCTCCGTGATCACCGCCAGCGTGCCCTCGCTCCCAACGAGTAGCTGCGCGAGGTCGAAGCCGGTACTGCCCGCGGTGAGCCCGGACAGGCTGCCGACGACTCTGCCGTCGGCGAGTACGGCGATCAGCCCGGCTACCTGGGACCTGGTGGGTCCGTACCTGATCGTGTGGATCCCGCCCGCGTTGGTCGCGATGGTGCCGCCGACCGTGGCGGAGTCTCGCGATGCCAGATCGACGCCATAGCGCAACCTGGCCGCCGCCGCGTGGCCGGCCAGCCGGGCGATGGTGACCCCGGCTCCGGCGGTGACCTGTCGTGAGCGCGGGTCCACCGGGCCCAGTGCGGTCAGCCGCCCGGTAGACAAAATGACTGAGTCCGCCCCATCTGACCGGGCTGGCGGGATCGAGCCGCCGACAAGGCCCGTGTTCCCGCCCTGGGGAATGATGCGCGCGCCGTAGCCTGCGCACGCTTGGATTGCCTCGGCAACCTGCGCCGTGGTTCCCGGGCTGACGACGCAGGACGCTGAGCCCGTATAGCGGCGGGTCCAGTCGGTGGCGTAACCTGCCACGACGTCCGGGTCGACGAGCACATGCGCTGGCCCGGCGATGGCACGTAGGTCAGCGACCAGATTCCACATCCGCCAAGCCTGACATGCCGCCTCCGACCCGGAACCTAGAGCGCCACGCGCGCGTCCAATGGTCGTGATATCAATCGCATTTATGGATTGGAACCACGGGAGCCACCAGATCGCGACTTTTCGTGCCCGCGGCGGACGCCGCCAGCCGGACGCACGCAAGCCCGCTGGCCGGGCCAGGCGCTACCTGATGACGGGGGTCATCACGGCCGTGCTAGCGGTGACCGGATGCAGTGCCGCCGGCGGCTCGAACACGCATGGCGGCAACGGCAACCCAGCCAAGGTGACGCTGAAGTTCCAGATGAAGGGCCAGACCGGCAATACCGGCAAGCCGGAGAGGCTGACCTGCGACCCGACCGGCGGCAATCAGCCGAGGGCGGCGGCGGCATGCACGGGCTTGCTCAAGCTGAAGAAGAACCCGTTCGCGCCGATCGCCAAGGGCATCGCCTGCCCGATGCTGTTGCGAAGCAACAGGAAGATCCTCGTGACAGGCACCTGGTTCGGGATCACGGTGCACCGCGTCGTGGTCGATGGCGGCTGCGACACGAACCTGTTCGACTCGCTCGACAAGATCTTCCACTAGCCGAGGCCGGCACCAGCTACTTGAGCAGGCGGGAAAGGCGGCGGTCGGCGAGTGGCTTGCCGCCGGTCTGGCAGGTCGGGCAGTACTGCAGCGCCGAGTCCGCGAAGGAGACCTCGCGGATGACGTCGCCGCACACTGGGCACTTCTCGCCGGCCCTGCCGTGCACGGCGAGTCCTGCCTTCTTCTCCTTTTTCAGCTCGGACGCGGCCAAGCCCTCCGATCGCCCGACCGCGGAGCGGAGCGTATCGACTATCACGTCATGCAGCGCTGCCACATCATCGGGAGTCAGACTCGACGCGAGCCGGAACGGCGACATCTTCGCCGCGTGCAGGACCTCGTCGGAGTACGCGTTGCCGATGCCCGCGATGATCTTCTGGTCGCGCAGCACGCCCTTGATCTGAGTGCGGCGGCCAGCAAGGAGCTTGCCGAGTTCCTCGCTGGTGAACTCGGGCGCAAGCGGATCGGGGCCCAGGGAGGCGATTCCCGGCACGTCCATCGCGTCCTTCACCAGATAAACCGCAAGGCGCTTACGGGTACCTGCTTCGGTCAGGTCGAATCCCGCGCCGTCAGTGAATCTCAGCCGGAACGCCAGCGGGCCCTTACCCGGCCTGGTTGGCGCGGTCGGCATCTCCTCGCGCCAGCGAAGCCAGCCGCCACGCGCGAGGTGAGTAATAAGGTGCAGCTTCCCGTTGGGGGCGTCGGCGCCGGAAATGACGAGGTCGAGGAACTTGCCGTGCCTCGCCACGTCCTCAAGCGTCCCTCCGTGCAGCGCCGTCAGCGGTGGATCGTAGGTCTTGAGGACGGAGAACTCGGCTATATCGGCACGATCTATCACGCGTCGAACCGCGCGATCGCGCAGGTCCGACGCAAGTGACTCCACCTCGGGAAGTTCCGGCACGATAATGATTCTGCCAGGGAACTCGGGGTAGTTCGGCGCGAGCGCTGGCGAGTGGTGGGGAGTTGGGTGGGCGAGGAGGGATTTGAACCCTCACGTCCTTTCGGACACACGGACCTGAACCGTGCGCGTCTGCCGTTCCGCCACCCGCCCTCGGGGCACTGGCAGGTTAGCACGCCCCGAGCTATGCCACGCCGCCGATACCATCGAAGGCGAACGGGACAGGAGGTGCATGGTGGGAGTGCTGCAGCGCTTCGAGCACCGGCTTCAGGAGATGTATGACGGTGGCTTCGCACGCGCCTTCAAATCCGAGCTGCAGCCGACCGAAGTGGCGGGGGCCGTCCAGCGTGAGATGGACGACCGGGCTGCGATCGTAGCCCAGGGCCGGACACTTGTGCCCAACGACTTCGTCGCGGAGATCGCGCAGGCCGATTATGACCGGCTGCATGTCTACGCCGACAACCTTGGTCTCGAGCTCGCGACCCTGGCAAGGGACTACGCGCGCGAGCAGGGCTACTCCTTTGTGGGCCCGGTCAGGATCCGCTTCGAGGGCGTGCCGGACCTCACCATCGGTACGTTCCGCATCCGTTCCGGCGTGATCAGGGGCACCACCGTCGAGGACGGAGAGATCCGCCGCCCGGTCAGTGACATCCCCAGGCCGCAGGAAGGCTATCCCGGCAATCCCAGGCTGCTCGTCTCGACCGCCGAACCGGGTCAAGGCGCCGCGACGCAGCGCACCTTCCCGCTCACCTCGCCGCTCACGATCCTTGGCCGCGGCACGGACTGTGACCTGAGGTTGGTCGATCAGGGAGTCTCGCGGCATCACGCCGAGATCCGGGTCGAGGACGGGGACGTCGTCCTGCTCGACCTTGGCTCCACAAACGGTACGTTCGTTGAGGGACAACCGATTAGGAGAGTGTCTCTGCGGGACGGCACTCGCGTTACCCTTGGCCGCACGACCCTCGTTTTCCGCAGAGACGGCACGTACTGACGAACGGCAGGAAGCACACAGTTCTTTACCCAGCAGCCGCTGCGACGCGTGCAAGCCCAGTGGGCTGTCGGCCACCTGAGGACTCATGACCCGATGAATCAGCTCACACTTGACATCATCAAGCTGGCGTTTCTCGCCGTCTTGTGGCTGTTCGTCATCGCTGCCGTCGGAGTCGTGCGCACCGATCTGTTCGACCAGCCCGCCTCACCGCGCGCCCAGCGGCGGGCCGCACGGCAGCAGTCCAGGCACAACCAGCCGACCGGCCCCGTCCGCCCGCCCCGGCCGACCAGGCAGGGCAGGGGAAACCCGAAGACGTTGCTGGTTACCGGCGGCAACCTCGCCGGAACGACCATCGCCCTTGGCGAGCAGCAGATCACGGTCGGCCGCGCCGCCGATGCGACTTTGGTGCTGACCGACGACTACGCTTCGACCAGGCATGCCCGGTTGTATCCGCAGAATGGCGAGTGGATCGTCGAGGACCTCGGCTCGACGAACGGCACCTACCTGGACAGGCAGAAGGTCACCCAGCCGACGCCTGTCCCGATCGGCGTGCCGGTCCGCATCGGCAAGACCGTCCTGGAGCTGCGTAAATGACCCTTGCACTCCGCTACACGGTCCAGTCTGACGTCGGCCTGCTCCGTGAGGGCAACGAGGACTCGGCCTACGCGGGGCCGCACTTGCTCGCGATCGCGGACGGAATGGGCGGTCACGCCGCCGGCGAGGTCGCGAGCGCCGTCGCGATCGCGACGCTCGCACCGCTCGACGCCGATACGACCGGCGTCGACATGCTGCAGGCTCTGGCCGATGCGATCGCTGCTGCCAACGCCGAGCTGCGGCAGATCGCGGAGGCCGACCCGACCACCGAGGGCATGGGCACCACGCTGACCGCGCTGCTCTGGTCCGGCGATGAGGTCGCGCTTTGCCACATCGGTGACTCGCGTGCCTACCTGCTGCGCGATGGCGTGTTCCACCAGATCACCCACGACCACACGCTGGTCCAGTCGCTGGTCGACGAGGGCAGGCTCACGCCTGAGGCTGCCGCGTCCCATCCGCAGCGCTCGCTTGTTATGCGCGCTTTGCAGAGCAGTGTTCCGGCCGAGCCCGATCTGGCGATGCTAAAAGCCCAGATGGGCGATCGGTTCCTGCTCTGCTCGGACGGCCTGTCGGACGTGGTCAGCGACGAGACCGTGCACAAGACGCTGACCGAGCTGACCGACCTGAACGAGGCGGTCAGCCAGCTGGTCGACCTCGCGATCCGCAGCGGCGGGCCGGACAACATCACTTGCGTCCTCGCCGACGTCGTCGACACCGATTCCGATATCGCGCCGAGCACCGACGTCATTGTCGTGGGCGCGCTAACTAGCGGCGCGGACCAGCCAGTTCAGCCATTGCGCAACGACAGCCCGGCCGCGCGGGCCCACCTGCTTGCGACCGGACTGACTGCTGATGGCGCGGCGGCGACCGGCAGCGGCACGACCCCAGCGGCCGCGGCCGGCAGCGTTACGTCCGTAGGCAATTGGCCTGAGGGAGTTAGGCCCGACCGCCCCAGGTTCGAGAGCTTCAAGTCGCCTACTACTCCGGCAGACGGCACACCCATCCCCGCAGGCATCCTGGCCGGCCTGCAACAGGGCGCCGAACCAAGCGTGCGGACCTGGACCGCCGAGCCGACAGACACCAAGGTGACGGGCGATGTCGGCGCGTCCGGCCACGCCAACGGAACGCTGGCTGCTCATCCGGACGATGGCACCTCGGCTGCGGCGCGCCTACTGCCCGCTGAGCCGCCTTATGACGACGATGACGACGATGACGACCCGATGCTGGTCAGGTCGGGCCGACGGCGCTGGCCGGTCGTCTCGATTGCATTGCTGGTACTGGTCGCTGTGGTGGGCGCCGGCAGCATCTACGGCTGGCGGCTCACCCAGGACGAGTACTACGTAGGCACCGCCGACGGCAAGGTTGTTGTCTTCCGTGGCGTGAACCAGGCCGTGGCCGGGTTCAAGCTGTCCACGATGGTGCAGAGCACCAATATCCCCATCACCGAGGTGCCGAGCGTCGAAGCCGGCCAGATCCAGGACACCATTCCGGCCGCGAGCCTCGAGGCGGCGCACCGGATCGTTTCGCAGATCAGGCACGATTATCAGTGCGCGGCTGCGCAGGCCGACATCCGCCGCTGGATCGCCGACCGGGCGAGTACCACAGCCAAGTCGAAGACCAGCGGCGCGAAGAAGACCGCCGGCAAGCGAACCGGAGCCGCGCCGCGTTTCGGCCGCACGACAGCCAAGCGGATGTCAGGGACGGCGCACCCGTCTAGCGGTCAATCGGCTAGGCCTGCCGCGCACCCAGCGGCCAGCGCCAGCCCACGGCCGCAGTCATCGGCAACTCATCGTGGCTCAAGTCCGGCACCGAATAAGTCAGGCACGCAGAAGAGCGGTACGACGCAGCTCCCGCCCAAGCCGCAGCTCCCGCCCTTCTGCCCAGCGGGGGGTGCTGCTGGTTGAGCACCCGTGCTGGAGGCGCGTAGATGAGCGCCGTGCCTAATGTGGCCGTGCCGCCGAGCGGAACGTCGCGGCGCGCTGTCCCGCTGCCCAGAGGCAGGCGCGGGGCCGAGATCGCCATGCTCAGCTTCGCCGTCGTCATCGTGGCGTTCGCCTACGCCGCGGTGGGCCTCGGCCTGAACGGGCACGTGCCGTCTGGCCTTGTTGTCTATGTACTTGGGTTCGCGGCGCTGATGGGCCTCGCTCACCTCGCGGTCCGCAGGTTCGCGCCGTGGGCCGACCCGCTGATGCTGCCGCTGGCCGCGTTGCTGAACGGGCTCGGCATCGTGATGATCTACCGGCTCCAGGAGTCAGGCCGTGCCGGCAACCCGGGCCTGCGGATCAGCACGCTGACCTCGCACGCCGCCTTGTACCAGCTGGTCTGGACCGCGGTCGGGATGGCCGCTTTCGTCGCGGTGCTGGTCGTAATCCGCCAGCCCAGGATTCTGCAGCGCTATACCTATACTCTCGGCACGATCGGACTGATCCTGCTGGCCATCCCGGCCCTGCTGCCCGCCAGCCTCAGCGAGGTACAAGGCGCGAAGGTGTGGATCATCCTGGGCGGCTTCTCCATCCAGCCCGGCGAGTTCGCCAGGATCGCGCTGGCTGTGTTCTTCGCCGGCTACCTGGTCGCCAAGCGCGACGTGCTCTCGCTGGCCGGCCGACGTTTCCTCGGAATCGACCTGCCGCGCGGTCGTGACCTCGGCCCGATCTTGGTGCTCTGGGCGATCAGCATGCTGATCTTGATCTTCGAGTCCGACATCGGCACCTCCGCGTTGTTCTTCGGCCTCTTCATCGCGATGCTCTACATCGCGACCCAGCGGAAGTCCTGGCTGCTGATCGGCCTGCTGCTATTCATCGCGGGCGCGCTGCTCGCGGGCGTGATCATCCCGCACGTGCACGAGCGGTTCGTGATCTGGCGGCACCCGTTCGCGCCCGGCACCATCCAGGGCTCGTCGTTCCAGCTGGCCCAGGGGCTGGAGGGGATGGCGTTCGGCGGCATCTTCGGCACCGGCCTCGGCCTCGGTCAGCCGTTCCGCACGCCACTTGTCCAGAGCGACTTCATCTTCACCGGGTTCGGTGAGGAGCTGGGCCTCGCCGGGCTGATGGCACTGCTGCTGATCTTCGGACTGCTGGTTCAGCGCGGGCTGCGGGCGGCCCTGGCGACCCGCGACCCGTTCGCCAAGCTGCTTGCCGCGGGCCTGGCCTTCGTTCTGGCGCTGCAGGTCTTCATCATCGTTGGCGGAGTAACCCAGCTAATCCCGCTGACCGGCATCACCACACCTTTCCTATCTCAAGGAGGCTCTTCCCTTGTGGCAAGCTGGATGGTGATCGCGCTGCTGATGCGGATCAGCGACACCGCCAGACGTCCCGCGCCGCAGCCGATTCAGGATGAAGGCCTGACGCAGGTGGTGCGGGCGGTATGAACAGGGCCATCCGCAGAATCTCAATCGCGACGCTCGTACTGTTCGTCGTGCTCATGATCAACGTCAATTACCTGCAGGTCTTCCGGGTCAACTCGCTTGCCAGCGAGCCATACAACGCACGGATCTTCTCCGAGCAGCTGAAGAACCAGCGCGGGGAGATCATCGCCGCCGGCGACCTCAACGGCCCGGATCTTCCCATCGCCAAGTCCAAGCAGGTCAAGGGCGGCTACTACAAGCGCGTCTATCCAGCGGGACGCGAGTATGCGCCGATCACGGGCTACGACTCGATCCTCGCCACGACCTCGCCGTTCGGTCAGACCGGGATCGAGAAGGCCGAGAACAAGTATCTGACAGGGACGGCCCCCAACCTGGCTGTCTATAACCTCAAGGGCCTGTTTACCGGTAAGCCGAAGCAGGGCGCCAGCGTCTACCTGACGATTAGTCCCAAGGCTCAGGATGCCGCATACCAGGCCCTGGTCGCGATGGGGAAGCCGGCCGCTGCCGTGGCGATCGACCCGAGCACCGGCGCCATCTTGGCCATGGCTTCTTATCCGTCGTTCAACCCGAACGTGTACACGCCCATCAACAGCGCGAAGGTCGCGAAGAACGACGCGCGGCTGCGCAGGAACCCGGCCCAGCCGCTGCTGAACCGTGCGATCAACGACACGTTCCCGCCAGGATCGACGTTCAAGCTGATCACGAGCTCTGCCGCGTTCAAGACCGGCAAGGTGCATGACCAGAACTCCACGATCTCCGCTCCGCAGTTCTACCGGTTGCCTGGCAGCCACAGCACGCTGACCAACGACGCTGGAGCGCCCTGCGGGAACGGCAACCCGCCGATCCAGTTCGCGCTGACCATCTCCTGCAACACGGCCTTCGCCAAGCTCGGCGTGACCGTGGGCGGAGACGCGCTGCACAACATGGCCAACGCCTACGGGTTCAATACGTCGGATCTGACGATCCCGCTGCCGGTCACGGCGAGTGCCTACCCGGCGCTGACCGACCGCGCCCAGATCGCGCTGTCTGCCATCGGCCAGTTCAACGACACCGAGACCCCGCTTCAGGAGGCGATGGTCGCCGCGGCGATCGCCAACCACGGCAGCATGATGCGGCCTTACATGGTCTCCCAGGTCAAGGCGCCTGACCAGTCGACCGTGCAGACGGCGCAGCCAGCTGTGTACTCCAACCCGATCTCGGCGGCGCAGGCCGGTTACCTGACCGAGATGATGAAGGCCGTCACGCAAGATCCGAACGGCACCGCTTACCAGACCGCTGGCCCACCGGCCACCAGCATCCTGATCGCCGGCAAGACCGGAACAGCCCAGAACGGCGTGAACAACTCCAATCTCGATGACGCTGTTTTCACCTGTTTCGCGCCGGCCGACAACCCGCAGATCGCGGTAGGCGTCATCGTGAAGGGCGGTGGCTTCGGCGCTGATGCCGCCGCGCCGATCGCGCTGAAGATCATCCAGGCGTACCTGGGGCACAATTGAGCGCCGGCCGGCCAAGGTGCCGGGACGGCCGCGTCCCAGGGTCACCTGATGACATAGTTTTCACAACGGCTCGCAATGGCTCACCCCGCCAGGCAAGCCGGACACCACGACGCAGGACGGTAACGTAAGTGCGAGACATGACTCAGCCCAGGCTGCTCGGCGGCCGCTACGAGCTTGACGGCATCGTCGGGCGAGGCGGGATGGCCGAGGTCTACAGAGCCCGTGACCTGCGCTTGGACCGCGTTGTCGCGGTGAAGACGCTGCGCGAGGACCTCGCCAGGGACCAGACGTTCCAAGCAAGGTTCAGGCGCGAGGCACAGTCGGCCGCATCGCTGAACCACCCATCGATCGTCGCCGTTTACGACACCGGCGAGGACAACGCCGGCATGTCGCACGTCCCGTTCATCGTGATGGAGTTCGTCGACGGGCGGACGATCAGGGACTTGCTGCGCGATGACCGGCGACTGCTGCCCGAGCGAGCGCTCGAGATCACCGATGGCGTGCTCCGCGCGCTCGACTACAGCCACCGCGCTGGCATCGTGCACCGGGACATCAAGCCGGGCAACGTGATGCTGAACCGGCAGGGCGAGATCAAGGTGATGGACTTCGGCATCGCCCGCGCCGTCGCGGACACGCAGGCCACGATGACCCAGACGGCCCAGGTGATCGGCACGGCCCAGTACCTGTCGCCCGAGCAGGCAAGGGGCGAGCGGGTCGACGCCCGCTCGGACCTGTACTCCGTGGGCTGCTTGCTATACGAGCTCCTGACCGGCCGGCCGCCGTTCACGGGCGACTCCCCGGTCTCGATCGCCTACCAGCACGTCAGGGAGGCTCCGATCCCGCCGTCACGAGTGGATCCGGAGCTGCCCCCCTGGGCGGATCCGATCGTGCTCAGGGCCATGGAGAAAGACCCCGCCGAGCGCTACCAGTCCGCCGCGGAGATGCGTAGCGACATCCAGCGTGCACTGTCCGGCTTCCCCGTTGCTGCGGGCATGCCGATGACGGCCAACTACGCGCACCCGGGAGCTGGCACCCGGCGGATGGATCCGATGGGCCAGACGCAGCTGCAGGGGCAGACCGGTGGGCTGCCGCCGTATGAATACGGTCCGCCGGAGACGGGAGTGCGCCCGAGGCGAAAGAAGAAGGTCTGGCCGTGGGTCGCCGTGGTGCTCGCGCTTGCGGTGATCGGCGGCGCGATCGCGGCCTTTGAGCTGGTCAGCAGCACGGGCAGTTCGGTTGCGGTACCAAGCGACCTGGTGGGAAAGAAGATCCCGGTAGCCAAGGCAGAACTCAGGCATGCGCAGCTGAAGGCCACGGTGATCTCGCAGAAGTCACTGAACGGCCCTTACAACAAGGTGACGAAGACCAGCCCGTCGGCCGGGACCAAGGTTGCCGAGGGCAGCACCGTCACCTTGTACTACAACGTCAGGCCCGGGGCGCAGGCGATCCCGTCTGTGGAAGGGCTGACCGTCAGCGAGGCCACCGCCAAGCTCCACAAGGCGGGCTGGAAGGACGTCACCACCAGCGCTACGCCGGTGGCGAGCCTGAAGTACAGCAGCGGCGGCCAGGTGGTCAGCACTAATCCTCCTGTCGGCAAGACGGTTCCGTTGACCACCCAGATCGTGCTCAACGTCTCGGGCAAGAGCACCTCGGTGCCGGCCCTGATCGGGCTTACCCGAAACCAAGCGACCGCCACCCTGAACCAGGCTGGTCTGGTTTACCAGACCAGCATCGAGCCCGGGCCGCCAGGAACGACACCTGGCACTGTCTGGAAGTCCACGCCAAGCAGCGGCAAGGCCGTGCTGGTGGGTGGATCGGTGACGATCTATGTGGAGCCGGGAACTACGTCATCGCCGACGCCTTCGCCGACTAGTTCGAGTCCGAGCGCGAGCCCCTCGCCGAGTAGCAGCGCGACCCCTTAGCGGTTGCGTAGGCTGCTAGCAAGGACCAGGAACCGGCGCGACATGTCCGGATCTGGCACCCGCTGATCCGGACTACGCTTACGGTCAAGGTCGCCCGCGGCAGGCGCCGGAGATAGTACGTAAGCCTCGCCGTGCGCGGCGCGCAAGCATTCGACCAGGAGATCACCGTGCCTAAGTCCCGTGTCAGGAAGAAGGCGGTCTATACCCCGCCGCCACGCTCCACGAAGGCTCGGGTAAGCCCGCCATGGCTGGTGCCGACGATGCTCGGCTGCCTGATCGTCGGGCTTGCATGGATCGCGACGTTCTATGTGAGCGGGCAGAAGCTGCCGGTCGAGGCGATCAGCCAGTGGAACCTTGTTGTCGGGTTCGCGCTGATCGTCTCCGGCGTCATGCTGGCCACGCGTTGGCGCTAGCGGCCAGCCTTAGCTAGACCCGCACGATCACCGAGTGCACCAGCGCCAGGTCCCTGAGAACCACCCCGAGGATCAATAGCCCGATCATCGCGATCGTTGCACCGACCTGGATGAGAGTGCGATTAGCGCGCGGCGCGTAGACGTACGCGGCGGTCAGCGCTCCACCCGCGATCAGGCCGCCGATATGGTCCTGCCACGCGATTCCCGACACCGTGAAGCCGAGGACCAGGTTGATCCCGATGAGCACGACGACCATCCTGGTGTCGAGGTGCAGCCGCTTCGCCAGAATGAACCAGGCACCGAACAAGCCGAAGATCGCACCAGAAGCGCCGATCGCGGGACCCGAGTTGGGTGGGACGATCAGGTAATACAGCACCGAACCGCCGAGCGCGCTGACCAGGTACACGGCCAGGAAACGCGCGCGGCCGAGCATCTGCTCGAGTGCCGGGCCCACGATGTACAGCGCATACATGTTGAACGCGATATGGAAGATCCCGAACCCGGTGTTCAGCGGCTCGTGCAGGAACGCACTCGAGATGAGCCGGTACCAGTCGCCTACCGCGACGCCGACCTGTGCGTTGATGACCGGGTCGAACGCCCGGCCGACCATGCCGCCGTAGGCGATGATCTTGTTCGGATTGATCAGTTCGAGCAGGTAGATGAGGACGTTGAGACCGATTAGCGTCCAGGTGACTACCGGCCGGGTCGTCACCCGACCGCCGAACGGGCCTGTGGCCGACCTGGACCCCCGGTTCCCATCCCTGATGCATTCGACGCACTGCTGGCCGACGGCCGCGGAGCGCAGGCAGTCAGGACAAGCCGGACGTCCGCACCTCACGCATGAGACGTATGTCTCGCGGTCAGGGTGCCTGAAACAGGTCGGCGCGGACGCCGAGACTTCCGGCTCGGAACTGGGACCCGGGGGCACGGCCATTGCTTTATCCGCCTGAAGCCGCCGGGGCGCCGTCGCGCTCGATCGTCACCGACTCAAGGACCACGTCCTCGACCGGCCGGTCGTTCCTCCCGGTCTGCGTTTTGCTGATCGCGTCCACGACATCGGCCCCTGACACCACCTCGCCGAAGATCGTGTGCTTGCCGGTGAGCCACGGCGTCGGCACCGTGGTGATGAAGAACTGCGACCCGTTCGTGCCCGGGCCAGCGTTCGCCATAGCAAGCAGGTAGGGACGGTCGAAGACCAGGTCCGGGTGGAATTCGTCGCCGAACTTGTAGCCGGGACCACCGGTCCCAGTACCGAGCGGGTCACCGCCCTGGACCATGAAGTCCGGGATCACCCGGTGGAAGATCGTGCCGTCATAGAGTCTTGCCGCGGCGGTCTTGCCGGTATTCGGATTGGTCCACTCCCGCCCGCCTTCCGCCAGCTCCACGAAGTTCCGCACCGTCTTGGGCGCATGGTCGGGAAGGAGGCGGACGACGACGGTCCCCCGGTTGGTCCGCAGCGTTGCTGTCAGCGCATTGCTCATACCGAAATCCTGCCACGCTCCAGGCAGTGCCCGGGCACGGACGTCCGCGCGAGACCCCGCGTCGACCGGCGGGGTGATGGCCGGCAGATGCACGGTCTTAGGTTATGAACGCGGCATCGGGTGGTTGCCCGCCCTTAAGCGGGGAACCACCCGGTGGGTATTCGCGGGGCGCTCCGGGGGCCGCCCCAAGGGCCGTTCCCCGGGTCAACATTCACGGGGAGGTAGAGCAGTGTCTGTTATGTCCAGAGACGTGCCCATCGTGCCGGCTGACATGCAGAGGCGCGCGAGGAGGATCGCCGCGCAGGCCACCAAGCTGGCCGACCAGGCCCGTCCGATAACGACGACCGCGACCGTCCGTGCGAAGGAAAGCGCGGCGAGTGCCGCCGAATGGGCTAAGCCCAGGGTTGACGTTGCCAGGGCCTGGATGGCCGTACGCGCGTACGAAGGCAGCGCAGCCGTCCAGAAGAAGGTCGCGCCCAAGGTCTCAGCCATGATGGCGGACGCCGCGAAGAAGCTGGACCCGCCGAAGCGACGGTCGCGGCTCGTGCCGACGATTCTGGCCGGCGCGTCCCTGCTGGCGGCCGGCGCGGCAGCCGCTGGCGCCATGATTGCCCGGAACAAGCGCATGACCGACACCATGCCGCCGCCTCCTCCGATGCCAGCGAGGACTCCATCTGCTGGGCAGCAGAACATGGCCGACTCGCCCGCCGAATCCGGCCGCCGCTCGCGGGAATCAGACGTCAACGGCCTCTCCAGGTAGGGCTAGCGAAAACCCGCGAGCGTCACCGCCCGCTTCCCCGGCGTTTCAGGCGCCGGCATCGCCAGGCGGCTGCGTCCTTAGGCGCTAGGCGGCGGCCCGGCGCTGTCAGCAGCATCGGGCAGAATCGGGTTTGTGCTGCTCACTGAGATCGTCTCCACCTCCGCCGGCGTCGCCGCCACGTCAGGCCGGAAGGCGAAGATTGAGCAGATCGCCGAGTTGTTGGCCCGAGTTCCGGTCGACGAAGTGCCGGTCGCGGTCGCGTTCTTGTCGGGCGACCTCATCCAGCGGCAAATCGGCGTCGGCTACGCAGCGCTGATGGGGCTGCCCGATTCATGGTCGGATCAATCCCAGGATCCATCCGTGAAGGTCGGTTCAGTCGCTGGATCCATCCGACCACCCGTGTCCTCGGAGGCCTCGGGCACTGCGCTTGCCGAAGTCGTGGCCGAGGAAGAGGCGCACACGGCGCCCGCTAGTCAGGCGTCACTGACGCTGGTGGAGACCGACGCATCGTTCGAGGAGATCGGCGCACTCGCCGGACCCGGCTCCCAAGCCAGGCGGCGCGAGCTGCTCGCCAGCTTGGTGGGCCGCGCTACCCAGAGCGAGCGGGAGTTCCTGGTCCGGCTGATCGCCGGTGACCTGCGGCAAGGCGCCCTCGAGGGCGTGATGACCGACGCGGTGGCCAAAGCGGCCGGCGCCCCGGCTGCAGAGGTACGCAGGGCGCACCAACTGCGCGGATCGCTCGCCGAGGTGGCCAGGGCGGCGCTTGGCGCGGCGGCTGACGGCAACACCGAAGATGTCGTCGCGGCGCTCCGGGCCTTCACGCTGCGCGTCGGTCAGCCCGTCCGGCCGATGCTCGCGGCTTCGGCTCCGAGCCTGGAGGCAGCGTTCGAGAAGATCTCGCCCGCGGCGCTGGAGTGGAAGATCGACGGCATCCGGATCCAGATTCACCGCGAAGGCGACCGCGCGCGGGTATTCAGCAGAACGCTCGACGACATCACGCATCGGGTTCCTGAGATCGTCTCGATGGCCCTCGACCTTCCGGTCGGCGCCGCGGTCATCGACGGCGAGGCGGTCGCGTTGCGCCAGGATGGCCGGCCATACCCGTTCCAGGTCACCGCGGCGCGGGCAGCGAGCCAGTCATCGCCGAGCGCGGGCCAGGCACGAGGCGCAGCACAGGCTTCCGTTCCGCTCACCGCATTCCTATTCGACCTGCTGCACGTTGACGGCGAGGACCTGATTGACCTGCCGGAGGGCGAGCGGTTTGAACGGCTCGCGGCCCTCGCCCCGGCCGATGTGCTGATCCCGCGCGTGGTCACAGCGGACCCGGCAGCGGCAGCGGACTTCTTCGCAGACGCGCTCGCTCGCGGCCACGAAGGCGTCGTTGTTAAGTCGGCTGGTTCCCCTTATGGCGCCGGGCGGCGCGGCGGCGACTGGATCAAGGTCAAGCCGCGGACAACGTTCGACCTGGTCATCCTGGGCGCCGAATGGGGTCATGGCCGCCGGACCGGCTGGCTGTCGAACCTGCATCTGGGCGCGCGGGACCCAGAGACTGGCGGCTTCGTCATGCTCGGCAAGACATTCAAGGGACTCACCGACGCAATGCTGACCTGGCAGACCGAGCGGCTGCTCGCGCTCGCCGAGCAGCCGCAGGCCAGATCCAAGGTCCGGCCGTTCGGTGTGGTCAAGGTTCGCCCCGAGCTGGTCGCGGAGATCGCCTTTGACGGGGTTCAGGCCAGCCGGCGCTACCCGGGTGGCGTGACGCTCAGGTTCGCGCGCGTGCTGCGGTACCGCGAGGACAAGAAGGCGGCCGAGGCAGACACCATCGACATGGTTCGCGCGCTATGGCCGCACACCGAGGAGGACAGTTAGCCGGCCGGAAGGGCAGGCCCCGCCGTGCCATGATCTGACCATGCGGACGCTGTGGCTTGATCAGGAAGGCAACTGGCACACCAAGCTGCGCGGCCGCCAGATTCTCAACGACCCCAGGCTTAACCGGGGCACCGCGTTTAGCTACCTTGAGCGCCACGCGCTGGGGATCACCGGGCTGGTACCGCCCGCCCATATGACTCTCGATCAGCAGGTGGCACGCGTCTACGCGCAGTACCAGCGCCAGCCCGACGACCTCGCCAAGAACGTGCTGCTGACCGAGGTACACGACAGGAATGAGGTGTTGTTCTACCGGCTGCTGATCTCTCATCTGCCGGAAATGCTGCCTATCGTGTACACGCCCACGATCGGCCAGGCGATCAAGAGCTACAGTCACGAGTACCGCAGGCCGCGCGGCATTTACCTGTCCGTCGACCATCCCGAGCTGATCGAGGAATCGCTTCGCGCCACTGGCCTGGTCGACGGCGACCTGGACCTGATCGTCGCGACCGACGCCGGGGCGATCCTCGGCATCGGAGACTGGGGCGTCGGCGGAATGCGCATCGCCGTCGGCAAGCTCTCTGTCTACACAGCGGCGGGCGGGATCGCGCCGAACAGGTCGGTAGCGATCATGCTCGACGTCGGCACCGACCGGCAGAGCCTGCTCGACGACCCGCTCTATATGGGCAACCGCCATCCGCGGATCCCGCCCGAGGAGTACGACAGGTTCCTGGACGCGTTCGTGGAGACCGCGACCGCGATGTTCCCGCACGCCATGCTGCACTGGGAAGACATCGGCTTGAGCAACGCGCGCCGCCTGCTCGACCGCTACCGGCACCGGTTGCTGACCTTCAATGACGACATCCAGGGGACAGGCGCAGTCAACCTGGCTGCCGCGCTCGCGGCCGTCCGGGCGACCGGCACGAACCTTTGCGACCACCGGATCGTCATTTACGGCGCGGGGACCGCAGGAACCGGGATCGCCGACCAGCTCCGCGCGCAGATGCTTGCCGACGGACTGACCGACGACGAAGCCTGCGCCAGGATCTGGGCGATCGACCGGCGCGGGCTCGTTACCAGCGACATGCCCGGCCTCAGTGATGCGCAGCGCAGGTGCGCTCGGGATCCGGCTGAGGTCGCGGGCTGGCCGCACGATCCGGATCTCGGCGGCGTGAACCTGGCCGAGGCCGTCGCCAGGGTGCACCCGACGATCCTGATCGGCACATCCACCAGGACGGGCGCGTTCACGGAGGAAATCGTCAGGGAGATGGCGGCGCACGTCGAGCGGCCGGTGATCCTGCCGATGTCGAATCCGACCGAGCTGGCAGAGGCGCGACCGGCCGACCTGATCAGGTGGACCAGCGGTAAGGCACTGATCGCCACAGGCAGCCCGTTCCAGCCCGTCGACTACGAGGGGACGAGATACGTCATCGGCCAGGCCAACAACGCGCTTGTCTTTCCTGGCATTGGCCTGGGCGTGATCGCGTCCCGCGCATCCCGCGTCACCGACAGCATGCTCGTTGCCGCCGCCCACGCGGTCGCTCGCCTAACCGATATGTCCCAGCCTGGAGCGGCGTTGCTGCCGCCGGTACAGACGCTGCGAGAAACCTCGGTCGCCGTCGCGGTGGCAGTCGCTCGGGCCGCGGCCGACCACGGCGTAGCGCGCACCGCCGTCGAAGGCGACCTGCCGAAGCACGTACGAGATCTGATGTGGCAACCGGACTACAGGCCGATCATCCCCGAGTGACCACCCAGCCAGCGCCGCCGCCCAGGTTCATCCGCTCCACGACGCGACGTGCTGACCTGGCTGTCGTTCTTACGTACAACATCAAGGCGCTCACGACGTGCCGTGAAGTGGGATTGGTGGGTGGCAGCAGGGCCGGGGCAGGCCGTACGATGCGCTGCATCGGCTTGCCGATGTTCCTTAGGTCAGGAGTGCAGTGATTGTCCGGCGGATGTATTCGGTACCCGAGCGCATCACCTTGTTCGGCGCTGGCGCCGCGGCGATCGGCGCGGTTTATCCGGCGATCATGGCGCACACCGGCGGTCAGGGCGTACCGTGCCCGCTGCGCGCGATCACGGGTGTGCCGTGCCCGTTCTGCGGCCTGACGACGGCCACAGTGGCGCTGGCCCACGGCCAGTGGTCGACTGCGGTAGCGACAAGCCCTCTGGCCTCCCTCATCGCGGTAATGGTGGCCGGAACAGGTCCTCTGCTGGCGGCCAGAATTGCCGGATTGATATCCCCGCCGCAGCAGGTCTCGCCAAGGACCCGGCGGCGGGTGACCGTGGCGGTCAGCGTCATCGTCGGATTGAACTGGCTGTTCGAACTACATCGCTATGGACTCATCTAGAAACTCCGAAGTGGCACGAATCTCCCTGAACATCCGGTTACAGTAGCTGCTTGCCGCTGGCGGATCGGCGAGCGGAATCAGGAAGGGCACCCCCTCATGGCATACCAGGGCAATCCTCCGTATCAACCTGGTCCCCCAGGTGGTCAGCCCCCATACGGAGGCGACCAGCCCCCCTATGGCGGTCAGCCTCCTTACGGCGGCGGTCAGCCCCCGTATGGCGGCGGCCAGCCCCCGTATAGCGGCCAGCCCCCTTATAGCGGCCAGCCCCCCTATGGCGGCGGCCAGCCTCCATACGGAGGTCCTCCGCCGCCGTATCAGGGACCGCAGGGTATGTACGGAGGAGTACGGAGCAGTCAGTACTCGCCCTGGATAAACCGCGTAGGTGCGTACCTGATCGACATCGTCCCGATCATTGTCGGCTACATCATCGCTGCTGTCGCGAACAGCGTCTTGGCGTGGTTCCTTATCGTGATTGCGTTGCTTGGATACTGGATCTGGAATCGCGGTGTCTTGGCTGGCCAGGGACAGAGCCTCGGTAAGAGGGTCGTCGGCGTGCGCCTGCTCAGCGAAGAGACCGGGCAGCCGATCGGAACGCTCAATGCTGTCCTGCGCGACATCTGCCACTTCGTCGACGGCATCATCTGCTACGTCGGCTTCCTTTTCCCGCTCTGGGACGTTAAGCGGCAGACGCTGGCCGACAAGATCATGAGGACGGTCGTCGTTCCCGCTTAACAAGCCGCTTCCGTCGGTCAGGTCTGGTTACCGTCTGGGCGGTGTGGTCGAGAAGCCCGCGAGCGTACAGCGCTCGCGGGCTTCTGTCTGAGTGGTGCGTCCGGTTCCGCGTTGAAATTGACTTTGGCGATGCTGGACGGCGCGGCTATCCTCGGCTGGCTGAGATCAGTGAGGTGGGGAGTCCCGTGGGCCATGTCGAGGTGGCACATCTGTCCCACGCGCTTCCCGACGGGCGCGTGCTGCTTGACGACATCTCGTTCCGGGTCGGCGACGGCAGCACCGTCGCGCTGATCGGCCCGAACGGCGCTGGCAAGACCACGCTGATGCGGCTGATAGCCGGCGACGCCGCCACGCAGAACGGGTCCATCACGCAGAGCGGCGGGCTCGGCGTCATGCGCCAGTTCATCGGCGGCATCAGGGACGAGACCACTGTGCGTGACCTGTTGCTATCGATCGCGTCGCAGCGGCTCAGGGACGCGGCCGTAAGGCTCGACGCCGCCGAGCTCGTGATGATGGAGCGCGACGACGAACCTGCCCAGATGCGTTATGCCGCTGCCTTGGCCGAGTGGGGCGATGCGGGCGGCTACGACTACGAAGTGCACTGGGACGCGTGCGCGGTCGCGGCCATCGGCATTCCGTTCGACCGCTGCCAGTGGCGCGAGGTGCGGACGCTGTCTGGCGGCGAACAGAAACGGCTCGTGCTCGAGTCGCTGCTGCGCAGCGCCAACGAAGTTCTGCTGCTTGACGAGCCTGACAACTACCTGGACGTGCCGGGGAAGCTCTGGCTGGAGGAGCAGCTATCGGCAACGCCGAAGACCGTCCTGCTGGTCAGCCACGATCGTGAGCTGCTCGCCGCCTGCGCAGAACGGATCATCACCGTCGAGGACGGACACGTCTGGACGCATGGCGGCGGCTTCGCGACGTATGCGCAGGCCAGGCGGGACCGGAACGAACGGCTCGACGAGCTGCGCAGGCGATGGGACGAGGAGCACGAGAAGCTCAAGGAACTCGTCAGGATGCTGCGGCAGAAGGCTTCCTACAACGACGGCATGGCCTCGCGCTATCAGGCGGCCGTGACGAGGCTGACCAAGTTCGAAGAAGCCGGACCGCCCGAGGAGTCGCCCCGCGAGCAGAACGTGCGGATGCGCCTCCGCGGCGGCCGAACCGGCAAGCGGGCCGTGATCTGCGAGAACCTCGAGCTGACCGGCCTGATGAATCCATTCGACCTTGAGGTCTGGTACGGCGAAAGGGTCGCGGTTCTCGGCTCGAACGGGTCAGGGAAATCGCATTTCCTGCGCTTGCTCGAGGGCGAGAGCGTCGCGCATACCGGCGTCTGCCGCCTTGGCGCCCGGGTCGTGCCGGGTATCTTCGCCCAGACGCACTCCCGGCCCGACCTGGCCGGGAGGACGCCGCTCGAGATCCTGATGACCGAGCACGCGCTGCTGATCAACGAGGCGATGTCCGCGCTCGCACGGTATGAGCTGCAGTCCTGTGCCCGCCAGCGGTTCGCCAGCTTGTCCGGTGGCCAGCAGGCGCGACTGCAGATCCTGCTGCTTGAGCTGGCTGGGTCGACGCTGCTCCTCCTCGACGAGCCGACCGACAACCTCGATCTGGCTAGTGCCGAGGCACTGCAGGAAGGCCTGGAAGGCTATTCAGGAACCGTGCTGGCGGTGACGCACGACCGGTGGTTCGCCAAGTCGTTCGACAGGTTCGTCGTGTTCGGCGAGTCAGGCGACGTGTACGAAGCGCCGGAACCCGTCTGGGACTCCGGGCGAGTTGACCGCCCGCGCTGAGCGGGCGCCGCTTCATGGACGTGCTTGTCGTGGGCTCCTGGATGGACTGGCGACGGCTGCGGTACTGCAGAGCAGGCCTGTTCTGGCCGCTTGCTAGGCTTGCTCGAATCTCATAGATCTTGACCGATGCCTCGATCTCCGGGGCGATGCGATGCCTCGGACCCCGAGAAACTGGTAAGGAAGCACCGTGAAGAAGCTGATCATGCTGGCCGCCGTGGCGCTCGGCCTTGCCGCCGTGTGGCGCAAGGTCCAGTCGGACCGCGCTGAGCTCGACCTGTGGACCGAGGCGACCACCGCCGACGAGTAGAACCATCTCCTAGGGCCGCGATCCTGGTGGCCGCCGCTATGCCCTGCGGCACTCCATGGCCATTCCTGGGGAATGACGTGCTGCCGAAGCGGAAAGGCGGGCGGCCACTGGTGGCCCCCCGCCCCTTGCCAGGCTTTCAGGTCGCTGCTGCCGCAGCGTCGATTAGTTGTCTCCCCGCGGATCCTCGCCTCCGACCCGTCGATCATCAGCGCGCTCGAGTGCAGCGTGGGCGACGTAGTACCCAGCGTCGAGCGTTGGCCCGGCCCCCAGCAATGATGTCGGGCGGCGCCTCTCATCAGACACCGGCTCCGCCCGCATTCTGCTGGAATCGGGTCTAGCCCGGGTAACCTGCCCGAACGCGGAACCCTGCGTACGCACGCCAAAACTCATCGCCTGGCTGCCCAGCCCGGCAAGGCGGAGCATCCTGGCTAGGATCGGCGGTCGGGCGTGCGCTGGGACGTAAACTGCGTTCCCTCCGTACTGTAACCACGTCATGACAATCAGTGCCCCCCATAGGCCAATATAGATCCTCTTCGCAGTCATGGAATGGCTCAGAGTAACAGTTCATCGCTTTCCCGGCTAGGCCAGACATGAATGATGTTCCAGATCCATCCGGTTTGGTCAGCCAACGTACAGTTGTCTCGGTGACCTGAGGGTGCGGTATTGCGGCGAGATATGACCTAGTAGCGGCGGGGTTTACATGGACAATTCGTGCAGGCCGTCTAGATGTTCCGGCTCGCACGTTCAGTAAGCTCGAGGCCGTAGACACATATGTGGGTGTCCAAGAAGGCCGTCAATGAGGTATTGAAGGAGCTTCGCCGGAAGGTCTGATCCGTGCGGCGAAGATCGGCCGGTCCCGCCGTAGCCACGCGACTAGCCTGGGCGCCGGTTGTCGACGTGGCTTCCGGGGCGGATCACTGCCAGCGGTCGTCGAGCCTTGACCTGCCGCTCCGCCTCTGACGTCCGTTCTTACGCGATATTCTGTCTGGCGGGATAACTGCGCTCAGTCGGCCTGACCGGTCTTGGCGCGGCATGATCAAGTCGTGACAGGAACGTGGTGCTCCCCGACCAGCCTCGCTGCTTGGCCCAAGTCAAGGTGAGCGCCGGTCTCCCATGAAGGGGCTATAGCTCAGCTGGAAGAGCACCTGCTTTGCAAGCAGGGGGTCAGGGGTTCGAGTCCCCTTAGCTCCACTCCCAAGTTTCCGCAGGTCAGGGACCATGTTCCTGCCGTCGTGATCTGACGTCACCCGCCACGTTCGTCGCGCGTGCCCGCTGCGTGCCCGTTCCTGGTGGCCTTGGCCGTTGCTCAGGGCTGACTCTGTCGCCTGTCATGCGTGCTCGCACGAGCCGTTCCAAACCTGCAGCTATCTCCCGCTGGCGCTCGTCTGTCGAGTGATCAGTGCCGCGCGCGTGCTGCTGTGGCCCATCCGGGTCATCAGCTCGCGGAGGTTGGCTCCTGCGTTGGCTGTCAGCCCGTTGCCTGTATGACGAAGGTCATGGAAATGCGTAGCGGGCAGTCCGGCCGTTCTGAGCGCGGGAAGCCAGACGAGCTGGCGGAAGTTCGTCCGGCGTAGCGGTGCCCCGGCCGGGCCGACGAAGACCAGGCCGTCCAGACCGGGTTGTGCGTAGGACGCCAGGTGGGAGGCGAGTTCCGGCGCGATCAGTTTGGGAAAGACGATGATCCGGCGCCCCGCGACTGACTTCGGCGGGCCGAATGAGAGTTGGCCGTTTTGGAGTTCGATCAGCGTCCGCTCGATACGGACGGTTCATGCGGCCAGGTCGATATCCGAACGGCGTAGGGCGGCCAGCTCGCCCCAGCGCAGACTGCCGAAACTGCCGAGCAGCACCAGGGCGCGGTACCGCCCGCTGATTGCCTCGGACAGGTCGAAGACCTGGGCGACGGTCAGAACCGGCCGTTCGGGTGAGCTTTCCTGGCCGCCGCCCTTGAGGCGGCAGGGATTGCGGCGGATGGCACCGTCATCGACGGCCGTACCCATGATGGCCTTGAGCAGCCGGTAAGCCTTTGCGAGCGTGACCGATCCGGCGCCTGAATCGAGCCGTTCTTTGCGCCACCGCCTGATCATCGGTTCGCGGATATCGGCGAGTGTCAATGCCCCGAAGGTCGCTAGGAGATGGCGGTGAAGCAGGTAGTTGTATAGCTCGATCGTCTTAGGACGCAGATTGGGGCGCTCCGCTATCCACGCCGTGGCGTAGTCGCGGAACGTGATCGCGCCAGCGGCGGGGTCCAACCACTGGGGCGAGACGATCGAAGACGGCCTGCGGCGCGAAGCCCGCGAGGAAACCGGCCTCGACGTCGAGCCGATCGCGCTGACCGGCGTCTACAAGAACATGACTCGCGGCATCATCGCCCTAGTCTTCCGCGCCAAGATCACCGGCGGGAGCTTGGCCACGAGCGATGAGTCCACGGCTTTCCGGTGGGCGAGCGAAGAAGAGGCCCGAGATCTCGCCAGCGAGGCATATGCCGTCCGGATAGCCGATGCGCTCGCCTATCGCACGTCGCCTGCGGTCCGCAACCATGACGGAAGGCGCTTGACCTAGCGGAGCGCCAGCCAGGCAGCGAACTACCTCCTGCCTGCCGGATCGGTCGCGCTCTGCCTCTGATCCAATAGCTTGAGCAGGTGGAACCGGTCAACGTCGCCATCTGGAATCCGCATGTGGGGGGAGACCGTGAGCGGGTGCTGCTCCCTATTGGGACGGCACGTCTGCGCGACTAGCGCTTGACGTGAATGACCTCGGCATGCATCTTCACGCCGATGGGCCTGACCTCTTCGACGCGCTTCAGCAGCTCAGGCTCATGCTTGAGCCGCATGGCTGGACGCCATTGTGCAACGGCGCGCGAGTTGACTGCTATCCGCCGGGAACGGCCCGGGACATGGGCGGGGGCACCATGGTCTATGTGCTCGGCCGCAAGCCGCGCCGATTTCGCAGGCTGCCGCTTGTCGCCATCTTCGACCCGGCATCAAAGGAAGCAGTCGGCTCCGTCGCCGACCAAGACGCGTACTTCGGCAGGTGGCTTCGCGCACGGCAACGATGAAGCCTCCTCGCCGTGCATTCTGGCCTATCTCTACAGCGCCGATCCACCGCGCCGTCAAGGCACCTGTGATCCGCCGACAGATCCGCGACACATGTCCGGCAACTGATGTGCGACAAGTCTAGAAGTCTGCTGTCCACGTGACGGAGCAACGCACGGATCTGCCGAAGAGCGGTCGGTAGAGGTCAGGCTCCAGCAACAACTAAGTAGCTCCTGTCTGGGCGCACTGGGACTATTGCGCGCATGACACAGAGCGCGACATCGGCGGCGCAGGAGTGCATCTTCTGCGAGATTGTGGCCCGACAGGCCGAGGCCAGCGTGGTGTACGAGGACGAGACCGTCGTGGTCTTCATGGACCTGAACCCCGTCACACCCGGCCATCTACTCGTCGTGCCATGCGAGCACGCGGTGGGCCTCGAAGACCTCGATGGAGCCACGAGCGCTCACGTCTGGTCGGTCGGTCACGACCACCAGTCCGGTTCATCTGCCGCCGTCCGGTGCTGCGTGCATGCCGTCTTCCTCGGCGATCTAGTGTCCCGCTCCCGGCCGCCGAGTCTAGGTCGCTCCCTCCGGTCGCGTCGCATGCGATCGGCTTCGCCGAACCCAGACACGGCATCCTCTCGCTGGGGTTCGCGCCTACGAGGAGGACGGGATGGAGCAGTCAAACGGGATTTCCTGGTCCGGCGCGCCGTAACCGCCCAGGTCAACGGCTTTTCTGCCCAGTCAAGAGCCGGACCTTTGGTGTGATGACGGCAGCAGGTCACTCCGGAGCAGCCGCGAAGAACTGGTCGCGCGCACCCGCTCAGGGGTGCCAGCACGAGTTCCCGCTGGTGGCTGGCCACCTTGCTGGAGATTGTTCTGTCCTGCTTTGATCTTGTCGTGCGCGAGTTGCAGGCGGATTTCACCTCGTCGGGGACTCTTTGCCGTGGCTGGCTCTACCTCCCCGAGGGTGTGACGCGGCCGGGGGCCCGGGCGATCACCAGGGCGGCCATGCTGGTGGTGCTGACGTCGCTTATGCAGAGCCTGCTCGCCGGGCTCGCCGACGATCACGCGGTCTACGGCGGCCTGCACGCCTTCGACGGGCTGCCCATCCTGGGCATCGCGGCCTACCTCTACGCCCGGTCCCGGCAGCGCGAGTCCTAGGGACCATGCCGTGACTAGCTCCAGGCGTGCCACCACCATCGTGTGGCTCTTGATCACGGTGCTTTCGGTGGCCAACCTGATCTTGACGATCATGGCGCGGAACGACCTGGCGACCACGGACGCGGTGACGGGCCTGATCTATGCGCCCGCCCCCGTCTTGTATGCCACTCTCGGAGCGCTGATTGTCCGCCGCGCTGGCAATGTCATCGGCTGGATGCTGATCGGCATCGGGGGCGCCCAGGCAATCAGCTGGCTCGCCTCCGCCTATGCGGTGTTCGGCGTCGCCCATCCCGGCACTTTGCCGGCCCCGGAGCTGGCGGGCCTGCTGGCTGAGTGGAGCTTCATCCCGCTCTTCACCGGGCTCGGCTTCATGCTGCTGCTGTTCCCATCCGGGACGCTGCCGTCGCCCCGCTGGCGCCCGTGGGCAGGGCTGGGCCTGCTGGCCACCGCGCTGACGATGGTCGGGTTCGTGGTGCGGCCGAGGCTAATGGCGCTTCCGGCACCCGGCGGTACGTCGCTGATGTTGGAGAACCCGCTCGGCGTCAGGTCGCTGGGTCCCGTCCTCTCAACGGTCCTGATCGGGACCCTCAACGGCCTGGCGGTGCTGGCCACCGTGATCCTGGCGGCGGCCTTCGCGTCCCTGGCGGTCCGCTACCGCTCAGGCGGGCGCGAAGTGCGGCAGCAGATCAAGTGGATCGCGCTGGCGGCAGGCGTGCTGGCTGCCTGTCAGCTCGTGGCGCTGCTGGCCCTCGCGGCCACGGAGGACGCGTCTAACCCGGTGACGGTCAGCGCCTACGTCGTGATACCGGTCACCGCGTTGGTCGGGATTCCCGCGATCATCACGCTCGCAATCCTGAAGTACGGCCTGTACCAGATCGACGTCATCATCAACCGCGCGGTCCAGTACGGCCTGCTCTCGGCCGCGCTCACGGGCGTGTATGCCGGAATCGTGGTGGGCATCGGGACGCTGGCCGGCTATGCCGGCGGCCCTGTGCTCACGGTCGCGGCTGCCGTGACGATCGCGGTGCT
>DATAEH010000235.1:0-7661 GCA_036258115.1 Streptosporangiaceae bacterium
ACCTCCAGGTACAAGAACGAGAACAGGCCCAGCCTCGCGAGGTTCGGAGGCGCCTTCACTCGCGCGGAACCGCCGCCTTCTGCGGCTTCCTCATCGGCGGCTTCACCGTCGCCGACGACCGCCTCTTCTTCCGATTCGAACAGGGCGCTCAAACTGGACACCGCCAGATAGGTGGCCAGGCCCGCGGCGCCAGAGAGCATGACCTTGACGGTGTCGTGCTGGGCGAATGTGGTGGCGGCGACGATCAGGAAAAGGAGCGCGATGACGACAGACGCCTGATCGAGCTTGCCGATCTTGGCAAGCGGGCGCTCGAGATGCACCAGCCATTTGATGTCCTGATCCTCGAAGACGAAGTCCAGGAAGATCATAAGCAGGAAGATCCCGCCGAAGGCGCCGATGGCCGGGTGAGCCTCGGTGAGCTTCGCGGCGTACTGGTGCGGGTGATGCAGCGCCAGATCGAGCGCCTGCACGGGCGAGATGTGACCGGCGATCGTGACGACGATCAGCGGGAAGATCAAACGCATTCCGAAGACAGCGATCAAGATACCGACCGTCAGGAAGATCCGCTGCCAGTACGGGTTCATCCGCTCTAGCACGGTCGCGTTCACGACCGCGTTGTCGAAGGACAGCGAGATCTCGAGAATGGCCAGAATGGCGACTACTCCGGCTATCGATGGCCCGCCGAGAATTCCCGCGACGACGATGCCGATGATGGTGACTGCAATTGGAAGCCGGAACAGCGCCAGCACTAACCCTCCATTGCCCCGTCCGATGTGGTGGCGCGACCCGCCGCGCGGGAATGAGGTCGGGCGGCGGGCCGCGGTAAGACGCGGGCCGCGTCAGCCGACGTTGACGCCGAAGTCCTGAGCGATGCCCTTCAGGCCCGATGCGTATCCCTGGCCGACCGCGCGGAACTTCCACTCGCCGAAGCTCCGGTAGATCTCGCCGAAGATCATCGCGGTCTCGGTGGAGGCGTCCTCGGTCAGGTCGTACCTGGCGATCTCGCTGTTGTCGGCCTGATTGACGATCCTGATGAACGCATTGCGTACCTGGCCGAAGTTCTGCTGCCGCTGCTCGGCCTCGTAGATGCTGACAGGGAACGTGACCTTGCCGCACTCCGCCGGCACCGTGCTGAGGTTGACCTTGATCTGCTCGTCGTCACCTTCGCCGGTGCCGGTCAGGTTGTCGCCCAGGTGCTCGACAGAACCGTCCGGGCTCTTCAGGTTGTTGAAGAACACGAAGTGGCCGTCGGTCAGGACCCTGCCGTTCATGTCGAGCATGATGGCTGACGCGTCGAGGTCGAAGTCGGCGCCGGTCGTCGTGCGCGGGTCCCAGCCGAGCCCGACTACGACCGCGGTGAGGCCGGGCGCCTGCTTGGACAGCGAGACGTTGCCGCCCTTGGTGAGACTGACACTCACTGTTGCTCCTTGCTGAGAACGAAGACTGTACGAATGTGCTCAGTCACGCTCAGTTGCTGGCGACCTCGCGCATCAGCGCTAGTATACGGGCCTTCCAGTACAAAAGAAGCAAGATCAAGTCCTCGCCATAAACGTACGACTTTAGCCTCACTGAGCTCTTTATGCGCGTACTTATATGCCGAATTGCGAGTCGCCCCGCAGGGCGAGTCGGATGGATCCAGGGATCGATCCGAGAATCGCGGATTAATCCCGCGATCCATCCGATGAGGAGTTGTGGAGCAACTGCGAGCGCGGCCGGGAGCACGCTGTGCGGCGACACGGGGAGCTGGCCGGAGGTGGGTGCGGCGTGCGTCAGTGCTTGCGGCGGCGGGCTTTGCGTCGCAGGCCGATGATCAGCGCGGCGACGACGCCGGCGAGCACCGGGATGGCGCGCTTCAGCACGGGCATGCCAGCGACCTTGAGCAGGTTGATCGCCTCGTCCTCGAGCTGGTGCGCGGCGTGCCTGGCGGCCGACGCGTGGGGCACGGCCTTGGCCGGGCCGCCGGCCTGTGCGGCCGGGGCGCTCGCTTCGGCGGACGCGCTGGCTGCTTGAGCTGGGACGCTTGCCGCAGGGGCGGCGCCGGCCGGCGCTGAGGGCCGGCCGAGCGTGAAGCCGAGATCGCTCAGCTTCGCCTTAATATCCTCGACCGACGCCCGGCCGATCCCGTCGATGGCGAGCAACTCGTCATCGTTCTTCGATGCCAGCTCGCCGACGGTCGCGATGCCGCTCTTGCGAAGGCTGCTTGTCGCCCTGGGCGGCAGCTTGAGCTCGTCGATCGAAGCGTCGGACCGGGGATTGCTTGCGGTGACGCCGGGTGCCGCGGTGCTCTCTGCGGTCTGGGCGGTGGTGCCTGGGGCCGCACCGTTCGCGGCGGATGCTGGGCCCGAGCTTGCTTCCGCGTCCTGCGCCAGCGTCGCGGCGAGGTTGGTTGCGAAGATGCCAAGCAGCCTGCCGCCGACCTCGTTCATCACTCCGCGGCCGAACTGCGCGGGCTTGCCCGTCACGTTCAGGGTCGTCAGCACCTTGACGTGCGTCTCGTGGCCGCCATCTTCGAGCACCGACCGGACGGACGCCGATGCCGTGCCGGCGCCCCTGGTCTCTTTGCCGGACGCCTCGAGGGTGACCACTCCCAGTTCCTCGTCCCTCTCCACGAACCGGGCAGTGCCGGCGTATGTCATGTTGATCGGCCCGACCTTGACCTTGATCCTGCCGCGAATCTCGTCGCCGTCGACCGAGTCAAGGGTGGCGCCTGGCATGCAGGGCGCCACCCTCTCGACGTCGAGCAGCACATCCCAGGCCCGGCTCTTAGGGACCGGGACAGTGAATGAGTGCTCAAGTTCCATTTCCTAGGCTCCCGCCTCTTGCGTCAGGCTCCGGCCGCCGCTGCCAGTGCTCGGCCGGTCAGGACCCGCGCCAGATGACGCCGGTAGTCGGGCGCTCCGTGCAGATCCGCCGGTGGTTCTGTCCCGTCGGCTGCGCTAGCGGCCGCCGCGTTCAGCGCCTCGCGGGTGGCTGCTGCTCCCGCGGCGGCTGCCTCCACGGCATGAGCCCTGATCGGTACCGACCCCATGTTGGTCAGCCCGACCCTGGCCTCGGCCACCTGCCCGTTCGATCGTCGCGCCAATGCGGCCACACCGACGATCGCCCACGCCTGCGCGGTCCGGTGGAACTTCTCGTAACGATAGCCCCAATCCGCGCCCAGCTTGGGCACCCGGACCCCGATCAGGATCTCGCCTGGCTGCAGCGCAGTCGTGAGGTAATCGACGAAGAAGTCTGACGCCGGGATCTCGCGCTCGCCGCCGGGGCCGCGCGCGATCATGGTGGCGCCGAGCGCCAGCGCGACCGCGGGCAGGTCGCCTGCGGGGTCGCCGTGGGCGAGTGACCCGCCGAATGTGCCGCGGTGCCGGACCGCTGGATCTGCGACCATGCCCGCGGCCTGCGCGATCACGCCGCAATGCGCGCCGATGAGCGGGTCGTGCACGAGCTGGTAGTGCGTTGTCGTCGCGCCGATCATCAGGCTGTCGCCGGCGTCGGTAACGCCTCGCAGTTCATCCAGCCCGCCCACGTCTACCAGAAGGTCGGGGTAGGCGAGCCTAAGCCGCAGCAGCGGCAGCAGGCTCTGTCCGCCGGCGATGACCTTCGCGTCCTCGCCGCCCTCTTGCAGGGCCCTGACCGCCTCGTCCGCGGTCGCCGGCTTGACGTAGTCGAACTTGGCCGGGATCATGCCGCGCCTCCATTGCTGCTCGCGCTGCTGCGTGCTTCCTCGATGGTGCGCCAGACGCGCTCCGGGCTGCACGGCATAGTGACGTCCCTGATTCCGAGCGGGCGCAGAGCGTCCACGACCGCGTTGACCACCGCAGGCGTCGATGCGATCGTGCCGGCCTCGCCGACTCCCTTGACGCCCAGCCGGTTGGCCGCCGGGCTCTCGGTGCGGTCGGTGACATAGGACGGCAGATCGGCCGCCGAGGGCACCAGGTAGTCAGCGAGCGTCGTCGTGAGCAGGTTGCCGGCGTCGTCGTAGACCGCCTCCTCGTAGAGCGCCTGCGCGATGCCCTGGGCGATGCCGCCGTGTACCTGGCCGTCGACGATCAGCGGGTTGACCACCTTGCCGATGTCGTCTACAGCCACGTAAGACCGCACGCTGACCATTCCGGTCTCGGTATCGACCTCCACTGCGCACAGATGGGTTCCGTGCGGGAACGAGAAGTTCTCCGGGTCAAAGGTGGCTTCGGAGTCGAGTGAGGGCTCGTGGTCGTCCGGGAAGTTGTGTGCCGTGAACGTGGCGAGCGCAAGCTCCTGGATCGTGCGGCCCTGCTCGGGGTCACCTCGTACCTGGAAGCGGCCGCGAACGAACTCGATGTCGTCCGCGCTTGCCTCCATCATGTGCGCGGCCACCCGCTTGCCCTTCTCGATCACCTTGTCGCAGGCACCGACCAGCGCCATGCCGCCGACCACCAGCGACCGCGATCCGTAGGTGTCCAGTCCCCTCGGCGCGACCTGGGTGTCGCCATGCAGCACCCGAATGTCCTCGAACGGCACGCCCAGCTGGTCGGCCGCGATCTGGCTCCAGGCCGTCTCGTGCCCCTGACCGTGGGCGCTCGAGCCGGTGACCACTTCCACCTTGCCGGTAGGCAGCATCCTGATCGCGGCGTGCTCCCAGCCACCCGCGCCGAATGCCAGTGAGCCAAGCACTCTGGACGGGGCCAGACCGCACATCTCGGTATAGGTGGAGATGCCGATGCCTAGCCGGACCGAGTCACCCCGAGCGTTCCGTTCTGCCTGCTCTGCGCGGAGCGCGTCGTAACCGAAAAGTTCCATCGCGCGGGCGGTCGCCGCCTCGTAGTTCCCTGAGTCGTAGACCAGGCCAGCGATCGTCGTGTACGGGAACTCCTCGTGCTTGATCCAGTTGCGCTTACGCAGCGCCATCGGCTCCATGCCCAGTTCGACCGCGAGCTCGTCCATGATCCGCTCGATCGCGAACGTCGCCTCTGGCCGACCGGCGCCGCGGTAAGCGTCGGTCGGCATCTTGGTCGTGAAGATGCCTGTGCACTTGAACGCGTAAGCGTCCATCTTGTAGATGGCCGGGTACATGAACGCGCCGAGCAGCGGGATGCCGGGCGTCACCAGCATCAGGTAGGCGCCCATGTCGGCCAGCAGGTCGACCTTCAGGCCGCGGATCCGGCCGTCGCTGTCTGCGGCGATCGCGATCCGCTGCCACTGGTCGCGCCCGTGGTGCACGGTCATGTTGCCCTCGCTGCGCGACTCGGTCCACTTGACCGGCTTGCCGAGCCTGCGCGAGGCCAGGACCGCGAGCACCTCTTCGGCGGTCACCTGGAGCTTGGAGCCGAAGCCGCCGCCCACGTCGGGGGCGATCACCCGGATCGTCTGCTCGGGGATGCCGAAGAAGGCCCCGATCGCGAATCGCAGGATGTGCGGGACCTGAGTTGACGACCACAGCGTGAGGTCATCGCCAAGCCAGTCAGCAACAACGGCGCGCGGTTCCATGGCGCACGGAATCAGCCGCTGCTGCCGGTACTCGCGCTCAAGAACGACGTCCGCGCCGGAGAAGGCGGCATCGATGTCGCCGCTCGTCGGGAACACGAATTCGTAGCTCTTGTTGCCCGTCGGGTGAACCTTCGGCGCGCCGTCGTCCAGCGCGGTCTTCATGTCGAGCACCGGCTCGAGCGGCTCGTAACTGACATCGATAGAGGCGAGCGCGTCCGCTGCCGTGTACCGGTCGCGAGCAAGCACCATGGCCACCGCTTCGCCGACGTAGCGGACCTCGTCGGTCGCCATGGGCTGGTGCACCGGGATCACGATGTCCGGCGTCACCGGCCACGCGCACGGCAGGCTGCCCTGATCCTCGGCGAAGTCGGAGCCGGAGAACGCGGCGACCACGCCGGGCACGTCCCTCGCCGCACTGACGTCGACGCTAGTTATCTTGGCGTGCGCGTACGGGCTGCGCAGGAACGCCATGTGCAGCATGCCGGGCAGCACCAGGTTGTCGGTCCAGGTCGTCTGGCCCGTTACGAGCCTCGCGTCTTCCTTGCGGGTGCGGGCCCTGCCGAGCTCGACGGCAGGGGATTCGGCGGTCGCGGTCATTGGCCTGCTCCTGCCTGTGCTGCGCGCTGCACGGCGCGGACGATGTTCTTATAACCCGTGCACCGGCATAGATTGCCTTCCAGCCCTTCCCGGATCTGTTCCTCAGTCGGGTTCGGGTTGTCCTGCAGCAGGTCCACCGAGGCCAGGATCATGCCTGGCGTGCAGTAACCGCACTGCAGCGCGTGCTCGGCGTTGAACGCCTTCTGCAGCGGATGCCATTCGCCGTTGGCGAGTCCCTCGATGGTGGTGATGTCGGCGCCGTCGGCCTGGACGGCGAGAACGGAGCAGCTCTTGATCGAGGCTCCGTTCATGAGCACAGTGCACGCACCGCAGTTGGAGGTATCGCATCCGATGGGCGTGCCGGTCTTGCCGAGCACATCGCGTAGATAGTGAACGAGCAAAAGCCTTGGTTCTACTTCGTCGGCGTAGCTGACGCCGTCGACGGTCACGTTGATTTTGGTCATGCTCGGGCTCCTCCGGAGACGGCTGGTGCACCTGATGCCAAACTTAGAACCGCCGGGCTTAGCGCACCAGTCCCCCTTCCCCGGCACACATGCCCGATTACGGGGGATTCGGCGTATGTTGTGCCTGGGAGGTTCGGCGCTCTCGCTATCCGAACCTGCCGTTCACGTAGTCCTCTGTCCGCGGGTCGTTCGGGGCGTCGAACAGCTGCTCCGTCGGGCCCTCTTCGACGATGTGGCCGGGCGTCGTATCAGTCGCCAGGAAGAACGCGCACTTCTGGGACACCCTTGCGGCCTGCTGCATGTTGTGCGTGACGATCACGATGGTCACCTGGTCGCGGAGCTCGGCGATCGTATCCTCGATCCGCCTTGTTGAGGTCGGGTCGAGCGCGGAGCACGGCTCGTCCATCAGCAGCACGTCGGGCGTGACCGCGAGCGCCCGCGCGATGCAGAGCCGCTGCTGCTGCCCGCCGGACAGCCCGCCGCCTGGTGCCTTGAGCCGGCGGGAGACTTCGTTCCACAGCCCGGCCCGGCGCAGGCTTGTCTCGACGACATCGTCCTTGCTGGTGACCTTGATGCCGGCCAGCTTCAGGCCGCTCGCCACGTTGTCGTAGATCGACATCGCCGGGAATGGGTTCGGCTTCTGGAAGACCATTCCGATCCGGCGCCTGACGTCGGTCGGACGCTGGGCGGCGTCGTAGATGTCGACGTCGTCGAGCAGTACCTGACCGGCGAGCGCGGCGCCCCTGATCATCTCGTGCATCCGGTTCAGGATCCGCAGGAAGGTCGACTTGCCGCAGCCCGACGGGCCGATCAGCGCCGTCACCCTGCCCGGGTCCATGGCCAGTGACACCCGGTCGAGCACCTTGTGGTCGCCGAACCAGGCCGAGATATTGCGTGCCGTCAGCCCGTACAAGGGTCTACTCGGTACGTGCGGCGGACTGGAACTGGGTTGGGCCGGCGACGATGACATCTCGCGGGTGTCGTCCAGCTGTGTCACGGAGCCAACGTCGGGCTCTGGCGAGTCCGGCATCATCGGGTTCGCTCCCAGGGATCGAATCGGGGTGTCAGCATGGTTCTTCCTGCTCAGTAGACGTTCGGCAGCAGGGCGGCCAAACTCTGATAGAGGTTCCAGAGCAC
>DATAEH010000236.1:0-38793 GCA_036258115.1 Streptosporangiaceae bacterium
CGGCGGGCGATGGAACGTGCGTTCGGCCAGGAGATCTTGTTCACCAGGGAGGGCGGTAGCGGCCCTGAGGCGGATCTGGCGGACATCCTCGGCGCGCCGCTCGTGTTCATCGCCGTCGGGCTCGACGAGGACCGCATCCACGCACCGAACGAGCGCGTCGACATGAGGCTGCTGCTGAAGGGCGCGGAGACCGCCGCGTATCTGTGGGACGAGCTTGCCGCTGCGGGCTGAGGCGGCGGTCGCGGCGACGAGCAGACCGTATTCTGAAGCCGTGACAGGCTCCCTCATTTCGGTTTCCGGCGGGATCGCGCTGACTCGGCACGAAGTCGAACGGTGCACCCATCTGCGGCTCGATGAGGCCTGGCTGGCTAAGGCATGGGAGGATCCCGGCACCAGGGTTCTGGTGATCGACAACGGGCAGGCGCTGGCCAGGCTCGACGACGGCACGGCTGAGCTCGTCTTCGTCTCGCCTGAGCAAGCGCCGGAAGGACCCAGGCTCCTGCTCGGCGTCGACGACGATGACGTCGCCTACTTCGGCGTTGGCGGCCCGATCCCCGAGGCTCCGGCCGAGGCGTACGGCGCCGGTGACGACGGAGCCGGGTTGCGCCGGGCGGGCCTGCGCGAGGCGGGCACGCTGCTCACCGACCGCGAAGCCGGGTTGATGACTCACGCCGTCGCACTGGCCAACTGGCACGCGGTGGCGGGTTTCTGCTCCCGCTGCGGTGCGCCGACGGCGCCTGCGATGGCGGGCCATTCACGCCGGTGCACCGTCGATGACAGCGAGCACTTCCCGCGCTGCGATCCAGCGGTGATCATGTTGGTAACCGACCCGGACGACCGCTGCCTGCTGGCCAGGAACGCGCAATGGCCGGAGCGAAGGGTCTCAGTCCTGGCGGGCTTCGTCGAGCCTGGCGAGTCGGCCGAGCAGGCGGTCGCCCGCGAGGTGCACGAAGAGACCGGCGTGACCGTGTCGACGGTCACCTACGCGGCCAGTCAGCCATGGCCGATGCCGCACAACCTAATGCTGGGGTTTCGCGCGAGTGCGACCAGCACCGAGATCACCGTTGACGGCGAGGAGATCGCGGAAGCGCGCTGGTATAGCAGGGATGACTTGCGTTCGGCGCTGCTGTCAGGTGAGCTGATCATGCCGCCGTCCCTGTCGATCTCGCGCTGGCTGATCGAGACCTGGTACGGCACGGACCTGCCTCGCCCCGCCTAGCGAAGGAGCAGGCGGGCGGCGAGCTCGAGCTGGCGTGACACGTCGTTCGCCGATGCGCGCCGGGTCACCCACGCAACCAGGTTGGACAGCCAGACGTCGCCGATCACGCGGGCGATCGCCCGTTCGTCAGCGGTCGGCTCGCCGTCGTGCATGGCGTCGGTAAGCATCTGCTCCATCAGCGCGGCGACGGCGTTAACCTCTGCGGCCGCGCTCGGATCGGCGAACATGAACGCCCGCGTGATCGCCTCGGTCAGCAGCGGTTCGCGCTGCATGGTCTTGGTGACCTTATTGAGCACATAAATGATCCGCTCAGCGGCCGTGTCACCGGGGATCGGGCGGCGGTCGAGCTTCTCCTTGGTCTGCTCGAACTCCCTGATCAGGCCCGAGACCAGCAGGTGGATCTTGGAAGGGAAGTACCGGTACAGCGTGCCAAGGGCGACGTCAGCGCGCTCAGCGACCTCACGCATCTGGACGGCGTCGTAGCCGCCCTTGGACGCCAATGCGAGCGTCGCATCGAGAATCCGCTTGCGACGCTCCCGTTGCGCCGCCGACCCGACCTCGCCGTCGGCCGGCCCGCCCTGGGTTGCTGGCGTGGCCGTGCTCGTCAGGGCATGGATCTTGGCAGCCTTCATCTGGGTCCCTCGTCGTGGCTTGTCCGGCCCGGAGCATATCGAGCCTGGTCACGCTGGCATGCCAGCTCAGGCTGGCGTCGCGGTAGCCGTCATTAGTATAACGTGTTCTAATTTTGGTGCGCCGAGCAGCACGAGGAGGACCAGCTTTGCCGATCGCGGCGACAGCCGAGCAGGCGGCGATCGCTGACTCGGTCGCCCAGTGGGCGAAGCGGGCCCGGACGATCGCCGCGGTTCGCGGCCTTGAGACCTCGGGCGGCCGGGCCAGCAGCGCCGATCATCCCGACCTGCCGGTCGCTGGCGACCTGTGGTCTGGCCTGGCTGAGCTTGGCATCTTCTCGATGGCCGTGCCCGAAGAGTTCGGCGGGGATGGCGGCACCGTCCCCGACGTGGCGGTGGTGGCCGAGCAGCTCGCCGCCGTCTTGGCGCCGGGGCCGATCCTGCCGACGCTGCTCGGCGGTCTCGTTCTCGCCAGGTTTTTCCGGGGCAGCGGCGCTGAAGATCGCGCGCTGCTAGCCGATATTGCCGCGGGCGGGGCAGCCATCGGCGTCGGGCTCCAACCCGACGGCCTGACAGGGATGCTTACCGCGGCGGGCGAGCTGCGTGTCAGTGGCACCGCACAGCTGGTGCTGGGCGGCGGCGACGTCAGCTGGCTGTTGCTCGGTGCCCGGACCAGCGCGGGCGCAATCTGGTTCGTCACCCGGACGGGGCATGCCGGGATCAGCATGGCCGCGAGGGCGCCCGTTGATTTCTCCCGGCCGCTGGCCGACGTGACCCTGCAGGACGTTGCGGTGCCGCCGGGACGGGTGCTCACGGGCGCGGGCCAGCGGCTCGTGCCTGATCTCACGGCGACCCTGGCCGCCGCGGAGGCGAGCGGCGTCGCCGCCTGGTGCAGCCAGACCGCGTCGGAATACGCGCGTACGCGGCAGCAGTTCGGCCGCCCGATCGGGTCGTTCCAGGCGATCAAGCACCTGTGCGCGCAGATGCTGTGCCGTGCCGAGCTCGCCGCCGCCGCGGCGTGGGACGCCTCACGCGCCGCCGACCAATCGGTGGACCAGCTCGAACTGGCCAGCGCAGCAGCAGCCTCGCTCGCGCTCGATGCGGCAGTGGACAACGCCAAGGATTGCATCCAGGTGCTAGGCGGCATCGGATTCACCTGGGAACACGACGCGCACCTATACCTGCGGCGGGCGCTGGCGCTGCGCAGCCTGCTGGGCGGCAGTGCCGTGTGGCGCACCCGGACAGCAAGCCTCGCGCTCGGCGGGGCGCGCAGGCACGCAGCGGAAGGCGAACCACGTTCGGGCGGTCACGCGGCCAACGACGCTGATGATGTTCGCGCGGCGGCGCGGATGGTCGCCAACGCCATCTCGGCTACCCCGCGAGACCACTGGCAAGGCGGGCTCGCCGAGATCGGCTATGCGATGCCTGCCTGGCCGCAGCCGTACGGTCTGGCGGCCGCGCCCGCCGCACAGCTCATCATCGACGAGGAACTGGCGAGTGCCGGAATCGAGCGGCCCGATCTGGGCATCGGCGGCTGGGCGATCCCGGCGATCATTAACCACGGCACGGCCGAGCAGCTTGCCAGGTTCGCGTGGCCGACGCTCACCGGCGAGATCACCTGGTGCCAGCTGTTCAGCGAGCCTGAGGCCGGCTCGGACCTGGCGTCGTTGCGGACCAAGGCGGTTCGCGTGAACGGTGGCGGTCAGGCACGCGAGGGCTGGCGGCTGACCGGGCAGAAGGTCTGGACTTCGCTTGCGGCCGAGGCGGACTGGGCGATCTGCCTGGCACGGACGGATCCGTCTGCGCCGAAGCACAAGGGCATCACGTTCTTCCTGGTCTCGATGCGTGACCCGGGCATCGAGGTCCGTCCGCTCCGCGAGATCACCGGGCGGGCCATGTTCAACGAGGTCTTTCTCGATGACGTCTTCGTGCCCGATGACTGCGTGGTCGGCCAGCCCGGCGAGGGCTGGCGCGTCGCCAGGACAACTCTTGCCACCGAACGGGTGGCGATGGTACGTGGCGCAGGACTTGGCGAGGAAGCCGAGGAGCTGCTCAAGGCTGCGGACGCCAGGGGAGTGACGGACCCCGTCGTGATCGACCAGATCGGGGCGCGTCTGGCCGAGAGCCTGGCGTTGTCGGTCATGGACGACCGGCTGGCGGGCGCGGCGGCTCGCGGCACCGAAGCTGGGCAGACCGCGGCGGTGCGCAAGCTACTCGGCGTCGCGCACCGGCAGGCGGTCGCGGAAACGGCGGTCACCCTCGCAGGCCGTTCCGGTGCGGCAGCCGACGGCGGCGCCGCCGGCGCGGTTGACAGCTTCCTGCTGACCAGGTGCCTGAGCATCGCCGGCGGCACCAGCCAGATACTGCTCTCCCTCGTGGCCGAACGCGTGCTCGGCCTGCCCAGGGAGGAAGCCCGCCGATGAACTTCGAGCTTGGTGATGTCCAGCGGGTGATCGCCGCCTCCACGGCCGACGTCCTGTGTGGTACCGAGCCGGGAGACGGCGATGCCGCCTGGCAGAGTCTCGCCATGGCAGGGCTGCTCGAGCTCACGCTGCCCGGCCGGATGGGCGGGGATGACCTTGGCGTGCTCGAGGCCGCTGTGCTGCTGACTGAAGTCGGCCGGCAGGCCGCTGACATACCGGCGCTTGCGACGATCATGATGGGTGCCCTGCCCGTGACCCGGTGGGGTGACCGGGACCTTCAGGAGCGCGTGCTCGGCGGTGTTGGCCAGGGTGCCACCGTGCTGACGGCAGCGGTCCGCGAGCAGTCGACCGTGCTGCCTGTGGTGCCCGCGACAGTGGCCAAGCTCGAGGACGCAGGCACCGGCACCGTGACGGGAACTAAGGTCGGCGTGCCGTACGCCGGCCAGGCGCGCTGGATCCTGGTGCCTGCCGCGCTGGCGAACGGCGGGCCGGGCCGGGTGGTCGTTGTGATCGACGCCGAGGGCCCCGGCGTTGCCGCCACGAGAACGCCCGTGTCCGGCGGGACGCCGGAGTACACGGTGCGACTAGACGCGGCGCCCGTCGCTGGCGTGCTCGGGGTCGAGGCGGGCAATGAGACGCTCCGGCAGGCGGCAGCGAGGTGCGAGGCAGCATTCGATGACCTGTACCTGCTCGCGATAGCTGGGGCAGCGGCGATGGCCGACGGTGCCATGGCCGGGGCGCTGGACCTGACGGCGACCTACATTGCCGGTCGCGAGCAGTTCGGCCGCCCGCTCGCGACGTTCCAGGCGGTCGCCGGGCAGGCAGCGGACGTATACATCGTCAGCCGCACCTTGCACCTGGCTGCTTTGTCAGCCTGCTGGCGGATCGGCGCTGGCCTGGACGCCAGGTCCGACATCGATGTCGCGGCGTACTGGCTGGCGACCGAGGCGCCAGCGGCGCTGCGGACATGCCATCAGCTGCACGGCGGGATCGGCCTGGACGTCGAGTACCCGCTACATCGCTATTCCGCGATGGTAAGCGACCTGGTGAGGTCCATCGGAGGGGCCGAATACCGGCTCGAAAGGCTCGCCGCCCGCCCAGAACCCGGCGCCGTGTCTGCGGCTCCCGGACCTGCTCGGGGGGCTGGATCGGGCATGTTCATCGACCTGAGCGAGGACCAGCTTGCGCTGCGGGACGAGCTCCGGTCCTACTTCGCCGGGCTGATCTCACCCGCTCAGCGCGAGGCCATGCGCACCGACCGCCACGGCGAGGCCTACCAGCAGCTGATCCGGCAGATGGGCAGCGACGGCTGGCTCGGGGTGGGCTGGCCGACCGAGCATGGAGGCCGCGGGTTCGGCCAGGTCGAGCAGCAGATTTTCGTCAGCGAGGCAGCGCGCGCCGATGTGCCGCTGCCGGCCGTCACGCTCCAGACCGTCGGGCCGACGCTGCAGGCATTCGGGACCGAGGAGCAGAAGGACTTGTTCTTGCCCAGGATTCTCGCCGGTGAGCTGCACTTCGCGATCGGCTACACCGAGCCAGGAGCCGGTACCGACCTCGCCTCCCTGACGACTCGGGCGGTCCGCGACGGAGATGACTACATCGTCAACGGCCAGAAGATCTTCACGACCGGCGCTCACGACGCCGACTACATCTGGCTGGCCTGTCGCACTGACCCGGACGCGCCGAAGCACAAGGGGATCTCGATCCTGATCGTGGACACGGACGACCCCGGCTTCTCATGGACGCCGATCATCACCTGCGACGGGGCGCACCACGTGAACGCCACGTATTACGCCGACGTCCGCGTGCCCGCGAACATGCTGGTCGGGACGGAGAACCAGGGCTGGCGGCTCATCACGACCCAGCTGAACCATGAGCGCGTCATGCTGGGTCCGGCCGGGCGTCTCGGCGCGCTGCACGACCGGTTGTACGGCTGGGCCAGCACGACGCGCGGGCCGGGCGGCCACGGCATCGCCGATGAGCCGGACGTGCGTCGGGCGCTTGCCGAGGTCACCGCGAGCCTGCGGGTCAACGAACTGCTGAACTGGCAGGTCGCCGTCGCCGACACCGTCCAGATCGCCGATGCATCCGCCACGAAGGTCTATTCCTCTGAGCGAATGCAACGGTTCGGGCAGCTGCTCATCGACGTTGCTGCCAGGCACGGCGATCCGGCAGATGAAGCGACTGCGGACCTGCTGACCTGGCTAGACACCCAGCACAAACGGAATCTCGTGCTCACATTCGGAGGTGGCGTGAACGAGGTCCAACGCGAGCTGATCGCGATGGCCGGGCTCGGATTGCCGCGGGTGCCGCGCTAATGGGCGCTGACGTCCGCGAGGACAGCGCGGCGGGAATCAAGGCCGCGGCCGAGCAGATAATGGCGCTCGGCGAGAGCAGCCCCAGGTTCGCCCGCGATCCGGTGAACCTGCCCATGATCGAGAACTGGCTGGAGGCGATTGGCGACGCCAATCCCGTCTACACCGATCCGGGGTTCGCGGCGGCGTCGGCGCACGGCGGTCTCGTCGCGCCGCCGATGATGGCGCAGGTGTGGACGATGGCTGGACTTAACGGGGTCCGCGAGGCGGGCGACCCGACCGGCGAGATGGTGCGGCTGCTCGACGAAGCTGGCTATACGGGAGTGGTCGCGACCAACTCCGACCACGTCTTCCACCGGTACTTGCGGCACGGCGAGCAAGTCGCCGTCACCGTTGCCCTGATCGGCCTGACCGGGCCAAAGCGGACGGCCCTGGGTGAGGGCTGGTTCTTCACGACGCGGCACACCTGGTACAGCGGCGAAGAAGCGGTCGCCACGATGGACTTCCGGATACTCAAATTCCGGCCGCGGCAGAGCGACCCTGCCGCATCCGCCAAGGATTCAGGCAGCGTCGCGAAAGCGGCTGCGCCGGGCGGCTTTGTCATGCGGCCGGTCGTGTCGCCGGACACGGCCTTCTTCTGGGAGGGAACCAGGCAAGGCGAGCTGAGGATCAAGCAATGCGCCGATTGCGGGGCGCTCCGCCATCCACCCGGGCCTATGTGCCCGAAGTGCGGGTCGCCGAGCCAGAAGTACATCGTGGCTTCTGGCACCGGCGAGGTCTTCAGCTACGTGGTGCACCACCATCCGCCGGTGCCAGGAAAGAAGCTGCCGCTCGTCATCGCGTTGGTCGAACTCGATGAGGGCGTGCGGGTTCTCGCCGAGATGCCCGGGATCAGTCCTGATCGGGTCGCGATCGGCATGGCCATTGAGGTCGGCTTCCTGCGGATCGACGACGAGCTTGTCCTGCCCGTCTGGCAGGCCGCCCAGCCGCTTGGTGGTCCCGGTCAGCTGACTGCCGTTCTCCCTGAAATGACGGTGAACGTCAGCGCGACCTTCGTGGTCGCCAGCGCGCTCGCCACCCGCGACTTCACCCCCGTCCACCACGACAGGGACCGCGCGGTCGCCAACGGCAGCAAGGACATCTTCGTCAACATCCTGACCGACAACGGCCTGCTCCAGCGGTTCGTGTCGCAGTGGGCAGGGCCGCAGGCGCTGCTGCGCCAGACATCGCTGCGCCTCGGCGTGCCCTGCTACGCAGGCGACACGCTGACGTTCACCGGGCGCGTGACCTCCCGAGCCGACACGATGGCCGGCGAGAGGTATCAGGTGCAGGTCACCGGCCGGTGCGGCCTAGGCGACCACATCATCGCCACCGCCGTCATCGATGTGCCCGAGCCCAGCTCGTGACCGGCCGGAATGGCACGCGAGTCCCGGCGGCCGCGATCGTCGGCATCGGCGCGACCGAGTTCTCCAAGAACTCAGGCCGCAGCGAGCTTCGGCTGGCCGCGGAGGCGGTCTGGTCCGCCCTGGACGACGCGGGCCTGCGGCCTGCCGACGTCGACGGGCTTGTGACGTTCACCATGGACAGCAACGCCGAGGTCGCCGTCGCACGGGAGCTCGGCATCGGCGAACTAACGTTCTTCGGCCAGGTCGGGTACGGCGGCGGCGCGGCGTGCGGGACCGTGCATCACGCGGCCATGGCCGTCGCCACGGGCGCCGCCGAGGTCGTGGTGTGCTACCGGGCGCTCAATGAGCGGTCTGGACGGCGCTTCGGCCAGGTCTCGTTGGGCGCGGTTCAGGCGCCGACGTCGTCGGGGATCGACAACGGCTGGCACTATCCGATGGGCCTGTCAACCCCTGCCGCCACCGTCGCCATGGCAGCCAGGCGCTACATGCACGTCTACGGCGCAACCAGTGCCGATTTCGGAGTCGTCGCGGTCGCGGACCGCAGGCACGCGGCCGCGAACCCCTGCGCCTGGTTCTACCAAAAGCCGATCACGCTGGCCGATCACCAGGCGTCGCGCTGGATCGCCGAGCCCCTCAGGCTGCTCGACTGCTGCCAGGAGAGCGACGGCGCCGGCGCGGTCGTGGTCACCAGCCTCGAGCGGGCGCGTGAGCTGCGGCGGGCGTCGGCGGTGATCCGGGCCGCCGCGCAGGGGGCTGGGCCTGACCAGTTCACCATGACGAGTTACTACCGCGACGAGCTGACCGGGCTGCCCGAGATGGGCGTCGTCGCGCGGCAGCTGTGGCGCCAAGCCGGCATGGGACCAGAAGACATCAGGACCGCGATCTTGTACGACCACTTCACCCCGTACGTGCTGATGCAGCTGGAGGAGCTCGGCTTCTGCCCGCGCGGCGAGGCGCGGGAGTTCATCGCCGGCGGCGCGATCGAGCTCGGCGGCCGTCTGCCGCTGAACCCGCACGGAGGTCAGCTTGGCGAGGCCTACATCCACGGCATGAACGGGATCGCCGAGGCCGTGAGGCAAGTACGCGGAACCGCGGTGAACCAGGTTCCCGGCGACGGCCCGGTCCTGGTGACAGCGGGGACCGGAGTTCCGACCAGCGGGCTGATCCTGGCGGCCGCCTAAGTCGCGGATCCGGGATTCGCCGCCATGTCGAGGACGGCGATGTAGCCGAACGTCATCGCGGGTCCGATCGTGGCGCCGGCCCCCGCGTAGCTGTGCCCCATCACGGCGGCGCTCGCGTTGCCGGCCGCATACAGGCCCTCGATGACGGTCCCGTCGCGGCGCAGCACGCGGGCCCGCTCGTCGGTGCGCAGGCCGCCCTTGGTGCCGAGGTCACCCGGGACGATCTTGATCGCGTAGTACGGCGGCTGGGCGAGCGGCGCGAGGTTCGGGTTCGGCCGGCAGCGCGGGTCACCGTAGTACCTGTCGTACGCCGAGTCGCCGCGGCCGAAGTCCTCGTCCTTGCCTGCTCTGGCGAAGCCGTTGAACCGCCGGACGGTCTCGGTGAGCCCGTCCGAGGCGATCGCCACCTGGTCCGCGAGTTCGGCGAGCGACGGAGCGCGGAACACCGCTCCTGCCGCGTACCACCGCCTGGGCAGCGGCTTGTGAGGCGGCAGGCCGGCGAAGACGTAGCTGTTCCTGTACCGCTGATCGATGATCAGCCAGGCCGGGATGTGCGGCTTGTCGTCGGTGTGCTTGTCGTACATCGCGTGCACGGCGTCGACATAAGGGGCGGCCTCGTTGACGAACCGTTCTCCTGCCGCGTTGACCAGGATGCATCCCGGCAGAGACCGCTCGGACAGGCAGAAGAACGGCCCGCCGGTGAGCGGGATCGACGGGCCCCACCAGGCGTCATCCATGAGGTCAAGGGCGGCTCCTGCCTCCTGCCCGGCGAGGATTCCGTCTCCGGTGTTGCCCGGCGAGCCGACTGTCCAGTCGGTTCCTATCGGCTGCCGCTGGTATTCGGCACGCATCGCGGCGTTCCGCTCGAACCCGCCGGTGGCGATCAGGACCCCGCGCCGTGCACGGATCACGACGGGCTGGCCGTCGCGCGTCACGCGCACGCCCGTTACCCGGCCGTCGCTGATATGCAATCCGGTCAGCGGCGTGTCCAGCCAGACGGGCACGTTGGCCGCGGCGAGACCGGCGCGCAGGCCTGCGGACAGCGCCTGGCCGAGCGTCATCGTGCGGCGGCCGAAGGCTTTCGTCGCGGCCATCCGTCCCGCCACCTTGGCCGTGGTCCAGATCGCTCGCGGATGCCTGGTGCCGAGGCTCAGCCAGCGGTAGTCGGCGGCCGTGATCGCCATGCCTTCTGGGGCGGGCAGGTACGGCGGGTTCAGCCGATCAAGTTCGTCGCCGAGGATCCGCCCGTCGAGCGGCCCGGGTTCGATGGTGCGCCCGCTGGCCATGCCGCCGGGCGCCTCCGGGTAGTAGTCGGCGTAGCCGGGAACCCAGGCGAACGTGATCGGCGCGCTGGAGGTGACCAGGTCGAGCATGGCAGGTCCGTGCTTGAGCACCGCGCGCTGCCGCTCCGGCGTCACGCAGTCCCCCGCCACATGCGCGAGGTAGGAGCTTGCCTGCTCTTCGGAATCCCTGACGCCAGCCTGCTTCAGCACCGAGTTGCATGGCACCCAGACGCCGCCGCCTGAGCGCGCCGTTGAACCGCCGAAGTAGCTGGTCTTCTCGATCACCACGACGCTCAGTCCTTGACTGGCCGCGGTGAGCGCCGCCGTCATGCCCGCAGCGCCGCTGCCAGCCACGACGACATCAAACTCGGGGTCCTCAGGTGCCATCGCGCCTCCCGGCACCATGCTAGAACACGTTTCAGTTTTGGCCGAGCTGGCCGGTCAGTCCGGCGGCTCGTCCGTGCTGAAGTAGCCGATCATCAGGTTGATCGGGATGAGGTCCTGGTCAGCGCCGCGTGCATCGTGATCCCGGCCGGCCTCGGCCACCTCTTCGAGAAGCTGATACAGCTGGTCATAGATCTCCGCGGCACGCGCCGCGGGAACCCAGCCGTCCGCTATGGCCATGACCATCCGGCGATGTGGCTCAGCTGCCTCAGCGGCCGGATCGCGAGGTCGGGCCCGGCGCGTTGCGAAGAACTGGCGCCGGTACAGCTCTAGCGCGGCGGCCGCTAGCGCCTCGGCCTCCGGGCTGACCTTTTCACGGTCGGTGAGATCGTCGCCCAGGGTCATCTCGACGCTGCTTACCTGGTAGCGATGCTCGACGATCCCGGATACCACCCGGCTTGAGACTGAGCGAATCAGCCCGGCCGCTTCCAGGTGCTTGATGTGCCGGTACAGCTTGGTCTGCGGCTCGCCGAGTTCGGCTGCCAGCTCCTTGACCGTCTTCGCCGGGAGATCCGGGCCACGGCGCCGGGTGAGCGCGTACAAGATGTTCAGCCGGAGCGGATCCGCCAGCGCCTTGAGAACGTCCACGTGCGACGTCTCCTGCGGGTCCTGCGGGACTGGCGGCGTCAGGGGTGTGCTCGCCGACCCGCCGCCGGAGGCCGACCCGCCGCCGGAGGTCGCCTCGTCGCCAGAAGCACCGAACTTTTTCATGACTCCATCTTGCCATCCTTTCACGTCTGTGCAATCGTTCACGTATACGTGAACGTTAACGAGAGAGTGAAGGGCCTCGAGGCCCGGCCGAGAAGGAGAGGCAGCGATGTTCCCGAATCAAGTCACCACACTGGCCAGGTTGTACACCCGCGAGCTGGACGAGGGCGCCAGGCGGCCCAAGCCGGCCATGCAGGCCGGGCGGGCGTCAACGCCCCGCGGCGAGGTGGGCACGATCCGGAAGAACGCCGGATGGACCCTGGTGCAGATCGGATTGCGCATCGCGGCGTCAGCCAGCAGGTAGACGCGGCCACGAGCAGATGGCGAGCAACATTGCGCGCCAGCGACCGAGGGCGGCTGATTCAGGCGGAAGGGCGACAAGCCTGGCGGCCGCCCTCACTCACAACGCGATCTCCCTGGGCATCGTCAGCTCGCCGCAGCGCGGCGCCACGCGGCCAGCGCCTCCTGGATGTCGGCGATGCTGACGTCGCGATGCGTGAGCATCCTGACCCTGCCCGGGCCGCCCATGGTTACGCGGACGCCCTCGGCGGCGAGGCGTTTGGCCCACTCGGGCGCCGACCGGCCCGTGCCGCTGACATCGATGAACACAATGTTCGTCGGCACGGCGTCCGGATCCACCGAGCCCGGAAGCAGCTCGGCGAGGCCTTCGGCCAGGATGCGCGCTTTGGCGTGGTCCTCGTGCAGCCGCCGCGGACCCGCCTCCAGGGCGATCAGGCCCGCTGCCGCCATGATCCCGGCCTGACGCCAGGCCGCGCCGAAGAGGATCTTTATCCGCCTGGCTTCCCTGATGAACTCGGAGTCGCCGATGAGCATCGAGCCGATCGGCGCACCCAGGCCCTTGGACAGGCAGAACATCATCGCGCTGACCTCGGCCGCGTAATCGGCGACCTTCGCCCCCGTCACGGCGCACGCGTTGAACACCCGCGCTCCGTCCATGTACAGGGGCACCCCTGCCGCCTGACAGGCCTTCGCGATCGCGCGGACGCGTTCCAGCGGCTGCGGAGTGCCGCCGCCGCGCTGGTGGCTGTTCTCGATGGCGACGAGATCGACGACCGTCACATCTGCCGCGTCCAGAGTGAGCGCCTCCGCGACCTGCTCGGCGCTGAGCAGCCCGCGCACACCGGATAGACCCCGGAAGGCGACTCCGGTAAGCGCCGCCGAAGAGTGCAACTCCACACCGCAGATATGCGCGCTCGATTCGCAGACTGCGAAGTGTCCGGCCCTGACCAGCGCGTGCAGCGCGATCTGGTTGCACATCGTCCCTGTCGGCAGGTACAGGGCAGCCTGCCTGCCGGTGATCTCGGCGGCCTTTTCCTGGAGCCTGTTGACCGTCGGATCGTCGCCGTACCAGTCATCGCCGACTTCTGCGGCGGCCATGGCCTTGCGCATCGCGTCGGTCGGGCGGGTCACGGTGTCGGAGCGGAGATCGATGAGAGCGGTCATGGTCGCGTGTCCTGTCGTCAACGAGAGCCTTGGTAGCAGTATCGGTGTCGCAATCCGAGGGCTTCGCTGCGGTACAGTCGAGCCGATTCGCCCGGCCATGAGGCCTGGGCGGCGATGGGCTCAGCTGGGAGCGAGCAGCCGATGAAGGCGCTGGTCAAGGTCCGGGCCGAGGCTGGCCTGCGACTCGAGGACGTGCCGGTCCCCGCGATTGGCAGAGACGACGTCCTGATCCGCGTGCTGCGCACCGGAATTTGCGGTACGGACCTGCACATTTACGAATGGGATGGCTGGGCGCAGGCGAACGTGCCCGTGCCGCTGGTCGTCGGGCACGAGTTCGCCGGCGAGATCGTAGAACTAGGCTCCGAGGTGCGCGACCTGGCGGTCGGCGACCTGGTCAGCGGCGAAGGTCACCTGGTGTGCGGGCGGTGCCGCAATTGCATGGCCGGACGACGCGTTCAGTGTGCTCACGTTAAAGGCGTGGGCGTCAACCACCCCGGTGCCTTCGCCGAGTACATCGCCTTGCCCGCCGGCAACGTCTGGCGGCACCTGCCCGGCATCGACCTGGACGTCGCGGCCATCTTCGATCCGTTCGGCAACGCGGTGCACACCGCGCTCACATTCCCTGTGCACGGCGAGGACGTGCTGATCACCGGGGCCGGCCCGATCGGGATCATGGCCGCCATCGTCGCCAAGCATGCCGGTGCCAGGTACGTGGTGATCACCGACGTGTCCCCCTACCGGCTTGAGCTCGCGCAGAAGATTGGCGTGACGGTCGCCGCCGATACCAGGGAGCGGTCGCTGACTCAGATCATGGCGGACCTGGGCATGCGGGAGGGCTTCGACGTCGGGATGGAGATGTCGGGAAAGCCCGCGGCCATGCGCGAGATGCTCGCCGCCATGACGCACGGCGGCAAGATCGCGATGCTCGGCTTGCCGTCGGCTGAGTTCCCGATCGACTGGGGGCATCTCGTCCTCAACATGATCACCATCAAGGGCATCTACGGCCGGGAAATGTTCGAGACTTGGTACTGGATGTCCGTGCTGACCGAGTCGGGTGTCGACATATCGCCCGTGATCACCCACCGCTTCGACGCCGCCGCGTTCGCTGAGGCCTTCGAAACCGTGCGCGAGGGCCGATGCGGCAAGGTGGTACTCGACTGGGCCGACCCCGCCAGCTAGCTAACCCAGACGGAGGCCGAGATTGTTCTCCAGCGTTGCCCCGCAGATCGCCGCTGAACTGAGCGAGATTCGCGATCAGGGCCTGTACAAGGACGAGCGGGTTATCGCCAGCCCGCAGGAGGCCACCATCACGGTCGGCGACGGCTTGCGGGTGCTGAACCTGTGTGCGAACAACTATCTCGGGCTGGCCGACGACCCGCGCGTCATTCAGGCAGCCAAGGACGCCATGCACCGCTGGGGGTTCGGCATGGCCAGCGTCCGGTTCATCTGCGGAACTCAGGAGGTGCACAAGAGGCTCGAACGCAAGATCACCGAATTCCTCGGCACCGGCGACACGATCTTGTATCCGTCGTGCTTCGACGCCAACGCCGGGCTGTTCGAGACCATCCTGACCGACAAGGACGCCGTCATCAGCGACCAGCTGAACCACGCGTCGATCATCGACGGCATCAGGCTTTGCCGGGCAAAGCGGCTGCGGTACAAGAACCGGGACATGACCGACCTGGAGAAGCAACTCAAGGCGGCCGCGGACGCGCGGCGGCGGCTGATAGCTACCGACGGCGTGTTCTCGATGGACGGGTATGTGGCGCCGCTTGGCGAGATCTGCGACCTGGCCGAGCGTTACGACGCCATGGTGATGGTGGACGACTCGCATGCGGTCGGATTCGTCGGACCGACCGGCCGCGGAACCCCTGAGCTGCACGGCGTCACCGATCGGGTCGACATCATTACTGGCACCCTCGGCAAGGCGCTCGGCGGCGCCAGTGGCGGATTCACAAGCGGCCGGGCCGAGATCGTCGAACTGCTGCGGCAGCGCTCCCGGCCTTACCTGTTTTCCAACTCGGTGGCGCCTGCGGTTGTCGGGGCGTCCCTGAAGGTCTTCGACCTGCTCGATTCCGGCGACGACCTGAGGGCCAGGCTGCGTGAGAACACCGCCTGGTTCAGAGAGCGGATGACCGGCCTCGGCTTTGACATCCTGCCAGGCGACCATCCGATCGTCCCCGTGATGATCGGAGACGCGGCGAAGGCGGCCAAGCTCGCGGACCTGCTGCTGGGCAAGGGCGTTTACGTGATTGGCTTCAGCTATCCGGTGGTCCCGATGGGCAAGGCCAGGATCAGGACCCAGGTCTCAGCGGCTCACACTCAGGATGATCTTGAGAAGGCGGCTACGGCCTTCGCCGAAGCTCGCGACGAGCTCGAATCAGCCTGATTCCGAGCTTCTCTGGCGTCCTTACTGGTTGGTCTTGATGTGGTCGACATGACAGCTGCGCGCGTGGCCGACCCAGTAGGTCTTCACGACGATATGGGGCTTGCCCCTCGCAGGCTTCAAGCCAAAGTGCGCGTACTTGATCGTGCGCTGAGTGTAATAAGGGCTGTACTTTACGTTGAGCCTGAATTGCTTCACCAATGTTTTGCCGACGCTGGCTCCGCCATTTTGAAATACCACGATCGCGTAATGGTGCCGAACTGTACACACCGTAACCGCAGGTGAACACGCGGTCAGGCCAACCGCCGCGCCTACGGCGGCGATCAGCGTGCCCAGCGCTTTGGCCTTCATGAGTCCTTCACTTCCTAGCCTGGTGTGCAATTTATTCCCCCTCTCGAATGCCTAATCGCGTACTCGGAAGCGATATTTAACAGAATCAAATTGCGCCGCTCGGCGGCATGCGTAGATGATTGTGCGATGACATGGATCGCACCCGATGTGCAGCGCATTGAGCCGGGCGAGCCCGCGCCGGAGCGAGATGCCCTGCAGCGCTGGCTCGACTATCACCGCGCCACCCTGCTGTTCAAATGCCAGGGCCTGACCGGCGACCAGCTCGTGCGGCGGACAGCTGAGCCGTCCACCCTCTGCCTGCTTGGCCTGGTCAGGCACATGGCAGAGGTCGAACGCTCTTGGTTCTGCCGCCGCCTCGCCGGCCAGTCTGACTTGCCGTATCTGTACTGCAGCGACGAGTACCCCGACGGCGACTTCGACCTGGCTGATGCGGCGGGAGCCGAGGCCGCGGTCGAGACCTTCAAGGCCGAGTGCGCTGCGGCCGACGCGGCGGCGGCCGGCCGGTCGCTGGAAGAGACGTTCGTCACCTCGCGCGGCACGACGCTAGACCTGCGATGGATCTACCTGCACATGATCGAGGAGTACGCCAGGCACAACGGTCACGCCGACATCCTGCGCGAGCGGCTCGACGGCGTGACCGGCGACTAGGGTGTCCGCGGCCGCGGGTCGGCACGCACAGCGGCTGCCTTACGATCTCGCCGCACCGGCGCGGGCCGCCGGTGGTGGGGTCAGCATCACCGGGTCCTCGTTCTAGCACCATTGAGCGGCGGCAACTGGTGCCCTTTACTTGCACTTGTGACCTCCGGAATCGCCGCGTCGGCACCGGGGCCCGGCGCGGCCACCCGGGCAGCGGATTCGGGCAGCCCGCTCGCCGTGCTTGCCTGCGGGGTGCGGCGATCCTTCGACGCCGACCTCGCTCCGGTCCGCGCCCTTCGCGGCCTGGAGCTGGCCGTGCGACGGGGCGGATTCGTGGCCGTGATAGGTCCATCTGGGTGCGGAAAGTCCACGCTGCTCAACATCATCGCCGGTCTTGACCGCCCGGACGACGGCACCGTGGAGGTCTGTGGCCGGCGGATAGACGACCGCTACGAAGAGTGGCTGGCAAAGTTCCGGCGTCGGCACATCGGGTTCGTGTTCCAGTTTTTCAGCATGCTGGACGGCGTTAGCGTGGCGGAGAACCTGATCCTGCCCCGCATCCTCGGCGGCCTGCGCAGGAAGGCTGTTGTCGATCGCGCTCAGGAGCTACTTGACCTGCTCGGCATCGGCGGGCTCGGCAGCAGGCTGCCGAGCGTGCTGTCGGGCGGCGAGCGCCAGCGCCTGGCGATCGCACGGGCATTGGTCAACAAGCCAAGCGTGCTGCTTGCTGACGAGCCGACCGGCGCACTCGCAAGCGGATGCCGATCGTCTTGACTGCTGGCCGGCTGCCCATCGGGTCTGACGAGATCGTGCTCGGGCCGACCACCGCAAGCGACCTGCACGCCAGCATCGGATCGGACATCCGGCAGGCCGCCAACAGCAAGCACCAAATGAGGGTCACCGTGACCGGGCTGGGTTTCGTCCCCGAGGGGCCGCACAACGAGAACGACAGCGGCGCGTGGATGACGTCCGCCGGTTACGACCGGCTGTTCCACAACGCCACCTACATTTTTAAGTTCAGGGGCCTGCAGATCGTGTTGCGGCACGGCGTGAGCGTGGCCGCCGCGACCAAGCGGCTGAACGTTATCGCCAGGTCGGTGCTCGGCGGGCAGACCCCTGGTTTCGGCCCGCCGCCGCTGCCGCAGGCGATCCTCGAGGTCAGGGACGTGGCTGTGCTGCCGTTCGCGCTGGGGTCATTCCTGGCGCTACTGGCGCTCGGCACCGTCGGGCACGCGCTGGCGACGGCGGCCCGGCGCCGCCGCCACGAACTCGCTGTGCTGCGGGCGCTTGGCATCACCAGGATGCAGTCCAGGCTCGTTGTCATTACCCAGGCAAGCCTGCTGGCTGCGATCGGGCTGGCGTTCGGGGGGCCGCTCGGAGTTGTGCTGGGACGCGTCACCTGGCGGCTGGTCGCGCACGCGACGCCGTTGTTCTACCACCCGCCGCTGGCCGCCATAGCGATTGCCCTCGTTGGGCCGCTCGCCCTGCTGGTGGCCAACCTGCTCGCGACCTGGCCGGGCCACCGGGCGGCCCGGCTGCACAGCGCCGAGATCTTGCGCGCCGAATAGCGAGCGCTCGTCATGGCGGCAGCACCTCGACGCGGCCGTTCGTCACGGCGTCGTCGATGCTGGCCCGCAGGCTGGCGCAGGTCGCGACCAGTGCCGACGAACCGCCGTCGGCGACGTGCGCAGAGAACTCGGCGCACCTCAGCACGGACTCTGGCGTCCACTGGACGCTGGTGTGCTGCAGGCTGAACTTCGCGACCTCCACGACGGCCCCGCAGCGCCCGCATACCACGTCCGCGTACCGCCACGCCCTCTCATCCGCGGTGAGCGCGTGCTCCCCGGCCTGCAGCCCAGGCTCTTCAGCACAACGATGAACCCCTGCTGGCGTCATAGCACCATCAAGGGTTCATCGCTGTGGACGGCGCAGCGCGGTTTGGGTCTGCGGCAGGGCGGGCCGCCATATTGGCGGCCACTTCGGCTTCCCAGGACTTGATCGCGCGGCTCGTGTCGATCTCGTATTCGTGCCTGGCGACCATGTGCGGCGTGACGTCGGCGATGTCAACGTAGAACTGCTCGTACCACCTGCGCAGTTGGTAGACCGGGCCGTCTTCGGCGCAGAGCAGCGGATTGTCGATCTTGGTTTTGTTAATCCAGATCGCCACGTCCTGCTGGAAGCCGATGCCGATGAAGTCGGCGAACTTGGCCGCGATCTTGTCGCCCTGCACGTCGGTGACGCCCGGCGGCTTCTTCACGATCGCGCCCCACTGCAGCAAGAACGAGTCCGGCGTCACCGGGTAGTGGCAGTTGATCAGCACGCTCTCCATCGTGATGCCGTGGTAGTCGTGCCACAGGTAGTCGATCATGTACGACGGGCCGTAATAGGCCGCCTCCGACCGCAGCGTGGTCTCGCCGCCATCCGCGTAGTTGGAGCCGGTGTCTACGTCCGGGCGGGACCTCGTCGTCAGGTACTGCGCGGCAACATGTCCCTCGAGGACGTTCTTGAAGTACGTCGGGAACGCGAAGTGGATATAGAAGAAGTGCGCCATGTCGACGACGTTGTCGACTACCTCGCGGCAGTGCGAGTTCTCGACAAGGATCGAGTCCCAGGTCCAGTTGGACCATTCGGGCGAGAACGCGCCGTCGATCCGCGGAATCGTGATGTGCTTAGGCGGCGGGTTGCCTTCAGGGTCGTTCCATACGAACAGCTGCTTGTTCTCTTCGAGCGTCAGCCATGACCTGGTGCGGGCGGCGGGAGGTACTCGCCTGGCATAGGGAATCTGCGCGCATTTGCCATCGCCGCCCCAGCGCCAGTCGTGGAACGGGCACGCGACCTGGTCGCCTTTGATCGTGCCCATTGTGAGATCGCCGCCCATGTGCCGGCAGTACCCGTCGAGCACGTGCAGGCCGCCATTGGAGTCCGCGAAGACGGCAAGCTTGGTGCCAAACGCCTGCACCGCGTGCGGGCCGCCCGACCGGAATCTGTCAGCCGGACCGAGGCAGTGCCAGCCCCGCGCGTACCTGGTCGGCGCCGGAGCGGCCACGATTTCTCGGACTCTGGCCCTTTCGCTGGCGCTTCGTCCCCGGGGGTCAGCACCGTTCATCGGCCCTCCCGTCCGCGATAGCCCTAGACTAGAACATGTTCTAGTCTAGGGCCCAACGAACGCGGCTGCCATGCTGGTAGGACCGGTAACAGGCGCCTGGGAGGAGCAGCCAGTGGGCGAGATCCCCGGACAGTCGGTGCTCGCCGCGGTCGGCGACCTGCTGCCCGTGCTGCGCGAGCGGGCCCAGGAGGCCGAGGACGCCCGCGTCATTCCGACCGAGACGATCAAGGCTCTCGAGGAGGCCCGCGTCTTCCGGCTGCTGCAGCCCGCTAGATACGGCGGGCTCGAGGCGGACCCGCTGACCTTCTACCAAGCCGTGCGGATGATCGCCAGCGCGTGCGGGTCGACCGGCTGGGTCGCCTCGGTCGTGGGCGTGCACCCGTGGCAGCTCGCCTTGTTCCCGCCTGCAGCGCAGGAGGAGGTGTGGGGCGAGGACACGAACACCAGGATGTCGTCGTCTTACGCGCCGACCGGCCGGGCGCAGCTTGCCGAGGGCGGCCACCGGCTGAAGGGCCGGTGGAGCTTCTCCTCCGGCTGCAGCCACGCGACGTGGGTGCTGCTCGGCGGGATCGTGACCAACGACGAAGGCGTGCCCGTTGACTTCCGCACGTTCCTGCTGCCCGCCAGCGATTACGTCATCGAGGACGTCTGGGACACCGTCGGGCTGCGGGGGACGGGCAGCAACGACATCATCGTGGACGGCGCCTTTGTGCCGGCTCACCGCTCGCTCAGCTTCACCGACGTGACCAAGTGCGTGTGCCCCGGCCAGGAAGTGAACAGCGCACCGCTGTACCGGATCCCGTTCGGCTCGGTGTTCTCTTACGCGATCACCACGCCCGTGATCGGGATGGCTAGCGGCGCCTACAACGCGCACGTTGACTACCAGCGGACCAGGGTCAGCGCGGCCTACGCGGGCCACAAGGTCGCCGAGGACCCGTTCGCCCAGGCGCGGATCGCGGAGGCGGCCGCCGAGATCGACGCGGCGTGGACCGCTCTCGAACGGAACATGACCGAGCTGATCGGGCACGCCAGGGCGGGCGAGCCGATCCCCATGCCCTTGCGTCTGCGGATCAGGCGCGATCAGGTGCGGGGCACCGGCCAGGCGATCAGCGCCGTGGACCTGCTGTTTGAGAACTCCGGCGGCCGCGCGCTGCGGACGGGCACGCCGATTCAGCGATTCTGGCGCGACGCGCACGCCGGGCGGGTGCACGCGATCAACGACCCGGAGCGGGCGCTGACCATGTTCGGCCGCGGCGAGTTCGGCCTGCCGCCGGCCGCCGACGCCATGCTATGAGTTACGTCCCTGGGCGCATTGGCGAGACCAGCCGGTTCGCCGAGACGGCGATGATGGACACCCACTTCCACGTGGCGGGACCCGCCCGCGGCAGCCAGGCAGGCCAGAACGGCGACCACGCCGACGTGCCGGTTGTGATGCTGCACGGCGGCGGGCCAGGCGCGTCGGCGTGGTCCAACTTCGGGCGCAATCTGCCCGTTTTCGCCGACCACTTCCGCGTATTCATGCCCGACCAGCCGGGTTTCGGTAAGTCGGCGGCGCCGCCGGTCGAAGGCAACTACTTCACGTTCGCGGCTCGCGCGCTCGCCAGCCTGCTCGACACGCTACAGATCGAGAAGGTCCACCTGGTCGGCAACTCGCTTGGCGGCGGCACCGCCGTACGGTTCGCGCTGAATTACCCCGAGCGGGCTGGCCGGCTCGTTCTGATGGGACCAGGCGGCCTGAGCCTGAACGTGTTCTCGCCCGATCCGACGGAGGGCGTCAGCCGGCTCGCCGCGTTCGCGGCGCCGCCGGGGCCGAGCAAGGAGAAGATGGCGGCGTTCCTGCGCACGCTCGTGTTCAACCAGAAGCTGATTACCGACGAGCTGGTCGAGGAGCGGTACGCCAGCGCGAGTACACCGGAAGCACTGGCGGCCATGACCGCACTTGGCATGTCCTTCTACGACCCGGCGACGGCGGAGGACGGCATGCTGTGGCGAGAGGTACACAGGCTTCGCAACGAGGTGCTCCTGATCTGGGGCCGCGAGGACCGGGTCAACCCCCTGGACGGGGCGCTTGTGCCGCTCAAGCAGATCCGAAAGGCTCAGCTGCACGTCTTCAGCGGTTGCGGGCACTGGGCGCAGCTGGAGAAGTTCGACCAGTTCAACCGCCTGGTGCTGGACTTTCTCGGCCCAGGCAGGAAGGCAGCGTTGTAATGGGCCAGATCCGGTCGCTCGGGTACCTGCGGATCGAAGCCACCGACACCGGCGCGTGGCGTGAGTTCGGCACCAGGCTGCTCGGCATGGTGGAGGGCCGCGGACCCGAGCCGGGCGCGGTTTATCTTCGGATGGACGATTTTCCGGCGCGTCTGGTTATCGTGCCAGGAGACACTGACCGCCTCGCTGCATCGGGCTGGGAGGTCGCCAGCGAGGCCGAACTGGCCGCGATCGGACAGGCCCTCGAGCGCGCGGGCGTGCCGGCCAAGTCCGGCACGCCAGACGAACTGGCGCTGCGCCGGGTTGGCGGGATGTTGCGGTTCGAGGACCCGTCCGGGCAAGCCCTGGAGGTGTTCTGGGGCGCCTCATTGGACAACCGCCCGATGTTCAGCTCGTACGGCAATCAGTTCGTCACCGGCGAGATGGGCATGGGCCACGTCGTCATCCCCGCCGCCGACGATGCGGCGGCGATGGCCTTCTACACCGAGGTGCTCGGCTTCCGGCTGCGCGATTCGATGGCGCTGCCCCCTGAGTTGTTCGGCAGGCCGGCCGGCGGACCGCCCGCGATGATGCGGTTCCTCGGCTGCAACCCGCGGCACCACAGCCTCGCGCTCGCCCCGATGACCAGCCCGGCCGGGATCATCCATCTGATGATCGAGGTCGCAACCCTCGATGACGTCGGCCGGGCGATGGACAGGTGCACGAGGCGTGGCGGCACGATCAGCGCGTCACTCGGCCGGCACGCCAACGATCACATGGTTTCGTTCTATGTCCAGACGCCCGGCGGCTTTGACATCGAGTACGGAACGGACGGGTTGCTGGTCGACGATGCCAGGTGGGTGAGCAGGCAGACCACTGCGGTGAGCCTCTGGGGTCATGTCTTCACGTCCGGGGGAGCGCAATAGGGTTGATCCGTCGGCGCCGTCCAGGATCCAGGCGAGGCTGCCGGGAATGAACTCCAGGCGAGAGGCGCTTGCTGTGACCGTGGGAGGCGCTAGCCCGGCCGATGACGCCCGGATGCCGTCGGGAAACAGTCCTGTCAGCCATGAGCCCGCGCCGCAGAAGTTCCGGCAGGTGCTCGGTCATTTCTGTACCGGCGTCACGGTCGTCACCGCGATGGATGACGGGGAGCCCGTGGGCTTCGCGTGCCAGGCCTTCGCCGCGTTGTCGCTCGATCCGCCACTGGTCGTGTTCTGCCCGGCGCTGACCTCGAACACCTGGCCGCGGATTGCCAAAGGCAAGATGTTCGCGGTCAACGTTCTCACCGAGGACCAGCACGACGTTGCGATGAGGTTCGGGCGGAGCGGGACACGGAAGTTCGATGGCGTCAAGTGGATGCCTGACGCGGCGGGGTCGCCGGTCATTGACGGGGTCCTGACCTGGGCCGGATGCGAGATCGAGGCCGTCCATCCCGGCGGTGACCACAACGTCGTCATCGGCCGCGTGCGAGAGCTGGGGGAGTGCGGCAGCCAGAGGCCATTGCTGTTCTACCGCGGCCGTTTCGCGACATCTGCGGAGTCCGGCGGGCCTCCGGAAGTCGTCGAGACCCTGCTGGCCTGGCCCCGCCACGCCGACTGGATGTGACCAGCGACGGTCGCGGCGGGATCGTCAGCTTCGCTGGCATCGCCACGAACTTGCGATCAGCGTTTTGCGAATCAGTGGCGCACCCTTGTCTGCGGGGGCGCGGCACCGGCAGACTTCATCGACTTGGCGTTCATGCCAGCCAGGGAATCGGATCCGGTCTCGGCGTTGTGCGCGTGCGCGACGTGATGAAGCCCGAATGTCGAGTCCATGCCCGGTCGCATGCCCATCAGGTCCTCGCACTGATTCACCGCGCGCTTGGCAAGCGAGAGGCCGAACGGAGGCATCGCGGCAATCCGCTCCGCCAGCGCGAATGTCGTCTCGGCGAGATCGGCCTTGAGCACGACGCGGTTGACCATGCCGAGCTCATACGCGCGCTGGGCGCTGAACCGGTCCCCGGTGAACAGCGCTTCCTTGGCGAACCTGGGCCCCAGCATCCACGGGTGCGCGAAGTATTCGACGCCCGGGATGCCCATCCGGACTACGGGGTCGGCGAAGAACGCGTCGTCGGATGCCACGATCAGATCGCAGACCCAGGCCAGCATCAGCCCGCCCGCGATGCACGCGCCATGCACCATCGCGATGGAAGGCTTGGGTATCTCGCGCCAGCGCCGGCACATGCCGAGATAGACCTCCATCTCCCTGGCGTACCTGGCGTCGGCGCCCGCCTTGTCGGTGTGGTCCCACCAGATCACGGCCTTGCGCTCATAGGGCACGTGCACGTCGCGCCCCGGCGTGCCGATGTCGTGGCCCGCGCTGAAGTGATCGCCCGCCCCGGCAAGCACCACGACGCGGATGTCGTTGTCTTCGACGGCGCGCTCGAAGGCGGCGTCGATGGCGTAGGTCATCACCGAGTTCTGGGCGTTGCGGTACCTGGGCCTATTCAGGGTGATGACCGCGATCGGCCCGCGTGTCTCGTAGCGGACGACCGGCTCGCCGTTCTCATCGGCCGGGCTGGCGGGGTGTTCCTGCGCGGTCATCGGGACTCCTGTCCGCTGGGGGTTCCGGGGGATGCAGGTGCTTGCTCAGCTCTGAGCACGCGCTTGAGCGGCTTACCGGCCGGATTGCGCGGCAGGTCCGTACGGAACTCAATCAAGCGAGGCACCTTGTAATTGGCCAGTACGGTCCGGCAGAACTCGATCAGGTCGGCGGTTGCTGGATCCGCGCCGGGCCGCCGCACCACGAAAGCCTTCCCGACCTCGCCCAGCCGGCCGTCAGGTATTCCGATGACCGCCGCCTCGGCGACGCCAGGATGCCTGGTCAGCACCTGCTCGACCTCGGCCGGGTAGACGTTGAAGCCGCCGCAGATATACATGTCCTTCAGCCGGTCGGTGATCGTCAGGTAGCCGCGTTCATCCAGCACGCCGACATCGCCGGTATGCAACCATCCGCCGGAGTCGATCGCTTCGGCCGTGGCGGCAGGGTCATCGAGATAGCCCAGCATCACGTTCGGCCCGCGGAGCAGTATCTCGCCCGGCTCAGTGCCGCCTCCGGCGATCTTCATCTCGAATCCGGCGGTCGCCCTTCCTGAAGTGGTCGCGACAGTTTCGGGATCATCACCAGGTCGGCACATGGTCACCACTACCGCCTCGGTCAGGCCGTAGGCGGTCAGGACCTCATCGAAGCTCAGCTCGGCCCGCATCCGCTCGACCAGTGCCACGGGGACGACAGCGGCGCCGGTGACGGCGAGCCGCAGGCTCGACAAGTCACGAGAGGCCCGGTCACGGTGGTCGAGGATCGATGAGTAGATGGTCGGGGCGCCGGGGAAAACGGTGATCCGTTCGTCCTCGATCAGCCGCATCGCCTGACCCGGGTCGAACACCAGCTGCGGGACGATCGTGGCTCCCGTCAGCAGGCAGGCCAGGATGCCTGCCTTGTAGCCGAAACTGTGGAAGAACGGGTTGACGATCAGGTACCTGTCGGTGCTGGTCAGCTGCGCGCAGTCGGCCCAGGCCCGTGCGACGTCGAGGGCCTGGCGGTGCGCCGACATCGCGCCCTTACTCCGCCCGGTAGTTCCGGACGTGAACAGGATGTCGCTGACGTCGTCCGCGGTGACCGAGGCGGCGCGCTCGTCGGCGGCCCTGTCGGCCGCCCGGCCTGCCATCGCAAGGAACGCCGCCCATCCGATGAAGGCTCCCGGCCGCGTCATCGCTGGCGGTTGCTGACCGTGACCGACCGGGATCTGGACGACCAGCCTGGGCAACTCGGCGCCAGCGTCCGCGGCGGCGGCCGACAGCAGGGCATGGCGGTCGGCGCCAAGGAACGGCCCGGCGACGAACAGTACCCGCGCGCGGCTCCGCGTGATGACATCGAGTGCCTCGGGCCCGGTGAAACGGGTGTTCACCGGAACCAGCGTGGCGCCCGCGTAGAGCGCGCCGAGCCCGGCGATCACCCAGTGGTGGGTGTTCGGCGACCAGATGGCGATGCGATCGCCCGGCTCGACACCTTCGGCGATCAGCGCCTTGGCAGCCGCACGCACACGACGATGCAGTTCGGAATAGGTGAGCGCGGGAGCGTCCGGTTCGGCAACGGCTACAGCAGGCCCGAACCTCTCGGCCGCCGCCCGCACGGCCGCCGGGATGGTCTGGATCGCGCCGTCCAACCGTGTCCCTCCCCGACCGTCGCTTGGGTGATCGCGTGGTTCTTGCCACCGCGGACGTCACGCTCCGACCAAGCAAGTGCTTGGTAGGGAGCCTAGCCGTCCCCAGCCGGCTCATACCAGGCCAATCCGTCGCGCTCCAACCCACCGGGTGAGCGACGTGGGCGCAACGCTGTCGTTCCTACAGCAGCTCTGCCGCGCGGATGTTGAGGGCGTTAGGCTGAGCGCGCCGCGGCGCCGCGGCCGGGTAAGTGCGGGAGGTGTCGGTGCAGCTCGGGCCATCGACGCCATCGAAAGGGCGAGACCTGCTGGCAGGCAAGGTCGTCGTGCTCACGGCAGCCGCCGGCACCGGGATCGGCGGCGCGGCGGCGCGGCGCTGCCTGGACGAGGGCGCGGATCTGGCGATCAGCGACGCGCACGCAGGCAGGCTCGCCGACTTCCACGCGGAGCTCTCCGGGCGATACGGTGCCGGCCGCGTCTGGTCGACGCCGTGCGATGTGACCAGCGATGAACAAGTGCAGGCGCTCGTCGACGGTGCGGTCGGCCGGTTCGGCCAGATAGACATCATGATCAACAACGCCGGACTGGGCGGCACCGCGTCGGTGCTTGCCATGACCAACGAGCAATGGACGCGGGTGCTTGACGTCACGCTGAGCGGGACGTTCCGCTGCACGAGAGCCGCGCTCCGGCAGCTCGTCGCGCAAGGTCGCGGGGGTGCCGTTGTCAACAATGCCTCGGTGCTTGGCTGGCGCGCCCAGGCCGGCCAGGCGCATTACGCCGCAGCCAAGGCCGGCGTCATGGCGTTGACCAGGTGCGCGGCGCTAGATGTCGCCGAGCTCGGGATCAGGGTTAACGCGGTTGCGCCGAGCCTGGCCATGCATCCGTTCCTCGCCAAGGTCATGGCCCAGGAGGAGCTGGACGAAATGGTGACCAAGGAGGCATTCGGCCGGGCGGCGGAGCCGTGGGAAGTGGCAAACGTGATGGTATTCCTCGCCAGTGATTACGCCTCGTATCTGACCGGAGAAGTGATCTCCGTCAGCAGCCAGCATCCATAGCCGCTGGCTACCGGTTAGGCTGCCTGTCCGGGCCGACGCCCTACGTCGAAGCTGATCGGATTATCGCCGCCGGCCTGGGCCTGACGTGCCTGACGAGCCTCACGAGCCCGGCTTTCCCTGCGGGCACGCCGCCACCCCCGGGACCGCTCGCCCCGCTGCCGGCGGCTGACAATGCGAGCCGCGCGCCACTGAACAGCCATCCTCCTCACCCTCCACAATCAGGTCCGGGGTGACCCGGCGTGACGGCAAGCTCGCACCACACCACCTTGCCGAAAGGCTCGGGTCGCCAGCCCCAGCGCGACGCGAGGGCGGCAACTACGGCGAGGCCGCGACCGTTTTCGTCATCGGCATCGTGGTCGCGGCCCGGCGGCACTGGCAGCGGTGAGCTGTCGTGCACGTCGATTCGGACGACGCCGGCGAACCGCGAAACCACCAGCGACACGCTCGGAGGAATCGGCGTGAGTGTCGATGCGGCCCGCGTGGCGGCCGGCGTGGCGGGCTCTTCTGGTCGTCCGTGCGCGACACCGAAGGCGACCGGGCCGCCAACAGCCAGGAGCTCCTGTGGCAGGATCACGTTTGCCGGTTTCGCCTGGCTGACGGCCCTGACGGCGTTCGTGACGAGTTCGGAAACTGCCAGGACGGCTGCGTCGACAATCTCAGCGTCGAGCGAGGCCTGACCGCTGGTGCTCACCGGGGAAAGCAGTCGTGCCGTCCAGTGCCGCGCGACGCGGACCGTCGACGGCGCGATTGCAAGCTCCAGACGGCCGCGGTGAAATAGCGACAAAACGTGCGATCCGAGGTCCCCGCCGCCTCGGGAACCGTCCATTACCAGTCACGTCCGGTCGGTCGTAAGTACGGCATGTATGCCCCGATGTCCAGAACCCTGTTCCGCGGTCTCGCCTCTTGCCACTGCAGAGTGCCTTGAGCGTGTACGGCGGTCGAGTTTTGGTGCCGCCGACCGGCCTACTACCAGGAACAAAGTTGGCTCAGTTGCTGGCATGTTGGTGATCGCGATCAGATTCTCCCTGTTCCGTAGGGAGGAACGGTCGCATAATGGCCTTCTGATGAATGGCGCGGGCTCCTGCTAATCAGAACGGAAACGACCGCCAGTGAAGCGACGAAGGCCGCGAGGGATGCCGATGTGAAAGGCAAACCACGCAGCATACGTCAGGCTCAAGCGATTCAGGCTGCGCACATGCGCCAGCAAGGCCTGAGTTGGGCGGAGATAGGCGCCGCATTCCAGGCGGCTTACCGTGTTAATCCGAGGGTGGCGCTGCGCCAGGCGCACGGTTGGAGTCAGCCACAGGCGGCACAGCGCTGGACGGAGCTGTGGCCGGACGATCCGAAGACGTTCAAGAACTTTTCTTACTGGGAGCAGTGGCCAGGTCAGACCGGTCATTCCCCTTCGCTTGACACCCTCGACCGGCTCGCCAGGCTCTATGAGTGCAAGATCACCGACCTGCTGACCGATTGCCGGGACTATGGCGGGAAGCCAGGTCCGGTGCCCGTCACGCAGATGCGGGAGTTTGCGCCAGGCAACGGCGCGAGCCCGGCGGCTGCGACCGCCGAGGCTGATCCACTGCTTCCCGGTGCCAAGCCTGCGGAGCATCCAGGAGCCGGGCCGGCAGAACCGGGATCCGCCGGGCACGCTGAAGCCGCCGGGCACGCTGAAACCGGCGGACCAGGCTCAACCCGAGAACCGAACGGATTCGCGCAGGTCTTCGGCGAGATCCCCGAGATATCCGCATCGACACTGCAGGCCGCCCTAGAGCTCATCAGGCAGGCCGACGCCGGCCAGAGCGCCGAGAAGGGCACCGAATCCGATGAGTCGGCCAGGCGGCTACGGCGGCGGAATCTCCTGCTCGAGGCGAGCAGTGCCCTTGCGGTCGTCGCCGCTGCGCCGGTGCTCGAGGTCCCGCGCGTCACGGGAGTGGCCAGACCATGGCGCGGAGAGACTGACGTGGCGATCGTCAACTACACCAGCGAGGTCGTTGCGGGGCTCAGGCAGCTCGGCGGAGCTGTCGGCCCGCGAATTACGTTGCAGCCCGCGCTGGCATTGCGCTCAGCGATGGCATCGCTAGCAAGAAACATGCCGGAGATCGTCACCGGCCAGGCCCTGACCGTCTACGGCGACCTGACGGCGCTGATCGGCTGGCTGATGTTCAACCTCGGCGACCACAAGGCGGCCAGGTATTACTACGACGACGCTCGCGCGGCGGGCTACCGGGCTGGGAACAACGACCTCGTCGCTTACACCCTCTCAGCAGCGAGTCAGCTGGCTGCGGTGCGCCAACGGGCGAGGCAGGCTGTCGACCATGCCCAGGCAGCGCTGCAGGCCGCAAGGGTCAGCGGGAGCCGCCACGCGCTCGCATACGCGGCCGACGTGATGGCGCGTGCCTATGCCGCCGCGGGGCGGGTCGGAAGGTGCCGGGCCGCGCTTGACAAGGAGCGAGAAGCACTGGCCCTGATCACCGACGACACGCCACGGTCTCCGTGGTGGTACTTCTATGACCGATCGTTCTACTGGGGCACGGAGAGCGAATGCGCGCTCAGGTTGAATATGCCAGTGGATGCATGTGATGCAGCGTCCCGGTCTCTTGGCTTGGTAGCTCCGCTTAATTTGCATAACAGTGCTCTCACGCTGGCCTTCCGCGCAGAGGCGCTCATCAAGCAGCGCGAGTTCGAAGAGGCGTGCGTTGCGCTCGCTGATTCGGCCAGGCTGACCACGCTGAACAGTTCACGCCGGATTGCTCGTCGGGTCGACTTGCTGCGCCGCCAGCTCAGGGTCGTCGAATACATGCCAGCGGTCCGCGATCTGGACGAGAAGCTGGATGAGTACAGGAGGGCACGGGCGGCCAGCGTACCGTCCGACCTCGCTGATGCCGGCACCGCTGGGAACCGCTGATGTCGCCCCCGCGGGTTCCCGGCGAACTCGATTCGGAACGGCCGAGCGTAGCCCGTTTGTACGACTACTTCCTCGGCGGCACTCATAACTTCGCCGCGGACCGGGAACTTGCCCGCGAACTCTTGCTGGCAGCGCCGAACGCGCGGTACATCGCGGCCGAGAACCGCGCTTTCCTCGGCCGCGCCGTCCGGTACTTGCTGAGCGCTGGCATCCGCCAGTTCGTTGACCTGGGGTCAGGGATTCCCACCCAGGAGAACGTGCACGAGATCGCTCAGATGGGCAACCCTGAGTCCCGAGTCGTCTATGTCGACAACGATCCCGTGGCCGTAGCGCACAGCAAGCACATCCTGGGCGACAACGCCTACGCCGCAGTAATCGAGGCAGATCTCAGGGACCCGTGCTCCGTCATCGATCATCCGCGCGTGGCAAGCCTGATCGACTTCAGCGAGCCGGTCGGCCTGCTGATGGTGACCGTGCTGCAGTTCGTTGGTGACTGCGACGACCCGCTTGGCGTAATCGGTAAGTTCGCCAGCGCGCTCGTCCCCGGCAGTTACCTGGCGATCTCGCACGCCATCCGCGAGGGGGCGCCGGGCGCCGCGGCTCAGACCCGTGACCTGTACAACAAGTCCACGGCCGCGGCGCACATCAGGACGAGGGCGGAGATTGTGCGGTTCTTTGACGGGTTCGACCTCGTCCAGCCTGGCCTGGTCTACCTGCCGCTGTGGCGGCCGGACGGCAAGCAACCCGAGCATCCCGAACTCGCCTGGATCCACGCGGGCGTTGGGCGCAAGCGCTAGATACGCCTGATCACGAAGCCGACGATGGCGATGACCGCACCGGCAATGATGCCGGTGGTGCTGGCCGCCGCTCCGACCTTGCACAATGCGCCCGTGCAAACCTGCGAAAGCGGCGGTCCGAATGAGCTGACGACCTGATTGAGCAGGCCGCCAGCGAAGAGATGGAAACCGGCGGCCACAACAATCGCGCCGATCAGGCCGGAATTCAGCATGACCGGAACCGGGCGCTGATAGCGGCGGTACCGCCGGCTGCCAATGTTGCCGATGACGCCGGCCATTCCCGGCCCGGGGAAGCCAGGAGCCGGCGCGCCACCGAACCCGCCCATCGAGGGCCCGGACATTCCGCCCATGGGAGCCGCGTCAAAACCGCCGAGCGGTGTCCCGGAGGCTCCACCCATCGCCGGTCCCTGCGTGCCTGGCATCTGGAAGCCGTGCCCGCCTTGTCCAGGAAACTGCATCCCGCCCATGCCCTGACCTGGCATCTGGAAGGTGCCGAACCCTGGTCCGCCGACGCCCAGCGCTCGCAACCTCAGCGTCCGGAAAATGCGCATCACGGTGCCGAGCAGGAGCAGCACGAATACGGCGGCCGCCGCGGCCAGCAGGTAGGTGCTCCATGGCCGCAGCCCCTTCGCACCAGTGAACGTCGCCCCGCCCAGGTCGGCCTGGACGAAGCTAGTTCCGGTCAGCTTGGTCCCGGATAGGTCGGCGCCGATGAGATTGGCCTGGCTCAGGTCGGCATGCGACAGATCCGCGCCATTGAACTGAGCTCTGGGGGCTTGCGTCTGACCCATCTTCGCGAACCGCAGGTTCGCGTCAGTGAACGTCGTGCCCCGCGCTGTTACCTGGATCATCGTGGCACCGGCCAGATCCGCGCCCGACAGGTCCGCGTCGGTGAGCGTTGCCTGAGTCAGATCGGCGTCTTGCAGGTTGGCCGAGCGCATGTTCGCGCCCGTGAAGTCGATCTGGACCAGGCTAAGACCGCTAAGATCGGCGCCGCGCAGATTGGCGCAGGTGAGGTCGTGGCCGTACTTGGTCAGTTTCGAGGCTGTTAGATGGCGCCCGGCCAGGTGCGGTCCTGACCCGGGGCGGCAACTCTGATCGGAGGCCGCGGAGACCGACGCGGCGGCGATTCCCGCCGCCATTGCCATGGCGATTCCCAGGCCAATGGCCCCGGCAGCACCGAGCGTGCCAAGTACCCGCACGACGGTGATCGATGACCGTCCGCCCGGCCGGATCCGGCCAGATCCGTCGCCGAAACTCCAGCCCATCGGACCCCTCCCCTTGCTGCTGTGGCAGCCAGTACGTGACAACTTCGGCCCAGCACAAGGAGCCGTGACACAAGCGCAAGAAAGCGGCAGAAAGCTCTATGCGGCTGTCGGGCCAGACCTGCCTTCCGCCGATAGCATGTCCCGGTGGCAGGCCGATCGGATCGACGGAGCAAGGTCGGGAAAGGCGGTCCGCGTGAGCCGTCTCCGCCCGATCTGCCGGCCGAGCTGTCGCCGGCCATGCTCCCCGAGCATGATCTGGACGACGGCGGCATCTATGAGCTGCTTGCCTTCGCCGACCTGGACATCTCTGACCGCGTGGCCGCGGGAGCTGAGATCGAGGCGTGCACGTTCAGCAATGTGAACCTCAGCCAGGTGAGCCTGCGACGCGGCCTGATCAGGGATGTGGCATTCGAGCGCTGCGACCTGGCCAATCTGCGTGCCCTCGACTCGTCGTTCACGCGGGTCGCATTGTCGGCATGCCGCATGACCGGGCTGTCCCTGATAGAAGACCACCTGCGCGACGTGACGTTCGCTGGCTGCAGGATCGACCTGTCCTCGTTCCGCTCCAGCAAGCTCGACGACATCGTCTTCACCGATTGCCGGATGGAACAGGCCGATTTCACCGAGGCAGATCTGCGTGGCGGCCGGTTCGAGGGCTGCGACCTGACCGGCGCCCAGTTCACCGGCGCCCAGATGAATGGCGCTAGGTTGAGCCGCTGCGAGCTGACCGGCATCGGCGGCGTGACCAGCATGCGTGGCGCGATCGTGACGAGCTCCGACGCCGTCGCGCTGGCATTCATTCTGGCCGGCGCGCTTGGCATCACGATCGATGACGATTGACTCTGGGATGGCAGGTGGGTACGCCGGGAGTGCGGCGCTAGATGCGCTCGATGATGGTGGCGGTGGCCATGGCACCACCGGCGCACATGGAGACCAGCGCCGTGCTCGCATCGCGCCGCTCGAGTTCGTGCAGCGCCGTGGTTAGCAGGCGCGAGCCGGTGCTGCCCACCGGGTGGCCCAGCGCGATCGCGCCGCCGTTGACATTCACGCGTTCTGGGTCAGGCCCGTGCACGCTCCTCCAGGAGAGCACGACCGATGCGAAGGCCTCGTTCACCTCAAAGATGTCGATGTCCGCCATGGACAGCCCGCTGCGCCGCAGCACCCGCTCGGTCGCCGCGATCGGGCCGTCGAGGTGATAGTACGGCTCGTCTCCGATCAGGCATTGCGCCACGATCTTCGCGCGCGGCCGCAGGCCTAGGTCGCGGGCACGCCGCTCATCGGCCAGCAGGACGGCGGCGGCGCCGTCGGAGATCTGCGAGGACGTCCCCGCCGTGTGCAGGCCACCGTCGAGCACGGGCTTGAGCCGGGCCAATCCCTCGGCCGTGGTCTCGCGGAGACCCTGGTCCCGGTCGACGGTCGCGGTCTCGCCAGTTGGCTGGCGCTCGGCATCGAGCACCGGAGCCTTGACGCCGATGACCTCGCGGTCAAAGTAACCTGCCGCCCACGCGCGGGCCGCGTTCTGCTGCGATCGCAGCCCGAAGGAGTCAAGATCGGCTCTGGTCAGCCCGCGCCGCTTCGCGATCCGCTCGGCCGCCTCGAACTGGTTCGGCATGTCGATCGTCCAACTTGCCGGGCGCGGGCTGGCGCCGCCGGCCATCGGGCCCTGCGGGCCGACTTCCCGCCTCGCAGCTGTCCCGAGCGGGACCCGGCTCATCGCCTCGACGCCGCAGGCCAGGCCGATGTCGATGGCGCCCGCCGCGATCAGCCCGGCGATGACATGCACAGCCTGCTGGGCCGAGCCGCACTGCGCATCCAGCGTCAGGCACCCGGTCTGCTGCGGCAGCCCCGCGTGCAGCCAGGCGGTGCGGGTGATGTTGTTCGACTGCTCGCCGGCCTGCGTCACGCAGCCTCCGGCGAGCTGTTCGATCAGCGCAGGATCGATGCCGGAGCGCTCGACGATGCCGCGCTGGGCTGCGCCGAGTATCTCGGCGGCGTGCATGCCGGACAGGCTGCCGTTGCGCTTGCCAATCGGGGTACGGACCGCTTCGACGATCACCGCTGTGCCCATGGCTGCCGCCTCCTACCCTCGTTCACATACTAGAACGTGTTCTCAATTCGCGCCGGCCAGGAGGTTCACCGGCACGGCCGGACGTGGTTCAATCCCACTAGAACGCGTTGCAGTGTTTATGGGCGCGCGAGTCGGCTAAACCCCGCCTCGCGGCCGCCAGTGTTCAAAGGGCGGGAGGAATCGTGGGCGACCCGCAGCTACCACCGGGATTCGACTTCACCGATCCGGAACTCTACGTGCGCCGCGTTCCTGCCGAGGAGTTCGCGCTGCTGCGCCGCTCGGCTCCGGTGTGGTGGAACGCTCAGCCGCGCGGGTCCGGCGGCTTCGACGACGATGGCTACTGGGTTGTGAGCAGGCACGCCGACATCGTCGAGATCTCGAGGAACAGCGACCTGTTCGGGAGCTGGGAGAATACCGCCATCATCAGGCTCGGCGAGGTGCAGACCGAGGACAGCCTGGCGATGCAGCGGCTGATCATGCTCAACATCGATCCGCCGCAGCACACCAAGCTGCGCGGAATCATCTCGCGCGGCTTCACTCCGAGGGCCATCGGCAACCTGCGCGGTGTCCTCACCGAGCGCGCCGAGCAGATCGCCGCCAGCGCGCTCGCTGATGGATCCGGAGACTTCGTCGCCGACGTCGCGTGCGAGCTGCCGCTGCAGGCCATCGCCGAGCTGATCGGCGTACCGCAGGAGGACCGGAAGAAGATCTTCGACTGGTCCAACACGATGATCGGCTACGACGACCCTGATTTCGGCGACGACGGCCAGGCCGCGGCCGCCGAACTTGTCGGCTACGCGATGCTGATGGCCGAGGATCGCAGGCAATGCCCCCGCGATGACATTGTCACCAAGCTGGTCAACGCACAGATTGACGGCGGCGAGCTGTCGTCGGACGAGTTCGGGTTCTTCGTGATCCTGCTGTCGGTCGCGGGCAACGAGACCACGAGGAACGCGATCTCCCACGGCATGCTTGCCTTCTTCGACCATCCCGACCAGTGGGAGCTGTACTGCGCCGAACGCCCGGCTACCGCGCCAGACGAAATCGTCCGGTGGGCGACGCCCGTGACTGCGTTCCAGCGCACGGCGAAGGCCGACACCTCGATCGGCGGCCAGGACATCAAGAAGGGCGATCGGGTCGGCCTGTTCTACCGCTCGGCCAACTTCGACGAAGACGTCTTCGACGAGCCAGAGCGCTTTGACATCATGCGCAATCCGAACCCGCACCTCGGCTTCGGCGGCACCGGCGCCCACTACTGCGTGGGCGCGAACCTCGCGCGGCTCGAGATAGACCTGATCTTCAACGCGATCGCCGATGCGATGCCCAGCATCCGGCAGTCGGGCGACGCCGAGCGACTGCGGTCTGGCTGGCTGAACGGCATCAAGCGCCTCCCGGTCAGCTACAGCTAGCCTGCGCCGCAGGCGTCAAGTTCCTCATCGGATGGATCCACCGATCCATCCGGGAATCTCGGATCGATCCCCGGATCCATCCGATCAGTCAGAGTAGGCGTATGAGCGAGAACGATTACAATATTCAGTACCAGCCGCTGTTCTCTGCTTTGCAGCTGATGGACGTCCAGAAGCTGATCGACGAGGTCACTGACCCCTGGTACAACCAGACGCTCATCCAGGTGGGCGATGTTGTCGTTCGGCTCGGCGTCATGCATGGCGAGTTTCACTGGCACAAGCACGATGACCAGGATGAGTTCTTCTTCCTGCTTGACGGCCTGTTCCGGATCGAGCTGGAGAACGCCGAACCGGTGGAACTGCGGCCGCTGCAGGCCTTTCAAGTCCCGGCCGGGATGCTGCACAGGCCTGTAGTGCCGGTCAGGAGCGCGGTACTGATGCTCGAGAAGGCAGGCGTGGTAGCTACCGGCGACTGACCTCAGTCCGGGGTATCGGCGACGACCCACATCGAGAAGTACTGCGAGCCGCCGCCGTAGGCATGTCCAAGCGCGGTCTTCGCACCGGGCACTTGGTGCTCGCCGGCCTTGCCCATCACCTGCATCGCCGACTCGGCGAACCGAAGCAGCCCTGACGCGCCGATCGGGTTGGAGCTGAGCACGCCGCCTGACGGGTTGACCGGAAGCATTCCGGTGATCTCGGTCTCACCGGACTCGGTCAGCCGCCAGCCCTGGCCGGGCTCGGCGAAGCCGAGGTTCTCCAGCCACATCGGTTCGAACCAGGAGAACGGAACGTAGATCTCGGCCGCGTCGATCTGGTCGCGCGGGCTGGTAATCCCGGCGGCCTGCCAGAGCGCGGTGGCGGCGTCGGCCCCGGCGCGGGGGTTCACGTTGTCCTTTCCCGAGAACATCGTCGGTTCCGTCCGCATCGACGTGGCCCTGATCCAGGCCACCGGCCGATTGGACGCCTCCGCCGCGGCCTGATCACCGAGCACAACGGCGCACGCGCCGTCCGAGGACGGGCAGGTCTCGTCGTAGCGCACCGGATCCCACAGCATCATCGAGGCCAGCACCTTCTCGGTGGTCATGTCGGCCTGCTGCAGGTGCGCGAACGGGTTCCGGGCGCCATTGCGCCGGTCCTTGGCGGCCACCATCGCTCCGATGTGCAGCGGCGCGCCCGACCGCCTGATGTAGGACCTGATGTGCGGCGCGAAGTAACCGCCGGCCCCGGCCAGCACCGGCATCGCGAACGGCGGCGTGATTGACAGCGCCCACATCGCGTTGGACTCGGACTGCTTTTCGAAGGCAACGGCTAGCACCCGGCGGTGCACGCCGGACTGGATCAAGCTCGCGGCGACGATGCCCGTCGCGCCGCCGACCGACCCGGCGGTATGGACGCGCAGCAGCGGCTTGCCGACGGCGCCGAGTGCATCGGCCAGGTATAGCTCCGGCATCATGACGCCCTCGAACAAGTCGGGCGCCTTGCCGACCACCACGGCGTCGATCTGGCCGGCCGTCAGGTATGCATCGGCGAGCGCGCGGTCGACAGCCTCGCGGCACAAACCAGCCATCGACACGTCGGCCCGCTTGCTGCGGTGATGGGTCTGCCCGGTCCCAAGGACTGCCGCTCGTTGCTTCACCGCGCCTCCATCAGGCACACGAGGTTCTGCTGGAGGGCCGGCCCGCTCGTCGCGTGGCCCAGGGCTACGTCGGCGCGCCCCTCGATCACCTCGGTGGCGGCCACGCCGATTCTGGCCAGGCCCGCTGCGAACATCGGGTTCGCCGCGAGGGCGCCACCGGACGGGTTGATCCTTGCGTCGTCGCCCAGGGCCATGGCGCGGCGCAGGATCAGCTCCTGGTGCGTAAACGGCGCGTGCAGCTCAGCGACATCGGCCCACTCGGCGCCGGCCGCCTTCGCGGCAGCAGCTGCAGACGGCGAGGAGGTCAGATCGCGGGCGCCGAGCGATGCAGAGTCGACCCGATGGTCGAACCCGGTAATCCAGGCGGGCCGCTCGCACAGTTCGCGTGCCCGCTGACCCGCTGCGAGGATCACGACGGCGGCACCGTCAGTGACCGGCGCGCAATCGTGGGCGCGCAGCGGGTCGGCGATGTAAGGTCCAGCCAGCAGGTCGGCCGACGAGGTGGTGCCTGCGACCAGCGCGAGCGGGTTCGTTCTAGCTGAAGCACGAGAACGTGCGGCGACAGCCGCCATGTCATCTTCTGACCAAAGCCCGGCCTCGATGCCCAGCCTGGCTTGGAGCGCGGCGATCGCGACCGAGTCCGGCCAGAGCGGTGCCACCAGGTACGGGTCGAGCTGGAGGGCGAGCACCCGGCGCAGCGTACCCGCCGACGATTTGCCGAAGCCGTAGGCGAGCGCGATCTCCGCCTCTCCGGTCAGGAGTTTCAGCCACGCCTCGTAGAGCGCCCAGGCGCCGTCCATTTCGACGTGCGACTCCATCACCGGCGGGAACGCCCCGATCGCATCGACCGCGGACACGAACGAAAACGCGCGGCCGGCCAGATAGTCAGAGGATCCGGAGCACCAGAAGCCGATGTCGTCCTTCTTGAGTCCAGTGGACTGCATGACCTGCTGGAAGATCGGCACCAGCATCTCAACGCCGTTCGTGGTGGCAGGGGAGTGCCGCTCGTTCGGCGCCTGAGCGAAGCCGACTACCGCGACATCTGTCATCTGCTGCGTCCCGTCGTACAGGTGGCGTTCAGAGGTGGTGCGCGTAGGAGTCGTACGGCGCGTCTGGCTCGCCGGTCGGCTCGAAATGGTCGATGTTGTGTCCGACGTCCCATTCCTCTCGCGGCTTCCAGACGGCCTTGACCCGCATCCCCATCCGGACCACGTCAGGCGGGCAGCCGAGTATCAGGTGCTGGAACGCGATGTCCGCCCCGTCAATCAGGACCGAAGCCGCGACATACGGGCTGGGATATTTCTGGCCCTGGAACGGCACGTTGACCACGCAGAACGTGGTCACGATGCCAGTGTCGGGCAGCTGTACCTCATCCCTGGTCGGAACCCCGTCGACCGGGCAGGCGCCGCGCGGCGGCACGTAGACCTTGCCGCACACCGGGCATCGCTGCCCGATGAGCCGACCCTCGGCCAGCGCGAGCAAGTAGCTGGACTCGCCGGGGGAGACGGTGTGGTCGTAGCTGAGCCGGACGGGCGAAATGATCATGCCGACCGACGCCGGATCATTGGCCTCGCCGGCCTTGGCGGCCTTGGCGGTCTCGGTCTCGGCGGTGGCGCCGGAGTCGGCGGTGACCGCGGTGTCGGCGGCTTCCTCATGCTCGAAGCACGTGATGTCGGTGATTCCGTTGCCGCCGCTGCTAGCCCAGCGCGGCCTGACGCG
>DATAEH010000237.1:0-35092 GCA_036258115.1 Streptosporangiaceae bacterium
CTCTGGCGATCTCGGTCCGCCAGCGTTCCTCGTTCCTGCCGTACCACTGCTGATCGAGGTTGTCGGTAGCGCGGCTCGCGGACGACAGGGCGAGGTCCACGACGCCGTGGATTACGCAGTTCGCGATGAAGTACGCCGCCGCCGCCTCGTCTTGGTCGATGTCGTCTGGGCCGTCATCTCCGTTGTTGCTGTAGGGGCTGAGGTAGAACTCGCCGAGCGCTCTGGAGATCCGGGTTTACGCGGAACGGTCACCGGCGAGGTGATCCCACACGTCTTGGAGGACGGGACGCCAGGTGGGGCTGTAGGAGTAGCGCTCGTCTTCGGGACGCGCGTCATGCCACCGGAAGAGCCTCTCGGCTGGCCCGGCGGCATAAAGCGCATATGCCTGCCATCGCGAGCCGGCCGGAAGTGTCTGAAGGGTCTCGCGGGCGTGCCGCTGTGCGCGGTCAAGCTCGAACTCGATCTGATCGGGTGCGTTCCGGTTCCGCTTCAGCATGTCAGGATGCAGGGCAACTCTCCGCTCTGTTAGGGAAGTGGCCGGTGGTTCAGACAGCGCGCAAACCCCGCCCTCACACGGTCGAGCCGTTGGCGCAGGAAGCCTGCGGTCAGGCTGGCTTGAGCCGAGTGTGCAGGAGGCAGAATTCGTTGCCTTCTGGGTCGGCCAGAACGTGCCAACTCTCGGTGCCAGTCTGGCCGACGTCCGCTGGCCTGGCGCCGAGGGCGAGCAGCCGTTCCAGTTCGGCGTCTTGGTCGCGGTCGATGGCGTTGACGTCGATATGCAGTCGCAGTTTCCCTGTCCGCGGATCGCTGCTAGGGCTAAGGACGATGGTTGGCTGCAGGCCGCCGAAGCCGACGTCGGGCGGCCCGATCTCGATGCTGCCGTCGTCCTGCCGACCGAGTTCGACGTAGCCCAGGACCTTGCTCCAGAATGCGGCGAGGAGGTCGGGGTCGGCGGCGTCGATGACTAGCTCAGAGATGCGGCATGCCACGCCCGTCAGTGTATGCAGACAACCCGTCGCTCTAACTGAACTCGCGACTCCGGTCGTCAACGGCGATCGCTGGGCTGTTTCGCGTCTGTACGGTTGCCTCGTGATCGAGTACGCCGAATGGGCCGTCGAGTACCTCGTCGACAACGAGTCGGTCCGCTTCGAGGCCAGGGACGAAGACGACGCTCGCGAGTTCTGCGCGAAGGTCGACGGCAGGCTCCTGGTTCGCGCCGCCTTCGAGACGCGCTGGGACGCTCCGCAACATTGACTGTGCCGTTGCCGCCGGCATTAGCGTGAAGGTCAACGGCGGTGGCTTTCTGCCATGGCGGTGCTCGCCCTCAGGCACCATTGAGGAGCCAATTGTGACAACTCCGTCGTCGCCTTCTTCATGCACCTCGTAGTCGAGGACCGAGCACCAGAATCGGGCGAGAGCGTTGGCATCGGCACAGTCGATCGCAAGCTCGGTGAATTTACTGGCCATGGCTGGACCTCCCAGTCAAATGGCGTCGAATACGGCCTGGATCTGCGCGTCAAGCGAAAACAACCGTCAACGACTTCTGCTGCTTTCAACAATTGATCCTTCCCGAGCTGCCAGCTCAACCATGTCGGAAAATGATTGTCCCTCGCCGTTCATGGGCATCGAACGTCCAATCTAATTGTCAGAGGACATCGGTAGAGTAATCGATAACAGAATCGACCAGCCGAGAGCTCCGGAGCTGCCGATGACCGACCCGCCCTTCACCCCGCCACCCGAGGGCGGCCGCCCTGCGGGCAGCGCAAGCACGCCCGCCTGCCAAATGCCGGCCATGGCCTCCGCCGGTGATGACTACCTCGACCTGAACGCAGTGCTGGCCGGGTTCGACTCGGACCTGCAGGGCCCCGGCCCGGCCGTCCTTGAAGACCGCGCCGAGCCGGCCTGGCTGACCAGCGACTACCCCGGCCCCGACGAGGACGATGACGACGACGACGCGGAGCTGCTCGCCGCGCTGGCACTTGATGCCGGGGCCGGGTTCGCCGAGCGCGGGCCGCTCGATGCGCTGGGGCCGGGCGGGGCGCTGGCCGGATGCGCCGGCCACGCCATCGACAACGGCCTCGCGACCCTGTCCGATGGCGCCCTGGTCGGCCTGCTCCGCGCATCCCGCCGCCTGGCCGCCTGGCAGAACGGCGTCGAACTCGCCGCCGTCGCCGAACTCGACCGCCGCCGCCTCCGCGACTCCCGCCGCCCCGGCTGGTCCAAAGTCAGCGACACCATCGCCGCCGAACTCGCCGCCGCCTTGATCCTGACCGGCCGGTCCGCCGACACCCTGCTGTGCCTGGCCCGCGATCTGACCCGCCTCCCCGCCGTCCTGGCGGCCCTGCTGGACGGCCGGATTGACCGGGCCCGGGCCGCCGTCTTCGCCGCCGAACTCGCCGCCCTGGCCGGCCCCGCCGCGGCCATGGTCGCCGGCGAACTCCTCCCCGCCGCGCCTGCCCTGACCACCGGGCAGCTCCGGCACGCGCTGCGCACCCTGATCCACCTCCTGGACCCCGACGCCATCCGGACCCGCATGCACAAGGCCCGGAAAGACTGCCGGGTCGAGGCCTGGGGCGAAACCTCCGGGAACCACGGCCTGGCCGGCCGCGAACTCGACCCCGCCGACGCCCTCGCCGCCGACCAGCGGATCACCGCCATCGCCCGCAGCCTGCACGCCGCCGGCGCCCCCGGCACCCTTGACCAGGTCCGCGCCCACGTCTTCACCGCCCTGCTCGCCGGACGCGACCCCGACACCCTGCTCCCCCCAGCCGACCCCACCGGGGAATGCCACGACAGCCAGCCGGGGCGGGCCACCGGCGCCGCGGACGGCACCGGCACCGGGACGGCGCGGCTGGGCGGGACGGTGCACCTGACCATGCCGGTCAGCAGCTGGCTCGGCCACACCGACCTGCCCGGCGAAGCCGCCCGGCTCGGCCCCATCGACGCCTGGACCAGCCGCCGACTCGCCAACCAACTCGCCGCCAGCCGCGCCCTCACCCGCTGGTGCATCACCTTGGTCCGCCCCGACGGCACCGCCGCCGCGCACGCCTGCACCACCACCCCGCCCCCCGAAGCCAGCGCCAGCGCCAGGTACGGCTGGCTCACCGGCCAGCGGTACACCTGGCTCGACCACGGCCGCTGCAGCCACGGCAACCAGACCCGCGGCTACCAGCCCCCCAACGCCATCTGCGACCTGGTCAAAGCCCGCCACCGCACCTGCGCGTTCCCCGGCTGCCGCCGCCCCGCCGTCCGCTGTGATGTCGACCACACCATCCCCTACGGCCAGGGCGGCCGGACCTGCCCTTGCAATCTGGCGCCCTTGTGCCGGCAGCATCACCAGGTCAAACAAACCCCCGCCTGGACCCTCCAGCAACCTGAACCCGGGGTCCTGACCTGGACCGCGCCCCACGGCCGCAGCTACACCGTCACCCCCACCACCTACATCTGCTGACCGTCTCGTCAGGTATCTGCAGGCGATCTTCTAATCGGGCTTTCAGCCCGAACAGGGCGTACAGCATCGGGGCCAGCACGGTAGCCGGATCTTCGATGTGTGCGCGTGCCGTCACATCTAGCTCATCCAGCTCGCGCTCGGTCATCAAACCAGAGGCGATGATCTTCTGCCGACGGCTGCGGACCGGATCGAGCACATTCATCCGCCGCCGATGGCCACTTTGGCGCGCGCAGGCCAGGATCGCGTAGGCCTCCTGGCCGGTCACCAATCCTCCGGGCCTGGCCAGGCACCATCACACCTAGCAGCTGCATCTGCTGAGATCTTTCAGTATCAACGGCAGGAAGGCTTTCGGCCCCAGACGGTCCGACCTACCCGGGCTGCGGCCCGGCCTCCTTGGCCCGGCGCTGGACGAACTCGAACCCGAACCGGCCCTTCACACATAGGTGGCCGCTGGTGACGTCGTGGTCGAGCGGCGAGGTGACCTTGACGATCTCGTTGTCCTGGACATGCAGCTCAAGGTTGCAGCCGACGCCGCAGTACGGGCAGATGGTCGTGGTCACGCTCTGCCGGGACTCGTCCCACTCCCCAGCCTGGCGGAGCTTGTACTCGCTGGCAGGCATGAGTGCACCCGTCGGGCAGACGCCGATGCAGTTGCCGCAGTAGACGCACGCCGAATCGGGCAGCGTGACGTCGAACTCCGTCGAGATCCGAGCGTCGAAACCGCGCCCGGCGACGGCAATCGCGAATGTGTTCTGTGCGTCGTCGCCGCACGCCTCGACGCACTTGTAGCAAAGGATGCAGCGCGAGTAATCGCGGACGTAGCTGTCGTTGTCGTACTTCACGGGCTGAGCGACTGTGGCCGCATCGCTGCCATCCGAAGGATGGTGCTCACCCGCCCTCGCGGCGTCTCGTTCGCCCGCCGCATGGACCTCGGCCGCATCACCGTAACGGCTGGCGTCCGCGCCATACTGCTCGATCCACCGCCGAACCTCGGGCGCCGTGAGCTCCATATTGACCGTAGAGGTGAGGAACTCAAGCACCATTCGCCTGCTCGTGCGCACGCGCTCCGAGTCGGTGTGCACGGTCATGCCGGGCTCGGCCTTGCGCGAGCAGGACGGCACGAGCGCCCGCGACCCTTCGACTTCGACCACGCACACACGGCAGACGTTGACCGGTGTCAGGTTCTCCAGGTAGCACAGCGTCGGTGTGTCGATGCCCTCCTGCCGGCACGCCTCGAGCAGCGTGGCACCCTCCGGGACGCGCACCTCCTTGCCGTCGATGCTGACGTCGACAAGGCGCTGCGGGGCCGCCAGGAAAACGGGCGTGCTCAACTTGGCTCCCTTCCGTTCGCACCGATCAGGCCGAGGCGCACGGCTGAGATCGCCGCGCCAATCGCGGTCTGGCCGAGGCCGCAGATCGAGGCGTCACGTGCGACCGCGGCGATGTCGTCGAGCAGCGCGATCTCCTGCTCGGGCGACCCAAGCAGCGCACCCCGTGCCATCCGTCCGATCAACTCTTCCTGACGCACGGTGCCGACCCGGCATGGAACGCACTGGCCGCACGACTCATCGCGGAAGAACCTGGCTATCCGCCGCAGCAGCGTCGCGACGTCCACGGTGTCATCGAGCACCAGCACGACACCTGAACCGAGCGAGGCGCCGATTGCCCTGACTCCCTCAAAGGTCAGCGGCACATCCAGCGCATCAGGTCCCAGGAACGCTCCGGCAGCGCCGCCGAGCAGGACAGCCTGCACGGGTCGCCCGCCGCGCACACCGCCCGCCGCGTCGATCATCTCGCGCAGCGTGACTCCGAACACGTACTCATAAAGGCCGGGCCGCTCAACGCAGCCTGACAGGCAGAACAGCCGGGTCCCCGTGGAGTCCTTGGTGCCGATCTGGGCAAACTCAGCGCCGCCGATCCGCAGAATCTCCAGGACACAGAGCAGCGTCTCGACGTTGTTGATCGCGGTTGGCTTGCCGAATAGTCCGACCTGAGCAGGGAACGGCGGCTTGTTCCGCGGCTCGGCCCGCTTGCCCTCGATCGAATTGATCAAGGCGGTCTCTTCGCCCGCGATGTACGCGCCCGCGCCGCGCCGGACTTCGATGTCGAACCTAAATCCCGCGCCCATGACGTCGGGACCGAGCAGCCCGCGAGTCCTGCACTGCTCGACGGCGGCGAGCAGTCGCGCCTCGGCTAGCGGGTATTCGCCCCTGATATAGATGTAGCCCTGTTCAGCGCCGCACGCGTAGCCCATGATCGTGAGCGCTTCAACAAGGGCGTACGGGTCCTGTTCCATCAGGACCCGGTCTTTGAAGGTGCCGGGCTCGGATTCGTCGGCGTTGCAGACGACATAATGCGGCCGGGCAGGATTACCGGTCACCGCTTCCCACTTCACCGCCGTGGGAAAGGCAGCCCCGCCGCGCCCGAGGAGCTTGGCGTCCTTGATCTCCCTGATCACGCCGAGCGGGCCGACAGCCACGGCGCGCCGGAGCATCTCGTACCCGCCTACGGCCCGGTAAGAATCGAGCGACGCCGGATCCACGTGGCCGAGTCGGCGCAACAGCCGGAGCGATTCCCGCTCGGCTGCCAGCTGCGGCACGAACGTGTCGTTCGCGTTCGGATCGCCGTTCGCGGAGCTCGGCGATGGTGGCACAGCCGCTGGACCGATCTGCTCCGGCTCGACCGGCGCCAGAACGACCCGCCTGGGGGTGGGACCCGCCTGCTGGAGCATCGCAGCCGAGCCCCGGTCGCACTGACCGAGACACGGACTGCGCTGCCAGGTAATCCCCGCGCCGTTTGCCGTTGCCGCCGCGCCAATTGCCGAAGATCCGTTTGGGCTGGGCACGGCGCTGTGGCCTGCTGTGCCACCCGGAACTGGGTCGTCAGGTGCTGGGCCCTCGGGTGCTGGGCCGTCATGTGCTGAGCCGCCAGGGCCGGAACCCTCGGGCCCGAACCGGCGTTCCATCACCTCGCACACCCGTTCGGCGCCGTTAACTTGGCAGGCGATGTCGTCGCAGACATGGACGACGGTCGCAGCCGAGGGAGTGGTACGGAATAGCGCGTAGAACGAGGCGACGCCGTACGCCTCGGCTGGCGGCACGGTCAGCCGGGCGCAGATGTGGTCGAGCGCGCCTGGGCTGATCCAGCCGATCCGTTCCTGGACGGCGTGCAACGCGGGCAACAGCAGGTGCCGCATGCCTCGAGCCGCGTGACCGCCGTAGGCCGCATGGCCGTCAGCTTCGGTGCGCTGCCCGCCATACCAGCCGCCCTCGGCCGGGCCGAGCACCGAGGCGACCGCGGCCCGCTCGTCATCTGTCGCAGGGGCAACGGCATTGAGCCGCAGATCCACTACGCACCGGCCTTCGCGGGATCGGTCCCCGCCTTCGCGGGATCGGTCCCCGCCCTCGCGGATTGGCTGGCCTCTCCGTTGTGGCCGTCGTCGAGCTTGTCCACCCGGATCGCCGTGGCCTTGAACTCGGCCGTGCCTGACTTCGGGTCCCAGGCGTCGAGCGTCAGGATATTGGTCTTGACCTGCTCGGGGAAGTGCAGCGTCATGAAGGCAAGCCCGGGTCTGAGGGTCGCGTCAATGTGAACGGGCACCTGCAGTGACCCGCGCCGCGACGATGCCGTCGCCATCTCGCCCTCGGCCAGCCGCAGCCGCTGCGCATCCTCAGGCGCAAGGTTGAGCGTCTCCGGCCTCCTGATCGGCGTCGCGTAGTGACTGGTCTGAACTCCGGTGTTGAACGAGTCAAGCCTGCGTCCAGTCGTGAGTCTGATCGGGAACTCCTCGGACAGCTCGTCGACCGGCGGATCCTGCTCGACCGGGGTGAAGGGGGCCGGTGCCCCTCGCTTGGCCGGGTCTTCCTCCCACAGTCGCGCGTGCAGGAACAGTTCTCCGGGATGCGTCTCATCCGGGCAAGGCCACTGGATTCCGCCGAGCTTCTCCAGCCGTTCATAGCTCATGCCCCCGTGCATGGGCGACAGCGCACGCAGTTCGTCCCAGACCTCTTCGGCGCGTGGGTGACCCCAGTCCGTGCCCAGCCGCTTCGCGATCTCGCAGATGATCTCGATGTCGTCACGCGCTCCGTCCGGCGGCTCAAGGGCCTTGCGAACTCGCTGCACCCGCCGCTCGCTCGACGTCACGGTTCCCTCGGCCTCACACCAGGTCGCGGTGGCGGGAAGCACCACGTCGGCCAGTTCGGCGGTGTCGGTCAGGAACATGTCCTGAACCACGAAGTGGTCCAGTCCGCTGAGTAGCTTGCTGGTCCGGCCGGTGTCGGCCTCGGACCGCAATGGGTTCTCGCCGATGACGTAGCACGCGGTGAGCTCGCCGTGCTCCATGGCGTCGAACATCTGCGACAGATGCCAACCGCGCTTCGGGGGGATCGGTGCTCCGTACACCGCCTCGAACCTTGCCCTGGCCGCCAGGTCGGTCTCGAAGTCCTGGAAGCCGGTCAGTTTGTTCGGGATGGCGCCCATGTCGCCGCCGCCCTGCACGTTGTTCTGACCGCGCAGCGGCACCAGGCCAGAACCGTACCTGCCCACATGCCCGGTCAGCAGGGCGAGGTTGATGAGGGCGAACACGTTGTCGGCCGCGTTGTGGTGCTCTGTGATCCCGAGGGTCCAGCAGATCTGCGCGCGGTCAGCCTGCGCGTATTCAACAGCGAGCTTGGCAATCAGGTCCCCGGGCACGCCGGTGTCCTGCTCGGCACGCTCCAGCGTGTACGGCTCGACCGACGCCGCGTACTCATCGAAGCCGAGGGTGGCGCGACGGATGAATTCGCTGTTCGCCAGCCCGCGGTGGATGATCTCCCTGGCGATGGCGTTGGCCAGGGAGATGTCCGAGCCGACCTCGATGCCGAGCCAGCTGTCGGCCCACTGCGCTGACGTTGTCCGGCGCGGGTCGACCACGTACATCCTGGTGCCGCGCCTGATGCCGCGCAGGACGTGGTGGAAGAAAATCGGGTGCGCTTCGCGCGCGTTTGAGCCCCAGAGGACTATGAGGTCGGCATCTTCCGCCTCACGATAGGAACTGGTGCCACCACCTGCTCCGAACACAGCCGCCAGACCGACGACGCTAGGAGCGTGTCAAGTTCGGTTGCAGCTGTCGATGTTGTTGCTGCCCATCACGACCCTGGCGAACTTCTGGGCCATGTAGTTCATCTCGTTGGTGGCCTTGGAGCAGCTGAACATGCCGAAGGACTTGGTCGCGTCCTGCTCCCTGGCGAGCGCGAAGCCCGCCGCCGCACGGTCCAGCGCCTCATCCCACGTGGCTGGCCGCAGCTTGCCGTCATCCCTGACCAGCGGCTGCGTCAACCGTACCTGCTTGCTCATCGAGCGAACCTTCCCGACAAATTCCGGCAATACGCCGAGCTTAACAACGGTTCAAGAGACCGGTCCACCGCACCTAACCTTGACGCGCAGCGCGACTAGAACGCCTCCCCCGCGATCGAGTCTCACATAAAACTGGCATGAAGCTCACAGCTCGAGCCGGCTCTGATGTGCTGCGATCACGTGGGGCGACGAGGAGCGAGAAATGGCTGACCATGTATCACCCAATCCTGCCGACCATCCCGACCACGGGGAACTGCTTGTCGTCGACGACGAGCCGTTCCTGCGGGACGCCGTTGCCGCCTCGCTCCGGTTCCTTGGCTTCGAGGTCTCGACGGCCGAGACCGGCGCGGACGCGCTGAGGCTCGCGCGCGAGCGGCCGTTTGACCTCGTAGTGCTCGACGTGATGCTGCCCGACACCGACGGATTCGAGGTCGTGCGCAGGCTGCGCAGGGACGGCTGCCACGTCCCGGTGATCTTCCTGACCGCCAAGGACACGCAGGCCGACAAGGTCACCGGGCTAACGCTCGGCGGCGACGACTACATGACCAAGCCGTTCGGTCTCGAGGAACTCGCCGCGCGGATCCGGACGGTGCTCAGGCGAACCAGGCCGGCAGCGGCGTCCGGGCCCGTGCTCATGTTCGCCGACGTGGAGCTAAACCAGGACACCTATGAGGTGCGCAGGTCGGGCCACCTTATTGAGCTATCGCCCACCGAGTTCCGCCTGTTGCGCTACCTGATGCTCAATCCTGGCCGGGTGCTGACACGGGCTCAGATCCTGGATCATGTGTGGCACTACGACTTCGGCGGATCAGGGACCGTCGTGGCTACTTACATTGGCTACCTGCGCCGCAAGCTGGCGCATTTTGCGACTGGAGGAGGCCGGGCCGCGCCCGAGCTGATCCATACGCAACGGGCTGTCGGCTACCGGCTCCGGCTGCCCACCGCCGCCGAGGCTGCGACCGCAGACGATGCCGCGTAACCCCGACCGGGCAGGAACCGCCGAGGAGCAAGCTCCCATGTCCGCAGAACCAGAACGCAGGATGAAACCGAAGTTCCGGCGGCCGCAGCTTCGAACCCAAGTGCTGGCCGGTGTCCTGCTGGTCACGCTGGCCGCGCTCGCCGCGTTCAACATCGCAGCCGTCAGCGAGCTGCGCCGGTACCTCCTGAACCGCACCGACTCGAACCTGCAAACCGTGCTCCGGCTGGCCCGGCCGGTGCCGGCGGCTATCCCGACGCGTCACGTCCCGTTTCGACCCGCTGGCGGGCGGCTCGTTCCCGGTAGCAAGTTCGTCGTCAACCAGGTCAAGGTTTCCGGACCGCACCTGAAGCTGCGTCCTGCCTTTCTTGACCAGTACTTCCTGGCTTACATCAGCAATAACGCAGCGCCGCGGGTATTCATCGAGGGCAACAAGTCGCTTGTGCCGCGGCGCTTGCACGAGGTCGGCGCGATCGCGAGCTGGCGCGTGGGGCATACCGCGATCAGCGGCAACGGCAGTGCTCAGCTCCGCCTCCAGGCACTGCCCGTGGCCGGTGGCGTCATCGTCGCCAGCACCAGCCTCGGCGACGTCAACAAGACTGTCGGGCAGCTCAGGCTCATTCTGATCATCGGCTCGGTCGGCGCTGGCCTGCTCGTGGCCTTCGGCGTAGTCCTCGTGCTGCGGCGCGGCCTGCGGCCGATCGAGGTCATGGCGGGCGAGGCCGACCGGATCTCGGCGGGCGATCTCGCCGAACGGGTCAGCCGCCACGACGCAAGAACCGAAGTCGGCAGGCTGGGCACCGCCCTGAACGGAATGCTCACCAGAATCGAGACCTCTGTCGCCGAGCGCGCGGCCAGCGAAGAGCTGACGAGGCGGTTCTTCGCCGACGCAAGCCACGAGCTGCGGACGCCGCTGGCATCGCTGCGAGCCAACGCGGAGCTGTACCAGCAGGGCGCGCTGACCAGCCGGCCTCAGGTCGACGAGGCGATGCGCCGGATAGCGCTGGAGGCACAGCGCATGGGCAAGCTGGTCGACGACATGCTGAGGCTCGCCAGGCTTGACCAGCGTCCGGAACCTGACCCCGAGTTCGTCGACGTCAGCGCCCTGGTCAGTGCCTGCACCGACGCCGCCAGGGTGACGGGGCCGGAACAGACCTGGCACACCGCCATCGCTCCCGGGCTCGCGACGACTGGCGACCAGGAACTGCTACGCCGCGCCGTCGACAACCTGCTGGCCAACGTGCGGACGCACACCCCAGCCGGCACGATTGCGACGGTAACCGCGGCGGGCAGCAACGGCTCGGTAGTGATCGACGTCAGCGACGACGGGCCCGGAGTAGCTGCCGACCGGCTGCCTCGCCTGTTCGACCGCTTCTACCGGGGCCGGGGAGCCGAGACACCGTGCCCGGGATCGGGCCTCGGGCTCGCGATCGTGACGGCCGTGGCCGCGACGCATAACGGCACGACAGATGCCAGCCTGAACGAGCCGCACGGTCTGCGTGTCACCCTGACCCTGCCGGCTACAGAGCCCCTGCCGGCCACCGAGACCGTGCCGACAACAGATCAGCCCGAATCACTGCTCAGCGAGGATGGCCTCAAGCTCAGCTAGCGGGTCACGAACAACGGGTCCGCGTGTCTCCACGACCGCACGCCGGATTCTGCCACCGAAGGTGAACGGCGCCGTGTATCCGTCCCCGACCGCCGGACCCCATTCATATCCGCAGGTCAGCCCGGCCTGAACGCCATTGAAGCCGGACGGTGTGAACTGCGGGATCGTTCCCCTGCCGACCTCCTCCCCGTCGCAGGTCAGCACGCCGGTGCCGCCCAGCCCCACGTCCTTGGTGAAGGCGTATACGATCTTGTGCGCACCGGGGCCGATCACATCGGCGGACTCGATCGCGTGCCGCTCCTTGCCGTACAGGTTGTGCACGTAACGAACCTTCCCGTCGAGGATGTGCAGCGAGAACCCGCCAAGCGCCGAACCCAGCGCCAGCAGGACCCCGTCGCTCTCGCCGGGATCGTCCAGCTCGAGGTCGACGACCAGGGCGTGCGACCGGTTCCGCACGTTGACGGAGACCGTTTCCGGCACCTGCGCGCCACCCTGAAAGTAGCGGAAACTCTCCCTCGGCCGCCGGTTGGCGGGTTTTGGATGAACAAGGGCCCACAGCACCCTGTTATCCAGCGGCAGTACCTGATTCCGCCGTGCCTCAGACCACCACCGCTCGACCAGTTCATTGACGATCTCCGGATGTTCGGCCGCGAGATCTTCAGTTTCTGACAGGTCATCGCGGACGTTGTAGAGCTCCCACACGTCCTCGTCGAACGGCGCGTTCGGATCCTGATCGTCATACAGCGGCCCGACCGGATGGAAGGTCACCGCCTTCCAGCCCTTGTGGTAGATCGCCCGCGAACCGAACATCTCTGAGTACTGGGTTTCGTGCCGTTCGGCCGCCGACTCGGTGCCCGGCCCGAGCAGGTAGCCGAAGCTCTGGCCGTCTAGCTCGGTCTGGGCGACGCCGTCGATCTCGGCAGGCAGGTCGATGCCGACCAGCTCGGTGATCGTCGGCAGCACGTCGATGGCGTGAGTGAACTGGAGCCTGATTCCCCCTGGCTCGATCGGGCCCGCGGGCCAGGAGATGATGCACGGATCGGCGATGCCGCCTTCGTGCACCTCCCGCTTCCAGCGGCGGAACGGCGCGTTGCCCGCCATCGTCCAGCCCCACGGATAGTTGTTGTGGCTGAGCGGGCCGCCGATCTCGTCGATCCGGTCATACATCTCGTCATTCGAGGCGGGGTCGAGATTGACCATGCGCACGTCGTTGATGGAACCGGTCGCGCCGCCCTCTGCGCTCGCGCCGTTGTCGGAGACCACGACCACGAGCGTGTTGTCGCGGTCCCCGAGTTCGGTGAGGAAGTCGAGCACCCTGCCGATCTGCTCGTCGGCGTGTGACAAGAAGCCAGCGAAGCACTCCATGAACCTGGCTGATACCTGTTTGTCGCGCTCGTCAAGCGAGTCCCAGGCAGGGACCCACGGCGGGCGCTCCGAGAGCTTGGTCGAGGGCGGCAGCAGGCCAGTCTCGAGCTGTCGCTCGAACACCTGCTGGCGCCACGCGTCCCAGCCGAGATCGAACCTGCCGCGGTAGTGCTCGCGCCACGGCGCCGGCGGCTGGTGCGGCGAATGGCACGCCCCGGTAGCGAAATACAAGAAGAACGGTTTGTCGGGATCGACGGCCCGCAGGTCAGCGAGGTGCTCGATGGCCCTGTCGGCCAGATCCTCGGTGAGGTGGTACCCGTCCTGCATGCGAGCGGGCGGGCGCACCGAGTGGTTGTCGTGGTACAGCGCGGGCACGAACTGGTGGGTCTCGCCGCCGTGGAACCCGTACCAGCGGTCAAACCCCCTGGCCAGCGGCCACGTCGCGCGAGAGGCCGCCATGTTCGTTTCGTCCTCTGGCGACAGGTGCCATTTCCCGATCGCGTAGCTGGCGTATCCGGCGGCGCGCAAGATCTCGGAGAGGTACCCGTTCTCGCGCGGCGGCTTGCCCCAGTAGCCCGGGTAGCCGATCGCCAGGTCGGCGACCCTGCCCATTCCGCTCCGGTGATGATTGCGACCGGTCAGCAGGCACACGCGGGTCGGCGAGCACAGCGAGGTGGTGTGGAAGTTCGCGAGCCTGATCCCCTCGGCAGCCAGCCCATCAAGCACGGGCGTCTCGATGTCCGAGCCATAGCAGCCGAGCTGGGCGTATCCGACGTCGTCGAGCACGACGAGCAGCACATTGGGAGCGCCCGCAGGCGGGCGCGCCTCGGGTGGCCACCATGGCTCAGAGTCGCGCCAGTCCCGCCCTATCCGGCCGCCGAATTCCGACTGCCGGTTCCGGTCATCTCCGGCACGCCCGTTCGGTGCATTGCCCGCATTCTCGTTCCGGTCGTGCAGATCGTGCCGCAATTCCGCCGTCCTTCCCCCGCTATGCGGTGCTCGGTAGCTTTGTTCCGTGGCGGACGAGATCGCGGCCCTGGAGTCAGGACGCAATCTTAAAGAGCTAATCCGCTATGTCCTGGGCGTGGCCGTCGGAATTCTCGTTCTGGTCCTGCTCTTCGGCCGACGGAACGAACTTGTTGCCGCATGGCATCAGCTCAGCCATGTCAGAGCGGGCTGGGTGGTAGGCGCCGCAGTGGCCGAGGCTGCCTCGCTTTGGATCTTCGCATTCCTGCAGCGCACCGCCCTTGGACTGGCCGGCGCCACGATTCCGATGCCCGGCCTGTTCCTGCTCACGATGGCCAATGATGCGATCTCGAACACAGTTCCTGGCGAGCCTGCCGTCTCCAGTGCGTTCCGTTATCGCTATTACCGACGCCGCGGTGCGGACGGGGCCGCCGCCGGCTGGACCATCTTCACCATCCTGATCGCCCAGGCGATCGGGATGTCGCTGCTGCTCCTTATAGGCGTCATGATCGCGCTGGTCGGCAGTCCTGGCGGCCGTAACGCTCGCGCCGCTGTGGTAGGGCTGGTCATTGTCGCGGCCGCCGGCGCCGTCCTCGTCCGCCGCGACCTGGTTCTCCGGCTGGCCGAGTCAGCGGTGCGCGGCATCCGGCGCGTCACGGGTCACCCGCGCGGCAGCATCGGTGCCCGGATCACGTCCACGCTGACCCGGATGCGCGAGATTCCGCTGAGCCGCCCTGCGACGATCTGGATGGTTGTCCTGGCCGCGGCCGTGTGGTGCTGTGACTTCGGGTGCTTGCTGTGCGCGTTCGGCGCCGTTCACGCTGCGATCCCGTGGGCCGGCGTGCTGCTTGCCTACTGCGTCGCCGAGGTCGCCGCGTCGTTGCCGATCGTGCCGGGCGGCATCGGCGTCGTCGAAGGCAGCCTCGCGGTGATCCTGGCCGCATACGGCGCTGACCGGACATCGGCGCTATCGGTGGCACTGGTGTTCCGTGCGGTGAGTTTCTGGCTGGCGATCGCCATCGGCTGGATCAGCGTCGGGGTAATCGTCCGCCAAGGCCGCAAGCTGAACTCGCTCCGGCGGTGAATGATTCCGTGATGTTTGATTAATGCCGAGGCGAGAAGCGCGCAGTCCCTATAGAAAGGGATGCCATGCGGGCATTTGCGATTGATCCCTTCCGTCCCCGCGCTGGCATTACCCATTGCGGTCAGCTTTCTTACGCCTCCCGCAAGCGCACCCTTGTCGTGCGACTCGATAACGCAGGTGAGGTGCTGCTCGCTGGGCCGGCCGTCCGCGCCGTCGCCCGCACGTCTCATGTGACGTTCCTGACCGCGCCGGGTGGAGCCGAGGCCGCGGCGTTGCTTCCCTGTGTGGCCGCTGTTCTGACATGGCAGGCGCCCTGGGCGGGCGAGAAGCCGCCAGCGCTGCACGCGGCCGAGCTCGCGCTGCTGGTCAAGCGGATGACAGCCGGGTGCTTCGACGACGCGCTGATCCTGACCTCTCGTGGTCAGTCGCCGCTACCTAGCGCGATGGTGCTGCGGCTTGCCGGGATCTCCCGTATCGCCGCGATGGGCTGCGAGGCTCCGGGCACGCTGCTCGACGTCTGGCATGACCCGCCATCAGACCTCACCGAACCCAGCCGGTCGCTGGCCCTCGCACACGCCGCCGGATACGACCTTGGCCCAGGTGACGACGGCCATCTCGCCGTCCGGCGCCCGCTGCCGGCCACGCAATGGCTGACGGGTGAGGGACCGTATCTTGTGGCGCACGCCGCGGCGGGATGGGGGGCGGCGATCGACAATCTGGTCGCTGGCGGCCACCGCGTCGTGCTTACCGGCCGGATCGGGGACCGCGGCTTGCCTAGTCCGTCGGTGAGATGGACGGCCGCCAGCGCGACGGACGCGGTTCCGGGACTCGTTGTAGACCTGGCTGGCCGCACGGACCTGCTGCAGCTAGCTGCCGTCGTGGATCGAGCCGAGGCTGTCCTGCCGGGCAATGCCGAGGTCGAGAACCTGGCCGCGGCGGTGTGCACGCCCATAGCGCGCCATCCTGGCCTCCCGGCGTCGTGCCACGAGCCGGCGGAGGCTGTCTCGGCAGATGCCTGATCAGGCTCTGCCCATCCGATCGGGCGCCGTCCTGAACCGATCGGACATACCGTCGAGTTGGTCGAACAGGCTCTGGTAGCCGCGTAGCGCGTTCCTGAGTTCCTCGGTGCCGGTAGCGTCGTTCTCCTGCCAGGAGGCTAGCGACTCCTGCCGGTCCCGAAGCGAGATCATCAGGTTCTCCATCGCGCGCTCAACCATTCCCGACGCGCGCTTGACCGACTCGCCTGGGTCATCGACGAACATGGCCTTGATCTCGCTCCACGGCCCGGCATCCGCGCCAGGCGCTCCGGTCGCCGGCCATCCGCTGAACTGCCGGTTGTCGGCCAACGCCGACCCCGTGGTGTCTGGAGCCGTGGTGGCTGGAACCACGGTCTCAGGAGCTACATCTGCTGGAGCCGTTGTCTCTGGAGCCGCCGACTCAGTCTCTGGGGCCGGCGATTCCGCGCTTTCATGCATCGCCGTCTTTGGATATGTCGTCTCAGGAGCGACGGCCTCGGCAGCGTCTCCTGCACTCTGCTCTCCCGTCATTGCTTCTGCCGGACCCGAGGCGGCGGCCGACAAGATAATGCCGGGCGAAGCCTCGCGGTGCTCGGAGGCGTCCAGGTCGCGATCGTCGACCGGGTCGTAAGTCTCGATCACCACGACGTCCTCATCGAGGACGCTCGCCTGCTCATCCTCCGACTCATGGCCGATGCCTGCGGGTTGCGCACCTGAATACCGGTGCTGCTGTTCGACCGGCACGTCGGTGTCGTGGGAACTCATCGAACTCATAGCGGGCTCCTTTGCTAGGCGATTCCTGGTCCGATCTGGTCAGGAACGGGGCTCGGCGGCCCGCTGACGAGCGCCGGCCTCTTCGGAACCCGCGGATTCGTCGGCCAGCGTCGGCGAGGCGAACTCCTCGTCCGCGCTCACATGGTCTGCGGGCTGAACTTCTGCCGCGGGCTGATCTTCTGCGGGCTGGTCGCCGAGCAGGTCATCGAACATCTCCCGGTAGTGGATCATCGCCTGCCGCATGTCCTCCGTGGAGGCGGATCCGTTCGCCGGCGACTCGCTGAGCGCGTGCGCTGCCCGGTAGTGCTCGAGGTTGCGGGCGTGCTCGACCGACAGGTCGGCGAGGATCTGCTCGTAGCCCTCCGTCGGGTAGCCGCGGTCCTGCAGCACGGCCGTCACCAGTTGCTGCGCCTGCGACACCGCCGACGTCGGCTGGTCGACGAAGCGCTCCTGGACGCTCGTCCAGTGAGCGATGTACTCGGTCCGGGCGGCGGGTGTCAGCGGACGGATGTCAAGCCTTCGTACGCGGCGCTCCCTGCTGGTCAGCTCGGCCTCGGCCTTACGCTGGCTCTGCTGATCGACGACCAGGCGTTCGTATTCAGGCCCGAAACGTTCCTTGAGCCGGCGACGCCTGGCACTAGCGGCCGCGAAGCCAGCTACGGCGAGGATGATGACAATGACCACGATGATGGCGATGGTGGCCCCTGCAGACATTGGGGAACCTCCTTGTGCGCGTCCGTTGGTCACCCCGTCTGCCCCGGAGAAGTTGATCCAAACTAAAGGCCCCGGCTGGAATGGATCGCCACTGGCAGGAGAGGTGGGCGCCACCCTGGGATCGGCTCATTCACGCTTCCGCTGACCGCGAGATCCTCGGCAGAGGTGCGTAGGGCCACCAATGCCGCATCCGACGCACCTAGGACGAAACTCCAAGCCTTGAGGGGCAGGCACGGCCTTGCTTCCGAATGTCAATCAAGAAATCAAGCATCATCTAGGAAGCCCAGGAAAGTAGCAGAGCCATGAGGGGCGGCGGCATGACGGACGAATGCGCCGTCAACGTTGCCCAGACTCCAACAGCCCACGAGCGGGCAGTGCGCCGCTCCGCTGGTTTGACACATGCGGCGTTGCTCTACCGCGGCGGTGGAGACGACTTCGGCGAACTGGGATCTCTTTTGCGCTGCGCGGCCGGTCCGGATGCACCGCTGCACGTAGCGGTGCCGGATCAGACCATGGAACTGATCAGTGAGTTCTGGCGTCGCCCGCCCGGCGGCTCGCGGCTGGTGGACATGGCCGAGCTTGGCCGCAATCCCGCCAGGATCATCGCCGCCGGTCAGTCCTTCGGCGATCAGCATCCTGGCGAGCACGTGTATTGCGTTTGGGAGCCGGCCTGGCCGACTCGCTCGCCTGCGGAATTGCGCGAGGTGGCGAGGCACGAGGCCCTCTGCAATCTGGCGTTCAGCGGATGGCCGATGACTGTCTTCTGCCTGTACGACACGAAGCGGCTAAGCGATGAGGTGATCGCCTATGCGGAACTGACGCATCCTGTGCTGATTTCCGCCGGAGAGTGGCGCGCTAGCGGCGCCTATCTGGGCGCTGGCCGGTTCCCGCCAGGCTCCGATGAACCACTGCCGTCACACGCCGTCGACGCGGCCTCGGTGGCCTTTGACGGGCAGCTTGGGCCGGTGAGAGATTTCTCGGCCGACCGCGGGCGGGCGGCTGGGCTTGAGGGGGGCCGGCTCGATGACCTCGTCCTCGCCGTCAGCGAGCTAGCTGCCAACGCCCTCGGCCACGCCGGCGGCGGCGGAGTCATCCGCTCGTGGTGCACAGGCGGAGAGCTCCTCTGCCAGGTCGAGGATCATGGATACATCGCCGACCCGCTGGCCGGGCGCTATCGCAAGCCGGCGGACGCCCCAGGTGGTCACGGTCTCTGGCTTGTCAACCGGGTCTGCGATCTCGTCGAGCGCCGCAGCAGTCCAGGCGGAACCGTCACCCGCCTGCACATGCGCCGGCCAGCCACGCGGTAGGACGCTCCCGTCTTGGGCTCACTCGCCCTGGCAGCGCGGGCACCAGACGCTGGTCCGCCCGCCGATCCGCGCGTGACAGAGCGGCGTCCGGCATCGCGGGCAGCGCGGTGCGGGCTCGTACCTGACTCCGGTGAGCCAGGACCGTTTGGCAGGCACGTCACCCGCCTGGATGCTTGTCCGCAGGACCCAGCGCATCCTGGCATAGAGCCTGCGCACCTCGTGCGCAGTCAGGGAACTCGCGGCGCGACGCGGATTGATGCACGCGCGCCACAGGATCTCGTCGGTCAGCAGGTTGCCGAGACCGGCGACAACGTGTTGATCCATCAGGACCGTCTTGAGAGCCGCCCGCCTGCCATGCAGCAGGTCCGCAAACTCACCTGGCTGAACGGTAAGTGCGTCGGGCCCTAGTGATCCGAGTAGGCGGCGGGCCTCTTCGTCGTTGCTGGCAAGCGAGATCCCCGTCAGCTTGCGCATGTCGTCGTAGTGCAGTTCTCCGCCGTCGGTCACGAACGTGAGGCGCTCGAATCGTTCCGCGGGCGCGTGGCCATCGGTCCATCGCAGGCTGCCCGTCATGCCGAAGTGCATGAGCACCGTGGGGCCGTCCGTTCCGGCGATTACCCACTTTCCTTGCCGACGAGGCTCGGCAAAGCGGTGGCCGCGCAGACGGCTGCTCAGCTGCCTGGCCGACACGCCGCGCAGCACGCCGACATCGCGCACCGCGACGCGCTCGATCTGGTGACCGGTCGCGTGCTCGGCGAGCGTGCGCTTGAACCCCTCGACGTCAGGAAGCTCCGGCATGGTCCCCCGCCCCCCGCTCGGTCAGCTCGCCCGGCGGCGACGGCCTCGGGTGCCTGTGCCCTTGCCACCGTCGCCGCTCGCCTGGCCGGTGGCGCCGCTCTTCCGCCCGGCCTTGCTACCGGTCCTTTTAGCGCTGGCCGGCCGCTGACCCCTGCCCCGGATTTCCTCGGCGCTCCGGCGCAGCGCATCCATCAGATCCGTGACTTCAGCTCCCTCGGTTGGCGGCCCCTTCGTGACGACCTCCTCGCCGCGTTGCTTGCGCACAATGAGATCTTCGACTCGCTCGCGGTAGCTGTCTCGGTACTCATCGGGATTCCAGTTGGTCGACATCGAGTCGATGAGCTGCTTCGCGATCGTCAGTTCGCGCGGCACCAACTTCTCCGCGGCCGGCAGGTTGTCGATCACCTCGCGCGGGTCGCGCACCTCGTCGGCGAAATACATGGTCTGCAATGCCAGCACGTCGCTGCTAGCTCTCAGCGTCACGAGGTATTGCTTGCCGTGAAAAACGAACGTCGCGATCCCGGCCTTGCCGGTGTCCGCCATCGCGCGGTGCAACAAGGCATAGGCGCGCGCTGCCGCGCCGTCGCCCTGCGGTCCGAGGTAATAGGTCCGCTGGAAATAGATCGGATCGATCTCGGCCAGTTCGACGAAGTCGGTGATCTCGATCGTGCGTGATCGGCCGGGTTCCACGGCTTCGAGTTCTTCGTCAGTAACCAATACATAGTCGCCCTTGGCGACCTCGTGCCCCCGCACGATGTCTTCCGGCTTGACCTCGCGGCCTGTCCGCTCGTTTACGCGCTTGTAGCGAATCCGGTCCGACGTTCCGGCCTGGAACTGGTTGTAGTGGATCGTCTTGTCCTCGGTGGCGGCGTACATCGCCACGGGCACGTTGACGAGCCCGAACGCCACCGAGCCCGTCCAGATTGCGCGCGCCATGGCACCTCCAGTCAGTTACCCATTTGTTACCCGCTCCGCGAACCCTCATCCCGCAGGGACAGACGTCGCATTCGGGCTGGTGAACCGGCCACCCATCTATGCCCGTTCTGGTTACGGATGCATACTTGCCTGTAGAGCGGGTCGTGTCGGGCGGGTCGGATGGCGCAGCGGAGGTGCAGCTGGTGAAGTACCCGACCCCCGTAATCGCCAGGCGAAGCCTATGGGTGCTGGCATTTCTGCTGGCACTGCTGCTGATGGCTGGCTGCGCGGCCCCGCAATTCACATACGTGGCCGACTCATCGGCGAAGACTTACTTCAAGGTCCCGAACTACTGGCACAAGATCGACGACACCTCGCTCGCCAGTCAGCTAAAACGCCAGGGATTCACGACCGGCGGCAGCATCTGGGACCAGGGATACGACGCGGCTGGAAGTCCGTCAGCCAGTCATGTGCTCAGCGCCTCGGTAGACAATCCCTTCGCGCTCGCTCTCGTCGCCCCGCTCAGCAAGGCCGCCAGCAGCGCGATGTCTTATAACCTGCTACGGGACTTCATCCTGCCTGTCACCCCGACCAGCCGCCAGAGCGCGGCGCAGAGAGGCTTCCCGCTCAAGCAGTTCCGGCTGATCAGCGACGGTGTCATCACTCCAGGCAAGGACGTTCACGGCATCCGCGAGGTCTACAGCTACACGTATCCTGACGGCTCGACAGATACGTTCGACCAGGTGGCGCTGACCAACTCCGATTCAACGATGGTCTACATGCTGCTGGTGCACTGCCTATCGACCTGCTACAGCAAGAACACTGACTCGATCGACACGGTAATGAATTCCTTCACCGTCGGGAGCCCCTAATGCCTAAGCCTGAGGCCGAGACCCCCGAGGGCCTGAGCCAGCCAGGCTTGCCCACACGAGAAGACGCCCGAGGCACGCGTAAACGCCTGTCGTTCTGGGATCGGATCAAGATCCTCCTGCTGCTTGGCGTGATCTGGTTCGTGCTGGTGTGGGCGGTGATTGCCAACGACCCGCAGGTTCCCGTTGCCGATGCGATGCGAATCGAGAGCAGGTCGGGCGCTTGGGTCTTCGTTCTCCTGGGGCTCGAAGCGATCCGCCAGATTCACTATCTGATCAGCGAGCACTCGGCCAGGTATCACCACTTCTGGACAGTCAGCTTCTTCGGCGGGATCGAACGGCTGAGCCATCGGCGACTCTCGAACTGGACGAGGTTCCGGCTCTGGCGGCTGTGTGTCCTCTTCTTCTGGGTTGCAATCCTCGCGCTCGTGCTAAGCAAGTTCCTGCACGCCTCGCCGCTCCTCGCGCTCATCCAGGCACCTGCCGTCCTCTTCAAGTACATGCCGCTGGTACTCCAGCTGGCGTTCGGCTTCTTCTTCGTGATCATCCAGTTCGTCGGCCTGTTCTGGTTCCTGTCCAGAGGCGGCGTCGACGTCTACTACCCGGACGACATCAAGACCCGCTTCGCGGATGTCTGGGGCCAGGACCACGTGCTGGAGCGGGTCAAGGAGAACATCGTCTTCCTAGAGAACCCGGACCAGATTGAGGCCAAGGGCGGCTACGTTCCGGCTGGTCTGCTGCTGTGGGGGCCACCCGGTACCGGCAAGACGCTGATGGCCGAGGCCGTCGCGGGTGAGACCGGCAAGCCGTATGTCTTCGTGGACCCCGGCGCGTTCATCAACATGTTCATGGGTGTCGGAGTGCTGAAGGTCAAGGGCCTATTCAGGAAGCTGCGCAGACTGGCGCTGCGGTACGGCGGAGTGATCGTCTTCTTCGACGAGGCCGACTCCCTTGGCAACCGCGGTGCGCTGGCCCAAGGCGGCGGTCAGGGCTTCCCGCGGGCCTCGGCTCCGTCCGCCTTCAGCCGGGCGGGCTGCAACGGGTTCTCGTACCTCTCCCGCGACGTTCAGTGGCAGCTTGCCAGGCACGCGATGGCCGGTGAGCCAGATGAGCCGGAGCCCACCCGCCGCAACAAGCAGTTCATTGGCGGCATGGGGGGTGGCGGCGGTGGCGGCGGCATGGGCACCCTGCAAGCCCTGCTCACGGAGCTGTCCGGACTGAAGAAGCCGCGCGGCTTCGTGAACCGCTATGTCAGGCGGATATTCGGGATGCGCCCCAAGCCACCGCCCAAGTACCGAATCCTGGTCATGATGGCGACCAACATGCCAGAGGCGCTGGATGAAGCGCTGCTGCGGCCCGGCCGCATCGACAGGATCTACAAGGTCGGTTACCCGTCCAAAGTCGGGAGAGTACGTACCTACGAGGGCTATCTGGCGAAGGTCCGCCATGAGCTGACTGCCGAGCAGATTGACAAGCTCGCCGTCATCACGCCGTACGCGACCGGCGCGACGATCAAGGACACCGTCAACGAGGCGCTGATCATCGCCATCCGCGACGGCCGCGACGTGATCACCTGGCAGGACGTCATGCGGGCCAAGCAGCTGAAGGAGCTCGGCCCGCCGCAGGACGTGGAATACATCGAGCGCGAGAGGCATGCGGTGGCAATCCACGAGGCCTGCCATGCGGTGGTCGCTTACCGCTCTCGCCAGCACATGGAAATCGACATCGCCACGATCGAGAAGGGCAGCGACTATCTCGGAATGGTGGCGAGCATTCCGCCTGAGGACCAGTTCACCCAGTGGCGGAGCGAGTTCGAGACCGACATCTTGGTCTCGCTCGCCTCGCTGGCCGGCGAGCGGATGTTCTTCGACAGCGACAGCTCGTCCGGCGTGTCTGGCGACCTGGAGTCCGCCACCACCGTTGCCTCGTTCATGGAGGGTTTCTGGGGCATGGGCTCTACGGTTTCCTCGTACTCGACCGCGCGCCGCCTCGAGGTCGGCGCGCCAGGAGGCGGGCAGGGCGGCCGCAAGAAGAAGGGTCAAGACCCCGAGACGGAGATGCGGCACGCACTCGCAGACCGGATCGAGGACAACCTGACATCGCTGCTACAGCGCGTGGAGGAGATCCTCAGGGACAACCGGGCCGCCATCCTCAGCCTCGCCCACGCCCTGGAGACACATAAGACGCTGACAGGTGACGACGTAGTCGCGGTCATCGACGGCACGGCGGGTCCGCTGGTCGACGGGCGCCCCTACTCCAGCAGAGACTTCCTGCAGCTGCTCGAGGACTACCACGCTATAGCGGCCACGGCGCACCGGACGCATAGCACGGTGGCCATGAGCATGCCGGTCCCGAGCCTCAACGGTTCGACCGCGAGCGGCGTGCCGCAGAGCGTGACCACAACGCTGGATCCGGGGGCGTGGCCGTCAGGGAACGGCGAGTCGCCGTCGCACGAGCAGGCCGACTGGCCGCCATCGGACTGGCCGCCAGCCGACTGATGCTGCGCGGATAATTGCCGCCGGGCGATGAGAAGCGGAGTCACCTTGTACGGCGTTCTTGGCGTGATGCCCGGAGCGTCCAGCGAGGAGATCCAGCAGTGATATGACGCCAAGGCTGCTGTGCTTCGGCCTGATCACATCTCGGGTGCACCACCCAACATCGTCAGAGCCGTCTCGCGAGCGCAGGCAATGCTCGACGAGGCGCTGCGCGTCCTCAGTGACCGGGAAAGCCGGATGCGATACGACGAGAGTGTCGGTCTGCGGCGTAGCGGCGGCGGTCTTCAGCCCAACAACGGGACGCTGGCCACAGAAGCCGGATGGGGTCCGCCGGATTATGACGCGGTCGGCTTTGAGGACTACGCCGCGGCACTCGGCGTCCTGTCTGAGATGACCGACATCCTTACGCCGAGCCCGCCGCGCCGACCCGGACGGATCATCATGCCGGACGTTCGCTGGCTCTTCTACAGCGTGTGCAGGGACGTCATCCGCGGGTACGATCTGAGGCTGACCGTCGTGCAGCTCACCGAACATCCGCTGCCCGTGGACGGCCTCGTGGTCGACCAGTCGCCAGGTCCGCTTATGAGGGCGCGCCGAGCGAGCGGGCTCACGATCAAGGTCTGGCACCCGCCCGCGCGTCCAAGCGGCCGACCTTCGGACCCCAGCCTCCGCTAGTACGCGGAGTGTGCCGGAGCGGGTTCGCCAAGCGCGTTCCGCCGTTCAGGCATCCGAAGCGACACCATTCGCCGCCACCCGGCTAGTCGCTCATATACATAGACCGCCTCGATGCCAGCACCCAAAAGGGCCGCCTTGGCTGTGGACCAGCCAAGGAACCGGCCAAGGTGGGCCATGACCGCCTTGCTGACATCGCGGTGAATCGCGATCTCCGCCAGCGCGGCCTCTCGCAGTGCGCGCCGTATGAACTCGGCGTGTCCGTCCGCGGCCAGCCGCAGCAGCTCCTCGTTGCAGTAGGCCAGATGGTTGTCCTCGTCATTGGAGATCATCGTGATCGCGCGGCCGATTTCGGGCCGGTCCTCGGAGTACCTGCGCAGCGTCTGCATCTGCTCTGATGCCCGCTGCTCAGTCACCCTGCTGTGCGCGAGGTAAGTCACGATGTCGTGTTCCGAGAGCTTCTGATCGCGCCTCAGCCGACTGTGAGCCAGGCCGATGCCCGCCCTTTCCAGCCGCATCGTGTAATCGGCTTCGGCGGGCACGTCCACGGGCTCAAGGCCGCGTTTGCGCAGCAGGGCTCTGAAGATGCGGCCGTGCTTGTCCTCGTCAGCTCCGTGTCTGGCGATCTTCGGTACCAGATCACGCAGCGGATCGGGCACGAGCATGGCGATCCTGCCGTTCTCCCAGCCGCCCTGCGCCTCGCCGCTAGCCGCGATCGAGCAGAACAACTGGAACGCCCGGTCGTTATCGAAAATTTCTTCGTAGATAGCTCTAGCAGTGGGCATTTCTATCACCTCAGGCGGACTTGAGGCGGTTGGAGCGCCTCCTCGTTTTGCGAACTCGGACCAACCGTGCGAATTGATCAGCTATGCCTCACCGGACGGGCGATATCGAAGCACCTGGCAGCATCGTGCCCACTCGGCACGAGATCACGCCCTGCCAGCGCGCTGCTGAGCTTCGGTGATAGCCCACGCGGCGTTGATCAGGCCGATGTGGCTGAACGCCTGCGGAAAGTTGCCGATCATCTCCCCGCTGTCGGCGTTGACCTCCTCGGCTAGCAGGCCAACGTCGTTGATAAAGGCCACTGCGCGCTCGAAGGTCGAGGTGGCCGCCTCGACGTCCCCCGTGATGGCCTGCGCCTGCGCAAGCCAGAACGTGCACAGCAAGAAGGTCCCCTCAGTGCCCGAGAGTCCATCGTGCGCAAGGTACCGGTACACGAGCCCGCGACTATCGGTCAGACGCTCAGCGATGGCATCGATGGTCGCCTTTATCCGCGGGTCATCGCCTGGCAGGAAGCCGGAACAGGCCAGCATCAGGCTCGATGCGTCGAGATCCTCGCTGCCGAAGGCCTGGGTGAAGGCCCCGGCCTGCTCGTTCCATCCGCGCTCCAAGATGGCGGCCCTGATCTCGGCACGGGTTGCCGCCCAGCCATCCACCCGGTCCTCGGCTCCTAGGCGGCTGGCGAGGCCTATCGCCCCATCGAGTGCGCACCAGCACATGAGCTTGGAGTACAGGTAGTGGCGCGGCTCGCCGCGGATCTCCCAGATGCCGTGGTCCTGCTCCAGCCATCGGGTTGCGGCGGCGTCGGCCGCCGCCGTGAGGAACAGCCGGGAGACGGTCTGAAGCTCACCGAGCTGGTCAACAAGGCGCTGGGCCGCACCGAGCAGCTCGCCATACACATCGATCTGCCGCTGGAGCCATGCGGCGTTCCCCACCCGGACCGGGCGGCTGGCCCGCCATCCGGCCAGATGCGATAGCTCGCGTTCGGATAGGTCATGCTCGCCGCCAATGCCGAACATGATCTGCAGATCCTTTCCCCGCTGGACCTGCGTGGCAGCCGCATCAGCGATGAAGCCGAAGAACTTGTTCGCCTCGTCAGGGCAGGCCGCCACCCACAGCGACTCCATGGTCAGGCTGGCATCACGGACCCAGGTGTACCGGTAATCCCAGTTCCGCTCGCCGCCGACGGCCTCAGGCAGGGACGTGGTGGGCGCAGCCACAATCGCGCCGGTTCTGGCGTAGGTGAGTGCCTGCAGCACCCGGCCCGAATGTTGCACCAGTTCCCGCCACGGACCTTCGTAACTCTGGTGAATCGCCGACCAGGAACGCCAGCCCTCCACCGTGTCGTCGAGCCGGGAGTTGATCTCCTCGGCGGTCCATGGGTCGTGCGGCGGGCCGCCGAGGATCCCGTGTCCGAGTGCGAATGCCGCTGACTGCCCGGCGGAAAGGCGAACCCGGGCGCTCGCGTCGGCATCCTCGATGCCGAAGCTGACCGGAGTGGACAAGAGCAGCCTGTCGGCGCCGCCGCGTGCGTAAACGCCACCAGGGATCGGCTCCAGGTAGGGATGGATGAGGCCGTACTCCGGCCGCGGCAGGTAGCTAACTTCTGCTTCGAACTGGCCGCCGGTGCAGGTCAGCCTGCGCAGCAGCATGCTCGGGGAGTTCGTGCCCAGGTCGTGGCCGCGCTCATTCCTGCCGATCGCCATGGCGTCGGTCAGGACTGCAGTGCCGTTCGCTGTCGTGAACGTTGTCTCCAAGACCATCGTCTGGTCCAGATACCGGCGGCTCGCCTTGAAGTCGCAGGCTGGGCGGATCTCAAAATGCCCGCCAGCCGGGTCAAGCAGGCGGCAGAACACCGACGGCCCGTCAAAGCGCGGGAAGCACAGCCAGTCCACCGATCCGGCACGGCTGACCAGCGCCGCCGAGCGGCAGTCCGACAGCAGCGCATAGTCGCCGATCGGCAGGCTGTCCATCGTGTTTCCCTTCCCGGCGCTTACCGCCTGTGCCCCGCTGCTATCCCTGCCTCAACCTCCCTCTCACCATCGCGCGTTCACGCCGAGACGAACTGCTGCCCGCCGTCGATGTCGTACGTCGCACCGGTGAGCGCGGTATTGGTCATGATGTGGACGGCCAGCGCAGCGACGTCGGCCGGACCTACTACGCGGCCGATCGGAAGCTTCTCGCGGAGCTCGGTCCGACGCGCCTCAAGTTGATCTCCGAGCAGCGACGCCGAGAGCGGAGTGTCAACGAACCCGGCGGCGATCAGGTTGACCCGCACCGGCGCAAGCTCAAGCGCCAGCGCCGCAGCGAACGGAGGCAGGGCCGCCGTGGCTGCCGAGACGATCCCCGGGCGGACCCGTCGGCCCCCGGTTCCGCCCATGAACAGCAGCGTGCCCCCTGGCCTCATCTTGCTTGACGCGTTGCGCGCGATATCGAGGGTCACCAGGATGTGCCCGCTCATCGCATCCCGGACGTCGTCCGCGGTCATCTCGAGCAGCGGCACGTAGGAAGGACCGCCGGCAGTCACGAGCACATGGTCGATCGGCGCCGGCACGTCCTGGAAGAACTTCTGCACCGCGGCCGCGTCGGTGGCATCGAAAGCCGCGGTGCGCTGAGCGCCGAGCTCAGCCGCCGCCCGGCTGAGACGGTCGGGATTGCGGCCGGTCAGGACGACGTTGGCGCCCTCGGCGATCACGCGCCGAGCGGTCTCGAACCCGATGCCGGCACTTCCGCCGATCAGGACAACGGTCTGTCCGGCGAGCTCTTGTTCACGTCCGGTCGAAGCGGGATTGGTAGCGCTGGTCATGACTTGAAGCTCGCCATCTGTGCATCCATCGGCTTGACCGGCCGCGGCATATCCGCGATCTGCATGCGGAGTTCCATCAATGCCGCGAAGTAGATCCCGGAGAAACTCGGGAATGGCTGGATCGTGTCGCTCAGCACTTCGATCGGTACGTGCGCGCGGATGGCCAGCGTCGCCTGCTGCAACCACTCACCGGCTTCCGGGCCGAGCGCGTAGGCGCCGGTTAGTCGCTGACCATCGCTGAGCAGCGTCAGGAACCCATTGGACTCCGCGTACGCATGCGTGTACGTCGCGGTCTTCGGCACCTCTGACACGAGCGCCGTGCCGCTGTACTCAGCCTCGAGCGCGCCTACCGAGGCGGCCTGCGGGTCCGTGTACGTGACTCGGGGTACTGCTTCGTAGTTCGCGGGATGCTTCTCGCCGAGTATGTTCAGCGCGACGACGTCACCTTCATACTCCCCGACGTGGGTAAGCGGCCAGATTCCGTTGACGTCGCCGATCGCCCAGAGGCGTTCGCCCGCACGCATGTACTCATCCACCTGGATACCGCGCGGTCCAGCTTCGACGCCGACCGTCTCGAGGCCAATCCCCTCGACCCGCGGATGACGGCCGGTAGCGGCGAGCAGCTTGTCACCCCGCAGCTCCTTGCCGCCGTCGAACTCGAGCACGTACTCCTCACCATCGCGCCGTGCTGCGCTCGCGTGCATCCCCAGCATCAGCTCGATCCCGTCCCGGCGCAAGGCCTCGCCGAGCGCATCGCCGAGCGGGGCTGGCTCACGGGGAAGCACCCGGTCAGCGCCTTCGACCAGGACCGCCTCGCCGCCGAGCCGCCGCACGACCTGCGCAAGCTCGACGCCCGCGGACCCTCCGCCGAGCACAAGCAGGCGGCGCGGAACAGCCTTCATGCTCGTTGCCGCGCGGGTTCCCCAGACCCCCTCGAGCTCGCGGAGCCCGGGGATCGGAGGCGCGATCGGCTCTGCGCCGGTCGCGATGACGATGTGCTCCGCGGTGTGGCGGACGCCTCCGACTTCCACGACGCCGGTGCCCGCTAGCTGACCCGTGCCTCGCAGCAGGCCAATGCCACGGTTCGCGAGCCAGTGCTCCTGGCCGGCGTCGGAGTAGTTCGACACCATGAAATCCCGCCAAGCCAGCGCGGCCTGGACGTCGACCTGTGCGCTGGCGCCAGCATTGCGTGCGCCCTGCACCGCTTCTCCAGGGCGAAGGAGCGATTTCGATGGAACACAGGCCCAGTAGGAACACTCGCCTCCGACCAGCTCACGCTCGACTACTGCAACCCGCAGCCCGCGCGCGGCAAGCGCTCCAGCGCAATGCTCGCCAGGCGCTCCGCCGCCGAGGATGATCACGTCATAGTCGCTGTTCAGGCTCATCAATACCTCACTGTTCGCCGACGACCTCGGCGCCGGGACCGGACCGCGTGCCGCCGTTTGGGGGTGTAAGGCGCTTTTCGGGGAGGCTTTTTGCCGTGCCCGCTCAGACGACGACGTGCTTAACATCCGCCATATAGCGCCTCGCTGCCGCAGATGCCTCCTCCTGGCTGCTTCCGCGCTGGCGAGCGTCCATGTACGCCGCATACCAGTCCCACCAGTCATGTGGCGGCGCTACCTTCTCGAACGAACCATGATGCTCGGCAGTCTCATGGAGCAGCTGAGCCACAGCCCCGACGTCGGTCGGCCAAACCCGGCCGGGGAGTCGCTCGGTGATCTCCTGCAGCAGAAAGCTGTTCCCGTCGGGGTCGGCGAACGTTGCGAAGCTGCGGTACGTAGATCCGTCCGGGTCACGACCTGGCATGCGCTTCTCGACGTTATCGAGCCCTGGGCCGTGCCAGATGTCGCTGACGTCCGCGCCGTGGCTCATCAAGTCAGCTCTGGCTGCCTCGACGTCATCGACGACGAGATACAGGTCCTGAACAGACCCGGCCGTCATGTCCGTCGTGCCCGTGCCGAACTGAATAGAGGCCGGCGAGCCCGGCGGGGTGAACTGAATGATCCGGTGCTGATCGTCGATGGGCAAATCGATATCGAGTCGCCACCCCAGGCCTTGGTAGAACGCCTTGGAACGATCGGGATCGGCTACCGGCAGCACCGCAACCTCGAACTTCATGTCCACAGGGTCGGCTCCTCTCCGTGCCATAAGTAGCGGAAGGCATTCCCGGTGCGGGCCAGCAGATAACCACTGTCGTGCAGGAACTACGACGATCGCCGGGAGTCGGCCGCCGGCTCCACGGTCGGTCGAGCACCCTGACACCCGGGCGACCTGGATCCAGCGCTTCACCAGTGAGAAGATGAGTTTGTGGGCGATGACAGGGACGCGGATCTCGCCGACACCCTGGCAGAGGTCGGACGGCGAGTGGGGCAGGCGCTGACGGATGCGTTTGAGCGCATCCGTCCGGCCCTCGACGCGCTCGCCGATGCAGCTAGCCGTCCCGAAGTCCGGGCGGTGATCGAGCGCACCGAGAAGGCACTCCGGCATATGCCTTGCTTCTGCTACTGCGCCCGGGCACATCCCGATGACGATGGCATCTGCGAGGTATTCGGCGCGGTGATCACCGGACAGCACTCCCTCGGCCCGCTGGGTCAGGTTGAACTGCCGCTGTGCGCTCCGTGCGCAGCAGCGCGAGCCGCGCGCGAGTTCTCCGGGAAGGCCGCTCGCAACTCGCCAGGACCGGGCGGGCCGGGGATCTAGTTCTCTCCGCAATCCACGCCCCGCCTACGGCTCTTATCATCAATGATGTCCGGCCGGCCGGGCGCCACAAGTGCAGGCCACGCCGTAGGCTGGAGCCCCGCGCCTGCCGTCGTGGCTATGGCGGCCGGTTCATCTGTGGGCCGTCGCGTGGCTCGGTTGCGAGGAGGACTGTGTACCTGCCTAGCGCTCCAGCACGCTGGATGGCTGAGTGAGCACCCCCGAGCCAGCAGTTGGGTCAACGGAGGCCGACGAGCTAACCGCGGCGGCGCCAGCCGGTGGTCAGGCCCCAGCGGGCGGCCAGGAGAGCGGCCCAGCGCCATCCAGCCCGTGGGATGACCCAAGGCTGCCGTGGACCGGACGGCCCCGCGCGGTAGACATCGCATGTTGGGCCGCCATCACGGCCAGCGGCCTGTACTTCCTCCTGCTGCTCCCGTTCAGGGCCGAGCTGGTTGGCACCCACCCGGTCTTGCTGGAACTGCTCAACGGTTCCACGGAGGCGATCGTGGCCGGCGCCGCATTCGCTCGGATCGGGCACGGAACGCTGCTAGTCGTGCTGCTTGTTGCCATTCCGGGACTGATGAAGTTCGATCCGCTGTACTGGTGGGCAGGCAGGCTGTGGGGTGAGCGCGCGGTCGCGCTGCTGGGCGGTCGCCGAAATCGGGGTCAGCGCTACATCGACAGAGTCAAGCGCTGGGGGCCCAAGTTCACCTGGCCAGCGATCGTAGTCTCCCAATTCCTGCCGGTTCCCAGCGCGATCATCTACATCATCGCCGGTTGGGCAGGGGTTGGCTTCATTGCCTTCGTGGTGCTGGACCTGATCGGCACCATGCTGTGGACGGGCATGCTGGTCGGCCTCGGGTACGTTCTCGGCCACCACGCGGTGGTTGTCGCGCAAACTATTTCGCACTACGGGCTTTGGTTCTCGATCGGCATCATCGCGCTGATCATCGCGAGCCAGCTACGCTCGGCGCGCGCCGCACGCGCGAACTGAGCGGGCGCCGGCGCACAGAAGGTGAACTCATAACGCCCGCGGTAGGCCCTGATCGGCGAAGACCTGAGCCTGGCCCAAAGCGGAACGATGTCCCAGGACACAGGTAGACGATGGCCCGAGATATCACAGTGGCGGTGGAGGTGGGATTTGAACCCACGGAAGGGTTGCCCCTTCACACGCTTTCGAGGCGTGCGCCCTCGGCCACTAGGCGACTCCACCGCCGCTGAGCCTACCCGAGCAGACGGGTGGCGCCGATTCTGCAGGTGACTTTGCGCCGATCGGTCCGATTACCCCGACCGCTCTTCAGAGCGGCGGCGCTCGAAGAAGCTGGTCAGCAGGGCACTGCACTCCTCCGCGAGCACGCCGCCGATGACCTCAACCGCCGGGCCAAGCCTTCTGTCTCGCAGGACATCCCATAGCGAGCCAGCAGCTCCGGCGCGCGGGTCAGCGGCGCCGTAGACGAGCCGCCGGATTCTCGCGTTGATCAGTGCGCCGGCGCACATTGTGCACGGCTCCAGGGTGGCGATCAGAGTGCAGCCGTCGAGTCTCCAGGATTGCAGTGCCTTTGCTGCCTGCCTTATCGCGACGATTTCCGCGTGGGCGGTGGGATCTCCTGTGGCGAGGCACTGGTTCTGCCCTCTCCCCAGCACGGTTTCATCACGGCCGAGCACAATCGCGCCGACCGGTACGTCAGAGGTGACTGCCGATCCGGTATCGGTGCTGACCGCCAGATCGATCGCGAGCCGCATGCCGGACTCGAACGAAGCCATGTAACCGGACGGTACCCCGGTCTCCGCCACGTCACTGGCTGGTGATCGACTCGAGCGCGCGGTCGAAGGCTGCTCCGAAACCGACCCGCCGCGCCAGACTGGCCAAGACCTCGTCAGGGAACAGGTCAAGGTCGCCGGACAGCGCGCACAGCTCCATCTCGTCCACCCCTAGGTCGGCCAAGATGGACAGTTCTCCGGCTGGCAGCACCTGATCGAGGTCCTCGTCGTACGGCACAGGAATGTCGAGGTACTCCAGCACTTGCTTCGCCAGCGGCCAGTCCACCGATGCAGTCAAGTCAGATAGGAAGACCGAGATATTGCCACCGGTCACCCTGATGATGACGAAGAAGTCGTCACCTACGGCGGCCAAGCCGAATACGCCGCCGATGCTGGGCTGCTGCCGAAGGGCATGGATGATCGATTCCAGGCTTCCGATCACCGCCACCGGGAGCACTTCGGCCTCCCAAGTGCTGTCCTCCCGGTACACGGCTATGCAGAAGTCACCGCTTGTCACCTCGGCCACAGTCACTTCTCCATCCAGCATCCAACGCGCGAGTGGTCCGGCCGCGAGGGCGCTTCGGTCCCGAAGCCGACTTGCTGCAGCAAGAACAGTAACGGCTTTCCGAGCAGAATCGGCGTGGTTGTGCTGGGCTGTGACTCCCTTGAAGCTATGGTTGCACAGGCAGTTGACTGCCATTGGTGACCATTGGGTACTGGGCTATGCTGAGGCCAGCGGTGGCTTAGACCATCCGCACATCAGGCTAGGGAGGTGACCGAGGTTTTGAAGAAGGTTCTGACCTGGGCTGCCATCGCCTTCGCGATCTACTACCTCGCGACCTCTCCTGACGGGGCGGCCCACGTAGTAACCGGCACCCTGAACTGGCTGAAGTCTGCGGGAAACTCGATGGCCGAGTTCCTGAACCACATAAAGCTGTAGAACATTGACCCGTGTGGCTTCGTCGAGACACGAGCCTGCCAACGTCGACAAGTACCTGCTGCCGAGAGAAGAGCGGGTGGCCACAGTCCGACGTCACCCAGCCGTGCTCCTGGTTCCCAGCGCTCAAGCAGTCGGGGGACTGCTCGCGGCCTTCATTCTGTCGGCGACCTTGCTGCGCGGCCACACCGCCTTGATCTGGATCGTCTGGGGTCTCTGGGGCCTCCTGATGGCAAGACTGATCTGGGAAGCCGTTAACTGGGCAGTCGATTACTTCGTCATTACCTCGGAACGGATCCTGCTGACGTCAGGCGTATTTACCCGCAGCGTGGCGATGATGCCGCTGTCCAAAGTTACGGACATGAGCTTCCACCGCACATTTGTCGGCCGATTGCTCGGGTATGGCGAATTCGTGGTCGAGTCCGCAGGGCAAGACCAGGCATTGCGAAGCATTGACCATATTCCTTATCCGGAGCAGCTTTACCGCGTGGTCTGCGGACGAATCTTCAAGGATGCCGCAGACGAAGAGGAAGAGTTCGATGACGAGGTCGGCATCGGCAGTCACCTCGATCCGCTGCCCGAGGACACCGCCATCATCGGTGGCCCGCCCTACGACCCGGGTGACGAGCTCTAGCTGGCGCAGATCTCGCCGGTCTCGCCCGGTGTTACGCTCGAAATGAGCCTGCCTGCAGGCCTTCGAGGAGCGGCCATGAACATCAGGCCTTATAAGTTCCAGGCTTTCGTCACCGTGAACGCGGGCGAGGACGCTGAGGCGACGGGACCACCGCCAACAGCCTCGGCGACCCTGCCGCCAGGGATGACTAAACGCATCACGCTGCGCGGCGAGCATCACAATACGCACGGCAGTCACTTCTTCACCGCGCTCGTGGCGAACAGCGGCGACAGCTCGGACTGGATCGGGGACAATCACGCCATCGTGACGATCATGCTCGCCGAACAGGACGCGGCTGACTACTTCAGCGCGGGTGATCACTTCGCGCTCTGGGTTGGCCACGACATCGCCGACGGGATCGTCACAAGACGACTCTTCATCTGAGCGGCAGAGGGTCAGCCGGCCCAGCCGCCCTGTGGGCGACGGGCTGGGCCGGGCAACTTGCTTGATCTTCGCCGTCAGTGCAGCAAACGCAGAGTGTTAGCTGCGTCGTCGACGTAGTGGACACCGCTCATCGGTGGCTTGATGGCCAGCCCGAACAGAGCGCCGCTGCCTGGCGGACTGCCCGAACGGTCAAGGAAACGCGAGGCGATCTGCATGCCTGACGGAGTTGTCTCAACGATCCTGCCGTCCCCGCCGTTGACGGTGAGCACATCACCGCCTGGCGCGATGGCCAGGCCGAGCGGGGCGTTGAGCTTCCCGTGCCTGATTACCGTTGCAGATGCGCCCGAAGAAGGCGAGCCAGTGCGCGTCCGCGGCCTCCTCACCCGGCCTGGTGCTGCTTGTCACCGGGATTGTGGCGCTCGGGGCCGTGAACCGGCCGCCAGGGGCGAGCAGCGCCGTCGCGACGCAGAACAGGGCGGCGGCCGCTCCCGGCGTGACCAGCACATGCTCGCCGCGAGACCATCGCCCTGTGCCGCGATCGCCTCGCGCAGCGAGGCTCGCCGACGTGATCCCCCGCAGCACAGCAGCAGATCATCAACGTCGAGGTCCAGGCCCAGGTCGCTGAGCCTGCGGTCGGGCGCGCCCAGCAGGAACGCGGCGATCAGGCCAGCCACGATGGCGGTCTCGGCCTTGTCGGTCGCCCGGCGGC
>DATAEH010000238.1:0-15179 GCA_036258115.1 Streptosporangiaceae bacterium
AGCAGCGCAATCTCGTCCTCGTCCTTGACCATCCGCAGTTCGTCGATCGCGCTGCCAGCAGCTATGAGCTTGAGCTCGTCTTTCCCGGCGTCCGACAGCTCCCGGTAGGTCTGCACCGTCATCACGCGGTCCTCGAACGCGATCGCGTGCAGGCCAGCCGCGAGCGCCGACTCGACAAGCGCGGGCGCCACGTCACGTTCGATCACTAGCTGGACGTCCTCGCACTCCCGGCCAGCCGTCCCCGCATACCTCGAGTCGGTCGCCAGTACTGCGGGCCCATCGGCAGGCACCAGCAGGGCTGCGTTGGAACTCACTAGCCCCGTCAGGTAGCGGACGTTGACGCCACTGGTGATGAGGACAGCATCGGCACCGAGCCCAGGCGCGATGGCAGCGGCGCGGTCCCGGCGAAGAGCATGCGACGGCGGCATATCCGAACTCTACGGGTGTCCCGCGACCCCGTGCCCGTGGATACGGAGGTTACGGTGGCGGGACAGGATCATCACCAACGATCACGCCACCGCCCCGGCTCCAGGTCAGGTACCGCCAGGTCAGGTTGACGAGCGCCGAGATCCGATTCCGGCCGCCAAGCAGATTCACCAGGTGCAATCCGAGCCAGGCTAGCCAGGCGAGCGTTCCAGTGGCGCGGATCCGGCTTGGCAGCTCGACCACCGCCGAGCGGTGCCCGATCGTCGCCATGATTCCCTTGTCCTTGTAGCTGAACGGCTGTGTCGGCTGGCCGGTCGACAGCCGGCTGATCTGCACGGCGGCATGGCGGCCGTGCTGAATGGCCGGCTGGGCGAGTTGCGGCTGCGGGTCACCGTCTATCACCGCGATGTCCCCAACGGCGAACAACCGGTCCTGACCGATCACGCTCAGGTCCGGTCTCGTGCGAAGCCGGCCGCCGCGGCCGGCCGGCAGCCCGATCTTCCCGACCCATTCTGGCGCGGCGATCCCGGCAGCCCACACGGTGACGTCGCTGGGCAGTACCTCGCCGCCTGATTCATCGGCACCTGCCCCGTCGCCGCCTGGGCCATCGGCGTCCGCGCTGTGTTTCTCGGCGGCGATCCTGACGTGGTCCTTCGCCACCTCTGCGATTTCGGTCCGCAGCCGGACATCGACGCCGCGCTCCAGGAGCTGGCGCTTGGCGTACTGACGAAGGGGCTCGGCGAACGGAGCTATCAGGGCGGGCCCGAGCTCGATCAGCCGCACGTGCATCCTGGCCGGATCGATTTCGGGGAACGAGGCGGGCAGCGCGATGTTACGCAGCTCTGCCAGCGTCCCCGCGACCTCAACGCCGGTGGCACCGCCGCCCACAACGGTCACGTTGAGATCCCTGGTATCGCCCTCGGCGCTGCGCCGCTCCAGTTCGGCCATCAGCTGATCGCGCAAGATGATCGCATCTCGCCTGGTGTACAGGCTCAGCGCATTTTCCGCCGCGCCCGTCACGCCGAAGAACGCGGCGCTCACGCCCGTCGCCAGGATCAGGTAGTCATAATCGAGCACCGAACCGTCCATGAGCAGGAGCTCCCTGCGATCGGTGTTGAGTCCGGTGATCTCACCCCTGCGGAAGTGAGCGCCCGCCTTACGGACCGCGGTCCAGGTCGGATATGCCACGTCAGACCCCGTCAGGCCGGCCGTCGCGACCTGGTAGAGCAACGGCTGAAATGTGCTGTAGCTGTTCTGGTCGACAAGCGTCACCTGCACCCGGGACCCGGCAGGAAAGCGGAGTTTCCGGCGAAGCCTGGCGAGCTCGTTCAGCGCGGTCAGGCCGGCGAAGCCGGCACCGGCTACGACGATCCGAAGGTCGCACGACCCATCAGCAGAATCCGCGTGATCAGCCATATTTCGACTCTACCCACGGGTCAGCCGGTAACCGTTTCCGCCATTCGCGCGGCAATGAAGTCGCGCTCGGCGGCTGGCAGCCCCGCGGCCAGAGCGAGCTGGTATGCCGCCGTGGCCTCGTCGCGCCGGTCCAGCCTGCGCAGCAGCTCCGCCCTGGCGATGTGCAGTTGCGGCCACCGTTCCAGCCGGCCTTCGGCGGCAACCCGGTCAAGGATCGCCAGCCCCGACTCCGGACTCTCGGCCATCGCAACGGCCACCGCCATATTGGCCATGACCACCGCCGTCGGCTCGTACCTTGCGAGCTCGCGGTACAGCGCGGCGATCTCGCGCCAGTCCGTCTGCTGCGCCGACGGCGCTGTCGAATGGCATGCTGCGATCGCCGCATGCAGCTGGTAGGGCCCGGGCCGACCGGACCGGAGCGCGAATTCAACAAGCCGCTCCCCCTCGGCGATCTCCGCCTCGTCCCACAGCGCGCGGTCCTGGTCCGCCAGCAGTACGAGCGAGCCGTCAGGTCGGGTTCTGGCGGCACGGCGCGCATTGGTCAGGAGCAGCAGCGCCAGCAAGCCGGTAACTTCCGGCTCTCCAGGCAGAACAAGGCGAAGCTGGCGGGCCAAACCGATTGCCTGATCGCACAGATCGGCGCGGATCAACCCGGCCCCGACCGCGCCCGTGGCCCGGTGTCCCTGGGTGAAAACCAGGTAGACGACCCGCAGCACCGCCTTTAGGCGCTCAGCGAGCGCCTCAGGACCCGGCACGGTCAGCGGTATCCCGGCCTGCCGAATCTTGCGCTTCGCCCTGACCAATCGTTGCGCCATGGTTGGTTCCGGGACGACGAACGCGGCCGCGATCTCGTCCGTCCGGAGCCCGCACACCGCGCGCAAGGTCAGCGCGATCCTGACGGCCGGGTCGAGCGCCGGGTGACAGCAGGCGAAGATCAGCGCCAGCTCGTCCTCTCCTACCTGCCCCCTGCCGGGCCGTTTGGACGCGGACGGCCCGGTAGCCCCGGCGAGCCCGGAGAGCATGGCGCCGCGTCCGGTGGCTACCTCAGTCAGCTCTCGAGCGGCCTCTGCTTCGCGGGCCGACCTGAGCGCGTCTCGGCGCATCAGGTCGACGGCCTTATACCACGCGGTGGTGATGAGCCACGCCCGCGGGTTCGGGGGAATGCCGTCGAGCGGCCACTGGGCGACGGCCGCCGCGCAGGCCTCCTGGACAGCGTCCTCCGCGATCTCCAGGTCGCCGGTCCTGCGGGTGATGCTGGCGACCGCCGCCCACCAGTGCTCGCGCAGTGCGGCATCCATCTCGTTGCTGTCGATGGTGCCTTCCGCTGGCATCAGACCGGTCAGGCCGGTGGCGTGACGCCGACGACCGGACGGATCTCGATCGATCCGTCCGCCGCCGTCGGAAGCGTGGCCGCCCACTTCAGGGCCTCGTCCAGGTTCGCGCAATCGACCAGCGTGAAACCACCGAAATGTTCCTTGATTTCGGCGGCCGGCCCGTCGGTCAGCACCACCTCCCCGTCTTCGATCCGCAAGGTCGTCGACGCCGAAGGTGGTTGCACCGGCGCGCAGTCGATCAGTACGCCGGCCTGCGCCATCGGCCCGGTGGCGGCGCCCCAGCGCCGGAACATTTCCGCGTGCTCCGCGGTACCTGGCTCGGGCAGTGGCCCGTCAGGGCCATATAGCAAGAACAGGTATTTCATCGCTCGACTACCTCTCCGCTCATGCCGGACTCTAGCTCCGGCCTCGCCAGGTAATCGAACGGCGGGATGCGGAATCGACAGCCCGACCCGCACCGAGGCCTCAGGCGGCCATCTCCTTGACCTGCTCGACGAGCCTGACCCGGTCCTCGTGCCTCGCAGCAATCGGCTGGACGTTCAAGGTGGTGACGCCAGACTCCCTGAGCGCCGCGATGCGTTCTGCCACGTGCGACCTGCTTCCGATCAGCGAGATTCCCTCGAGGAGCGAGCGCGGCACGAGGGCGGCAGCTTCGTCCTTCCGGCCGTCCAGGTAGGCGTCTTGAATGGCGATCGCCTCGTCCGGGTAGCCGTAGTCCGTCGCCAGCTTGGTGTAGAAGTTCTGCCCCCGCGCGCCCATGCCGCCGACGTACAGGGCCATCACCGGCCTTCCAAGATCCACGAGGTCGGCGACGTCGTCGCCGATCGCCAGAGTCGCCTGGGCGATCACGTCGAGCGGCGGCATCGACGGGTCGCGCTTCGCCTTGCCAGCGGCCAGCGGCGCTCCCCAGATGCTGGCCGCTTTCTCGGGGAAGTAGAAGATCGGCTGCCATCCCTCGGCGAGCTCGGCGGCCATCGCGGTGTTCTTCGGCCCGACCGCGGCCAGGATGATCGGGATCCGGTCACGTACCGGATGGTTGATCAGTTTCAGCGCCTTGCCCAGCCCGGTTCCCTGACCGGGCGGCAGCGGGATCTGATAATTCTTTCCGTCGTGCACCAGTCGCTCGCGGCGCCAGACGGCGCGGCAGATCTCGATGGTCTCCCGGGTGCGGCCGATCGGTGCGTCGTAGGCCACGCCGTGCCAGCCCTCGATTACCTGCGGCCCTGACACACCGATGCCGAGATTGAACCGGCCGTTCGAGACGTAGTCCAGGCCGGCGGCGGTCATCGCGGTCAAGGTCGGCGTCCTGGTGTACAGCTGCATGATCCCTGACGCGAGCTGTAGCCGCTCCGTCTTGGCAGCCACGTAGCCCAGCTGGCTGACCGCGTCGTAGCTATACGCCTCAGGCACGAAGACGATGTCCAGGCCAGCCTTCTCATAGTCGGCGAGCTCGCCGACGGTCTCGGCGAAGCCGCCCGCGTAGTTCAGTGACATTCCTATACGCAACAAAGGCTCCCGAGTTGGCCGCAGCGGACAGTGTCTTCATCCACGCCGACGCTTTGACCATGCCGCCATGGTCAAACTGTCCGCGTAATGGGCATCGTAACTGGCAGCCTTTCAGCCGTCACCAGCAAGCAGCCCGGCGACTGCCCGCAGCGCAAGCACATACGAGGCGAACCCGAACCCGGCGATCGTCCCGTCCGCAACCGCGGCGACCACGGAATTGTGCCGGAACGCCTCGCGCGCTGCCGGGTTCGAAATGTGCACCTCGACCAGCGGCGCGGTGCGCATCGCCAGGGCGTCGCGCAGCGCGTACGAGTAGTGCGTGAAAGCGGCGGGGTTGAGCACGATCGGCACCCGCCTGTCGGCTGCCTCATGTACCCATGCGATTAGTTCTGACTCCTCGTCGGTTTGCCGGAAGTCGACGGCAAGCCCTAGCTCGGCGGCAGTCGCGTCGCATGCCTGCCGGAGGTCCTCAAGCGTCGCTGTTCCGTAGACGTCAGGTTCGCGAGTTCCCAGCCTGGCCAGGTTCGGGCCGTTCAGCACCAGCACCGTCTGCATGTCAGATCTCCTGGTACGCGCGGGCAAGCAGGTCTTCTGGCGGGTCGGCGAGAATGCCTGGCCTGGCCAGCCCGTCGAGCACGACCATCCGCAGATGCCTGCCCCTGGTCTTCTTGTCCAAGGCCATGGCGTCCCGCAGCGCGGTCCAGGAGCCGCTCGGATACGAGGTCGGCAGCCCGACGGCGGCAAGGATCGAGCTGTGCCGCTCAGCCGTGGGCGCATCCAGCCTGCCAGACAGCCTCCCGACCGCTGCCGCGAAGACCATCCCGATCGCCACCGCCTCCCCGTGCCTTATCGCGTACCGCTCAGCTCGCTCGATCGCGTGGCCGAGCGTATGCCCGTAGTTCAGCGTTTCCCGCGGGCCGGCCTCCCGAAGGTCGGCCGCCACAACCTCGGCCTTCATCCGGACGGCGCGCTCGACAAGCTCGCGCTCATGCGGCCCCGCGGGCCCGGCCGCCGCTGAAGGGTCCGCTTCGATCAGATCCAGGATCACCGGGTCGGCGATGAACCCCGCCTTGATCACTTCAGCCAATCCGCTCACGTACTCCTGGTGAGGCAGGCTCGCGAGTGACTCCAGGTCGGCCAGCACCGCGGCGGGCGGATGGAAGGCACCGACCAGGTTCTTGCCGGCGGCGATGTTAATCGCCGTCTTCCCGCCTATGGCCGCGTCCACGATCGCGAGCAGCGTGGTCGGGACCAGCACGACGCGGACGCCGCGCAGCCAGGTCGCGGCCACAAATCCGGCCAGGTCGGTGACCGCACCGCCGCCGAGTCCCACGATGGCGTCCGAGCGCGACAGCCGGTGTGCTGCCAGCCGCGACCACAGCGCCGTCGCGACGGTGATGTCCTTGGCGTGCTCACCGGCGGGCACTGGTTCTGCGCAGACCGTGTAGCCCGCCGACGTGAGCGCCTGGCAGGCAGGTTCGGCGAGCTTCTCGAGTCCCTCCGCGTGAATCAGCACGACGCTCTGCGCGGAGCCGCCGACTAGCTCGGGAAGCTGGGCCAAGACGCCAGCACCCAGGACGACGTCGTAAGGCTGCTCGCCGCCGACGCGGATCCTGGTCGCGGTCATGACGTGATCAGGCGGCCGGCGATGTCGTCGGCGATCTCGGCCGGCTCCCGGTCGTCGGTGCCGACCGTGATGGTCGCGAGCCGCCGGTACACCGGGATCCGCTGGTCGAGCAGGATCTTGAGGGTGGCCCGCGGATTGCCGATGAGCAGCGGGCGTGCCTGGTTGAAGCCGACGCGCTTGGCCGCGGACGCGAATCCGGTTTCCAGGTATACAACGGTGTGCCCGGTGAGCCCGGCCTGGGTTTGCGGATCGAGAACCGCCCCGCCGCCAACCGCGACAACTCCGTCGCTGCTAGCCAGCACGCGCGCGACCGCCGCGCGCTCGAGTTCGCGGAACACGGGCTCGCCGTCCTCGATGAAGATGTCGCTGACCGGCTTGCCCGCGACGGACTCGACGATCGCGTCGGTGTCGGTGAACCCGACGCCGATCCGGTCGGCGAGCAGCGTGCCGACGGTGGTCTTGCCAGCACCCGGCGGGCCGATCAGCACCACCAAAGGTCGGTTGTCAGCGGCGTCCTGCCCAGCGGCTGCCTGCCTCTCGTTCATCGGATCACCAGGCTTTCCATATAGCCGCAGAAGTTCCTGCGCGTCTCATCCACGCTGTCCCCGCCGAATTTCTCTAGCACGGCGTCCGCGAGGACCAGGGCCACCATGGCCTCGGCCACGACCCCCGCGGCTGGTACCGCGGTGACGTCGCTGCGCTGATTGATGGCCTTGGCAGGCTCGCCGGTGCGGACATCGACGGTCGCCAGCGCGCGCGGAACCGTGGAGATCGGCTTCATCGCCGCCCGCACTCTGATGGGCTCACCGGTGCTCATGCCGCCCTCGATGCCGCCCGCGCGGTTGGTTTGCCTGTGCACGCCTGCCGGTCCCGATTCGATCTCGTCGTGCGCCTGCGAGCCACGCCTGGCCGCGGTGGCGAAGCCGTCCCCGATCTCCACGCCCTTGATCGCATGGATGCTCATGATGGCTCCGGCCAGCCGGGCGTCGAGCCTGCGATCGCCGTGCACGTAACTGCCCAGGCCTGGTGGCAGACCATGCGCAACCACCTCGATCACGCCACCAAGGGTGTCGCCCGCCTTGCGGGCGGCGTCGATTTCGGCCACCATCGCGGCGCTTGTGGCGGGGTCCAGGCAGCGGACAGGATCGGCGTCCACGGCCGCGCGCTCACCAGGTTCGGGCAGGGTTCCGGCGGGCACGGCTACGCCGCCGATGGCGACGACATGGCTCAGCACGTCAGCGCGCACGGTCTGCGCTAGAAACCTTTTTGCCAGCTCGCCCAGAGCGACCCGCGCCGCCGTCTCGCGCGCGCTTGCCCGCTCCAAGACGGGCCGCGCATCATGGTGGCCGTACTTCTGCATCCCGGCCAGATCGGCATGACCAGGTCGCGGCCGTGTCAGCGGCTCGTTGCGGGCCTGTCCCTCGAGATCGGCCTCGGTGACCGGATCGGGCGACATGACCGTTTCCCACTTCGGCCACTCGGTGTTGGCGACCGTGATCGCTACCGGGCCGCCTATCGTGCGGCCGTGCCTGACTCCGCCGGTGATCTCTACCTCATCCTGCTCGAACTTCATCCTCGCGCCGCGCCCGTAACCGCCGCGGCGGCGCGCCAGCGCCGCCGCCACGTCCGAGGTGCATATCTCGACGCCGGCGGGCACGCCCTCGCAGATAGCCACCAGGGCGCGGCCATGCGATTCCCCCGCGGTTAGCCAGCGCAGCATGCTGTCGATCTTGCCATGACCGGCGAGCGGACTATGCTCACGCAGCTGTGCCAGCGCCGCCGAGCCAGATGGCGATGCCGCGGCGCAGTCGTCCGCCGAGTTGTTCCATTACGGCGTTCCCGATCCCGGTGGCAAGGTCGGTGATGTCATGCCCGGCCGGTTCGCCAGACATCGTCAGGGCGATCACCAGGTCGTGCTCTGCGCCGCCGGGACGCAGTTCAAAGCCTGCGACCGCCGGCTCTGCGGCGAGAACGTCAGAGACCACCTGATGCACGTCGGCATCCGAGCATGGGGCCGGAGCGGATTCCCCTCGGGCGAGTGCGTCGAGTCTGACCCCCTCGATCGCGATCGGAACCGGCCCTGCAACATCGATCATCACCGCGCAGCTTTCCGCCGTGGCTGCCTGCCATACCCGGCTCGCGGGCACCGGCATTGGCCGGGCGTCTGCCTGCCATGCGCGCATTGACTCCATGGAGGTGAAGACCGGTATCGCCCGGCGGCCGTCGAGCCCGATCAGCGTAGGCATCGCCATGTCGCTTGCCCTCTCGCCTCGGAGTATGCCGCCCCCATGTTCGGTCGTATCGGGTTCGGTCGTATCGGGTTCTGGCGCATCGGGTTCTGGCGCATCGGGCTCCGGCGGGTTAGGTTCTGGCGGGCCGGCGTGATCTGCGCCCGGCTCGCCGATTTGCTCGGCCAGCACCGCGACGATCGGGACGAGCAGCCGGCTCCGCGCCAGCGCGGTCAGCGCCGCCTGCTCGCTCCCCTGCCCGGCGGCGAAATCAGACAGCTCCTTGCGCACGCTGGGGTCCGCAGAACCATCGTCATCGCGGAACGCAGGATCAGGTCCCTGGATGCCTGGCACAGCCCAACTGTATTTCGGTGTCAGCAGCAGGCTCACCAGCATCGCGACACGCAAGGGAGGGGGACAGCTGCGCTTCAGCAATCCGGCATCTTAATCTAGTCGTGGCAAGCCAGACGGATCAGGCGCTAGTAATCTGACGCCGATACAGTTCCACTTCTCACCGTAAGTTGGGCACGCAACTTACGTTTTGAGAGTTTCATTGAAGTGCATCTCATTGCTACTCAGGGGAGCGCGTGCGGAACATGGCTCAGGCAGCGTCGCTCGTTGCGACGGGAACGCTGATGCAGAAGCCGATCCCGCCGCGGCTGGTCGAGCCGTATCTGACCGGCCGGCGCGCTGTGATCGCCGGCTTCGTATACCTCGCCGCCGACACGTCGTTCACCGATCCGGCCGATTTCTACTCCGCGCTCGACCTTGGTTACGACGGCTCTGAGTTCCGTCCTGATATGACCGAGCTTTACGTGCTCAGGTGGATCGCCTCGACCCTCGAGTCGTACCAGGTCCCTTATTCCCCTGAGCGCGGAGGCGACTGGGCGGGCAAGCCGCCATTTACCGGCACCGGGTACACATCGTGCCTAAACCGCCTGATTCGGGAGTATTTCGTCGACTTGATGCCGATCCCGGTGGGGGCCGAGATTTACCGGATTGCCCAGGGGCACGCAGACTTCATCGCACGCTACGACGGGCAGGTCTGGCTCAGGCCCGCCGAGGGGGGCTGAAACGAGATGCGATACCGCCTGCTTGCCAGTTACCAGGGCGCACCCTACGAGGCCGGCGTTGGCTCGGTCGACACCGGCGTGGTCCTGTTCGCGGCGTGCCCGCCGCCTGAGGACCTTGGCTTCGAGCCGGCTACCGGGCACTGGCGCAAGGAGGTCGGCAGGAACGACGTCCACACACTGTATGAATCGCGGCCTATGGGCATCTTCCGCGGTGAACGCTGCGTCGTGCTCGACGACCTCACCGACCGCCTCCACATCGCCTACCTGGGTCATGACGCCTTCCGGGCCGAGCAACTCGGCTACTGGGAAGTCGACAGGGGCGTATTCGAGCTGATCACGCCCCGCCAGGAAGTGACCGAGATCGTCGAACAGCGCATCCCCGTTGCGGCGACCGACCATAGCGATCCGTTCCAGCAGCAGGACGTTCGTGGCCCAGGCCTGGCACCGGAGCACATTCCGGCGCACGCTAACGGGCCCAGGCCTCAGCCGCCGTCTCCCGACGTGCTCGGCGGCCCTGGGTTGCTCGCAGCCGCACACTCATCCTTGCCCGCGGACGACGAGCATCCGCTGCCGCTGGAGGCCCAGGCGATGCGCGCGGCCAGGAAGGCCCAGAAAGTTCAGTCCGAGCCAGCCGGCGGGTTGTCCGAGCCGGCCGCGGAACTCTCTGAGCCGCCTGCCGGGCGGTCCGAGCCGCCTGCCGGGCGGTCCGAGCCACCTGCCGGGCGGTCCGAGCCACCTGCGGGGCTGTCCGAACCGTCACCTGTGCTGCCCGTGGCGGAAAGCGCGGGTCCTGTTCCGTCCTGGTCCCCTCAGGCGGTCACGTCGCCACCCGCAGCCGGTCAGCCGGTACCGCAGACGGCCGCTCAGCTACCACCACAGCAGACGTCCGGCCAGCCCGCAGCGGCCATCCCCGGCTATGGAAGTCCAGGCGACGGGCGTCCAGACGGGCCCGTAGTCAGCGGGGGCTTCGTCGCAGGAGTCAGCCCGGCCGTTGCCCCCAACCCCGCGGGGAGCCAGAATCACACGGCGAGCGCCGGATCCCCCGCAGGCCCGTTTATCGGCAGCGCCCCCGTGCCACACCCCGGCCCGCAGCTGCCGGGTACGCAGAGTGCCGGCGGCCACGTCAACGGGACACATCACGGCGGCCAGGCGAACGCGCCGGTGCTTCGTCCGGGACCGGGCTTGCCGCGGGATCAGTTGGAGCGCCCGGTCTCGGCTCTGGCGGCCAGCGCTCCGCCGGATGGAGCCACCTACCGGGCCGGAAGCACACCTTCAGCTGCTGGTGCACCCACGCCCGCCAGGGGCCAGGTGGCTGGTGTCCAGGCACCCGGGCACGGCTCGGCTGCGGCCACAGCCGGCGTGGGCGTCGCCGTCGCCGACCCAGTTCAGGGCATGCCATATCCCCCGGTCGCTCCGCAGGCCCGTCTTGCCGAACCGGTGGCCGATCCCGCCCCCCAGCCCGTTGAAGCGGGCGAGTCAGAGCCCATGTCCCGGCGGCGCCGTGCATCCAGGAGGCGGCTGCCGACCCAGCGGATCTTCTCGGATCTGGCTGCCCAGGCGGGGATACCGCCGGGTACGTATGCCATCAACGAGGATGCCGACGGCGCGATGTGCTTGGTCCGCACGGGCGAGGGCTTCGAGGTGTTTAACTCAATCGCGGGCGCCAGACATGAGGTCCGGGCCTTCCAGGATGAGGAATCGGCCTACTTCTACCTCTTCGGCGTGCTAGCCGCCGAAGCCGTCCGCACCGGCGCGCTGCGTCCGAAGCCGTAGGCCCGTCGCGTCCAGCGCCGTAGCACGGTCCCGCCGGACCCTGTTCGTCGCGGGACCGAGATGATGATCTCATGACCGCGCCCAGCGAGCCGACCCAGTCCGCGGAGCCGATCAAGTCCGCGGCGCCACCTGCACCGACGCCGCTCACTGGCGAGCAGTTCACCATCTCGGCCGGTGAGTACCGGGCGACGGTCACCGAGCTCGGAGGCGGCCTGCGGGAGCTGTCCTTTCGTGACCGACCGCTGATTACCGGCTACCAGCCGGACGAGCTGCCACCGGCAGGCGCCGGACAGCTCCTCGCACCATGGCCGAACCGGATCGACGGCGGCCGTTATGAGTTCGGCGGCACCGGCTACCAGCTCGACCTGAGTGAACCAGCTCGCGGCAACGCCATTCACGGGCTGACGCGCTGGGCCAACTGGGCGCCAGCGCCGGTTCTGGCCGCCCAGGCCGGGTGGCAGAGCGCTGCGGACCAGCCGGACGACCAGATCACCCTCGGGTACCTCCTGCATGGCCGCACCGGGTACCCGTTCTGCCTGCAGCTGGCGGTCAGCTACCGGCTCGAGGCCAGCTCAGGACTGCACGTGGCCGTGTCTGCGTGGAACGTCGGCTCGCGTCCCGCCCCTTACGGCACCGGTTGCCATCCTTACCTGACCACCGGCGAGCCGCTCGTGGACGGCTGCGAGCTGCAGGTCGAGGCCGCACACTGGCTGCCAACCGATGACCGGGGCATTCCGTCGGGACCGCCGCGACCGGTCGCCGGAACGCCCTTCGATTTCGGCGTGGCCCGGCCGATCGGCGACGCCCAGCTCGACCACGCGCTGACTGGTCTGCGCAGAGACGAAGCCGGGCTGGCGTGGGCACAGCTGGCTGGCGGCGATCTCAAGCTCGGCCTGTGGGCCGGGCCGGGCTACGACTGGCTGCAGGTGTTTACCGGCGACGCGCTGGCCCCCGAGCTGCGCCGGCGGGCACTGGCCGTGGAGCCGATGACGTGCCCGGCGAATGCGTTTGTCAGCGGTAATGGCCTGCTGTCGCTCGCGCCAGGCGACAGTGTCACTCACACCTGGGGCATTGCCGTGCTCCAGCCCTGAGCACGGGCTGGGTCGCGGGCCTCATTCCTGGTCCGGCGGCGTGTCCGCGTCGCTGATCAGTGCTGCGATCCTGATCATGTCCTCAGGCGTATCCAGGTCATCTGGCCTGCCTACGTCGCCGCATTCCACGGCGAGCACGAGGTCATAGCGTGCGCGGAGGAAGCCACGGGCGCCCGCGTCGCCCTGAGCCGCGGCGGCCGCCTCGGCCCAGTGTGGCCTGGCGATCAGCACCGGATTGCGCGGCTGACCCGCGTAGCAGGCGACCGCGACCTCGGCTCCCGCCGTGAAGGCGGCGATCAGCCGCCGGACCGCCTCCGGCCCGATCAGTGGCTGGTCCACGAGGGCGATCACAACAGCTTCCCGGTCGGCCGGCAGCGTCTCGAGGCCTTCGCGCAGCGATGAGCCCATGCCCGTCCGCCAGTTCGGATTATGCGCGGCGATCACGCCGGGCAAGCTGACGGACGCGGCGCCGGTCACCATGATGATCGGATCAGCGCCGCCTTCGCGGAGCAGCGCGACACCGCGCTCGGCCAGCGTCATGCCGCCGATCTCGATGAGAGCCTTCGGCTGCCCGAGCCGGCTGCCCTGGCCTGCTGCCAGCAGCAACCCGGCGACATCGGAGTGATCGGGCTGGCTAGCGTGAGCGCCAGGGCCGTCGGCTGCCAGTGCGCCGACGTTGTAATCGGGTTGCACGAATGCCAGGCTACGGCTCGCGGAAGGTCGGGTCAGTCGTGATGAATGCGCCCGGCGGTGGATGTCAGGGGTTGGCCAGACCCGCCCCAGCGAAGCTGGATCAGCTCGGCTGCTATCGCGACGGCGGTCTCCTCTGGGGTGCGGGCGCCCAGGTCCAGGCCGACCGGAGAACGCAGTCTCGCCAGCTCGGCCTCGGTCATGCCCGCTTCGCGCAGCCGGTCTAGCCGGTCCTCGTGCGTCCGCCTGCTGCCCATCGCCCCGATATAGGCCGCGGGTGCACGCAGCGCCACTTCCAGCACGGGCACATCGAACTTCGGGTCATGGGTCAGCACGCAGATGACCGTCCGCTCGTCGGTGGTGATGCCCGACAGGTACCGGTGCGGCCAGTCGGTAATAACCTCATCGGCGTCAGGGAACCTGGCGTTGGTCGCGAATACGGGCCTCGCATCGCAGACGGTCACCCGGTAGCCGAGGAACTTGCCGATCCTCGCTACTGCCGCGGCGAAGTCGATAGCGCCGAACACGAGCATCCGCGGGGGTGGGGCGAACGACTGCACGAACACCGAAAGCTCGTCCATCCGGCGCTCACCGTCCGCACCGTAATGCCGCACTCCGGTCAGGCCCTGCGCCAGCATGCCCCTGGCGTCATCGTCGGTCGCCTGGTCGAGGCGGTCGCCAGAGCCGAGCGTTCCCGTGGCGTGCGGATCGCTGTCAGCCGGCCAGATCACCCGGCGGGCGCCGACCATGCCAGGGCCCTCGATCACGGTGGCGACGGCTGCCGGCTCTCCTGCCCAGACCGCCCTGGCGATGTCGCCGAACTCCGGATAGCGCTCCTTGTTAACCGGCTCCACGAAGATGTCGATGATCCCGCCGCAGGTCAGGCCCACGCTGAAGGCGGTGTCGTCGCTCACGCCGTAGCGCTGCAAGACCGGCTGCCCGCTGGCGATGACCTCCGTCGCCAGTTCGTAGACCGCACCCTCAACGCAGCCGCCCGATACGCTGCCGACTACCTCGCCTCCGGGCGAGACCGCTAGCGCCGCACCAGGTTCCCGCGGCGCGCTGCTGAAAGTGCGCACGACCGTGGCAAGGCCGAACGTCTCGCTGGCATCCCACCACTTGACGATCTGGTCGAGGATGTCTCGCACCGTCGGTCACCCGCCCTCGGCTAAAAACTCAGCGTACGTCGGATCTGCGTGGTTCAGCGACGCGCAGCCCTGCGCTATTCCGCGCTAACCAGCCGGCCCTCCCCTCCCCCACGGCCTAGCCGTCTGCGAGGTCAACGGGCCGTCAGCCTGGCCAATTGGCCGTCCGCAGGTCTGGAAGGGCGGTGTGCTCACCCGGGACTGGGCCAGTCAGCTCGCGCAGCACGAGCGCGGTGTCGAGCGCCGCGATCACCGCCTCCCATCCCTTGTCCTCCGAGCTGCCAGGTCCGCCCGACCTGTCCCGCGCCTGCGCAACCGTGTCGCAAGTCAGAACCCCGTTGCCAACGGGCGTGCCGGTGTCGAGCGCGACCCTGGTCAGTCCGTACGTCACTGCGTCGCAGACGTAGTCGAAATGCGGAGTGCCTCCCCTGATCACCGTTCCGAGGCACGCCACCGCGTCGTGCTGCATGGCCACGGCCGCGGCGACAACCGGAAGCTCGACGGCGCCCGCCACCCGGACGACCGAGGGTGACTCAACGCCGCAAGCGCGGGCAGCGGCTACGGCGCGGTCAAGCAACAGGTTCGTGATCTCGGCGTTCCAGCGTGTCGCCACGATGCCCAGCCGCAGTCCCGCCGCGCTTACCGGCTGAGCATCGGGCCGGCCAGTCCCGCTCACTGCCCGGCTCCGGCGACCGCGCCGTCACCGGCCGCGGCGCTGTTCACGGCGGCACCGTTCGCGTCCGCCGGCTCAGTGAGCTCGATCAGATGACCAAGCCGGTCCCGCTTGGCGACCAGGTAGCGCAAGTTGTGCGGCGTTTCGCTGACCGGCAGCGCGACGGTCCCCGTCACCTTGAGCCCGTAATCCGACAA
>DATAEH010000239.1:0-16959 GCA_036258115.1 Streptosporangiaceae bacterium
TTGTTCGCCAAGCTCGGGATGGAGCGTCGGACGCAGGCGGCTGCGTACGCGGCCAGGATCTTCGAAGACGACGATCACCAGGATCACCGGGCTTCTGGGCGCTGAGCCGCACGCCGGCGGCCCTCGGCGTGACCGCCCCAATCCCTGGCCATTCCCGGTGTTTGCCCGGGCGTTTTGGCTGCCGCCTGCACCATTCCCGTGAGCACTGCCCTGGGGCTGGTGGCCTTCCTCAGGTCCGGACGAAGGTCCTTTGTGGTGGCGACGACCGGCCCTGACCAGGTGATGGCGTCCGGGCGGATGCTAGTAGCGGCTTAAGGAAATGGAAGCCCGCCAGGCGCCAGGAATGGCTTCCGGCGGCGGAAGCTAGGAGGCATCGAAATGCGCAGAAGGACATTTGACGCGCTCATGGTGGCGGCCGGGCTCGCCCTGGCCGCGGTGCTGCTGGTGGCCGGCGTCTTGCTGACCTGGGGCCACAACTTCGTCAGCAACGAAGTACGCAGCCAGCTCGTCGCGCAGAAGATCGTGTTCCCGCCCGCCGCCAGCGACTCGGTCAAGTCGTTGCCGAAGGCCGACGCGGCCGCGATGCGGGTCTACGGCGGGCAGGAGATGACCACCGGGGCGCAGGCCCAGACCTACGCCGACCACTTCATCGCCGTGCACCTGAGCGAGATCGGCGGCGGGCTGACCTACAGCCAGCTGTCCGCCAAGGCCATGGCCGACCCGACCAACACCAAGCTTGCTGACCAGGTTGCCACCGTTTTCAAGGGCACCACATTGCGCGGCATGCTGCTGAACGCCTACGGGTTCTGGCAGATGGGCCAGATCGCGCTGTTCGGAGCGATCGCCGCCTTCGCCGGCGCCGCGCTGATGCTGATCTTGTCCCTGGCCGGCGCCTGGCACCTGCGCCGGGTCCCCGAGACCGCCGAGGTCTTCAACAAGGTCACCCACCCCGAGGCCCAGACCGTCTGAACGACCACTGCCACACCGTCCCCGCCGGCCAGCAAGCCGGCGGGGACTTTGGCATCTTGGCTAGCGGGGCAAGCGTTTGCCGAACCGCTTAGCCTGACCTCGAGAGTCTCGATCGGCCAAGCATGATGCACGGGAGAGTTTGGGCTGCCAGAAGCGATGAGCAACACACCGCGGGGAACATCCAGTGGTAGCGATAGCTGAGATTCTGAGCCGGATTCATGCCCGTCGGCGCTCCAGGTGCGACAATCCCTTCGGGCGTGCTACCTCAGACGAGGTCGTCGCCGCGGCGCATGCCGAAGCCGAACGCCATGAATCCCGGTGAGATCTAGTTGAGCGCGGGCTAGGTTGCAGGGAGCGGGACATATGCCTAGGCGAGGGCCGAACGTCCTGCCCTTCGGAGCCCTCTGCACGGGTAGGTCATGCGGGGTCTCGCTCTATTGGGCAGGTCATGCAGCGAGGTCCGCCCCGGCCGCGGCCGAGTTCGCTGCCTGCGACCGTGATGACCTCAATGCCGTGCTTACGCAGCATCGTGTTGGTGGGAACATTCCGCTCATATCCCAGCACCACCCCGGGCGCGACGGCGAGGTAATTGGTTCCGTCGTCCCACTGCTCGCGCTCGGCAGCACGCATGTCCTCGTCGGTCGTCAGCACCCTGACCTTGTCAACGTCAAGTGCTTCGGCGATGCTCTGCCACAGGTCGTGATTGCGGGATACCGTCAGGCGAGCGCTACCGTCGGCCGCCGCGAGGGTCCAGGACCGCAGACGCCGGTCGAGGTACGGATAGCGGACGAATGTCGTCTCGTCGATCATCGTCATCACGGTGTCCAGGTGCATCATCGCCCGGCTGGCTGGTAGCTCGACGGCCAGCACTGTGCGTGCCTGCCCGGACCGGAAGAGTGCGGTTGCAAGCAACTCGACCGCCATGGGAGTTGTGCGCTCGCCCATCCCGATCATCAAGGCGCCGTTGCCGATGACATGCACGTCGCCGCCCTCGATGGTCGCCGGCTGATGAGTCTCGTCGTCGTCGCCGTAGTACCGAGCGAAGTCCTGGGCGGCGAATAGAGGGTGGAACTGATATACGGCCCTGCTGTGCAGGGTCTCGCGTTGCCTGGCGGGCTTCGCCATCGGATTGATGGAGACGCCTCCGTAGATCCAGCACGAGTTGTCGCGCTGGAACAGGTGGTTGGGCAAAGGCGGCAGGATGAAGTCGTCCGTGCGCAGCATGTCCCACCGCAGGCTGTGCGGCCGGCCGGGATGCAGGTCCGCCTTGAGCACACCGCCGATCAGGTACTGGGCCAGCGCCGACCCGTCAAGGTCGTCGAACAGCTTGCGAACTGGCCTGACGAGGTTCGGTCCGAGAATCTCCGGTGTGCAGACTCGGTCAAGCACGAACGCGCGCCCCTCAGGCACTGCGAGGGTTTCGGCCAGCAGTTGCCCGAAGTAGTGCACAGTCACGCCTTCGACCCGTAGCGCCTCCGCGAAGGCGTCGTGTTCCTCCTTGGCCTTCTTCGCCCACATCACGTCGTCGAACAGCAAGTCGGCGATGTTCTGCGGAGTGAGTCTCGACAGCTCGAGCCCTGGCCGGTGCACGATGACCTGACGGAGCCTTCCTACCTCTGACTGGACGGCGAAAGTCATGACAGTCCTCCGATCCTTCATATCGATGTGCAACCGGGCCGGCCGCCCTGCCGGCAGCCGGCCCGGTAGGTTTCAGCCGCTCTACGCTGCACCGGGAATCCGGCGACGAGCGGCTACGAAGGCGTACACGACGATCCCGGCAAGTACCAGGACCAGCGCCTGATAGACGGCCTGGTATCCGGCCGCGAACGTGACCCAGAGCGAGAACAGCACACTGATGCCCGCGATGAATAGGTCCCTGGCAAGCAGCCATCCATGCACCCGGCGACGCCGGGACACGAGATACGCGAGCTGCGCGCAGGCTGAGAACAGATATGGAATGGCGACGGTCACCACCGTGAGTCCCACGAGATAGGTGAACACCGTCAGGCCGGTCGCCGTGGTGTAGCTCCAGAGCATCAGGATAGACGGCAGCACCGCGGCCAGCACGATGCCGAACCATGCAGAGTCACGGCGGTCAGTCCAGGTAAATGCCTTGGGGAATAGCCCGTCTGCTGCTATCGCGCGGGAGACTTCCGCGGTTACCAGCGTCCAGCCGTTCAGGGCCCCGATGCCGGAAACCACGGCCAGCGCTGCGACCAGGTGGTCAGCCCACGCGCCCTGGCTGAAGATCGTCTCGAATGCGTTGACGAACGGCGCGCCGTTGCCGATGAGGTCGTGGTGCGGCACGAGTCCCATCACCGCGGCCGACGCCAGCACGTACAAGATGGCGCTGGCAGCTGTGCCGAGCAGCGAGGCCCTGCCTACGTTCTGCTTCGGGTTGCGAACGCGCTTCGCGGTGATCGCGGCGGCCTCTACGCCGATGAACGAGAACAGCGCGACTCCGGCGGCGATGCCAATCGCGCCATACAGGCTTCCTCCTGATGCGTTGAAGGCGCCGAAGTTACCTGCGGTCACGAAAAACCAGCCCACCACGGCGACGAAGAGCAGCGGAAGGAACTTCATCACCACTGTGAGGTTCTGGAACCAGGCCATCTGCCGCACACCGGCCAGGTTTACCGCTGCCGGGACCCAGAGGCCGAGCAGCGCGATGCCCCAGTTACCGATGCCAGACGGCTTTATGCCGAACAAGGCGTCGACGTAGAAGACCCAGGCGGACACGATGGCGGCATTGCCGGCCCAGGCCTGGATCCAGTAGCACCAGCCGGTCAGATACCCGGCGAAGTCACCGAACTCGTGCCGTGCGTAGGCGTAGAGCCCGCCGTCAGCTTGAGGCACTCGCTTGGTCAGCTGGCCGAACAGCATGGCCAGGCCCATCGCGCCAGCAGCGATGACGCCCAGAACAAGCAGCGAGACCGTGCCGGCCGAGGCTAGGACGGCAGGCATCGTGAACACCCCTGTCCCGATGATGCTGCCGATGACCAGGCCGGTCGCCGATGTCACGCCAAGTGCGCGGGCCTTGGCCTGGTTGCGCGGAGATAGGTCGGCCAGCTTGCGACCCGCTAGCCCTGGCTATTCACGCCGCTTGAGCGGGCGGCGGCGCGGCTGATATAGAAAGTGCTCCTGACCTGGGAGATTTGGATTGCTGATGTCCTTATCTGGCCCAGTTCGAGGAGCACTCAGGAAGTGAACGTTACCGGATGGTCGCGCGGCCTGGTAGTGACCGGGGGCGGGTCGGGGGTCGTGTCGCACGCGGGCGTGGTGCTGCTGCGGCAGGTGGCGGATCGGACGGGGCTGACCGGCGGGCTATCGCAAGCGCTGGCGGATGACCGGCCGCTGAGGCATGACCGGGGCCGGGTGCTGGCGGACTTGGCCTGCGCGATCGCTGACGGCGCGGAGGTGATCAGCGATTTCCGGGTGATGGCCGACCAGCGGGAGCTGCTCGGCCCGGTGGCGTCGGTGCCGACGCTCTGGCGGGCGCTCGAGGAAATCGCTTCCGGCGGCGAGAACACTGCCCGGCGGGTCACCGCGGCGGTGCACGCGGCGCGGCGGTCTGCCTGGTCGCGGATCGAGGCCCGGCATGGCTCGCTGCCCGGTGTGCAGGTCGCGGACAAGGTCCTGGCCGGCGTGACGTGCATCCGGCTGGATGCCACCGTGATCCCTTCTCACAGCGACGGCAAGGAGGGCGCCGAGCCGAACTTCAAGGGGTTCGGCCATCATCCTTTGCTGGCGTACTGCGACAACACCCGGGAGCCGCTGGCCGGGATGCTCCGCCCCGGCTCGGCCGGATCGAACACCGCCGCCGACCACGTCGCCGTCCTGGATCAGGCGATCGCCGCGCTGCCGCCGCGGCACCGGCGCCGGCTGATGATCACCTGCGACGGCGCGGGAGCCAGCCACGACCTGCTCACCCGGCTCGATATGCTGGCGTCACGGCGCGGCTACCAGGTGACGTGGTCGGTCGGGTGGGAGCTGGGCGACCGGGAGAAGAAGGCGATCAGCCAGGTGCCCGCGGTGGCGTGGCAGATCGCCGTCGACGGGCGCGGGGAGGTCCGCGAGCGGCGCTGTGATACCGCGTGCGCGGACCGCGAGTGCGGGCACCGGCGATGCTGGATCGAGGAAGCGCACGTCACCGAGCTCACCTCCCTGCTGCGCGGCGGCCGCCGGGACGAGCTCGCCGCCTGGCCGCAGGCGATGCGGGTCTTCGCCCGCCGGGAACGCCCGCACCCCGGCGCCCAGCTCACGCTCTTCGAGGCCGGGGACGGCTGGCGGTACACCCTGTGGGCCACGAACCTGCCCGCCGCGACGCGAGGCTGGCGCGGACAGGTGGCCTACATCGACGCCGCGCACCGGGTTCACGCCCGGGTCGAGGACGGCATCCGGACAGGCAAGCAAACCGGCATCGGCAAGCTCCCGTCGCAGTCCCTCGCAATCAACGGCGCCTGGCTGGCCGCATCGCTGATCGCCGCCGCCCTGATCGCGTGGCTTCAGCACATCGCCCTGGACGGCGACCTCGCCCGCGCCGAGCCGAGGACCCTGCGCTACCGGATCTTCCACGCCGCAGCGCGGCTGACCCGCGGCGGCCGCCGCCGGCACCTGAAGATTGCCGATCGCTGGCCCTGGGCCGACGCCATCGTGATCGCCTGGACACGGATCACCGCCCTGCCCCAAGCACCCTGAGCAGCACGCACACTATCCCGCCGACGCGAAAGGACTCCTCGGGGCTCGTGGAACCCCCGGCCACCCCGGCCCGCCGCCGGGCCGTCGTCATACCCGGACCCTAAAATCAAGATCAATCCGGCGTCTCCGCCGCCCGCGGACCACCACCAGCCTGAGCGTGAATCATCAGGGCTAGCGGTGCGGCGGCACCTCGCTCCGCCCTGATGGTGGTAGTCACGACAATCACGTCCCTCCCCGGGATGCGACCTCGGCCATCGCCGAGATTGGCGTCTTTGCCGCTATAAGCCTCATCCAGGTCCAGTTGCCGGACACAGAGGCAGACGTCTTTATCAATGCGCTGAAGGTAATGAATGACTGGTAATTGCGCGAGATCGCCGGGGCAAAGGTCCCGCGATCGCGGTCGCCGTGGCCCTATCCGCCTGACCCCAGGACTTCAGATGATAAGAGTGGCCACGGTGGGTCGAGCGTCGAGGCCATCGGGGGGTTGGCGCTCCGCTCCCTGCCGTGGTCAGAACACAGGCGGGACCGAGAAGCGCCGAGTCACAGGCGCCGATGCCGCAGCGACTCACGTCCTGCGCGTCCACCGCGGGCCGAATTCTCGCCAGGCAGCCTCCCACGCGGCCAGCCTGCACCTGTTCATCGCCGTGATAGCGACAAGTCCGCCTGCGAGCACAGCCGTCTCCGCTCGGTCGGTTGCGCGGCGCAGTGGATTCTGATCCGGCCAGAGCCCGCGAGCAAGCCTGACCAGTGAAGATGCCCGATCCAGGCGCCGGTTCCGTCTCACGCTGCTCGCCTCCAGGACAGCCACCGGCGCTGTATGTCAGTCGCGCGACATGCTGGTTATCGCGTGCAGTCGACGGATATCGTCTCGACCCTCGAACAAAGCAACGGCAACAAGCGCCACCGGAAGTGCCCACAAGAGATGCTTCACTGTCCTGGCTCCTTTCAACGTCAGATGAATAGCAATTGCGCACCGACGGTCTTCTCGATGAAGTCAGCGGCGCTGATAATGCCTTCCACCTGGTCATAAAGATCGGCCTCGTCCAGATGCATCATTTCCGCAGACAGCCTGCACGCCCAGAGATGTCCTCCGGATTCGACGATCTGGGTGAGGAACTCGGGTACGTCGGGAACGCCCACATCGTGAATCTGCTTGCGCATCTGGTGCGTGGCCATCGCAGTCATGCCAGGCAGGCCGCCCAGGCCCTGAGGCATGTGCGTGGCCGTATTTCCGAGCATGGTGAATTTCAGGTCGCCCATCCGGGACTTTGTGATCATGTCGAAGCCCCAGAACGTGAAGAACAGGTCAACCTCCACGCCTTCGCCAAGCGCGGCGTTTGCCAGGATCAGGCCCGGATACGCCATGTCGAGGTTGCCCTTGGAGCAGATGATGGCGAGCTTGCGCCCGGTAGGCACGTCATCGCCGAAGTCCGGGATGATGGCTGGCGCGGCTTGGCTGGTGGTCATGGCATACCTCGCTTCTCGGCGGCTTCTACACGCAGCCGACCGGCTTGGGCAACCCGGCGATGTAGGCCATCTTCTTGGCGGGTTTGCCAGGGAACAGGATGAACAATTGCTTGACCGGAACTGCAGTTCGCGCCGATACGCGTCGCAGCGTGGCTGTCTCGGCCTGCTCGGCGTAGTCCGCCCGCAGGAACCTGAGCACGGCCATGTGCGCGTCGGTCAACTCGATGCCGATCGCGGCGGCCAGTTGCCTGGCGAGATCCTCGTTCCACTCGTCGTAGTCGGTCAGGAACCCTTCGGTGTCTACGTGAACCTGCCTAGTTCCAATGGTGGTGACAGTCATGGCCTCTTCTCCTCTAACTCGGGCTTGCGCTTGCCGGCCATCGACATATGGGCCGGAAGCGGGATCGGGCGGCCGGGAAGCAAGAGATGCCAGTACATCCAGCGGAAGGCGAGCTTGCCCCAGTGGTTCGTCGTGTTCTCCTTGAGAAGCGCGAACGGTCCCACGACGGGAAACGGGTAACTGCCCGTCAACGGCTCGGTGTCGTAGTTGAAATCGATCAGCAGGCCCTTGCCGTCGCCAGCCTCCACAAAACAGTTGGCGTGCCCGTCGAAACGGCCGGTCATCGGCTGACCGGCAACGTACTGGCAGAAATTGCCGGTGAATACGTCGACGGAGAAGTGAGCAACCGAGCCTGCCTTGGATGTGGGGATGTTATTCGCATCGCCGATCGCGAATACGTTTTCGTGTGCCTTAGACAGGAAAGTGTGCTTGTCTACTGGCACGTAATTCAACTCATCGCCGAGCCCGGAACGCGCGATATAGTCGGCACCCATGTTGAGCGGAACCGTGACAAGCAGATCGAACGGTATCTCCCGCTCGTCATAGGAAATCAGCGTCTTCGTCTCGTCATCGACGCGTTCAACCATGAAGTCGGGCTCGACTGCGATCTTCCGCTCATCCAGCATCGAGCCGAGGTGGGCCGAGGCGATCGGCTTGGTGAACGCGCCCGGCAACGGCGTTGCATATGTCAGCTCTACCCGGTCGCGCATGCCGCGGCGCCGGAAATCGGCCTCCGCCAGGAAGGTGAATTCGAGCGGTGCGACCGGGCACTTTATCGGCATGTCGGTGACGTGCACCACCAACCGTCCCTTGTCGAATCGCGTGAGTGCACTGGCGAGCGCCGCAGCTCCGTCAAGGGTATAGAAGTCGAAGACTGACTTCCGCCACTGTTTGCCCAGCAAGCCCGGCGTCTGATCGGGCCTCGGCCTCGTCCCTGTCGCGATGACCAGGTAGTCGTACCACAGAGGCCGGCCGCCTGCGAGGTGAACGACGTTGGCGTCGGCGTCGACGCTTTCAATGTCGCCAAGCACGAACTCAACCCCGTCAGCGAACAACTGGCGGCGCGGCTTGGCGAGGTCAGAGGATTGGTAGGTGCCGAACGGCAGGAATAGCAAGCCCGGCTGGTACAGGTGCCAGTGGTCGTGGTCGACGACGGTGATCTCCCATTGCGCGCGGTCCAGCTTGCGGCGCATCTTGTTCGCCACCATCGTGCCGGCGGTGCCACCGCCTAGCACTACTAGTCGCCTCATGGGATCCTCCTCACGTCCTGGCCGCGCCGCTGAGCGGCGAGAGGGATTCATCCGGCTTCTCGCGGATCCCGATTGCGTGGTGTGCAGTCCGAGTCCGGCTTTACCGCCTGGCCCGAGTCTGTAGCTCTGCGCCAACTCTGCGAATCCCTCTCGCCACGTCCATGTCACCTCGCCACCCCCGTTGCCTGGCAGGGCCATTGGTCACCTTCGCTAGTGACGGATGCCCTTGGCTGTATCAACTCAGGCCGCTTTGACTTGGCGTGTGCCAGCGACTACCAGCGACCGCTCACGGCGCGGTCCACGAATCGAGCGGGCAAGCCCAGCCGATCAGGCATTCCTGGCGATGGACACCGGAAAGCTCCGTGAGCAATTCGGCGTGCTGCTGATCCTCGACCGAGCGCCTGGCATCAGCCTCGAGGCAATTCGCACAATGCTCGCCAGGCGGATCACTGCTGTACCGCGGCTTCGTCAGGTAGTGGTCACGGTGCCATTCGGCTGCGGCGGCCCCATCTGGGTGGATGACCCACAGTTCGACATCAGCAACCATGTGCGGTCGGAGCGATGTCCCGAGCCATGCAACCGACGGGCTTTGCTAGATGCCGCCCTTTCGGTTGTTGCAACGCCGCTGAATACGCGTGCTCCCCTGTGGGCGGCTGTGCTCGTGACCGGGCTTGACGACGGCCGTGCCGCCCTGGTGCTCGTCTTGCACCATGTCCTTGCGGACGGGATCGGCGGCCTCACGGTGCTCACGAACTTGGTGGACGGGAGGCCTTCTGCTGCCGACGCCGGATTCCCGCGTCCATCGCCGACGGCCGCCGCACTTGCCAGGCAAGCGCTCGCAGTCAAATTGCGCGCCCTCGTGCGCGGCAAGCAATCATGGCGCCTGCTGCGAAGCGGAACCGGCGCCGGAGGCGGGCTCCATCCGCCGCGCGCGGTCGCCTGCTCGCTAATCCAGAAGACCGGATCCCAGCGGTGTCTGGCCGTGGTCAACGTCAATATCGCTGCGATGCGCGCCGCGGCGCATCCGCATGGAGCAACGGTGAACGATGCTGTCCTGGTCGCTGTTGCCGGCGCCTTGGCCCGGGTGCTCGCGTCAAATAACGAATCGCTTGACACCGTCGTGATCACCGTGCCGGTATCGGGTCGCAGTCCAGCAGAACAAGATGATCTGGGCAACATGGTCAGCCCGCTGCTTGTCCCCGTCGCTGCGGCAGGTGGCGCTGGCGAGCGCATGGAACGAGTCGCCGCGCGAGTTCGCGAGGGCAGGGCGGCGGCAACTGGGCCCGCTCCGATCGCCGTGCTCGGCTGGCTGTTCAGGCCGCTGGCCAGGCTTGGCGCCTATCGCTGGTACATGGATCACCAGCATCGTTTCCACACGCTCGTTAGCAGCGTGCGAGGCCCGGCCGAGCAGGTGAGCGTCGGCGGCTGTCTGGTGACAGAGGCCATTCCCATTGGCGTGGCTGAGGGCGGGAACGTCACGGTGTACTTCGAGGTTCTCTCCTACGCGGGCACGCTGGCCATCACGGCGATCGTCGACCCTGAGCACTTCCCGAGCCTCGATTGCCTCATTAATGGCCTGCGTGCCGAGCTAGATCTGATCATCGCGAGCGCGCCAGCAAAAGCGGCAGCTTCCTAGAACGAAGCCAAGTTAGAACGATGAGCAGGCGGTAAGGCCGATTCCACGGCATAGCGCTCCTCGCGCATACGCGCGTTCTGGCCATTCAGCCGTTTTGTCCATGTCTTCTCCGCGCCACCTCACCCGCCCTTACATCGTCTACCGCAGCCGCGACATTGGGCTAGGCAACCGCCCGGCCCGCCGTGGCTGGGAACACGTCGGCGGCTAGGCCGTCAGCCGCTGCAAATCAGGACGTTCGGCTCTACGTCAGCAGGTGCTGGAAGCGTCAACCTGCTCGTATGGACTGTGCGCATCCGGTGAACGCGGCCGCCGGGAGGACGAGAGGACCGGGAGATGTACAGGATTGACGGCGAGATAGTCATCGGGCGGTCGGCGGACGTCGTGTTTGATTATGTCGCTGATCAGAGCAACGAGCCCCAGTACAACCCGTACATTGCTGCGCGCCGAGAAAGTTACGCCAGGACCAGTAAAGGCTGGAACCGAGTTCCGTTCCGCCGTCTCGCGCATGGGCCGCACCGCTGACATGCAGAGCACGTGCACCGGCTATGACAGACCGAGGCTGCTCGCCACCACCACGACCATGAAGCAGGCTGACTTCGACTACACGCTGGCATTCGAGCCGATTGCAGGGGGCACGCGGATGCGCTGGTCAGGCGATGTTCAGCTGAAAGGCGCCTTCCGTTTGCTCCGCCCGCTGATCATTTGGATGGGCCGCCGGCAAGAGCGGCGGATCTGGGAGAACCTGAAAGACCTCCTGGAACGCGCAAACAATGCCTCACCGCAGGACGTTCGCCCACCAGCCTGCGCGCCTGCGATCAAGCATCGAGCCACCCGGTTGTTCCGGCGGCTGGCCACGGACCCGGACGTCGCGGGCCTGCCAGCTACGCCTGAGTCCGCGGACGACGTGAGCGATCACGACCTCGCTGCGCTCCCAGATACGGCGCGGCTTTACCTGGAGAAGGCTGGCGCGATCGACCACCCTGCGGATTGGTCGCTGCAGCTGCATTCCCGTGGCACCTTCCGGCTGAAGCGAAGCTGGCCCTGGATGCCCTGCGAGGCGTGGCAGTACAACTCAGCCGTAGATGTGGCGCGCGTGTTCTGGATGCGGATCGACGCATGGGGCTTGCCAATGGTCGGAAGGGATTCTTATGTGCGTGGCCGCGGGGATTTGCATGGCAGGCTCGCTGGCCTGCTAACTGTTGCACATGGCACGGGGGCGGCGTACGACGTCGGCGAGCTGGTTACCTTCCTTAATGACGCGGTGCTCTTCGCTCCGTCGATGCTGCTGAGGCTGCCGGTGTCGTGGGCGGCTATCAGTGACCGGACGTTCGAGATAACCCTCGCCGACGGCGGTCGGCATGTGACCGCGCGGGTGACCGTTGATGACCGCGGCCTGCCAACCGACTTCAGCACTGAAGACCGGTACTTCGATGCAGCAGATGGTCCGGTGCGCTGCCGCTGGCGCACTCCTGTTGAAGGCTGGCGCGAGGTCGGCGGACGCTGGCAGCCGTCGGCCGCGTCCGCGGTCTGGGAGCTTACCGACGGCCCGCTGATCTACGCGCGGTTCACGTGGCGGCCAGGCGACATCCGCTACAACATCGCGCCGCCCGCTGCAGGTGTGCCGGTGGCCGGCCTACGTGGCATCGCCCTGAGGTCATGACGATGAGCCGTTCACTCCGATACGCGGCCGTGCTGACGATGGCCAGTTGGGCAGCCCTGCAAGTCCTTGGACGGGCGGCCGGCTCGACGCAGGCGGAACGACGAACGGAATTGCCAGGCGACAAAGTAGTAAAGCATCCGAACGCCGTCACCGACCACGCCACCACGATTGCTTCGCCGCCAGAAGCGATCTGGCCGTGGCTGACGCAAATGGGGTGGCACCGAGGCGGCTGGTACACGCCCCGCTGGGTCGACTTGCTGTTCTTTCCGGCGAACTGGCCGAGCTCGGACGTGCTTGATCCCAGGCTAACTCGCGAGCTCGTACCCGGTGACACTGTCCCAGATGGGCCGCCTGGTACGGCCTGGTATGTCGTCGATACGGTGCACGCCCCCGACGTGCTGGTCCTGCACTCCACAACCCATGTACCCCAACGTTGGCGCGGACTCGGCGCCAGCGTGGACTGGACGTGGACGTTCCGGCTTACCGGACTTCCAAGCGGTGCGACCCGCCTGCACCTTCGGGTACGCGGCCGTTCGGCGCCGTTCTGGCTCGCCGCGGCATACGTGGCGCTCATCATCCCGGCTGACTGGATAATGGCGACCGGCATGCTGCGAGGCCTCAAGCGACGAGCGGAAAGACAGCCCGCATGACGCCGCAATCAGGATCAGCAACCGATCTGGACTTCGCGAGTCTGGACCGGCTACCTGCGGCCCTGGTAGAACGAGGCCTGTCCTCAGCCGAGGCCGAGTTGCGCTTGCGTCGCGACGGGCCTAACGAGTTGCCGCAAGCGCGGCGCGTTCCGCTGTGGAGCCTGGTCGCGGGGCAACTACGGGACCCATTGATCGTGGTTCTGCTCGTTGCGGCGGTGCTCACGCTGGCGACCGGTGACTGGACGGACGCATCGGTCATCTTGTTCGTGATCGTCGTCAATAGCACCGTAGGGGTGATCCAGGAGGTTAAGGCTGAGCGGGCGATTGCGGCCCTGGCCGAACTGACCGGGCCGGACGCGAAGGTGCTGCGCGACGGTCAGCAACGTCAGATCCCGGCCTCCGGAGTCGTCGTCGGGGACATGCTGGTGCTGGCCGAGGGCGACATTGTGCCCGCCGACGCGTGCCTGGTGGAGGCTGCCGCGCTGCTCGTGGACGAGTCAGCCTTGACCGGCGAGTCGGTTCCTGTGGACAAGACCGCAGGTGGTGACGGCGATGTCGTCTCCGCGGGAACGGTGGTCACCCGCGGACGCGGCCGGGCCGTGGTGACGGCGACCGGTGCGGCCAGCGCGATGGGGCGGATAGCCCAACTCGTAGGAGAGCGTCACGGCCTCACCCCCTTGCAACTGCGCCTGGCCGGCACCGGGCGGCTCCTGGCCGTTGCCGCTGCCGCCCTCTGCGCGATCGTCCTGGCGATCGGGCTGGTCAAAGGCCAGCCAGTTGAGCTAATGGTGATAACCGGGATCAGCCTGGTCGTGGCCGCGGTTCCCGAGTCCCTGCCGGCCGTTGTCACGCTTGCGCTGGCTCTTGGCGCGCGCCGGATGTCGGCGAGAAACGCTCTGATCAGGCGGCTACCGGCGGTGGAGACCCTGGGCTCAGTGACGGTCCTGGCCACCGACAAGACGGGCACGCTGACTGAAGGCAACATGGTGGCTAGGCGGCTATGGACCAGCGCGGGAGCTGCCGAGATCGGCGGCACGGGTTACTCCCCGCACGGCGCCGTGACACGGGGCGGCAGAGGCGTCCAAGCAGATGATGCGCCGGACCTCGCCGCACTTCTCACAGCAGGTGCGCTGTGCAACGACGCCGCGCTGCGCGCGCCGGCGCAGGAGCAAACAGAGTGGACGGCAGTGGGCGACCCGACAGAAGCAGCGCTGTTGTCGGCGGCTGCCAAGCTCGGACTTGACGCCGATGTGCTCGGCAAACGACTTCCCCGCGCCGCCGAACTGCCCTTCGACAGCGAGCGCAAGCGGATGACAACCGTGCACCGGCTGCCTGCAGGAGGCGTCCGGCTTTTCTGCAAGGGCGCGCCCGAAGCCGTGCTGTCTGAGCACGTGCTTGCCGACGACAAAGACGTGATTCACCGCGCCCGCGGCCGCGCGGACCAGCTTGCCGCCGACGGGCTCCGCGTCCTCGCGGTCGCTGCAGCCGAGCGAAGCGAGCTGCCTCCGGCAGCCGAGCTGGAGTCCGGCCTCAGCCTGCTCGGCCTGGTCGGCATCCTGGATCCGCCCAGGCAGGCTGCGGCCGCGACCATCGCCTCCTGCCATGCAGCGGGCATAACCCCGATCCTCATCACGGGTGATCATCCTGCTACAGCCAGGGCCGTCGCTGCGGAGGTCGGCATCATCGCAGGCGACGGCCAGGTGGTCGACTGCCGCCGAGCCGAGCCCGCCGCGAGGGCCCAGGTGTTCGCCAGGGCTACGCCTGAGCAGAAGCTCGACATCATCAGCGCCCGGCAGGCGGCGGGTGACGTGGTGGCAATGACCGGCGACGGTGTGAACGACGGCCCAGCCCTCCGCCGCGCCGACATTGGGGTCGCGATGGGCAAACGGGGAACAGAAGTCGCCCGCCAGGCGGCGGACCTGGTCCTAGCCGACGACGAACTCGGCACGGTGGTCAAGGCCGCGGAAGAAGGCCGCCGCGTCTACGGCAACATACGGCGGTTCCTGCTGTACGGATTGTCCGGCGGGCTGGCCGAAATCGTCGTCATGCTGATCGGACCTTTCGTGGGCTTTGCCCTCCCCTTGCTGCCGGCCCAGATCCTCTGGATCAACTTGCTCACTCATGGCCTGCCCGGCGTCGCGCTCGGTGGAGAGCCAGCCAGCCCGGGCGTCATGCGCTGCCCGCCCCGGCCTCCGGCAGAAAGCGTGCTCGGCGGCGGGCTCTGGCAGCGCATCATCCGGGTTGGCGTGGTGATCGCCGGTGTGACGCTAGGCATGGCACTGTGGGCGCACGCGACAGGCCGGCCTTGGCAGAGCATCGCGTTCTTCGCCCTCGGAGCGACCCAGCTGGCGGTGGCGGCTGGGTCCCGAGCCCGGCCAGGAACATTTGCCAACCCGTCCCTGCTCGTCGCGATCGCCGGGGCGCTCGGCCTGCAGTTCGCCGCGCTGTACGTGCCGTTCCTGCGCGACGTGCTCCACACCAAGCCACTGACCATCACCGACCTCGTGATCGTCGCGGCGGTCTCGACGCTCGGGTACATCGCTATCCGGCTCGACCGCGTTGTGCATCGCACGTAAGCGTTGCTTCGGCATGCATTCCTAAACGGCAGCGTGCCCTTGAACCGCTCTTGGTGCTCTCTTAACGCATTTCCCGATTTCGTTAACTGCTATGCGACACAGACATCGGCTCACCTTTAGACGCGATGACGGCCTGCGCAGGCTCTCCACCCTGAACCTGGCGCGCAACCCTGCTCAGCGCCGTCGCAGGGGTGGGATTCATGAATCTGTTCAGCCATTCCTGCGCATGATCAGAGCGATCAGCAAAGTGGCGGTCGTCGTGGCGACCGCAAGGGACGACGAGCAGGACATCGTCAAGGTGCTGGACGCGGGAGCCGACGACTACCTGGTCAAGCCCTTCGGCGTCGGCCAGATCGAGGCTAGGGTCAGGGCGGTGCTGAGGCGTGCCGTAGCCATGGACGAGCGGAGGATGGACCCAATTGTCGTCGGCGAGCTCCGCCTGGACGAGGACGCACACGAAGCGACGCTCGACAATCAGCCGCTCGACCTGTCCAGGCGCGAGTTTGAGCTGCTGTACTACCTGGCCGCACGTGCGGGTCAGGTCGTCACCAAGCGCGAACTGCTCACCCACGTCTGGCGGATGCCGTACGGCGGTGCCGACAAGACGGTTGACGTGCACGTCTCCTGGCTGCGACGCAAGCTAGGCGAAAACGCCCAGCACCCCAAGTACCTGCAAACCATCCGCGGTGTCGGAGTGAAGCTGGCCGCTCCCACATAACCCTCCGTAGTGCCCTTATGAAGCTCCGAGTCATCTTGCTGGTGTTCGCGATCGCCTCGCTGATCGTGGGTCTCGTTCATGCTGCCGCTCGCGTTGCTGCTGCGCACCTTCGCAGGCGACAGTGCGGCATCGGGCGGGACCATCCGCGCCCAGTTCATGGCGCCCTTGGTCGCGACCGTCAGTGGACGGGAGCTGCGGGCATCGGTCCAGCGGGTTAACCAGCAGAACCCGAGCGAGCCTGTCACGATCTTCCTGCCCGACGGGCGGCGACTCGGCGCGCGGGCTCCGCGCACGTCCGGCGCCGCCCTGGCCGCACGGGGCAGGAGTTTCAGCGAGCCAGCGCCCGGCGGGGTGGCGATCTTCGTCGCAGTCCAGGGACTGCCGGACGGGACGGCCGTGATCAGGACGTTCGTTCCCGACTCCCAGCTGCGCCATGGCGTCACCCATGCCTGGCTGCTGCTCGGCCTGCTAGCTGTCGGACTTTTGGCACTGGCCGTCGTCGTGGCCGCCCAGCTCACGAAGTCGCTGGTCAGACCCCTGGGTAACGTCGCTATGGCCGCTAACCAGCTCGCGTCCGGCGACCTGACCGCTCGCGCTCCGTCTGACGGTCCTCCCGAGATCCGACAGGTCAGCAATGGGCTCAACCTCCTTGCGACCCGCATCGGCGAGTTGCTCGCGCATGAGCGGGAAACGCTGGCTGACCTTTCCCATCGCCTGCGCACGCCGCTGACGGCGCTACGGATCGACGCCGAGGCACTCGGCGCTGACCAAGAGGTCATGACAAGAGTCATCGGCGACGTCGACACGCTGACCAGGACGGTCAACGAGATCATCGCGGAGGCAAGACGGCCGGCTGTCAATGGCGCCGCCGCGGGCTGCGACGCCACCGCCGTGGTGCGTGCCCGCGCCGCCTACTGGGCTGCGCTAGCCGAGGACCAGGAGCGCTGGATGGCGGTTGAAATGCCCCCTACCAGCCTGCCTGTCCGGGTTTCCGC